>JARGNG010000175.1 GCA_029213265.1 Verrucomicrobiales bacterium | reverse complement strand
CTCAATCCAATCGAATGCCCATGAGCTCCAGAACCCGGCCGAGATCTTCGTTGCCGTAGTACTCGATCTCGATTTTTCCGCGTTTGTCGGAATGCTGGATCGCAACATTGGTCGCAAAGCGACTCCTCAGTTCATCCTGAATCTGACGAAGATACGCTTCCGCCTGGGGAGTCATCTTTCCTTTCTTCGCCTTCTTGGTCGTCGTTTTGCCATTGATCTGCTCGGACACCAGTTTTTCGGTGTCCCGAACGTTCAATTTCTTCCGGACCACCATATCGGCGAGCAAACGCTGCTCCGCCTTCGTTTTGATCCCGAGAATGGCCTTGGCGTGCCCGGAACTGAGCATCCGCCGGGAGACGAGAGTCTGCACTTCTTTGTCCAGATCGAGCAAGCGGATCGAGTTGGATACCGTTGCGCGGTTTTTTCCCACCCGCTGTGCAATCTCTTCCTGCTTCAACCCGAAATCATTCGCGAGCCGCTGAAAGGCTTCCGCCTCCTCGAGGGGATCAAGATCCTCGCGCTGGAGGTTCTCGATCAACGCCATTTCCAGCACGTCGCGATCCGAAGCGTCCCGAAGGATCACGGGTACTTCGTTCAGACCGAGCTTGGTCGAGGCCCGCCAGCGTCGCTCACCGGCAATGAGCTCGTATTTCCCATCCACATCGCGAACGATGAGAGGCTGAATGACCCCGTGCTCCTGGATCGAAACGACCAACTCGTCGAGATTCTCTTCGTGAAACCGTTTCCGTGGCTGCAGCGGTGACGGGACCACTTTGTCGAGAGCGACCCGGAGAACGCGTTCTCCGGTGCCGGAGTCCTGCTCGGGCGAACTGGAAGACTTCACCGCGACCGACTGCGGGGTTCGGATGAGGGCATTGAGCCCCTTTCCGAGGCCTTTCTTCGGTGTGTTCGCGGGAGGCATCCGGTGAATTTGGGTTCTGGGATCAAAAGGCCGGAACCCGGCCTCTTTCCAATTTTACTCGATAATGCGCACGTTCGGCGTCGCATTGGAGCGGGCTTCCGCCTCCATCGCTGCGTGCTGCTCGTCCGTGCAAGCCGAGTCAATCGGAGCATCCGCTTCCGCGTCACTCAGATTGATCAGTCCATTCTCCGTCATCCAGGCTTCCACTTCCTCGCCACTGACGTCCGGAAGCATTTTACCATTCACGACGACGCAGGGAGAAAGCGGCTGACCGCTTTTCTGCTCCATCTCCCATCGGAAGGCAGGGTTCTTGATGATGTCCTTTTCTTCAAATTCCAGATCATACTTCCGGAAAATTGCGCGAACGCCTTCGCTCCAGCCACAAAAGGTTTTCAAATACGCGGTAATTTCGATGTCTTGCTCTGCCATAACTTGTAGGATTGGGTCGAATCAAACCCGTAATCCACGACGCGCCGGTTCGCAAATACGATTGCCCGGAATCGGCGCCCGATTTCGCGGTTTTCAAGGTCTGATTCGGTCTTATACTATGACAACGGAAACTTCTATCTGTTTCATGAAATCTACCCGTTTCGCTCCATTTCTTCTCCTGACCTGCTTTGCACTGGTTTTCTTTTCCGGATGCGAAAAGGCGGCCCCGGTTCTCGATGCCGTCAAAGAGGCCCTCGATCGCGAGAAAATTGACGAGAACGCGATCGAAGAAATCGACCTTGCCAATATTCCCCCTCCTCCGGAGCTGGTTGCCATGGAGCCGGTGGTGAACAAGGAGGCCCGCGTTTCGATTTTGGGATACCACGACTTTACCGAGGGCCGGTCCAACAACGATATGGTTCTGAACATCGACGACTTCCGCTCTCAGATGCAGGCGATCAAAGACTCCGAATTGCCGGTCATCAGCATGCGCCAGTTTCTTGACTGGAAGCAGGCCAAGGCGGACATCCCCGCCGAGTGCGTCATGATAACGATCGACGATGGTTGGAAAGCAACTCACACCCTCGCCATGAACGTGATGAAGGAATTCGGCTATCCGTTTACGGTCTTTCTCTACAAAAACTACGTCGGAGTGGGAGGTCGATCGATGACTCACGATGAAATCCGCGAACTCGCCGCCAATGGCGGAACGATCTCCAGCCATTCCATCAGCCACCAGAACATGTCCCAGTGGAGAGGCAAATCAGCCGAAGCCTACACGGCCTGGATCAAGGAAGAGCTGGAGGAATCCTACCGGTTCCTCGAAGCGAATTTCGGCGACACCGGCGCGGTCGTGAAAACCTTCGCGTTTCCCTACGGCATCTACAATGACCAGGTTCTTGAGTTGGCAAAAGAATTTGGCTACGAAGCCTGCTTTACGGTCAACGGGAAAAAGACCGACTGGGAATCCGAAGAGATGGAAATCGGACGCTACGTTGTCCACGGAACCACTCTCGCCAACTTCGACCCTGCCCTGAGTTTCGG
>JARGNG010000070.1 GCA_029213265.1 Verrucomicrobiales bacterium | reverse complement strand
CTGTCCTCCGCGGCGAGAAGTGCATTGATGAAATTGTCGGACACATCATCCAGCGAAACCGGACGACGGTTTTGCACGAAGATCCGACCGAGCTCCTGTCCGTTCCGGTCAAAAATCCGGCTGGCCACTTCGACATCGCCGATTTCCGACATATCAAAGGAATAGGCCAGGTCGTAGCGGGGCTTGCAGTAAAAGAACGCACCCGCTGCACCAATCACAGCCACGAGCAGAAACAGCACAAAGCAGAAGCCTGCAAATTTCAGCCAGAAGATGATGCGGCGCTTCCGCTTCGCTTTGCGGACGGCGGCTTCTCCGATGGGCGGTAGATCGATAACCGTTTCGACAGGGGCTTCGCCGCTGCCGATGGCTTCAAAATCGTTGTCTTCTAAGTCGTTGGACACGGAAGAGTTTTGTCAAAGGTGTTGGGGGGAGGTAGGCTGCGACTCCATGGAAGGTAGAGCGCAAACCCGGTTCAATTCAGAAGATACGCCTCTTTTTGAGATCGTCTTTCAAAGAATCCAAAAAAGTCAGGAAGGATCAATCTCTTTTTCGGACTACATGGAGCTGGTTTTGTATCATCCGGAGCACGGCTACTACGCAAGTCCGGAGCAGCGCAAGGTGGGCAGGAAAGGCGATTTTTTCACCAGCGTATCCGTCGGGCCGATGTTTGGATTTCTCCTTGCTCAGCAAATCGTGGCGGAATGGCACTCGCGCCTCGATGAAAAATCCCCTCTCGTGATCGTCGAGCAGGGAGCGCACGACGGACAACTTGCTGCAGATATCACAGCGGCCCTTCACGAACATCCGCGAATTGACTGCACTCTGCTTACCTATCGCATTGTCGATCCGCGGGCAGAAACGCGGGCTTTTCTCGAAAATCGATTTTCGGATTCCCCCGTTCGCATCGAAATCGTTTCGACCCTGAAGGAGGCCGCCGCCGGGCAGGGAATCTTCCTCTGCAATGAGCTGCTCGATGCGTTTTCCGTCGACCGAATCGTTTACTCGCGCGGAGAATGGAAAGAGCAGGCCGTCGCCCGGGTAGACGACCGCCCCGCCTGGACGGAAAGAACACTCCCCCCTTCCCTCGAACCCTTTTGCGAAGCGCTCGGTTCCGATTTTCCGGAAGGCTACACTACGGAAATCTGCCCCGGCCTGCCCCACTGGATCCAGGAAGCCTCCGGGCTCTTCGAAAGCGGTCTCTGGTGGATCATCGACTACGGTTTCGAGGCGGAGGATTACTTTTCACCCCATCGCAAAACCGGCACCCTTCGATGCTACCGGAATCACACGGCGACCGAAGACCCCTTCGCGTTTCCCGGGGAGACCGACATCACGGCTCACGTAAATTTCACCCACCTCCGCGAGTTTGGAGAGGCAGCCGGCCTGAAGTGGCTTCAATACACCGACCAGCATCATTTTCTGATTCATGCGGCAAGAGACTGGCTCCTGTCGAGGGAAGGCAAACCGTCCGAAGGGGAATCCGCACAGCAGCTCCGTCAATTCCAGACCCTGACCCACCCGGGCCTCATGGGGCAGCAATTCAAAGTGGCAGAATTGGGGAAAAACGTCAGCTGAGCAAATCACGAACGCTCGGAACCAGGGTCTCGTCTTTTTCGAGAGCCGTCAAAAAGGAAGGGTAGGTTGGAGCCCATCCTGTCTCGCGCAGCGCTTCGTTGCTCACGATCTTGTTGGTCCAGGCCCGCTTGCGATTGGTTTCGGGCTCCGATTCCGGGGGGCGCGACTTTCCGAAAAAGTCAGCCAGCTTTTCATACACCTCCCACTGCGTCAGCGGAGTGTCATCGACGACGTTCAGGCAGGCTCCATAGCCCGTTCCCGCCCCCATCAGGTGCAAGATCGCTCCGATGATGTCGTCGCGATGAATCTGGTTCACGTAACGACTCACTTCGCCGGCTTCGATCGTCGCGGTTCCCTCAAGAATTCGTTTCAGGTAGATCGAACGCGCCGGGCCGTAGATCCCGGCGAGACGAAGGGCGACTCCCCCTGCCGAGCGAACGAGATCCTCTGCTTCCACAAGAATGCGACTGGTCTCCCGATCCGGATTCGTCTCGGACTGCTCCGTCACGATCGATCCATCCGTTTGTCCGTAGACACTCGTGCTGCTCGTGAAAAAAACGGGAACGTCCACGAAACACTGCTGCAGGTTTTTGATCCCTTCCAGAAACACGGCGCGGTAGGCATCCGCCCCGCCCCGGCTCGAACTCGCGCAATGGATGATCGCGGATGGAGTTTCTTCCAATGAATCGACGAGACGGGAAATCGATTTCGCCGAACTCACGTCCCCCTCCCGCAGAGGATACGGCGTTTCCACATCGACACTGCGATTCACCGCAACCACACCACGCCCCGCCTGCCAAAGCCGCTCAGCTAAGGCCGTTCCCACGTATCCATGTCCGATTACTACAACCATTCTCTTCTCTCTATTTCTCTTCACTTTTCCACAACTTCAAAGATACGTTTCCCACCGCAGGCCCACTGCGAAAAAGAACTTTTTGATCCGGTCGGCTTCGCGGGATGCCCCCCCGCCCAGGGCGAAAACGCCGGCAGCCGCCAGAGTTCCCTTCCCTCCTTCACAAAGACTTCGCGAGTCAGGGCCGGCAGTTTCAAAGAGGTCCCCGCCCCGTCATTGAATCGCACCGAAGGGTGAAAATGGCCGGTCACTTCGATGCCAACGGCAGACTCCCCCGCCCCGGCGTCCAACCTGTCCCGGTGACCATGATGAAAAAAGAACTCTCCCTTTCGATACCACGGAACGAACTCAAAATGCCGCTTCACTTCCCCCCGATCGTGATTCCCCTCGATCAGGATCACTTCCGGGCAGAGATCCGAAAGCGAAGCCAGCCAGGTGATCGCCTCCCCCGGTGCTGCCGAACTGTCCACGATATCGCCCACCAGAATCAGCTGCTCCGGCGCCCATTCCTCCACCATTGCACGAAGACGCGCCTCGATGGTTTCCATTCCCCAAAGCGGCCAGAGCCCCCCGTCCCTGCGTCGACTCACCTCATAACCGAAATGCAGATCGGAAACGGCGAGCCATCGCTCCTGCCGATGAAAGATCCCGAGACGTGAATCGAGAAGCACCCCGGGGGCGACTTCGCAATTCCCGGCCTCCACCGCATGGGACGGAACTTCGGTTGATTTTTCGGCGGGGTCGATCATTCTTGCGTGCGAATTGAACCCTATTCCCTAGTGAGCCACATGTCAGAGGAAAACGAATCCACACCTGCCGAAGATATCGGCGAACTGTTGAAAGTCCGCCGCGAAAAGCTGGAAAAACTTCGCGAACTGGGAATCGATCCTTTCGGGAAAGGCTTCGACACCACCGACACTCCCGGAAATCTCCGTGAGAATTTTGAGGAGGAAAAGCAGGTCCGTATCGCCGGTCGCATCACGGCACTCCGCGACATGGGGAAAAGCAACTTCCTCGACATCTCGGATCTCAACGGCCGCATCCAGATTTTTGTAAATCAGAAGCAAATCGGCGAAGAAAACTGGGCCGTCTACAAGCAGCTCGACATCGGTGACTGGATCGGAATCGAGGGGGAAACCTTTACGACCAAGGTCGGGGAGCCCTCCGTGAAAGCCAATGTCGTCACCATGCTCAGCAAATCCCTCCGCCCGATGCCGGACAAGTTTCACGGCGTCGTCGATCCGCAGATCAAATACCGCCAGCGCTACCTCGACCTCATCGCGAACGAGAGATCCCGCGAAGTGTTCCAGAAGCGCTGCGCCATGGTCGCCGAAATTCGTCGCTACCTCGGCGAAAAGGGATTTCTCGAAGTGGAGACCCCGATGCTGCAGGACGTCCCAGGAGGCGCTGCGGCCCAGCCCTTCGAGACGCGCCACAACGCGCTCAGCATGGACATGTATCTCCGCATCGCGCCGGAGCTCTATTTGAAGCGCCTCCTCGTCGGCGGGTTCGACAAGGTCTTCGAACTGAACCGCAGCTTTCGGAACGAAGGCATCAGCCGTCGTCACAATCCCGAATTCACGATGCTCGAGGCCTATTGGGCCTACGCTGACTTCGAACAAATGGCCGACATGGTCGAGGACATGGTTTGTCACCTCGCCGAAAAATACTGCGGCGGCCTCCTGATCGAGCACAAGAACGCCGAAGGCGAGGTCACGAAGACGATCAACCTCTCCCGCCCGTGGAAACGCACCCCCTACAAGGATCTTGTCGCCGAAGCCGCCGGAGCCGATTGGTGGGATCTCGATGCCGCCGGCCGTCAGGCACGATGCAAAGAACTCGGCGTCGAAATTTCCCCCGACATGGAGGACTACGAAGTTTCCCAGCAGGTCTTCGAAAAACTGGTCGAGGAAAAATCGATCGACCCCATTTTCGTGACTCACGTTTCCAAGGAACTCGTTCCCCTCGCGAAGCAGAACACGAGGGATGACTCCGTCGTCGATGTGTATGAACTCATCATCAACGGTGCCGAGATCTCGCCTGGATACTCCGAGTTGAACGATCCTGATGTGCAGCGCGAGCGACTCGAACACCAGGCCGGGGAAGAGATCCAGAAAATCGACGAAGACTTCCTACTCGCTCTCGAATACGGCATGCCTCCCGCCGGCGGGATCGGGATCGGGATCGACCGGCTCGTCATGATGCTGACCGGAGCGGAATCGATTCGCGATGTCGTGCTCTTTCCGCAGCTCAAGCGGAAGGAAGGATAGACTTCAAGTTTGTCGCCATTTCCTTTCCGTGCCTTTCTACGATTCTCAATTTTTTACGTTCTGACGCTCGACCACTTCACCTTCGATTGCATGGCAGGGAAAGTCGCTCGCCGATCCGGATTTTTCGAGTACGAATCGAATCGAGGTGATTATCAAAGGCCCTTTTGGAGAAAAAATTGTCTATTTTGGTAAGCCCCCCACTGCTCCCGATACCAGTGCCGCCAAGCGAACTCTTCGCAAGAGGCTGCGGGCTTTGTAGCGAGGTAGAAAAAAGGGCGCCCGGAATGGGGCGCCCTCACCTCTAGATTCAAAGTTTAAAGCAGAAATTTCGTTTGCCTTGACGCGCTAACTCTCGTCCCCTGTACCGCCGCCGGAGTTGCCCAGCTCAGCATACTCAGGAGGAAGGGCATTCTTGAAGCGACTTTTGTCGATCGCTTTCATGTAGGCCTCCAGAGCGGACACTTCACCAGCAACCAGTTTGGCCCAGATCGCGTCATCCATGAACTGCATGCCGTATTCCTTACCACCGGTAATAATGTCATATAGCTTCTGGGTTGAACCCTCCCGAATCACCGACGTCACCGCCGGAGTCGAGACGAGAATCTCGTTCACGGCAACCCGGCCTTCGGTATCATCCCGCTTGAGAAGCAGCTGCGCGACAACGCCGCGAAGAGATCCCGCCAACATCGTTCGCACCTGCGACTGCTGGTCTGATGGGAATACGTCAACGAGTCGGTCGACAGTTTTCCGGGCGTTGTTGGTGTGAAGTGTTCCAAACACAAGCAGACCGGTTTCCGCCGCCGTCAGGGCGAGGGAAATCGTTTCGAGGTCCCGCATCTCTCCCACAAGAACGATGTCAGCATCCTCACGAAGCGAGGCACGAAGTCCATCGGCGAAGGACGGGGTATGAATCGGCACCTCCCGCTGGGAGATTGTCGATTTCTTGTTATTATGAACAAATTCGATTGGCTCCTCCACCGTGATGATATGACGGGCGTAGGTGCGGTTGATGTAATCGATCATTGCCGCAAGCGTGGTCGATTTTCCGGATCCGGTAGGTCCGGTCACGAGGACCAGTCCGCTACGCATGTCTCCGAAGCGCTCAATCGTTTCGGGAACGTTCAGCTCCTGAATGGTTTTGATCTTTGTAGGGATCAAACGAAAGACAGCACCAAGGCCGTTTTTCTGCAGGAAGTAGTTACACCGGAAGCGGGACTCCTGGTCCATCTCGTAGGCGAAGTCGAGATCCCCTTTTTCGAGATATCGTTCGTAGGCATGATCCTCGCAGATCTCGGAAAGCATGTGGTTGAGCGTGTCGTGCTCAAGGATGCCTTCGGCGATCGGAGTGATCGCCCCGTGGGTTCGCATTTTGGGCGGTTGCCCTTCACTGAGGTGAAGGTCGGAAGCTCCGGCAGCAACGAGGTGCTGGAAATATTGGTCAATGACAGCCATGTCTGAAAATAGATTACGTTTGAAATGAGTTTACTCTCCAAGAGCCGTTTTGATCGTGTTTGGATCGATCGCGCGTCCCAGTGCCTCGGCCTTCGTGATAGCGCCTTCGTTGACCAGCTCGATGAGAGCGTCGTCCATCATGATCATACCGACCTTCTTACCGGTCTGCATCACCCCGGGCAGCATGAAGGTCTTTCCATCCCGAATCAGGGCGGAAACAGCAGGCGTATTCACAAGAAGCTCCAGGGCCAACTCCCGTCCTGTCCCGTCTTTTTTCGGAACGAGCTGCTGAGAGATGACGCCTCGTAGCGATTCCCCGACCATGATCCGAATCTGCTCGCGCTGCTCGGTTGGGAACACGTCGAGAATCCGGTCGAGCGTTCGGGCGGCACTTCCGGTGTGGAGTGTTGCAAGAACGAGGTGCCCCGTTTCCGCGGCGGTGATCGCGAGCGAGATGGTTTCCAGATCGCGCATCTCCCCCACCATGATTACATCCGGATCTTCACGCAGAGCCGCTCTTAACGCGTGGGAGAAACTCTCGGTGTGGGTGTGAACTTCACGCTGGTTCACGTGGCATCCCTCGGATTCGATCACATACTCAATCGGGTCTTCCAGGGTGATGATATGATCGCTGCGCTGGTGGTTGATCTCATTGATCAGGGCCGCCAAGGTCGTCGATTTTCCGGAACCGACCGCTCCGGTGACGAGGACAAGTCCGTTGTGGTATTCCAGGAGCGGCTTGATGGCATCGGGAAGTCCCAACTCATCCATCGTCCGAAGACTGGTACTGATAATTCGGAAAACCATCTCCCATCCGAGACGGGTCTTCACGACAGAAGCACGAAATCGGCCGAAACTCGGGGCATAGGCGAAGTCGACATCCCCTTTTTCCTCCAGTCGGGCCAACTCCGCCTCGGGCAGATAACCACGTGCCAGCTTCTCCGTTTGTTCCGGAGTGATGATGTCCCCATTTTCCCAGATCGGCTGAAGCAGTCCGTAACGCCGCCACTTCGGCTGTGTAGACGGGGCAAGGTGTATATCGGAAACGTCGTATTCCTGAGCTAGACGGAGATACTCGTCGACGTGATCGAGGATGGCAATGGTATCGGACATAGTAATTTCTACAGGAGAATGGAGTAAATTCTTCAATCGCCGCTTTCGGTGCCTGTCAGGCCCGGTCGACGCGTGAATCAGGAGTATTCGAACTGCCACGAAAACAGGCAAGCCAAAAAGCCGACTTTTCCGGGGTTTCATTCCGGATTTTCGGGAAAGAAAAGGAAGTCCCGGGCAGCGGGATGAGGAAGAATGCGAGTTCGTCCCGCCTGCCGATACGGAACGGCACAGTTTCACAAAACGGATTTTCTTCTCTTCGAGTCGGAAAAGGATTAGTCTCCTGCCATGAAAAGACTCCTCTTCTGCCTTTGCTTTTCGTCTTTCCTGGTCGCCTGCAGCGATTCCCAACCCGAACCGGAAAAGGAGACATCGATGCACCCACCGGTTGGAGTTCTCAAATCGAACGGCTACGAAGTCACGCTCTACACCGCTCCCGGGGGCACGCGCTACACACTGAGGGAAGAGGGTGGAAACTTGCTCGCCACCGAAATGACCGGGAAGGAATTCGCAAGCCGCTATCCGAAAATCCACGACGAGATTCGAGGTCTCTGGGCTGGCAACCAAATCACAAGGCCCGTTCCGGTGGAAACGCACGGGAAGGCCGCCGACCGGATGGCCATTCAGCCCCTCTTCCCCACGGGAGGGAAAAGCGACGAGTGAGCAGAGCACCTATCCTCAGGCCTTTGAAACCGATTGACCCGGCTCGCTGCGCTGTGTCAGGATTCGCGTCATGAAACGCCCCCTTTTTCTTTTCGCCGTCAGCTCCAGTCTGCTTTTTTCCTCCCCCGCTGAGGAACTGTTTCAGGTAACCGAATTCACCGCGAAAGAATCCTTCACTCGCGGTATCGAGGGCCCGGCCTGTGACAAAGAGGGAAATCTTTACGCCGTCAGTTTCGGGGACAAACGCAACATAGGAAAAGTCACTCCTGCCGGGGAGGCCTCCCTCTGGGTCACCCTGCCTGAAGGCAGCACAGGGAACGGGATCCGCTTCGACCGAAAGGGAATGATGTTCGTCGCCGACTACACCGGCCACAACATCCTGAAGATCGATCCGGCCACGAAGGAGATCTCCGTTTTTGCCCACGAGCCAACAATGCACCAGCCCAACGATCTCGCGATCGGACCGAATGGCACGCTCTACGCAAGCGATCCGGACTGGAAAAACGGTGACGGCGCCCTGTGGCGCATTTCAACAACGGGAGCGGTGACCCGACTCGCGGACGGAAAAGGAACTTCCAACGGCATCGAAGTGAGTCCGGACGGAAAAAAGCTTTACGTGTCCGAGAGCAAGCAACAACGGGTTCTTTCCTATGACCTGTCGGAATCCGGCATCTCCAACGAAACGGTCTTGATCACTTTTGAGGAACACGCCCTCGACGGCATTCGCTGCGACGTCGACGGGGACCTCTACCTCACCCGTCACGGAGCCGGAAAGGTTTTGAAGATATCGCCGGAAGGAGAAGTTCTCCAGACGATCCCCCTCCCCGGCTCGATGCCGAGCAATCTCTGTTTCGGTGGGCCCGATGGGAAGGCCGTCTACGTCACCGAGGTCGAAAACCAGCAGGTGCTGACCTTTCGCTCCGACCGGCCCGGACTGTCGTGGTTGCGTTGGCGGGAGTAAATGGTTTGACGGTCGAGCGCTTGTCGGTCAGTGGGTTATCTGATGTAATGGAGTCGCCGTCGTAGCCCGGCGCAGCACCATCCATGACCATACGAATCTTCTTTTTCCTGCCCCTTCTGGTGGGCATGGCTTCGCTGCAGGCGGCGTTTCCAACGGTCAGCCTGCAGCCCGTCATTCTCGATCAACTGCACGCCCCGACCAATATCACGCATGCCGGCGACGGAACCGGAAGGCTCTTCGTGTGCGATCAACCAGGGACCATCCATGTCATTGAACACGGGATGCTACTTCCCACTCCCTTCCTGAATCTAATCCCGAAGGCCTTTCCCCAGACAACGGGATACAGCGAACGCGGGCTTCTGGGGCTGGCCTTTCATCCGGACTACGGGACTCCCGCCTCTCCCGGGGAGGGCAGGTTCTACGTCTACTTCAGTGCTCCTGATGGTAACAACATGAATTCGTCCACGCCCCAGAATCACGTGAGCGTGATCGCAGAATACACCGTCTCCCCCTCCGACCCCAACCTGGCCGATCCCGCTTCAGAGAGAATCCTCCTGACATTCGGACAACCCCAGGGAAATCACAATGGAGGGCAGTTGGCGTTCGGCCCGGACGGGTATCTCTACATTGGCACAGGAGACGGAGGAAGTTCGAACGACAATAATGCCGGCCACACTGGAGGTAGCAGTTCCCGACCTGTCGACAATCTGGGCAACAGTCTCGACCGAACCAGACTCCTCGGGAAAATACTTCGAATCGACGTTTTCGGAAGCGACGGACAGGGAGGGGAATATGGGATACCCGGGGACAATCCTTTTGTCGGTTCCGGTGGCGGAGTGAGGGAGGAAATCTTTGCGGAGGGACTGCGAAACCCCTGGCGCTTCTCTTTCGATGACGGCCCCGGCGGAACCAATCGCCTTTTTTGCGGCGATGTGGGCCAGGGGAAAGTCGAAGAGATCAACCTGATCGTGAGTGGCGGTAACTATGGCTGGCGATACAAAGAAGGCGAATTTGTCCTCTTTCCGAATATGGCCATTGCGGGAAACGCTCCGGAAGGCAGCATTGATCCTATCGCCCAATATGCCCACCCGGGAATCACCATTGGAAATCCAACACTCCCCCCACTTGGTTTTTCCGTCACGGGTGGATTTGTCTATCGGGGAGATGCGATTCCCGGTCTGCAGGGGCGATATTTGTTTGCGGACTATGGCAAAATCCAGAATCCCGGTAGCGGTCTGCTCATGGCGCTTACCGAAACAAGCCCCGGCGCCGGCACCTTCACACTGACCCCCGGCATTCCTGTATTTGAAGGAAACCCGATTCCCGCTCACATCCTTTGCCTCGGGACAAACGAAGCCGGGGAAATCTTTGTCGGCACCAAAACCTCCTCCGGTGTTCTCGAACTCGACAGCAATGACGGGCTTCCTGCCGGTGGCATCTACAAGCTCGTGCCTTTGGAGGAAACCTTTGTGACAATGACCGCAACCCGGGACGGGACTCTCTTCGACGGCTATCCAAACAACGCGTCCGGTGCAGGCGAGAGACTCTTTGCCGGCGAGACCGGTGAACCGAGCCATCGGCGAGCCCTGATCGCCTTCGACGGCATTCCTGCAATCCCGGCCGGACAGACCTTGATTTCTGCATCCGTCACTCTCGAAGTTCAGTTCGGCGCTGGCTCGTTTCAACCCTTCACCCTCCATCGGGTGAACGAAAGCTGGGGAGAAGGGGCTTCCAATTCCGGCCTTACCGGCGGAACCGGTACGACGGCACTTCCCGGAGACGCGACGTGGAACGACCGCTTCCACTCCACAACCCCCTGGAACATACCCGGGGGATCATTTGAAACGAATCCATCCGCTTCCACACTGGTGGGCAACTCGGGTATGGTTCAGTGGAGTTCTCCTGAATTGATCAGTGACCTCAATTTCTGGAGTAACAATCCCGCCGGCAACCACGGGTGGATCCTCATTGGAAACGAGTCGGCCCCTGCATCAGCAAAGCGAATTTACAGTCGGGAAGCAGCAGAAGCTTTGCGACCGAAACTGAATTATTCCTACGCCTTTCCTCCCACGACCCCACCACTCCGGACATTTCTCTCGACCCATTTTCCGGGAACCCCGGTCGGTGGTTTCCTTTCCCTCGCCAGCGATGATGACGGCGATGGAATCCCGCTGCTTCTGGAATATGCCTATGGATTCTCGCCGCATATATTTAATCCTCCCTCCGCAACTGAACTGAGCCTCACGGCGACTCCGGGAGTTACCAACTCGAACGAATTGACCATTTCCTTTCGGCGCAATCCGGAAACCTTGGATCTTACCCTCAACCTTCAAATCAGCCCTGACCTGGAGAATTGGTCCACCATTGCGATCAGTGAGGCCGGCGCCATACCTGTCCCCCTCAACGGAGCGAGCCTTCTATCCGATGACCTCCTTCCCGGCCAAGGACCTGCCAGAAAAACAACGGTCTCGATCCAGATCCCCTCTCCGGGTTCCATCCGGCAGTTTGCCAGGGTCGTGGCCGTGCCGGACGACACGTAATCCGCCCCCCGGGGAAATTAGAAGGGAAACCTCAGGCAAACAACTCGACGACCGGCTTCCCTTTGTCGGCAACAGTAAACGGCCTCATGCTCGGGGAATAAAGAACCTGATCCAGCGGCAGCCCGAGGGCATATCCGATCGTGGCATTGAAATCCTCGACCCGGACCTTGTTTTCGAGAATTTTCGACCCCCGCTCGTCGGTCTTTCCGTAGACCTGTCCGCCTGTAATTCCCCCTCCGGCAAGAAGGCAACTGAAGGCCTGCGGATGGTGATCCCGACCCTCGTTCGCGTTGATCTCCGGGGTTCTTCCAAACTCCGTGGCGAGAACAACGAGAGTGTCTGCCAGCAATCCCCGTCGTTCCAGATCGCTCAAGAGTGTCGAAAGGGCGACATCGAGCTCACCGGCCTTCTCCGGAACATTCACAAAGTTCGAATTGTGGGTATCCCATCCACCCATGGAAACCTCGACGAACTTCACCCCGTTTTCGAGGAGGCGACGGGCGAGAAGACAACCCTGACCAAACGCATTCCGGCCGTAGCGTTCCTTCATTCCATCCGGCTCCTCGCTGATATCAAAGGCAGCGAGATCGCGACTGCGCATCAACTTGA
Source organism: Verrucomicrobiales bacterium (assembly GCA_029213265.1). Lineage (GTDB taxonomy): Bacteria > Verrucomicrobiota > Verrucomicrobiia > Verrucomicrobiales > DEV007 > Arctic95D-9. The sequence continues at coordinate 5,158 of JARGNG010000070.1, read as the reverse complement.
TCGCATCGTCATACATATCGGTGTAGGCGCGCACATTTTTCTGATCGTATTTCTCGACAAAAGGAGCATCGAGCTTTTCGGCCAGGGTCCGGTGGAAGTTGAATCGCTCGTCGGTCATGCCGCGGGCCATCGTGCTGTTCTGCAGGCCGCCTTCCGGATCCCGAATCATGAGCGGAGAAAGGCTGCTTTCAAAAAAACCGGAACCGGGATGAGTCGAATCGTTCCCGATCATGACATTGCCGGGAAGCGTGGGATTGTCACGGTCCTTCAACTTCAGCAACCACGCACCCATCGCCGGATGGCGTATTGAGCTGCGCATCTCGTAGCTCGTGTGCATGAAGTAATTCCCCTGCTTGTGAGCACCCTGCGTGGAGGTCATCGAATTGATGATGGCCAGCTTTTCCGCATGACGTCCCAAAAGCGGCAAATTGTTGGAAAGAACAAGGTCATCCACCCTGGTTCGAATCTGCTTCGTGGGACCCATCACATCGCCACCCGGCTTCGCATCGAGCGTATCGAGGTGGGACATTCCTCCGTTCATGTAGAGGTAGATGACCCGCTTGGCAGTCGCGATTTGCTTCAGGGGGGAAGCCCCCGCACCGGCGGAACGCCCCAACTCCGGCAACGTGGACAGGGCACTGACACCGAGAAAGGACTTCGCGGCCCGACTGACAAAGTGACGGCGGGAAAGATCGGAATCGATTTTCATGAAGAGAAAAAGGAGGGAGGCTCAACAGGGTGCAGTCACGGACTCAACCCTGTTGGTTGATGCGATTATTGGATGAAAAGAAACTGGCGGGTGTTCAGAACGGTCCAGACCATGCCGGAGACGGTTCCTGTTCCGGGATCTGAGGTCCAGGCTTCCCGGAAAATAACGCGCTCCTCCGGGGTGGGGAGACGGCTCAGCATCGACAAATAGATGATATCGAGCCGGTCCTTGAAAGCTTCTCCCCTCATGCTGCGGGAAAGGGTGGAGTATTTGTTGGTCACCGCTCCCAGAACCGGCCCGTTCAACATCGCAAGCGCCTGGGTGACGGATGCCTGATCGCTGGAATTCTCGACCAACTCGCGGTCACTCTGACCGAATTCACGGAGAAAGTGTCCGGGAGGAGCCGGTGAATTGATGTCCGAAGCCCGTTGCATCTTCCCTTCCAGCTTCGCGAAGTTTCGATAGTTACGTAGATTGTCTTTGCCCGTAATTTTCCACTGCTTGATCCGGCGGTTTTTCACCTGCTCCCGCTCCTTGACGAGGGCTTCCTTCTGCTCCGCCAGCATGGTATCGACGAGCCGATCGATCACTCCATAATTGCCGCCTCCGGACATCATGCTCATCATGCCCCCCTGCCCTTCGCTCTCCATGGCCGAAGCGAGGCCTTCGACAATTTCAGAGTCATCCGCCTTCGACTTTGCCTCCAGCAAGGAAGCCTTCTCAACGCTGGCGAGCTTTTCGGTGAGCTCCTTCTGGTAGACTTTCTCCTCCACCAATTGATAGAGGCGCCTGCGGATCTCTCTCGCCTCCTCGGAAGCCTCCTTGATCAATTCAGGATCGGCGGCTTCACGAGCTTGCTGAACCTTCGCCTGCGCGGCTTCGATTTCGACAGCGAGTTCTTTCTGGACCTTGGCAATCTCCATTCCGTTTTTCAGGAACTCTCCCGGAGTCTGCTCGTAGATTGATGCGGCAATCAACTCGACGGCTTTGATTTTCCTTTCCGCAAACAACTCCCGCCCTGCACTTGGCGTGTCGGGATCTTCGACCGTCAGAGTTACGATCGAATCCCAGATCTGTTCGGCGCTCATACGGCGCAGAACCGGACCGGCGAAATGGAAAGGCTCTCCCGGAACGGGTTCTTCGAGAACCGCCTCACGCTGATAGGTTTTTGTCTGATAGATGACTTTCTGAAATGCCTGCAAATCGTAATCCAGCTCCAGCATGAGGTCTTCAAGAAAGGTCATCAGCTCCGGGTTCGAAGCCTGCGAGTATTCCTTGATATCATCGACCGGTTCGATCAGTCCGACGCCGAAAGCCTTCTTCCAAAGCCGGTTCGCGATCACCTGGGTGAAGCGTGGATTTCCCGGAGAGGTCAGCCATTTTCCAAAGGCATCGACTGTGCTCCTGGCAGGACTCACGATGGCTTCCTTCCCCATGAGCGTGGCGGGCTGCACGACCGACTTCGGCCTCGCGTCATCATACTGGTAGTCGTGAGGCAGCTTCAGCTTGCGCGGTGTTTCGATCACGTTATTGAATCGAACCGGAAAAAGAATTTCGGAGAAGGCCTTTCTCAGGTCCTGCTGCTGTTTCAGATGAACCTTCCCCTTCCTCTTTTCAAGGAGGTCGAAGGCTTTTTTTTGCAGCGGATGATTGTTGGTCGTAACGATCGGATAGGTGAAGGCCGAGAGATGGTAGTAATCCATCTGCGTCCAGTCATCAAAAGGGTGATCGTGGCACTGGGCGCAGACGATCTGCGTGCCGAGAAAAACCTGCGTCGTGATGGCGAGATTATCGAGAGGCATGCCGTAGTCTCTCAGGTAGTATCCAATCGCGGGATTCTCCCAGGAACTGCCCGTTGCCGTCACGAGTTCGTAGACCATCTCGTCATACGGCTTGTTCTCACGGATGGCGTTTTTGATCCACCGCTCGTAGGCCATGCCCGAAGGGATGCTCTGGTTGTTCCCGGCGACGGCGGTTTTGGCACGAAGAAGGTCTGCCCAGTAATTAAACTGGTGGGAAACGTACCCGTCGCTTCCAATCAGCGTATTGATGAGCTTCTCCTGCTTTTTCGGATTCTCCGATTGAAAAAACGTAGTCGTCTCCTCCATCGTCGGAATTCGCCCTGCCAGATCGAGGTAGGCACGGCGCACGAACACTTCGTCCGATGCGACGCGATTTGGCTTCCTTTCCTTTTCGCGAAGCCGGGCGGCAATCAGTTGATCGATCCTCACGCTCGCAGAAACCTTAGCCTTCGGCTCTGCAGGTGCCAGGGAAACACACAGGAAGGTGAGTAGAGGAATCAAAAAAGACTTTCTCATAAATGATCTGAAAAGGTAGACACCGGGGAGCGCAGGAAGTTGCCTGCGCAAACGCGGGTAGTGCCGGAGATTTACCGGCTCAATTCAGCAAAAATCAGTCGCCCCGCACTGGTTTGAACGGCACCCGCAACGACCACCGGCTTCCGGGTGCCGATGTGTGGCTTCCCGTGATTCACAACGATCATCGTTCCGTCCGGAAGATACCCGACTGCCTGGTGATCATCTTTGCCTTCCTTGACCAGTTCCAGCTCCAGTTCGTCACCGGGGGAAACAATGGGGCGCAGGGCCATCGCCAACTCGTTCAGATTCAGAACGACGATTCCTTTGAGCCTGGCTACTTTCCCGAGGTTGGCATCGTTGGTGAGAATCCGCGCCCCCAGTTCATCAGCCAACTCTACCAGCATCGCATCGCTGGAGAGGGACGGATCAAACGAAGTGTTGTGGATATCCACATCGAGAGCGTCATCATTTTGCATCCGGTTGAGGCAGTCGAGCCCCCGCTTCCCGCGGCTTTTCTTTAACTCTTCATTCGAGTCGGCCATTTTCTGCAACTCCTCGAGAACAAAGCGGGGAATCACCAAAACTCCCCCGAGAAAGCCAGCTTCACAGATGCCGGGAGCTCTGCCGTCGATGATGACATTGGTATCGAGCAAGGTGGGGAGATCCTGAAGTGCATCCTGCCGAAACCGCACATAGGGAATGAGGAGCGAAAATTCCTCCCGCTTACTTCGCAATGCCAGCATCACCCCGATGAATCCAAATCCGAGGAAGATACAGAGGTTGAAAATATTTCCCGCGAGTTCGAACTGTTCAACCCAACCCGCTTTGAAAAAGCCGATCCGGGTCACGAGCCAGGCGCAAAGCAGCCCGATCAAAAGCCCAAAGGTTCCGTGAGAAAAAGAACGGATCGAAATGCCCTGCAGCATCAGATCCAGAACAATGATGAGCGAAGCAAACCCAAGTCCGAAAACCGCGCCGACCCATCCTGCATACCACCAGTTCTCCGGCGCTTCCCCCAGCGCAACGGAAACGCCGATGAAGCTCGCAAGGAGCAGAAAAAACATTCTGATTACGTTCAGCAGGGCACTTGTATTCATTCGCAGCGGGTGTCGCCTACTATACAACGAAGCGAAAAAATCGCGATCAGCTGTTTTCTCCGTCTTGAGGGCCGTTTTTCCGCCGCCCCCGGGCCGCTACCCACTTCCCCCGGCGAAGGTAGTCGTCGAGTTGAAGTCCTGATTTTTGAGCCGCCTCCAGAATCTCCCGCGTTTGCGAGGTGAGAAAACCGGAGATCACAAAATCACCGTTTTGGTTCAAACCCTCAGGAAAGTTCGGCAGTAATTCCACAAGAAGAGTGCTGAATAAGTTCGCGGCGATCACATCGAAGGAAGCACTGCCCTCTCCCCGCAACAAGGGAATGGCATCTCCCTCGACAAATTCAATCCGGTCCGCCACCCCATGCCGCTCCGCATTTTGAATCGCGAACTTGAGCGCGACGTCATCGATCTCGACCGCAACGATCCGCGAAGCGCCTAACTTCGCTGCCGCAATGGCGAGAATTCCGCTCCCGCATCCCAAATCAATGAGCGACCAGTCTCTGCCGGCCCGCTCTTTCGCTATATCAGAAAGAAAGCGGAGGCATCCTGCAGTCGTGGGATGGCCACCCGTCCCGAAAGCCAACTGGGGCGGAAAGCTGAGAACAATGCGATCGCGGAACTGCTCCACCAGCGCATCGAGAACAGGTCCATTCGCTGCCTCGGTGATGACGAGGCGATCCCGCACTTTCAGTATAAAAGGAATCCCTTCCTCTGCGGATGGCTGCCAGTCGTGGGGATACACTTCGTTGACACCACCTCCGTAACGCGCCCTCAGGAGGTCCGCTTCGCCACGCGTCAGGACATAGCTCGAAAGCTGCCAGCGTTTCCGGTTTACGGGTTTGTCAGCGGTGAAGGCAACCTCTGCAGCAATGAGGCGAATTTCCCATTCGTCGAGACGATCTTCGTCTACGAACTTTGACCAGCGAAAGAGGGTCTCCAAGATTCTGTTCAGGGAAGCTTCCGGCGGGGTGACCGGAAAAAAAAATGGAGCGGGTGATGAGATTCGAACTCACGACATCAACCTTGGCAAGGTT
>JARGNG010000015.1 GCA_029213265.1 Verrucomicrobiales bacterium | reverse complement strand
TATAAGGTCCCAGACTATCATTCAAGACGGACCAGATTTTCGAGGCTCAACCAGGGCAGTTCGCGATCGCCTACGACCGGGAAAAGGGTTCCGTGAGGTGGAAGCAGCGGATTCATGAGGGTGGAGTTCCGACTGAGCTGCACCGCAAGAACACCGCCGCGAGTTGCACCCCCGCTTCCGATGGAGAGCATTTTTTTCTCCTTTTCCTCAACGCGGGGCGGCTTGTTGTCACCGCCCTGGATCGTTCCGGAGATGTCGCCTGGCAGAAAGACACGGGAGGCTTTCAGTGTGACTACCGGTTCGGCTATGGACCAAGCCCGATCCTCTACGGAAACTCGTTGATTGTCGTCTCAGAGTTTGGAGAAGGCTACCTCGCCGCTTTCGACAAGTCTGATGGATCTGAGCTTTGGCGGGTTCCGCGTCGGAACAAAACCTCCTACTCTTCTCCCGCCGTGGCCCATGTCGCGGGGAAGGATCAACTGCTTCTCAGCGGAGCGGACAAGATCGTCAGTCACAATCCTGAAGATGGTGAAATTTTATGGGAGACCGCAGGGAGCAGCCTCGCTACCTGCGGCACGCTGGTTTGGAGTGATGATCTTGTTTTCGCCAGCGGCGGATATCCTAACAAAGAGACGATCGCGATAAGAGCTGATGGATCCGGTGAGGTGGTTTGGAAAAATGGCGACAAAAGCTACGAACAGTCACTTCTCTACCATGACGGGCATGTTTACACCTTGAACGACAATGGAATCGCGCTGTGCTGGAATGCTGAGACCGGGGAGGAGAAATGCAAAGTCCGTCTCGGTGGCCCCGTCAGTTCCTCACCGATTCTGGCTGGTGGTTTGATTTACGCCACGAATGAACGGGGAATCACGTTTGCCTTCAAACCGAATCCTGAGGCTTTTGAAAAGGTCGGCGAGTTTCAACTTGGGGATGAAGGTTTTGCGACGCCGGTATTTGTGGTAAATGAGGTGTTTGTAAGGACGGCGGAGCAGGGTGTCGAGCGGCAGGAGTATCTCTTTTGCATCGCCCCGTGGCCGGATCGGGCGTTTCAGAGGCTGCTTTTCTTTCCTCTACGGTGTATCGGTGTTTTTTTCTGTCCCTTCGGAATGGAAATTGCGTTGCCGAACGATGCCCCATTCATGAATTCAGAAAAAAAACTACTCATTCTCGTCGGAAGCCCGAGGCGTGAAGGAAACTCTGCGGCTCTTGCCCGTGCCGTCCAGCAAGGTGCGGAGGTGACAGGTACGGAGGTGGAGTTGGTCTTCCTTGATGATTACATCACCAGCTTTCTTCGCGACTGCCGGTCCTGTCGGAAGGAGGACGGCGAATGCTCGATTGAGGATCGCTTTCGGGAGCTGTTCTTCGAAAAGTTTCTGTCGGCGGACGGGGTTGTGATCGCGTCACCGGTCTACTGGTATGGCCTCTCGGCACAGGCAAAGGCGTTCTTTGACCGGACATTCTGCTACTGCGCCGCTTCCTACCCGGAGGCGGACCGGGTCGTTGCATCCATGACCCGGAAGCGGATCGGCCTCGTCATGGCTTCCGAGGAAACCTACCCCGGGGCCTCTCTGGGAATGATTCATCAGATTCAGGAGTATTCGCGCTACACTCACTCGGAGTTCGTCGGCTATGTGCGCGGAGTCGGGAACAGCCGGAACGAAGTGACGCGCGATCCGTCCGATCCTCTCGTCGCGGCTGAGAATCTTGGACGGGAGATGTTCGTCCGGCGGTTTTCGGATTACAGGATCGACACTGATCGAAGCTCAAAGGTCTGGCCTTCGGGGCAGGAGCCGGAGCAGTGTCAGGATTGAGAGTTGGAGTCAACAGGGTGGAATGACTGACCTTACCCTGTGGGCTCTACTTTAAACCAGTCAGCGAGCGTGGCGGCAACGTCGGCGTAGGATTTGCGAATCCCGAGATTTCGGGGGCTTCCGGGGAACCGGGCGTGGAGCGGGACCCGCTCCCGGGTGTGGTCGGTTCCGGTCCAGGTCGGATCCTTTCCGTGGTCGGCGGTGATGAGGAGCAGCGTTTCATCGTCGAGAAGGGGGAGCAGGGTGGCGAGCCACTGGTCGAACTCCATGAGGGCGCGACCATAGCCTGCCGGATCGCGCCGATGTCCGTAGAGCATGTCGAAGTCGACGAGATTGGCGAAAATGAGGTGAGGTCGTTCCGAAGGATTTCCGAGGAGGTTGTCGATCACCTCGCAGCCGTCCGCATTACTCTTAGTGGGGTGGGACTCGCCGATGCCGGAACCGGCGAAGATATCGCTGATTTTGCCGACGCCAATGGTGTCGATGTCAGCATCCTGCAAGTGGTTGAGGATTGTCTCCGGAGGTTGAAGGGAGAAATCGTGACGGTTTGAGGTGCGGGTGAAGTTCCCCGGAGAGCCGAGAAAAGGGCGGGCAATGACTCGTCCAATTCGCTCGCGGTCCGCGATGAGACGAAGCTTTCGACAGACTTCGTAGAGCCTTTCGAGGCCGAAAGTTTCCTCGTGCGCCGCGATCTGGATCACGGAGTCGGCACTCGTGTAGAGAATCGGGTATCCGGTTTCGATATGTTGTTCTCCGAGTTCCCCGAGAATGACGGTTCCGGATTGGGCGTAGTTTCCGATGAATGAAACGCCCGTGGCGGTTTCCATTTTCTGCACGAGTGCTTCCGGAAATTTTTCGAAAACGGGGAAGGCCTCGATGACGGGTGCTCCGGCCAACTCCCAGTGTCCTGTCGTGGTGTCCATCCCCGCAGAGACTTCAGTGAGACAGCCGTATGAGAGAGAGGGTTCGCCTTGAACCGGTTTTCCTGCCGCGATCGCTTCAGCAGCGCACAGGCCGACTGCGTCGAGGGCGGGGATGGAAAACCCTGAAACAGTCTCACGGATGTGGCCGACGGTATTGGCGCCTTCATCACCGAAAGCGGCCGCATCGGGGGCATGTCCAATCCCGACAGAATCAAGAATGATGAGAAGGACCCGTTTCACTGCACCCCCTCTAACCCGGAGCGGCGCATCGCCCCGGGGTAGAGGGGGTGCAGGGGGAGGAAGGGGGGAAGAGCCCCATTCAGTGGAATCTGACCGCAAATTTCCCATGCAGTCAAGCGATTGCCAGGTTCGCCTACGGATCGGAGGCAGGTCCGCTCGAGATTCGGCAACGCGTGAACACACCCCTGCGGCCCCGGCTCGATTCATTGTCTGAAATCGGCGGGTGATCTTCCGTATTCGATTCCTGCCTTGGATTAGTCATCCCGATAGACCGGCCACTCGTCAGCGGAAACGGGATTATCCTTCGCTTCGCTCAGGCTCTGCGGTTTAGCTTCGCCTTCAATTGACCGCTGCCGCGGCATGGCAGTGTCGGCATCCAGGACCAGGACTTGACCATCGTCGAGGGGGCGTTCGGGTGCTTGCCATTCGAACTCGCCGTCTCCCCGCCACCAATCTCCGGGATCCCAGCCACTGGTCGGAATTGAGTTGTCGAACCGCTGCGCGGTCCGACCCGCGAGTTTGCGAATTCGCCGTGGATGGTGATTTCGTCGTCGACGAAACGGGGGCGGTGACTTCGCCGGTTCAACCCTGCGGGGTTACCGGCTGCTTGCAGCAGCCACTGGTCGGAATTGAACCGACGACCTATTCATTACGAGTGAATTGCTCTACCCCTGAGCTACAGTGGCGTGGGTGGTGCCGGAAACCGGCAGGGCGGGAATGTATTCACGTCGGGGGCTGTGTCAATCAGGGGGATTCACTGGCCGAAATTCAATTTTGGCAGTATTTTAAAAAATCTTTGCGGGAAAGCGTCACATGGGGCTTTGCCGCAGCAATACTTGATAAGACGTATGGAGTTGTCCGACCGCGAGCTGTTCACCGAGCAAGTGCGCGAGCATCACGCTGGATTGCGTGGGTTCGTTCGCTCTTTAGGCGTGAACCCGCTCTGGGTGGACGACGTTGCGCAGGAGGCGTTTATCGTCGCCTACAATCGTCTCGACGAATTCGATCGGGATCGCGATTTCGGAGCCTGGCTTCGGGGAATCGCGAGAAACCTGGTCATCAACGAAAGGCGGAAGGATGCGCGCCGGAAACGTATCCTCTCTGATAACCTGACCGACGTTCTTCTTTCCACCTCCTCGGTGGCGGAGGACGAGGATCTGGAAATGGGAGATACGGCAATGGCGAAGCTGAAAGCTTTGCGGGAATGCATTGGAGGTCTTCCGGAGAAAAGCCTCCTCATGCTGAAGTCTCGATACGAAAATGAGAATTCCGCTCATGAGATTGCCGAAGAATTTGAAATGAAACCACCGGCAGTGCGTAAGGCACTGGAGCGGATTCGAACCTCCCTGCGGAAATGCATGGAGGAGCGGCTCTCGCTGGCGGTGAGCACCTGAGGCTCACGGCGCGGCTCGAAACAACAACATGGAATCCAAATCACCATCGGAAGACCTGCTTCAGGAGTTTCTCAGCGGAGAAACTTCCGGGCCGTCTTTGTCCCGACTCGCCTATGCTGCTGAGGAGGATCCCGCTCTGGCATCGCGGCTTATGAACGAGCTCGCTTTTTCAGAACTGATTCGGGAAGCCTTTCGCGGCGGCGAGGAGCATGCCGCCGAATCCTTTGCTGAAGCGGTTTCGGCCCGGGATCTGACCTTTGACGAGTTGTCCGAGAAAGTTTGCGACGGACAAATCACGCATAGCGAGTGTGACCAACTCGTAAAAATGCTGTGGGATGAGCCTGATCGAATTCCCGCTCTGCGAAACCGGCTCGCGATTGATGAGTGGATTGGCGAAGCGACGTCTTCCTCGAAGGGGGACGATGCTTTCATGGAAGCTTTGGAGACGAGAATGTGGGCGGAAACGAATACCGACCATTTTGTTCAGGATTTTGAGCAGCGACTCGATCAGGAAATTGCAGAGCAGCAAGTCGGCCAACCCGGGAATGTGGTTCGCATGCCCGCTTCCTCGTGGGGCGGCACACTGGTTTCCATGGGCGCCGTTGCCGCCGCCGTTGCCGTGGGGGCTTTCTTCCTCATGCAGCAGCTGACGGGAGACTGGATTACGGGGCAGACCGTCGCGACGGTGACGAAGAAGTCCTCCGATGCAAAATGGGTCGGCAATTTCGCTCCGGACGCAGAGGGGGAGGTCGCTCCGGGAAAGTATGAGCTCGAAAGTGGAGTCGTTTCTTTGAAATTTGCTTCCGGCGGTGAGTTGACGGTCGAAGGACCTGCTATTTTTGACGTCGCAAGTGATGAGTCGACCTTTGTGTATCATGGGGTGGCGATGGCGAAGTCAGCGACACCGGAGACGGGGATCGCGATTCGTTCCAAAGGAATCCGTGTTTCTGAACCGGTTCCTTTGATCGGAATCGATGCGCGTGGGGAGCATTCCACGGAGGCGATCGCGTTCTCGGGCAATGGCGGGGTTTGTCTGGCAGACGGAGGAGGATGTCGGAGTCTTTTTGAGATGGAGGCGATCAAGGCGGATTTGATCCGGGATAAATTTGTCTCCATACCGCTGAATGCGCGCCCGTTTGAGAAAACCTGGGAGCTTCTTTCGGGAGTGGAGAAAAATATGGGCTCCGTCCGGATTGAGTTGCCCGGAACGAAAATCGAGGCCGCCGATGGAATCAGGGGCGAGAGTGAAGTGCAGGTTTTCGTGGAAAACGAGTCCTTTCATCCGGAGACCGATCTCGAAGTGGATCAAATTCGGGTCGGCCAGTTTGCCGAGGCGGTGACCAATCCCGGTCAGGCGCTGCAGGCGAGTGGAGATCTGCGAAGTTATCTCCTCCAGCTTTGGCCCACCGAAGGGGTCGACGGGGAGGAAGTGGAAGCCTCGCTTACCTTTGACCACCCGGTTGTGGGGGTGATCTTTTCCTCGGATCGCCTCAAGGATTCGGATCTCTCGGTCGGAACGGCAATCACGCAGGTCGGAGAAGAATTCAATCTGGCCCGGGGTCTCGATTCCGGAAGTGACCAGCTTCTGCTCAGCGATGACCGGCGCACTTTGAATCTCAAGCTTCGCGGCGGGGATCTTCAGGTGGATCAGGTTCGTGTGCTCGTGGCCTTGAATTAAGCCGTGCCAGCCGGGCGGCAGGCTCAACGGGGCGCTTTTACTTTCGGGCTAACACGACTTCCACCGCCTCTGCGGCTGCGGCAAATCCAAAGGTCCCCGTTACCGGCGTAGCGGTTCCGAATCCGGTTTCGCAATTGAGACGCAGATGGCCTCCGGGTTCCGGTTCATCGCGGATCGTTCCGTCGGCCCAGGGGTAGCGGGCGTTTTCGGTGCTGAAAACGGCACGAATGCCGAAAGGCAGTTTCGACAGCTCTTCGGGAAATCCGTAATCGCGACGCAAGGTCTTCCGGATCAGTTTCAGGAGGCGATCGTTCGTCGCGTAGGCAAGATCATCCGTTTGCACCCGGGCCGGGTTTCTTTTTCCTCCTGCGCCGCCGGCAACGACAAGAGGCTGCTGGCGATCCCGGCAGGTGGCGATGAGGAATGCCTTTGGCTGGGCATCATCAATCGCATCGACGATGCAGTCGAAGCCGGGAGCCAGGAGCTCGTCAGAATTCCGTTCGGTAAAAAAGGCGGTCTGCTCGTGGACGATGAGATCGGGATTGATCAATTTCATGCGCTCAGCCACCGCATGGACTTTGAAACGCCCGACGTTTCCATCATGGGCGGGGAGCTGGCGATTTACATTCGTGATGCAGACCTCGTCCAGATCGATGAGCGTGATTTCTCCGACCCCGCTGCGGGCGAGGGCTTCGGCAGTCCACGAGCCGACCCCTCCGATTCCGATTACGGCGATATGAGCCTGGTGAAGACGCGGGAGTGCGTCCTCCCCGTAAAGACGGGCAAGGCCGGAAAAGCGATCGAAGTAGCCGGATGGGAGTTCAGAATTCAGAGCGGCGAACCTTGCGGTGAACTTGGGATCGATGCAAGCTGTCGGAGATGAGAAATTTCAGAAAATGAAGTGGCAGATCCATGCAATCGGAAAACCGTCGCTTCGCTACGCCAGGCTCGGGATCGAGGAATACCAGAAGCGGCTTCGTCGCTATGCCGATCTGAGTTTGCTGGCAGATGCGAAAGATCAGGGGAAGGAGAAGAACAGCCAACTTCTCCTCGACCGGTCTGCGGGTGCAGTGCGAATCGCCCTCGATGAAAGGGGGGACTCGTGGACAACTGCAGAATTGGTAAAGAAAGTGGAGTCCTGGCAACTCGATGGAGTCAAGAACGTGGCTTTCCTGATAGGTGGCGCGGATGGCCACGCGAAATCCCTGCGCGAACAGTCAAATTGTGTGCTTCGGTTGAGTCCGTTTACGCTTCAACATGAACTCGCGCTCGTAGTCCTGATGGAGCAACTCTATCGCGTCCACACCATTCTGCGGGGAGAGCCGTATCATCGTTGATTGGAAATGATTTGCCGGGCCGGCTCTGAACGCGTCGAAAAAAGGCGTTTCCTTTCTCTGCGATGTCGGCTAACTTTATAATTTCAATAATCAGAAAAATTAGCAAAACTTAAGTAAGCTCATGTTGTCTTGTATTCGAATCAGCCTCCCGGCAGCCATCGCTCTTGCTGCAGTCCTTCTTGTCTCTCCGGTTTTCGCCGATAAGGGAGACCGGGAAAAACCGGCTCCTGCTGCGAAAAAGGCGGAAGCGGCCAAAGAAAAGGCGAAGGAGGCACCGAAGCCTGAGCCGAAAGAGGAAAAGAAGGCGGCCCCGGAAAAGAAAGCCGAAGCTAAAAAGGAGGAGGCCGGGAAGGCGCCCGCTCCGGAAAAGGAGGAGAAAGAGAAAACGGAAAGTCTGCACAAAATGACGGAGGAAAAACTCGTCGCGAAAACAGAGCTTTCCGGAATCGTCGAGAGTTCCCGAATGGCACCTGTCACGATCGTTCCCAAACGCTGGGCTGATCTGGTCGTGGTGAAAGCGATCGATCATGGATCCGAGGTGAAGAAGGGAGATGTTCTCATTGAGCTGGACCGCAATAAACTGGAGCGAACAATTCGCGATACCAAAGCAGGGATGCCCCTGAAGGAACTCGAACTGAAGAGCGCAGAACTGGAGTTGGAGAAGATGGAAAAATCGACCCCCATTTCCCTGGAGTCATCCCGCCGTTCCACGATGCAGTCGGAAGAGGATTTCGCGTACTATGAAGATGTGACGAAGCCGATGCGGATCAAGGATGCGAAGGAAGATGTGAAGCAGGTCGAGCAGTATCTTGCCTATGCGGAGGAAGAACTGAACCAACTCAAGAAAATGTATGCGCAGGATGACCTGACCGAGGAGACGGAGGAAATCATTCTTCTCCGCGCTCAGAACACGGTCAATGAATACAAGTGGATGCTGGAGCAGACCAAAGCGCGCACCGACCGCACACTTTCAACCACGATTCCAAGGGAGCACGAGCGGATGGATCGTGCGCTGGAACTCACACGCATCAACTGGCGTGCAACCGAAAAAGCGACGCGGGACTCCCTTGATAAAAAGCGGCTCGAAGTCGAGGCCAAACATCGCGAGATGGAAGAGAGTCATCGGGCTTTGAAAGAATACGAAGAGGATCTGGCTGCTTTGACCATCCGGGCTCCTCAGGACGGCATCGTTTACTACGGCATGAACCAGCGTGGCAAATGGACCACCGGTGCAACGGTGGAGAAAAAGTTGATTCCCGGTGGGAAACTGATGCCGCGCGAGATCATTTTGACCATCGCCGATCCGAATCTCACGCGCCTGCGAATCGGGGCTGCCGAAGACAAGCTCAAGGGCCTCGAAGAGGGCAAAGAAGCAGAGATCGCGTTGAAGCGTGACACGGAAGCCAAACTGGCAGGAAAAGTTGAGCGGGTAGCGAAAGTTCCCTACTCTGACGCGACCTACGATGTCATTGTCAGTATCGGGAAGAAGAAGGGCATAACGGTTCTTCCCGGTATGAATGCAGATGCCGAGGTCGTAGTGTATCAGAATGACAATGCTCTTCTCGTGCCGAAGACAGCCGTAAAAAAGGAAGACGGAAAAAGTTCCGTGACGCTCAAAGGGGGCAGGAAAGTATCGGTCGAAACCGGTCGCACCGAAGGCAGCAAGATCGAGATTCTGAAAGGGCTCAAAGTCGGTGATGAAGTCGTTTTGCCTGCGGCACCTGAGCCCAAGGCTCCGGCCAAAGCGGACGAAAAGAAGGACGAGGCAAAGAAGTAACTGGAAATGTCCGTTCTTCGATTTCTGACCTGGCTGGCGTTTTTGTCGGCCGCTGCCCTCCCGGCCCATGCGGATGTGGGACAGACGCGGGAAACGCCGGTTTCGGCCTCCGTGGACGAGGCTATCGAAAACGGGGTCGCGTTTCTCGTCGCCGACCAGAACAAAGACGGAAGTTGGGGGTCCCCCCGGCAAACGAAGGGGCTGAATATCTATGCTCCCGTTCCGGGCTCTCACGAAGCTTTTCGCACAGCGGTGACGGCCATGGCGGTTACGGCTTTGATCGAATCGGGTCTGGCCGATGAGTCGGGTGAGGTGGCCGATTCTCTCGAGCAGGGGGAATTATACTTGCTCGAACACCTTCCGAAAATCCGGAGAGCCACGGCCATTGCCATTTATAATGTCTGGACGCACGCCTACGGGCTTCGCGCTCTTGCTGATATGTATCACCGGGCTGATCCCGCGAGACAGCAGGAAATTGTCGAAGTGATGAAAGGCCAGGTGGATCGTCTCGGTCGCTACGAGTCGGTGGACGGGGGTTGGGGCTACTACGATTTCCGGGTCGGGACGGCCAAGCCGTCCTCCAGTTCGATTAGTTTTACGACCGCGACCTGTCTCGTCGCGCTGGACCGTGTCAAAGACATTGAGGGCGTGGAAGTGCCGGAGAAGCTCGTCGAGCGGGCGGTCGCATCGATCAATCGCCAGAGAAAATCCGACCATAGTTACTTGTATGGAGAGTATCTTAAGGCCCGGCCGTTATATGGAATCAACCGTCCCGGAGGCAGCCTCGGACGCACGCAGGCCTGCAATTACGCGCTTCGTATCTGGGGGGATGAATCAATTACCAACGAGGTCGTCGCGGAATGGCTCGTGCGGCTGGGTGAGAGAAACGGCTGGCTCGACATTGGTCGAAAACGTCCCGTTCCTCACGAAGCCTGGTTTGCCGTGGCCGGCTATTTTTTCTACTACGGGCACTGCTATGCGGGCTACTGCATCGAGTTGTTGCCGGAGGAAAACCGGGCCCCTCATCAGGAGATGCTCGCCGGAATTCTGCTCCAACTGCAGGAGAAAGACGGGTCGTGGTGGGATTTCCCTTTCTATTCCTATCACCAGCCGTACGGCACGGCTTTCGCGGTGATGACCCTGACGCGTTGTCGTTGAGCCTTTCGAAACTGCGGACTTTCCTTCCGCGCCGTCTGGCCCAAATTGGAGCTCTATGCAAACCGGTGATTTCGACTACGAGCTGCCCGATGAATTGATTGCGCAGCGGCCTCCCGAGCGTCGCGGCGAGTCGCGCATGATGGTGGTCGACTGCAAGTCCGGAACCATCTCCCACCGGCAGTTCGCCGATTTTCCGAATTACCTTTCGGAGGAGGATCTGCTCGTTCTCAATGACACCCGTGTCGTCGCGGCCCGCTATTTTTCCAATGATGGAAAATGCGAGGTTCTCCGTGTCGACATGATCACCCCGCTTCGCTGGAAGTGCCTTGTCCGTCCGGGGAAGAAATTCAAAGTGGGCCGGACCGTGGAAATCGGGGAGGCAACCGGAACCGTGGTCGAAATCTGTGAAGAGGGAGGCGAGCGAATCATCGAGTTTGATCGCCAACCGGACGAGGAAAAAGACGGACATCTCGCGCTGCCTCCCTACATCCATCGTCCCGATACGGTTGAGGACCGTGATCGCTACCAGACGGTCTACGCGAAGGAAGAGGGCGCGATCGCCGCGCCGACAGCCGGTCTTCATTTTCCGGAGGAAATGCTCGCCGCCCTGCCGCACGAGTTTGTGACTCTCCATGTCGGGATCGGGACGTTTCGTCCCGTCGCTGAAGAAGATCTCACGAAGCACCACATGCACAGCGAGCGATACTCTCTCGGGGAAAGAGCGGTTGGCAGGATTCAAGAAGCGCAGCGGGTGGTCGCAGTGGGAACGACCGTGGTGCGGGTTCTGGAAAGTTGCGGAGCCGAAGGGGGAAAGGCGGAGCTTTCCCCGCGGCAGGGTGAAACGGATATTTTCATCTACCCGCCGTATGAGTTTCAGGTGGTCGATTCTCTGCTCACGAATTTTCACTTACCCAAATCGACCCTGCTCATGCTGGTGAGCGCGCTGGCGGGACGCGACCTGATGCGGGAAGCCTACCAAAAAGCGGTGGAAGAGCGTTATCGCTTCTTCAGCTACGGTGATTGTATGCTGCTTATTTGAACAGCTTTTGGCGCAAATGGGGGTTGTTTCGCCGGCAAAACGGGGGTAAAATCGACTCGATCACACGTCCTTCGGCAGCGGAAACACGAATCGCTTTCGACGGCACAACAGACCGCACATGTTTCACTTTCTCTCGCAGAAGCGACTTCAGAGCCGTGGGTTTTCCAGTGGCCAGAAGAGACGCAAGCCGAATGAAACGGCCCTTTCCGAAGCTCTCCGATCTTCGTGGCAGGTTTGTGGTCTTCTCTTTCTTGTCTTCGCCGGGCTGGTTTCTTTCTGGATCAATCTCTCTTCGAACGAGACCTCACTCTTCGCGATGAATTCCCTTCAGGCGGTTGTCGTCGTCACCGTGATTGCCGCAACTTTGATGGTGCATTGGCACGTGAGCCTGCCTCAGACCTTTCGTCAAAACTCGACCGTCACGCTGATGTTGACGATCATTTTGATTCAGTTGCTGCTTGTGAAGCTGTCCGAGTACGTGGCAACGACCTTCGCTCCCGGAGGTGGTTTTCGCTTTCTCGTCGAGCCCTATATTTTCGCTCCGATTGTGATTTCCCTTTTGGTGGGGCGTCGTCATGGAACTTTTGCGGTGGTTTATGCCAGCCTCTTTGGTGGGATGACGGTCGCAAAGGATGAGGCCTTCCTGTTTGTGATTTTTTCCATGATTTGCGGCTTTGTCGCGATCTACCTGACCAACCGGGTCCGGAAGCGCAGCCGCCTCGTCGTAGCCGGTGTGTATGCGGGTTTGGCGTGTGTGTTTCTTGCCTTCACCCTGGGGCAGATCCAGTGGCCGGGGTGGGATGCAAATGTTGTGCAATGGGAGATGGTGGGGAAACAGGCGCTTTCGGCCGTTCTGGTTTCCACCCTGACGGCGGTTGTGGTGAGCGGTCTGCTGCCGTTGCTGGAAGCCTTGTTTCGAATCACGACCGATGTGTCCTGGATCGAACTGGCCGACCTGAATCATCCCCTGTTGAAAAAAATGACGATAGAAGCCCCCGGGACCTATCATCACAGTCTTGTCGTTGCGACGCTTGCGGAAACGGCCGCGGAGGAGATTGGGGCGAATGCGGTGATGTGCCGGGTTTGTTCCTATTTCCATGACATCGGGAAGATGAAAAAGCCTGCCTACTTCGTGGAGAACATTGGCGAAGCGCCGAATCCGCACGACGAACTCACTCCGAATATGAGTGCGCTCATCGTGATGGCCCATGTCAAAGATGGCGTCGACATGGCGATCAAACACAAACTGAATCCGCAGATCGTCAATGTGATTCAGGAGCATCACGGCACGTCGTTGATCAAATTTTTCTACCACCGGGCGCTCAAGCTGCGTGATGAAATTCAGCAGCAGTTTGAAGAGGGGAAGGCACACGAAGAGGACATTCCCGAAGTAAAGAAAGAGAGTTTTCGCTACGCCGGACCGAGGCCTCGCACGCGGGAAAGTGCGATCATCAGCCTCGCTGACTCGGTTGAGAGTGCTTCCCGGAGTCTTCAGAAGCCGACTCCGAAAAAGATCGATGAATTGATTGATTCCATTTTCCGGGACCGGCTCAATGATGGTCAACTTGATGATGCAGCTTTGACTTTGGAGGATCTGGCGACGATCAAGCGCAGCTTTTCCGCAACGCTTCGAAGCATGATGCACACTCGCATTGAGTATCCGAAGATCGAAGAGGGCATGGAGAAACCCAAGACGAAACGCTTGAAAAAGGGAAAGGCTTCAAGTGAGGCGACCGAAGAGGAAGGCAAGTCGAAGGGCGAAGTGGCCACGACCTGAAACCGTACCGGAGCGGGTTTTTTATGAGTAAGGGTCCTCCCTCTCCCGACCGAAATCAGGTCATCGAGATCTTTGACCACGCGGAGGCGGAGGGCATCCGGATCCTGTGGCTTCAGCAGAAAGCAACGGAGGCGCTTCCCCACTGTGTGGAGGAGCCTGGCTCCGAAGAAGCAATGCTGCCTGGTCTTTCAGAATTGGAAGTCTCTTTGGTGGATGACGCTACGATCGGGAAGGTTCACGCCGAATTTCTTGATGATCCGACCCCGACTGATGTGATTACCTTTCATCACGGCGAGATTCTGGTCAGCGTGGAGACAGCGAAGAGGGAGGCCCCTGTCCATGGAAATACGATTGAGGAGGAAACTCTTCTCTACCTGATCCACGGTCTGCTTCACCTCAACGGTCATACCGATCTGGTTGAGCCGGCCCGGGCGGTCATGCATGAGCTTCAGGAGAAGATTCTCCGGATCGTTTTGACAAGTGGTTGATAGCAGGGTGAAATAGAGGCAGAAAATTTATGGAATGGTACTACGCAAAGGACGGTCAGCAAAACGGCCCCGTTTCCAGGGAGCAACTTGCTGAGATTTTTTCCTCCGGTCAGATCAGCTCGGGTGATCTCGTTTGGAATGACACGATGACCGATTGGGTTCCGATCGGGACGCTGTCTGAGTTTCAGAGCGCTGGCAGTCCAGATCCGGGGGAAGCGCAGCCTGCACAGGAGGCTCCTCCTGCCTTTGAGACAGCCGCGGCTGCGCCGGTCGCGGCGGCTGCCAATCCCACGCCTTCCTCGGAGCAGGTGCCTACCTATCTCTGGCAATCAATTGTGTGCCTGGTTCTCTGCTGCCTCGTGGGAGGAATTATCGCACTCGTCTATTCTACGAAAGTCGAACCTGCTCTTCAGCGGGGCGATGTGGCCGCGGCCCGGGAGGCTTCTAAAACCGCAAAGATGTGGTGCTGGATTTCGTTTGGCGTGGGACTGGTCATCAACATCGGATTCATTGCTCTTGGCGCGATTGGTGCGATGGCGGAGGGGTTGGAGGGAGTGAATCCCTGATGCCGACAGCGGGAAAGTGGGTCGTCACGATTGCGGTGGGCCTCCTCGGTATGGTTCTCGCTTTGTACCTCAGTAGAACTGATCTTGGGGCCGAAAATCATTTTCTCCCGAAGTGCAGTTTGCATAGCCTAACCGGGCTCTATTGTCCCGGTTGCGGGAACACCCGGGCGACGCAGGCCCTGCTCAGTGGTGATCTTTCGGGTGCCGTTAGGCAGAACATTTCCTTTGTCATCGCCCTTCCGTTTCTGCTTTTCGGAGCAGCCCGAACGTGGATTCGATGGGTATATCCAGGGTGCCTGCGATCTTTGGAGTTCCGGTGGCGATACAGCTATTCAGTTTCTCTCATTGCCTTGATCGTTGCGTTCACCGTTTTGCGAAACATTCCGTCTTCACCATTTTCCTGGCTCGCTCCGGTTCCGTTGAACTCCGGTGATTCTTCCGGAAATCCTTTTACAGAAACCCTCTCTGCAAATCCCGAAGTGCCGGACCGAGGCAATTCGCCATTGTCATCGCAGTGACCGATTCCGGAGCGGAGTCGTCTTTATCCCGGGCAATTTCCGCGGCCCGCCCGATTAACCAGCTGCCGACGCACGCTGCGTCGTGAGTGGAAAGTCCCTGCCCGATCAGCGATGCGCAAACGCCAGTGAGGACATCCCCCATGCCACCGCTCGCCATTCCGGAGTGCCCCGTGGTGTTCAGTTCCACGGGTTGGCCGGGCGAGGCGATCGCGCTGCGAGCCCCTTTGTGAAGCAGGGTCACGCCCCAGTCGTCCGCCAGCTCCCGGGTGAGAGAGATGCGATTCCCTGACTGGCTGGACATGCGGGCCAACTCTCCCGGATGAGGAGTGAGGAGGCGGTTTTCCGGAAGTCCGGAAAACTTTCGCGAATCACGGGCGATGGCGTTGAGCAGGTCCGCATCGAGAACGGCAGGGGAGGGGTGGGAAAATGCGAGATCGATCAGATCGGAATGTGGATCGTTTCCCAATCCCGGCCCCAGCGCCAACACGTCCGGATTGGTTTCGAGAATCTCCGCGACCTCCTGAAACGGTTTGACCATGATCTCGGCAGGACATCGGGTCGCTACGATTTCATAGATCCCGGATTCAACGCAAAGCGTCGTCAGACCGGCCCCGGTGTTCGAGGCTCCCATCGCGGTGAGAATGGCAGCTCCGGTAAGTCCCCTGGAGCCGGCAACCATCGTGACCCGACCTGCGTCTCCCTTATGCGTAGCAAATTCCCGCCTGGGAAGTCTCGGGCGGAGATTGGAGGGAAAGAGAAAGCGAACCGAGTCATCACCCTCGACAGGAATATCGAGCGGGATTTCGACGAGCCGGCCGACAGCGGGAATGGCGTCGTCCGCGGTGAAACCGGATTTCGCTGCGGTGATGGAAAGCGTGTAGTCAGCGACCACAGATCCCTCATATCGCTTTCCGGTATCGCCATTGAGGCCCGTTGGAATATCGATTGCGAAACAGGTTCCGAACTGTTCAATTCGGAGACGGTTGATGTGGTCGGCTTGCTCCCGGATGCCGCCTCGCAACGCTCCCGAGGCCCCGATCCCGAGGAGACCGTCAACCAGAATCAGATCCGGTCGAAGGCTTGCTGCCCGGGTATCCGGTTCGTTTTGAAATTGCTCCCATTTCCGTTTCGCCAGTTTCGAAATGTCTTCCGGTCCGTGGGAAAAATGAACGCCGACGTCCCAGCCACGCTGCTTCAGCAGCCTGCCTACGACGAGAGCATCACCGCCGTTGTTCCCTTTTCCACAGAAGATTTGGGCGTGCGCCGGTTCAGGGAAGAAAAATTCGATCGCCTCGGCACATTTGCGCCCGGCTTCGTCCATGAAGGGTTCATCGGAGACTCCAGAGGAAAAGAGCCGCTCCTCAGCCGATGACATTTGCTGACAGGTGACCACCATGGCTCACCCGGACGGGCTAGAAGGTTTTCCGGTTATACTGGAGAATCCCTCTCGCAATGCTGTCCGCCACAACCTGTCGGTATTGAGGATCAAGCATCGCACTGCGTTCGCCCTTGTTGCTGATGAATCCGCCTTCGACAAGAATCGACGGATGCTTCGTGTGCCGGAGGACTGAAAAATTGGCGGTTTTGATTCCCCGGTCGGTCGCTCCAATGTTTTTGATCAGTTCGTTTTGCACGAGGCGGGCGAACTTTTCTCCATCGGAAGTTCGGTAGAATGTCTCAATTCCCAGCGCAGCGGTGCGGTAGGCTGAATTGAAGTGAACGCTTACAAAAACGGCGTTTCGGTATCGATTCGCTTTTGAGGACCGCTCGGAAAGGGCGAGAAATTCGTCGCGGGTTCGCGTCATGACAGTCTTGAAGCCGGCTTCCTGAAGGGCCCGCTCCAATCGGCGTGAAACATCGAGATTGATATGTTTCTCGTAGACGTAGGAGTCGGAAGCGCCGAGGTCGCGCCCCCCGTGGCCGGGATCGATGATCACGGTTTTAAAGGCGTGCGCCGAATTGACTCCGAAGAACGAAGCAGCGAAAAGAAGGGCGTAGAAAAGACTGGAGCGGTTCAGTTGCATGGGGGAAGCGTTAGACAAAGATAAGCGTCACGTAAAAGTTTTCAAATTATTTCAAAGAGTTTTTAAAATTTCTGGAAATGTGTAATGTCCTGCATTAAGTAACATTTCGAATAGACGGGATGGGTTGTGATCTATGCGCACGATTCCAAAACTATCCGTCGGTTGAAACGGGTGGGGGAAAGGTTTTATTAGAGGGCGTTCCGAGGAAGATTGCTAGGTGGTTTGTATTCAACGGGATAGGTTGAGTTCTGGCGCGTGCCGGGAGGGATGTTGTTTTTGGCCAGGCTCGCTTCGCCTTGACCCAATTGCTTTCCCGATTAGGTTTCTGCGCGTGAGACCCGGTCCCCTGACCGGATGTCGCTACTGCCAACCAAACCACGAAAACTATGAGAACGAATTTGCTCCTTACGGCCATGGCCGTCTGCCTGTTCAGCTCATCGATTATGACTGCACAAGATGCCAAAAAGCCGGAAACCCTGTCCGAGAGAGTTAGCTATTCCTACGGACTTATGATCGCCCGACAGCTCACCGATGAGGGAGTGGAGATCGATTTTGAGCAGTTCAAAGCTGGCTTTCAGGGTATCCTCGATGGTGCGGAATCCGTTCTTTCCGAAGACGAGATTTCCGCCACCTTCCGCGAGAATCGCGAGGCGCTCGATGCGAAGAAAGCAGCACTCGTTCAGAAGGTGCTGGATGAAAATGCGAAAAAGGATGGCGTCACGACGACGGACAGCGGTCTTCAGTACGAAGTCTTGAATGAGGGAGATGGGGAAAAACCCAGTGCGACCGACAAAGTGAAAGTCCACTACCACGGCACACTTACTGATGGAACTGTCTTTGACAGCAGCGTTGACCGCGGCGAGCCGATCTCGTTCCCTCTCGACGGTGTCATCAAAGGATGGACCGAAGGCGTTCAACTGATGCCGGTCGGATCGAAATTTCGATTCCTGATTCCATCGGAACTGGCCTATGGCGAGCGTGGATCCCCCCCCGTGATCGGGCCGAATGCACCGCTCTTTTTTGAGGTCGAGCTTCTCGCGATCGAGAAGTAGATGCCGACGAAACGGAACCTCAGCGATCAAACAGGGTTAGGTCATCGACCCAACCCTGTTTTGCCACCTCGCTGACTCCCACCCCATGTGGACGGTCCAGAAGATCGTATCCGGAGGCCAAACCGGAGTGGATCGGGCAGCGCTCGAGTGGGCCCTTTGTACAGGGATGACCTGCGGGGGCTGGTGTCCTGCCGGTCGCGTCGCAGAGGATGGGCCGATCGACGAAAGGTTCCCGCTGGAAGAGACTCCGGGAGAGGGCTATTCCCAGAGAACCGAGTGGAATGTAAGGGATAGCGATGGCACGGTATTGCTGTCCCTGGAGCCGCGATTGACCGGGGGCACTCAATTGACGAAAAAATTTGCCCGCAAATGGAATCGTCCCTGCTTAACTCTCTCACGAGCGGAAACCGAAGACCCCGGCTACGCTCTACAGAAATTTGTAGAAACCAATCGAATTGAAATTTTAAATGTAGCCGGGCCCCGCGAAACAACGGAAGCCGACTGCGGCCGCTTTGCCGCCGAAGTCCTCGAACAGGCTTTCGGATGCAAGTAAGTTACTTTACCCAAAACGAAACTATGGACACGCCAACCACTGAACCTCACGTCGAAATCGATGAGAAGGAGATTCTGAAGAAGGAGATTATTAGAAATCTGATTCAGAACCAGGCTCACAATCCCGAGTCCGCGACGAACGGGGACTGGTGGAGGGCGATCTGCCTGACTGTTCGCGCACGCATGCTCGAGCGGGCCAGCGAAGTGCATCGCGAGCACTATCGGCAGAATGTCCGCAGGGTTTACTACCTTTCCCTCGAATATTTGATGGGGCGACTTCTCGAAAATAACTTGGTGAACCTCGGCTTGCTCGAGAATTGCCGGGAAGCGATTTCGGAGCTGGGGCAGGATCTTGACGAAATCGTCGAGTCCGGACCTGACCTGGGCCTTGGAAATGGTGGCCTCGGCCGTCTCGCTGCATGCTTCCTCGATTCTCTCGCGACTCTGGATCTCCCGGCAGTTGGCTATGGAATTCATTACGAGTTCGGTCTCTTCCGTCAGAAGTTCGTCGACGGAAGGCAAGTCGAGTCGCCGGATGAATGGCGTCGGTTTGGCAATCCGTGGGAAATTTGTCGCCCCGAACATTCCGTTGAAGTTCCGATCTATGGTCATGTCGAAAACAAGTTCGACGAGCTGGGCCAGGGGCGGCCGGTCTGGACCGGAACCCGTTCGATTCTCGGAGTACCCTGGGATATTCCGATTGTAGGATGGCAGGGTACGACTGTGAATTATCTCCGCCTCTGGGAAAGCACTGCTTCCCGTGACTTTGATCTCGAAATTTTCAATCGGGGCGGGTATGTCGATGCCGTTCGTGAAAAAGCGGAAAGCGAGTCCATTTCTAAAGTGCTCTATCCGAATGATTCCACGGAGGCCGGGAAAGAGCTGCGTCTCGTGCAGCAGTATTTCTTCGTGACCTGTTCGCTGCAGGACATTATCCGCCGTCATCGTAAAAATAATGACACCTGGGACAGCCTTCCGGAGAAGGCTGCCATTCAGTTGAACGATACTCACCCGGCGATTGCCGTGGTTGAGCTGATGCGTTTGCTGATCGATGACGAGCTTCTCCCCTGGGATCAGGCCTGGGGCATTTGCCAGAAGACATTTTCCTACACCAACCACACACTTCTTCCCGAAGCGTTGGAGAAGTGGAGCGTTCCGCTTTTTGAGAAGGTTCTCCCTCGTCACCTTCAGATCATCTTCGAAATCAATAAGCGCTTTCTCGAAGAATTCGTGGAAAAGAAATGGCCCGGCGATCTCGAAAAACTCGCCGAAATGTCTCTCATCGAAGAAGGCGCTCCCAAGCAGATTCGCATGGCCTATCTTTCCGTCGTGGGAAGTCATACGACCAACGGGGTGGCGGCGCTTCATACCGATTTGCTGAAGAAGAATCTTTTCCGCAACTTCTACGAACTTTTTCCGGAACGTTTCCAGAACAAGACCAACGGAATTACACCACGCCGCTGGCTCAAAGCCTGCAACCCGGATCTTTCCTCTCTGATCGATCGCAAAATCGGTTTGGACTGGCCCGGTGATCTGGATCGTCTCCGCTCACTGGAGCAGTTTGCCGACGATCCCGGATTCCAGGAGGAGTTCATGCAGATCAAGCATCGCAACAAGGAGTGCCTCGCAGCTCTCATCAAAGAGGAGTGCGGAGTCGAGGTCGACCCGGGTGCGCTCTTCGATGTGCAGATCAAACGACTCCACGAATACAAGCGTCAGCATCTCAATCTGCTCAACATTCTTACGCAATATCGCCGCCTCGTTCAGAATCCGGATCTCGATGTCGTTCCTCGCGTCTTTATTTTCGGTGCCAAGGCTGCTCCTGGATACGAACTCGCCAAGGAGATCATTCACGCGATCAATGCGGTGGGCGAAGTGATCAACAACGACGAGCGGATTCAAGGCAAACTCAAGGTGGCCTTCCTTCCGAATTACCGGGTCAGTGCTGCCGAGGTGATCATTCCCGCCGCGGACATTTCCGAGCAGATTTCCACTGCCGGCAAGGAAGCTTCCGGGACCGGAAACATGAAGCTGGCGCTGAATGGTGCGCTGACGATTGGAACGCTTGACGGAGCCAACGTGGAGATCAAAGAAGAAGTCGGCGACGAGAATATTTTCATCTTTGGCCTGACCGTCGAAGAGGTGGAGGCCCTCTGGAAGGGCGGCTATTGCTCGATCGACTATTACTGGGCGGACGAAGAGCTTCGCGCGGTGATTGACTGGCTCAGCTCGGATTCCTTCGGAGAGAAGGGTGCCTTCGACCGCATTCGTCACAATTTGCTGGATGGGGGAGACCCCTACCTCGCGCTCGCTGACTATCGTGCTTATGTCGACGCGCAGGCGGAAGTTGATCTGGCCTATCGAGATCGTTCGGGCTGGGCCAAAAAGGCAATCCTGAATACCGCGCGAGTCGGTAAATTCTCCAGTGACCGGACCATTCGCGAGTATGCAGAGCAGATCTGGAATTTGCCTTCGGTGAACGTTTCCTAAGGTTCGCCGATGGACGAAATCGCCGCGAAGCAGGTCCTCCTCGACTTTGAGATTATCGTTCTGATTGCCCTCTTTGCGGGCATCGGAGTGTTTTCGTGGTTTCGTCGTCGCGTTGCCGCGGAAGGGGTGGAGAAGAACGGCTTCGATGGCTACGACCTGGCCCTGATGTTCTTCCCGGCCCTGTTGTTTCTATTCAATCCCCTTCTGGAACTCTACGCGGCGAAAAGTCCAGCTGTTGATCCAGCGGGGGGCTCCGGTGTCAGCGTGTACGCCATGCTCATTAACCTTGCCTACTTCTTCTTCGTGGGGCTGATGACTTATGGGATTATCGAATGGGTCCGGAATCGCAGCGTCGTCGAGATATTCGGGCTGCGGCGCCTTTCCTTTCCTTCCATTGTCGTCTTCACGATCGTGGGTGGAGTCGCCGCCATCGTGATCTGCGCCTGGGCCTTAGGCAATGTATCGCAGAGTTTTCTGGAACGCGTGTTTACGGACCTCGCGGCGCAGGAGACCGTGGAGGCTCTTCAGCAATCCGAGTCCACGGTTCAGGTGGCTTTTTCTGTCGTCATGGCCTGCATCGCAGCCCCCCTTGTCGAAGAGCTTCTGTTTCGCGGCTATATGTATGGAGCGCTCAAAAAGGCGACCAACCCGATTTTTTCCGCCGTGATTATCGGAGCCTTGTTCGCGGTTGTGCATGGAAATCTTCCCGCGCTTCTTCCGCTCTGGGCTTTCTCCATTTTGTTGTGCTGTGCCTACGAGTGGACCCGTTGTCTCTGGGTGCCGATCGGGATGCATGCCTTTTTTAACGGGGTAAATATCCTCTTGATGCGCTTCCCGGAGGCCTTTCAGTAACGGGATGACCGGAGACGGGGAGAAACAAACAATCGGGCAGATCGGGGAAGAAGGGCTGGTGCGCCGCTTGCTCGAAAAGCTCCCCGGATCCAGTGCCGTGGCGGTCGGCCCCGGGGATGATTGCGCGGTGGTCGAAACTCCGGGGGAGTGGTGGCAATTGCTCAAGACGGATTGCATCGTCGAGGGAATTCACTTCGTAGTAGGAACGGATCCTTTTCTCGTTGGGAAGAAGGCGATGAACCGGGCGATCAGCGACATCGCTGCGATGGGTGGTTTGCCGGAATATGCTCTCGTCACGATCGCGTCTCATGGCAGCCGGGAGGTGGCAGTGGTAGAGGGCTGGTATGACGGAATGGTTGCAGCTTCAGAGGAATTCGGGTGCACCATTGTCGGCGGCGAAACCACCAGCCTGCTGCAGCCCGGAGCGATTCTTTCCGTTGCGATGACCGGAAAGGTGGAACCCGAAAAGTGTGTTCTCCGCAGCGGGGCCCGGGTCGGGGACCGAATCCTTGTCACCGGAAAGCTGGGAGGATCGTTTCAGAGTGGGCGTCATCTCGATTTCATTCCCCGGGTTAAGGAAGCGCGTTGGCTGGTCGAAAACGCCCGTCCCAGTGCGATGATGGATCTGAGTGACGGTCCCGGGTCCGACCTGCCCCGCCTCGCCGAAGCGAGTTCAGTTGGATACCGAATCGACAGCGAGTCTCTACCGCTTAGCGACGGGGTGGATCCGCGAAGTGCCGTCCGGGATGGGGAGGACTATGAGCTTCTCCTGACCATGAACCCGAAACGTTGGAAAGTGCTTTCCGAAGAGTGGGCCGGGGCTTTTCCCGGGACGCCTCTCACCTGTATCGGAATGATTACCGAAGAGATTGAAACCCCTCTGGGGAAGGGGTGGGAGCACTATTGCGAATCATGAGCGATCTCCTTGTCCAGGCCAGTTCCGAAGAGGAGATGCTCTCCGCCGGCGAGATATTTGCCCGCGACTTGAATCCCAGTGATGTGGTGGCGCTCTGTGGCCAACTGGGTGCGGGGAAAACCCATTTCTCCAAGGGGATTGTATCGGGTCTCGGGGCGGTGGAACCGGTGACCAGCCCCACCTTTTCATTGGTCAATGAATACCGCACCGGTCGCCTGCCCGTATTTCATTTTGATTTCTACCGCCTCGAGGAAGCTTCCGAACTGGTCACGATCGGGTGGGATGATTATCTTGAGGAAGACGGCGTTGTGATTGTGGAATGGGCGGATAAGTTTCAGGAGCTGCTCCCTGAAGAAACGATCTGGCTTGATCTTTCGATCCGGGAGAACGGCGTTCATGAAATCACCCGCCAATGATCTTCGGAATCGAAACTTCCACCTCACACGCTTCCCTCGCGCTTTTTGATCCGGAAAGCGGCGAGATTGTCTGGCAATCGCAGTTCGTAACCGAGAGGGCGCACAATGCGGTGATTTTTGAGCCGGTGGAGGAAATGCTCACCAAGTATCGGGATCAGCTCTCGGGCATTGTCGTCGGGCTCGGCCCCGGGTCCTACGGCGGTATACGTGTCGGTATTTCCGTCGCCAACGGGATCAGTATGGTCCTGGGCATTCCTGTCCGGGGCGTTTCTTCCCTCGAAGCCTGGAATGTGCCCACGGAGTCCTGGTATGTGTTGGGCGATGCACGTAGGAAGACGACCTTTCTCGCTGAAATTTCGGGTGGGGAAATGCAGGGTGAGCCGGAATTACTGGATGAAGAAGAGGTCGGCCGGAGGATCGAAATTCTGCTTCAATCGAACGCCACTTTGGTAACCCCGGATTCGTCTGTCGCAGATCGATGGGAAGGGGTTTCTCTTTCTTATCCCGATGCGGAAGGAATGTTCCGGAATCATAATTTCCCTGCTTCGGAATCATGGCCCGCCGAAATCACGCTGGAGCCGCATTACCTGCGAGCTCCCTACATCACGATTCCAAAGAAGAAAGCGGCAAAGTGAGTTCGCGATAAGCGCTTGTCTCGCCTGCTGAAATTGGAGATACTCAGCGCTCTTGGATCGGGCCTCGAATTCAGTCTGCCGTGGTATTCTCTTCCCATATTTTCCTCTTTGGCTTTCTCCCGATTGCTCTGCTGCTCTACTACGCCACTCCGGCGCGGGGGCGTTCGCTGACCCTGACTCTCCTCAGCTACGTTTTCTATGGATGGTGGAATCCCTGGTTCACCTTCCTTATGCTGGGTTCAACCCTGGTCGATTATGGGTGTGGCAGGATGATCACCTCCGGTCCGGCGACGCCGGGAAGGAGGAAGTTGGGGCTCTGGATTTCGGTGGTCACGAATCTCGCCGTGTTGGGGTTCTTTAAGTATGCGATTTTCATTTCCGGTAATCTGGGAGTCGTGGCCGGGTGGCTGGGATTGGAGGCGGTAGCGGCGCCGGAGTGGTTGAGTCAGGTCGTTTTGCCGGTGGGGATCTCCTTCTACACCTTTCAATCGATGAGCTATTCCATCGACTTGTATCGGGGGCACGCCCGTCCTGCGAAGAGCTTCATCGGTTTTGCCTGCTACGTATCCATGTTTCCTCAGCTCGTGGCGGGGCCGATCGTGCGCTACGGTGCGGTCGCCGAACAGCTTCGTTCCCGGGTTCACTCCGTTCCCGATTTCGTGGCGGGAATGACCCGGTTCAACTACGGCTTCGCCAAAAAAATTCTCCTCGCCAATCCGATGGGGGCCATCGCCGACTGGTGTTTCGAAGCCGGTCCCCACGCTCTCTCCTTTCCCATCGCCTGGGCGGGAGTGCTGGCCTATGCCTTTCAGATCTACTTCGATTTTTCAGCCTATTCGGATATGGCCCTCGGACTTGGGCGGATGTTGGGATTCCGTTTTCCGGAGAACTTCGATTCCCCCTACAAGAGCGCCAGCATCACGGAGTTCTGGCGTCGCTGGCACATTTCGCTTTCCAGTTTTTTGCGGGACTATCTCTACATTCCCCTCGGAGGAAACCGGAAAGGCGTCCTGCGAACCTACGGAAATCTGTTCGTAGTGATGTTGATCGGGGGGCTGTGGCATGGCGCCCAGTGGACGTTTGTAATTTGGGGTGCCATACACGGAGTGTGGCTGGCGGTGGAGCGTTGGTTCGGGAGCCGGGTCGAATGGAAACCTCCTCTTTGGATCGGTCGACTTGTTACCTTCGCCATCCTGCTGGTGACCTGGGTGTTCTTTCGGTCGGAAAGCCTGGACGTCGCGATGCGGTATTTCGGTGCGATGTTCGGAGCCGGGGGGGGAGAGCCGGCCGCCGACTTGCTCGCTGCTGTGGTATTTCGCCCAACCCATCTGGTCCAGTTGGCGGTCTGTTCGGGGATCGCCTTCCTCCTCCCGAATACGGCACGGTTTTTGAGCAAGCTGAGCCCATGGAAGCTTTGGCTTGGGCTGGTTCTTCTTTTTGTCAGCGTCAGGGTTCTTGCGGTGCAGGGTCACAATCCCTTTCTCTATTTCCAGTTCTGAAATGAAAAACCCGTATCAGGATTCGCCAGTGATTGACACATTCGAAGTGTCCCATGGTGTCGCGCTCACTGGGATCCTAACATTCCTCCTCTTTCTAGTGCTGATCCCGTTGACTGGAGTGAAAGAGTTGGCCGTCAGGGATTCACCGGACACGCAAAGCTTGCGGGAGCAACTGCGTGCACTCGAAACCCAATTCAGTGAAATGAGCATTTTTTCCCGGGGGCGGGAAAAGGATCAGGCCCTTTTGGTCCGCTGGTTTCGTGAAGGAAATCAACAGGTTCTGATCGGGAAAGAGGGCTGGCTCTACTATCGACCTGGCGTGGAAACGGTGGTTGGAAAGGGTTCCCGCTACATCGAGCCTCCCTCGGTGGCCCGGGCACCGGGCCGGAAGCCGTGGCAGTCCCCGTTACCGGTGATTCAGGATTTCGCGGAGCAGTTGGAGGCGCGCGGTGTCCGTCTCGTGTTGGTGCTGGTTCCTACGAAAGCGATGATCTATCCGGAAGGGCTGGCCGCGAAAAGGAAAGGCGCATTGCCCTTCGAGTATGACCGTACGTTTCAGGAGCTTCAGTCGATGGGAATCGAATGCGTCGATTTGCGAAGTCTTGAGGGACAATGGATGAAGCAGGATACGCACTGGACCCCCGGGGCGATGAAAGAGGCGGCCCGTCGGGTTGCGGAGGTGATTTCTGCTCCGGGTGGGCCGGGCAAGTTTGCTTTTTCTCTGGTCGGGGAAGAGCGAATCGCAAAGGGGGACCTGGTCGGAATGCTGGGGGAATCGAATTTGGAAAAGCAGTTTGGTCCGGAACGCGTGCTACTGGAGCGCGTTGTCTCTGCCGGTGATGGGGAAATGCTTTCGCAGAAATCCGATTCAGATGTCGTTCTCCTGGGGGATAGCTTTGTAAATATTTTTGACGATGTGTCCCTCGGGTTTGGAGAGAAGGGGGAAAAGCGAATCGGGGCGGGCTTTGCCTCTCACCTCGCTTTCGCAACGAAGCAAAAGCTGACTGTCCTCGCCAGCAATGGAGGCGGCGCGACAACGGTCCGTAAACGTTTCGCGGAGGAACGCTCGAAGCGAACGACAGCCCCGAAGACAGTCGTATGGGTACTATCCGCTCGCGATCTGTTCCTTCCCGAGCTTCCTGCCCGTCGTGCCGGCATTGAGTGGGAGTTCGTCAAACTTCCGGAAGCCACGCGGTCTATCGAACCGAAGCGGGAATCGGGTGAACTCATCCTGACGGCGACCCTGCAGGAAAAATCCCGAATTGGCGAGGGAGCCGAACGGAAGTCTGCGGCGTATGATTCGGCCATCTACTCGGCCATTTTCAGCGAAATTTCGGTGGAGCGCGGCAGCTACGAGAGGGAAGAGGCCTGGGTGTTTCTATGGGCTGCAAAAAAAAGAAAACTGATGGAAACCGCCAGTTTGAAAGCAGGTCACCGATATCGACTTCGGCTGATCCGTTTCCCCGAGGAAGGTGCGGAATCCACCGCAACCCAGCTCGACGATTTTTTTCGCCTGGATCTAAATCGGTATTTTGCGCTCGAAGCCGAGCCAATGGAGTAGATCATCTTGCGCTGCCGATCGAAATAGATTGATCGAATACTTTCTCCCGTGCCCTTTTCGAATCCAGCTGTGGGTGGGAAAAGGGGAAGTGAGTCCACATGTTTGTCCTACCAAATTTCTCACGGCAGTTCGCAGCGGATTTAATTTTGAGTGTGAAGCACGAGGAAATCTTCGCCGGATCTTTGCCGAGGTCGGGTGGAAAGAACGATGAAACGCCGTCACTCCCGAATTTCGAACCCTTCCGAAAATTCCCCCACGGATGAGTAATTCAAAAAAAGCATGCCCTACTGGATTCGAACCAGTGACCGCCGGATTAGAAATCCGGTGCTCTATCCAGCTGAGCTAAGGGCACTTTTCTGCTTTGGGAAAGTGAGGGGAACTCTCAACGGCCAAGACGAAACTTTCAACATTCAAGTGGTCTGAATCGCGAATTTCTTCTGTCTTGAAGATTTGACCGCAAAGCTCCGAAAGAGGATTTGCGCCGTCTCTGCCGCAAGCCTTACACCTTCGACAATTGTCGCTTCAGACTGATGCGGAGAAGGAAGAATGCGACCACAATGAAAGTGATCATGGCGAGCAGATTCAACTGCAGGGTCTCAATACTGAAACCAAACCAGGGGTTGGATGATTTGGGGGGGAATCGAAATTGCCGTTCGCTTCCAAAGAAAACATTGGGTGGATTTTCCGCCTTCCGGTAGTCCTGCCGTTCGACCTCGGCGCGATTGTAGAGGTCCTGCACTTTGTCATTCAGATAAAGGTCCCCTGCGGTGAAGGTTTCCATGCCTTCTGACGGGGTATTGAAATACGGCTCCGGATCAAAAGTTCCCTCTGCCAGAGCTTTGCGAATGCTGCTGAGTTGTCTCGCGACGTGAGTAGGAGATCTTCCCTCCAGCCCGTGAACAACAGCGAGTGCCTGCTTGAACTGATAGAGCCGTTCCTCCTGTTCTTCGGTAAGTTCCTGCTCCAGCGGGATCCTGGAGAAGGCCTGGATTTCCTCGTCGATAAAAGAGGTGAGCAGACTCGCAGGATTGTTCTCGGCATGCTCGATGATGATGGATTCATAGCTCCAACGCAGCGGCATGAGATGACACACGGCGGGGACCTTGAGCTTACTGGCTTCCTCCTCGTCTTCCTCCGAAACAAACCACTGTCGAATGTTCTGGATGATGTCGAGACTGCGGTTCATCTCATCGTATTTAATGAGCGCTCCGCCCAGAATAATGTTGGGAATGAGAATGAGAGGAATAATGTTTACAGCCGTTTTCGGACTGCTCACGAGGCTGGAAATGAGGAGGCCGGCTGCGATTCCAACGAAGGACGTCATGCTCATCCAGAGAAGATTGGAGAAAAACATCGATCGAATCCCGAGGATGGCGTCAGCGATGAGCAGGTAGATGATGCATTGGACGAGCGCGAAGAATCCGAGGGACAAATACTTCCCGACGATATAACCGGAGACGCGAAATCCGTGGTGGCGCTCTCGTTGCAGAATGCTCCGGTCCCGGATGATTTCCTCGGCTGAGTTTGTCATGCCGAGAAAGAGCGCCGTGACCAGGCTCAGGAAAAGAAAGGTCGGGATGTGGAATGCGTTCGCGAAATTGTAGGTTCCGTCTTCGGTGTAGCGAAGAACGACGGCGATCAGAACGGCGAGGGCGGGCGCTTCCAGCAGTGTTGTGGCCAGGTTCGCCCGGTTCCGGAGCTTGCTGAAGAAGGCGCGTTTGAGTTGATTGGAAAAACGCACCCAGTCATGTTTGAATCGTCGCGGCGGGGCCTGCGGGGTCTTTTGAAGAGAGACCGTTTGGGAGGTGTCGGCCTCGAGCTCCCGGAGGTTCACCTCTTCGAGAAGTCGGTAGGTTTGAAAGCGGTCGGCCCAGAAAGCAGAGTTGAATCTTCGCGCCGGAATCAGGTTCCCGCGGGCATCGCGCTCGAAGATGATATCGCCTCCGAGATCGCGGAGCGGAGTCTCAAGAACATCGAAAATGAAGTCGGGTGTCAGACCGACGCATTCCGCTTCCCCTTCGTCGGTGGTAAACGTCGTGGTGTGGACTCCCTCCTGCTTCCTCGCCTGATTGAAGTATTCCAGCATCTGCTGAGGAGTACCGAAAAATGCGAGCTTGCCCCCGTTGTCGAGAAGGATGGCCTTATCGAACATGTGGAAAAGGCGGCTGCTCGGTTGGTGGATCGATACCAGTGTGATTTTATTGTGCGTGAGACCACGAATCATATCGAGCACGTGCTCGGAATCTTTCGAGGAAAGGCCGGATGTGGGTTCGTCGAAGAGGTAGACATCGGCGATCCCGATCATATCCATGCCTGCGTTGAGTCGGCGACGTTGGCCACCGCTGAGGCTTTTGGTCTGAGGATCGCCGGCAAGTCGGTGACGGATTTCGTTGAGGCCGAGTTCGACGAGTTTGGAATCGACACGACGGCGTCGTTCGGCAATGGGAAAATGCGGTGCCCGGATCGCGGCAGCGGTATCCAGGTTTTCCTCCACTGTCAAAAGCGGGTCGAAGGTTTCATCCTGTGGGATCAGAGCGATGTAGGAACTGAGGTCGTCGTGCGCGTCGTAAAGGTTTACAGAGTTGAGATCGATGCGCCCTTCCCGCGGTTTGATCTGTCCTCCGAGTGCTTTGAGAAGAGTGCTTTTTCCACACCCGCTCGGTCCCATCACACAGACCATTTCACCGCGCTGGATCGAGAACGTGATTCCGTCGAGCGCTGGTGTCTTCCGGTCATAGGAATGGTAAACGTCCCGGACCTTGAGCGTATTGATGACGTTCCGTTCTTCTTCGATGATCCCGTCAGAGAAGTGGCAACGCAGATACTGGCCTCCCCCAAGCGAAATGACGTTGCCATCGTTGACCTTTGCCGTTCCTCTGACCGGAGTTCCTTCGACGTCGACGGGACGTTCCGAGTGAATGATCTCAACGGAACCTGTTTTCGTCGAGGAGTCGCACTTGATCCGCAGCAGAATCCTTCCGGACGTTCCCGGAGTCAGGAGAATGTCACCGGGCAAAAGTTCAGCAGGGTCATTGGAGACGAGATAGGCGTTTCGATTCGGCGGAAGACTGAAACGGCCCCCGAGCTCCCGGGCTTTTCGACGAAGGTCGTTGAAGGCAATCTCGGAGTGATCCGGAAAATCAATTCTGTCGCGGGAGGACACTTCGAACTTGGCGCCCCGTTCCAGTTTCCGGTCGCCGATGACGGCATCGACCGTATTGAGAACTTCAATCTGGATGTCGAGGCCGAAGGATGCTTTCAAATAGCTCTGCTTCGTTCGGGTCTTCTCGATGAACTGGTTTCCGTTTCCGTCCTGAGCCAGGTAGACTTGAACTGCGGAAACATTTTTCTTTGAGTTGAAGTAGAAGACAAGGTCTTCGAAGGCGAGTACTTCCTCGCCGATGAGAATGCGCTGTCCTTCGTAAATGCGGCAGAAATCGCCGGCATTGATTTGTCGCCCTCGTGCCAGGATCGCTCCGGGACCCAGGTTTTTGATCAGGATCAGATTCTGAAAGCGGAAGGAGACGACGGAGTGTTCCTGATCGGAAGGGGCGATCGAAATATCAGCCGGCTCGCTGGTCGAGAGAATGATGGACTCCAGACGGTGGGAATCAGGAGACCCGGGGGGAGATGTCTTATCCGACTCGCCTGATTTCACCTGCGAGAGTTCACTCGTGTTCAGCTGGTAGACAATGTTGATCGCCTCCGAGGCCACGCCGAGTGTGGTCATGAACTGGTAGAACGTAATCAGGTTCTCTTTCGGGAGCCCGGCCCGGCTGATGAGAACGTAGAGTTGGACGCCCAATAACACTTTGTCTTCGATCGGGAGAGTGTCGGCGAGATTGGTGGCGATAGCCTCGAGATCCTGCCGCTGTCGCAGGGATTTCATAAACAGTCCGCGTAACTCCGTGTAGACGGTTTCGGGGAAATCGTAGCGGAGGAAACCGAGAATCGAATCGATCTCTGCCTCGACGACCTGTCCATCGAGCTTGGTAAATCCGGCAAACACCTCGATCAGCATCGGGAGCATGGACTCCTCGGTTCGGGGAGTTTCGCTCCGGAAGAACGATCGCTGAAAACGTCCCAGCAGCCCGCGCCTTCCCCGTGTCAGGCCGGAATCAGCACGGGCCATGGTGCCCCGGTTAGAGCTCTCGGAGCTGGTCTCGCGAACGGTGGAAGAAGGCTTTGCCATGAAAAACGGGAAGGGGAGAATCTATACCACTCTTGGCACGCTTGAAAACAAGTGATCCTCCTGAGAAATGGGCAAATCGGCGCTTCTGATGAAAAAATAGTAAAGAAAAAGGAAAATTACACTTTATTTTATAATTTTTATAATTATAATAATTAGTGTCCGTTATGAAATCCTACCGCAACACTTCCATCCCCGCCGCTTCGCGTGCGATCAATCTGGTGCGTCGACATCACAATCTGCCGGGATCCGGGGTGGGAATGACTCCCGTTGCTTCCGATGAGGGTTCCCGGAGCGCCGGAAGTAACTGGAAACGGGAAGCGCGTGCCAATCATCTCCGGGCAAAACGGAGGACGGTATTGTTGTCCGATATCCCGATCGGACAGCTTCCCGTCATTCTTGAAATATCCGGAGGGAGCAATTTTGTCATTCTCAAGGAGAAGGAAAAAAGTGGCGAATGCCTGGTTCAGTTTCCGGATGCCCGTGAATCGATTGTCGATCTGGCCCGGCTTGAGGAGGTCTACGACGGGACCTGTGTTTTTCTGAATCCGAAAGATGAATTCCCGAACAAGACCGGTGGCTTTTGGAAGGCGGTTCGTTCCATGCGCCCAACAGGTAAGACAATCAAAGGACTTTTCTTCAGCCTTGCAGTTCTCGCGGGAGCCCTTTTCTATGTGCACATCGAATCGAGCGCCAGCCTCGGGCTGGTTCGGCGGTCACTCATTCTTCCTCTCATGGGAATGCTGGCGGCTGGCTGCGCTGTTTTCGGCCTTGTTCAGCTTCGGCATGGATGGATGGGAAAAAACCGCCCATCACGCGTCATTGAACTGGGATTCGTTCCTCATTTTACGGTAACGGCTCTGGTTCTTTCGGGCTGGGCTGTCGTTCCGCTGGTTCTTTTTAATGCCCTGCTGGTAGGATACTTTTTAGTTTCCAGCCGGGTTGGCTCGGTATCTTCCCGCCTTGAGAAAAACCGGAATATGCTTGTCGGATTCGGTTTTCTTCTCGGGATTCTGGGAACCGCTCCCATGGTGATGTCGGGTCAACTGGCCCCTGAAATGATGGCGGCTTCGGTTTCTCTAGGCTCCTACTCTTCCTGGCTACTTGCCCATTGCGACCGCACTTGGCAGACGGTTCGTCTCGTTGCCTGCTCGTAGTCGAAAGCAGAGAGGTTTTTGTGGCGGCCGCAAAAGGAAGCCGCTAGGCTCGGCGGCGATGGATGCAGTTACCCTTCGCGAATTGAAGCAGGAAGCCGGGACCGTTGCGGTGGCAATGAAGTTTCATGCCCAGCTTGAAAAGAGCTTCCAAAAAACGACCAAAACGGGCAATCCCTTTTACGAAGTGAGCTTTGCCGATGCCGAGGAGAAGCTGGTCCTTCGCGTCTGGAACAACACCCCTATGTTCGGCTTTTGCGATCAGCTCAAAGAGCGGTCGTTCTATGAAGTAAACGGTGAGTTCGGCCTCGGGAATGATGGTCGATCGATCGATGGTCGAAACTGGACCGTGCGCCCTCTCGATGAGAACGAAGCGGCGGAAGTGCTCGCAGGATCGGGCGATCTCCGGAAGAAGCAGGAGGCGGATTATGCCTTCATCGATGAAACCGTGGCCGGCATGTTGGATCCACGGCTCGCCCTGCTATGCCGGCGGTTTCTTGATCAATATGGTGAACGGTTTCGGCGGACTGGCGCGGCGCGGGATTATCATCATGCCCGCCGCGGCGGTCTCGTTGAGCACGTTGCTCAAATGATGCGGAGTGCTGTGCAGATTTGCGAAGCATACACGAACTTAAACCGTGACCTGATAGTTGCCGGAGTGCTTTTTCATGATGTCGGGAAACTTTGGGAAAATGCATACCAGGAGAACGGCTTCACGATGCCTTTCACAGAGATCAGTGAGCTGATCGGTCATATTCCGCTCGGAATGGAAATCGTGAACAAGCTGTGGCGCGAGTTGCTGGAAGACGGGGAATTGAGCGCGTCCTGGGCGCATCTCGAGCCGCATTCGGAGCGGGTCCGTCTGCATTTGCTTCACATGATCGCTTCCCATCACGGCGAACTGGAGTTCGGTTCGCCCGTGGTTCCTAAAACGCCGGAGGCTCAGGCACTGCACTACATCGACAATCTGGATGCCAAAATGGAGATGTTTGAGCGGGGCTATCAGGTGGCTGGAGAGTTGGCGCGCAACGTCTATGAGCGGGTGCGTCCTTTGCCGGGAAGGCTTGTCATTCCTTTGCCGAAATACGAAGGGGAGGGGGAGCCAATGGATCTGCCGGATCGGTCCAGCGAGGAAAACGACGCTCCGGTCGAAGCCGTGACAGAGGAACGCAGCGAGGTTTCAGCCGAGGAGACGGCTTCCGAAGAGAATCATTCAGAGTCTGCCGAATCCCGCCCTGATCCTTTTTGAAAGAGGCTGATGCAACGTTCGAAAAACTGACGTTTTCCGCTGCGGTTTCTATCTACCGATCTCGACCATGAGATCGCCTGCGATTTCTTCGATTTTCTGACGAAGATCATCGCTATCGACCGATGCAGGCACTGAGACTGTGGCGGTCGTATGAAAGAGTCGTTCGCCCGACATGGGAGCATCCCGGCAGTCGGTGGCGAGTTCGATCACGTTCACACCTTCGTTGGCAAGCGTCTCGGAGATCGCGGCGACGATTCCGGGCCGGTCTTGTCCAACAACCTCAAGAATGAGAATTTCGCCATTGCTCTCCAGTTCCGGTGCCTGACCTCCTGTGTGAATAACGGAGACCGTCAGTCCCATCCCGGCGAGTTGATCCAGCTGAGCCCGGAGTTGATCCAGTGATTCCTCCTGGGCCACGACTTGAACGATTCCGGCGAATTGTCCGCCAAGGTTAATGAGGCGACTGCCTTCCCAGTTTCCACCTGCGTCAGTGATGACACGGGAAAGCTGATTGACCAAACCGGGGCGATCCGGCCCGACCACACTGACGAGAAGAGAAGCATTCATCTGCCGAAGTCTAAGGCGATTTTCCGTCCCGGTCCAGCGATCCGAAGCGAGCGTGAAACAGGCGCAGGTCTCACGTTGCCGGAATGACCCGCTGCGCCGCGAGTGTCAATCCGAAGCAAACCAGGCAAATGACGCCGGCTCTCCAGTCCGCGAAGGCGACGATGGCGGCATCAAAGAATGCGATTCCGGCAATGAGGAAGGCAATTCCCTTCGGGGTCTTCTCGGAAAGAGCCTTTCTCGCGATCACAAGCCAGGCCCAAATTCCGAAAATACCGACTACGACCAGTGCTGTACTGAGGGGCGAGGTCGGCACGGTCCGCCCACCGAAAAGGGGGAAAAGAACCGGAAGCATCAGCAACAGCCGGTTCAGATAGGTGGTTCCCGTGGGAACCTGGAGATGTTCATTCCGTGCTGCCAGCGTGATTCCTGCAATATAAAGAATGACCGCCCCGGAAACTACAGAAAGGATTCCAGGCACTTCGATCGCGTTGGTCTGAACGACAACCGCACTTCCTGCTCCCAGATAGACGAAGGCACGGCACAGTCCCATGACGAGAACCGAGCCTTTCCAATGCTTGTGGATCGCGTTGTAAAGGAGGATGGAAAAGACAAGTCCGCCAAGCAGAAGCGGATGGAAAGTGGTCCGCGTGAGGAGAATCCCGATCCCCACCAGAAATTCGATACCGCCGACTACCCATACGGTTTGGTGAGAAATTCGACCGGCCGGGATGGGGCGGTCCGGGGCGTTTTCGGAGTCCCACCGGGCATCAAAGGCATCGTTGGTCGTCATGCCGGCGATGTAGAGGATGCTGATACCGGCTGCGATCCAGCCCAGTTCACCTGTCCAGCCACCTCCGCTGAGAAACCAGCCGACGGCCACATTGGTCCAGATCGTTGGAAGATTCGAGACGCGCCCGAGAATGAGGAGGGTGCGAAGAAAGCCCATGAGACAAAGAGAAATTCCGAAGAGAGGTCCGCAAGTGAGCCCTGCCGAGGTCGGGCAGAAGTGGCAACTCCACAAGGATTCGAACCTTGACAAACAGAACCAAAATCTGTTGTGCTACCGTTACACCATGGAGTTACACGGGAGGGGACTTTACTTGGATTCGAGCACGAATCAAGTAGCCAGCACCGGTTTTTTTTGCTCATCCTATTGGTGCTGAATTCGCCCGTTTTTGGTTCCCGTTCTCGATCGCTCTATGAATATTCGTGTTTGGCTCTGTGCCGCTCTCTTTTCGCCTCTATCCTTGTTTTCTCAGCACGATGCCCAGCGAAATGCAGTGCAGGAATTAGCCAAGAGAGATGCAGAGAGATTCGCCGGGGTTTTTCTCAATCCGCGTGTCGATGCAGGCCCGGAAGAAACGAATATGGTGAATCTTCTGAAACTGCTCTCGGAAGATAAAGTCGATGAGGCAATCAAATTGGCGCGCGAAAGTCTGGACGCAGGAATGAATCCAGCCCGCTTGCTGGCTGGTTCGGGAGAATTTCTCGTAAAACTGAGGGCACATCCGAAGTTTGAAGAGTTGCCGGGGGTGAAGGATGTGACCGGCGTGATTCACGGGCCGATGGTGGGAAATGTGACGGACAAGACGGCGAATATCTGGATCCGGACAAACGGAAAGCAGAGCCTTTCGATTTCGTGGTCGGCGGCCGACGGGACAAAAGAAGCTAGCGTTATCCAGGTTCCGGAGACCACTGCTGAAAATGATTTCACAGGAGTGGTCGAAATTACGGGTTTGAAACCGAATACGGAATACACCGGTAGCATTCTATGCGTGGATCTCCCACTTGGTGAGTTCGCTTTCTCGACCCGCCCGGCCCCGGGGGAGTCTTCCCGATTCAAAGTCGCTTTCGGAGGCGGGGCTGGTTACGTCCCGGAGTGGGAATCCATGTGGGACACGATCGCAGCAATCGAACCTGATGCCCTTCTCATGCTGGGGGACAACGTTTACATCGATGATCCTACGCACCTCGTGACGCAGCATTATTGTTACTATCGTCGGCAAAGCGAGCCGCATTGGCGGAGTCTGGTTTCGAAAGTGCCGGTCTACTCCATCTATGATGACCATGACTTCGGCGACAATGACTGCATGCCCGGACCGGAGATCGAGAAGCCTGCCTGGAAGCGTCCGGTGCTCGAAGTCTTTCGGCAGAACTGGGTCAATCCCGGCTACGGGGGCGGAGAGGAAAATCCGGGCTGCTGGTTTGAGTTTTCCATCGGCGATGTCCAGTTTTTTATGCTCGACGGTCGTTATTACCGGGATCGGAAAAGTGGCAGCATGCTGGGCCCCGTGCAGAAGCAATGGCTTCTCGACGGACTCAGGAAGTCTACCGCCACTTTTAAGATTCTCGTTTCGCCGGTTCCCTTTACCGAAAAGATCAAACCCGGCAGCAGGGATCCCTGGGACGGCTATCCGGAAGAGCGGGAGGAAATCTTTTCCTTCCTGGAGTCTGAAAAAATGAATGGGGTGTTTCTCGTCGCGGCCGATCGCCATCGTACGGATTTGAGAACGACAGATCGTCCGAATGGGTATCCGC
Source organism: Verrucomicrobiales bacterium (assembly GCA_029213265.1). GTDB lineage: Bacteria > Verrucomicrobiota > Verrucomicrobiia > Verrucomicrobiales > DEV007 > Arctic95D-9. The sequence goes on along the minus strand of JARGNG010000015.1, from coordinate 69,462 downwards.
TCTACGAGTTCATGAGTTCCCGCCTCACGAACCGGCACGTGCATTCCGTTGTGAAAACGCCCGGTCTGGTCTGGGGCTACAACGAAACCTGCTCCTTCGGCCTGATGGAGTTCGATACCACAGCGAAGGATCCGCAAGTGACCTTCCGCTGTATCGATATCGACGGGAACGAGCAACATTCACATGTGCTCAAGCTCAGCGAAATTTCGCACTGAGATCTAATTTCCGATCGCCTCCTCGCGGGCTTCCGCCTCGATTTCCTCGTCGTGGAAGTATTCCTTCGGTCGGTAGAGTCTGGCAACGATGACAAACAGCAGCGCCGCTCCGAGCATGACCATGGTAAAGAACCAGAAATAGCTCGCTCCCTCCAGCTTCACGAGGCCACCGACCGAGTAGTTGCGGGAGATGGAGGGGCCGGCCGCGTTTGCCTGCTCTTTTGTTTCCACGCCCAGTTCAGCTTTCCGTTTCTCCAGCCAGGGCGTTTCGGGACGGAAGTGATCAAAGAATTTTGCGAAAGCGGATGACTCGCTCTGGTCCGGTTTCGAAATTTGCAGAACGACGCTTTGGTCCCATGGTGTTTTCGCTTCCCCGTCCGGCCCGCGACTGGAGACTCGCATTCGGTTACGGTTGATCAGCGTGTACTCGTAGGGATTTCCCCAGGGATCGTTGACTGCAGAAACGAGATCATTTCCCCGCGACTCTTCCAGAGCGGAGTAGTCGGAGGCCACAATTTCTTTTTCGATGACGGAAACAAGCTGATCCATCTCCGCCTTTCCGGCAAATTCGAGAGCGGTCCGTTTACCCTCTTCGCTAAAGGTGAGCTTGATATCGTCAGCCGTTCCTGTCTTCCCGTCGAAACCTCCGTGGTTCACTTCCGTTCCGACCGACTCCACCTTGGCGATGGGGTCTTCCACCTGGATGAAATGGTTGATCGTCGAGGTGAAGAGGTTTCCGAGAGAAACGGAGACAAGGAAGATCGCCATGATGACCGACTTCATCGCCCGGGGTGCCTGGGTGTAGCTGAATTCGAGACAGACAATGGAAACCATTACTTCGCCCGCCGTAAGAGCGACATAGGCGAACAGTTGCCAGGAGATCGAAGGAGTGAGTCCCGAATCAATGCGTTGCTGGGCCATCGAAACGAGGGCGAAGGAAAGCGCCGTGAGAAACAATCCAATGCTGATTTTTCTCAGCGGTGTCAGCGGGAAAACTTTGTCGATCAGTGGATAAATGACGTAGGAGAACAAGGGAATGAAAGTGAGGATCAGGATGGGATTGAGCGCTTGAATTTGACTCGGGAGCCACTCCACGCCGAGCCAGTTTCGATCCATGTTTTCCGCCTGGAGAACCCAGGAGGATCCGGTTTGGTCAAAGAGCGCCCAGAAAATCGCTACAAAGATGTAGATCGAGAATAGCTTCGTAATCGCCTTGAGGCCTTCCGCGCTGAAGAGTTCCCTGACAAAGCCCCATCCTTTCGCGGGAATGTGAACAAACTTCCATCGGCCCAGCCAGAAAACGAGGGTCGCCAGCGCCATGAGAATTCCGGGCACTCCGAATGCCAGGTGGGGGCCATACCACTCCAGAAGCCAGGGCGTAAGGAGAGTGGAGAGGAACGCCCCCAAATTGATCGACCAGTAGAACCAGTTGAAAATCTTGGGAAGGAGATGGCGGTTTGGCGTGCCGAACTGATCCCCGACGTGGGCGGAGACGCAGGGCTTAATGCCTCCGGATCCGATCGAGATCAGCCAGAGTCCGGCAATCAGCCAGAGACTGGATTCTCCAACAATGCCCATCAGTGCGAGTGCGGCATGTCCGAGACAGTAGACAATCGAAAGGACAATGATGATGCGATACTTTCCGAAAAACAGGTCGGCGAGCAGTGCCCCGAAGATGGGAGTCAGATAGACGAGAGAGACAAAATCATGGAAGCGCTTGGTTGCCTCGGTATCGGTCAGTTTCTCAATCGGGGAATCCCCCATGAGCCAGAGATAGTTCACCATGAAAATGGTGAGGATCGTCCGCATCCCATAGAAGCTGAAGCGCTCCGCCGCTTCGTTTCCGATGATGTAAGGGATGCCAGGAGGCATCTTGTCAGTCGAAACAGGGATCGAGTCGTAGCGGGCCATGGTTTGTTTTCGCATGGGATCCGATGCAAAGCAATCCTTCGCTATGATCTTCCTTCACGTGAGGTCCGGGAAGCAGAACCTGAATTGAGTCCCGTCGTTTCAGCAGACTGAGAGATTCTCAGTAGTCCCGATCCAAAAGGTAGTCGGCGATTTCCCTCAAACGCTCCGCTTTCCTGCCAAATGGCTGCAACGCTTCGTGCGCCTTTTTGGTCAGTCGTGCCGCTTCTTTGCGACTCTTCTCGAGACCGAAAAGGGCGGGGTAGGTCGACTTGTTCGTCGCTTCGTCTTTGCCGGCGCTTTTGCCAAGCTTTTCACTCGTTTGTGTGACATCGAGAATGTCGTCGATTACCTGAAAAGCAAGCCCGAGGGACTGGCCATAGACTGTGAGCGCCTCCAGCTTTTTCGGAGTCGCGTTGGCGGTCATAGCACCCAGCCGAATGGACGTGGTCAAGAGGGCTGCGGTTTTGCTTTGGTGAATGAACTTCAACTGTGAAGGGCTGAGCAGAACATCGCTGCCTTCCCCTTCGAGATCGGCGACCTGGCCTCCGATGAGATGACGACTGCCGGAGGCGACGGCGAGTTCGGTGATGTAGGCACCGGCGTCGTAGCGTTTCGTCGCAGGTGTTTTTGCAAGGATTTCAAATGCAATCGTGAGCAGGGCATCCCCGGCAAGGACGGCGATTCCTTCCCCGTATTTCACGTGGCTCGTTGGCATGCCGCGGCGGAGATCGTCATCGTCCATGCAGGGAAGGTCATCGTGAATGAGGGAATAGGTGTGGATGCATTCCACTGCCGAAGCCGGCGCGAGTGCGTTCTCGAAATCTCCATCGCAGGCTTCGGCGGCAGCGAGACTGAGAATCGGGCGAAGGCGTTTTCCACCGGCGAAGAGGCTGTAGCGCATCGCTTCGTGCACGGTGGCGGGGCGAGTCCGGGCAGATGGGAGATAGTTGCTAAGCGCCTTGTCGACAATCTTCCCGCGTTCCTTGAGATAGGATTTCAGATCTGCATTCATCGCGTTTTTCCTGATTCTGCTCGCGGCCCCGCTTTTTCCCTTACAGCAATTCCGCAATCTGCACGGCGTTCAATGCGGCTCCCTTCCGGACCTGATCTCCGACGACCCAGAAGGTGAGTGCATTGTCGAGGACGAGATCTTCCCGGATGCGGCCGACGAGGCAATCGTCTCCGTCGGTGCAGTCAAGGGGAGTGGGATAGAGCGGCTTCTCCGCGAACGGATCGTCGACGACCTGAACTCCGGCTGCTGCCTCGATCGCTTCGCGAGCGGCTTCGACAGAAGGCCTATCATGGAAGACGGCCGTAACCGCGACGGCATGCGAGCGGAACACTGGAACGCGAACGCAGGTCACGGATGCTTTGAGGTCGGGTGCGTGAAGAATTTTCTGTCCCTCGAAGTGCATCTTCATCTCCTCCCTGGTGTAGCCGTTTTCCTGGAACACATCGACCTGGGGAATGACGTTGAAAGCGATCTGCTTCGGGTAAACGCTGCCTTCGGGACAGGGGTGACCATTTGCGAGAGCTTCGACCTGAGCTTCGAGTTCGGCGATGCCCTGGGCTCCGCTGCCGGAGACAGCCTGGTAGCTGGAGGCGAGGATGCTTTTCACTCCACCAAATGCCTGATGCATTGGATTGAGTGCCATCAAGGTGACGATGGTAGTGCAGTTCGGGTTGGCAATGATGCCGTTGTTGGTTTTGGCGTCTTCGGGATTGATCTCCGGAACAATGAGAGGAGTGCCTTTGTCCATTCGAAACGCGGAGGAATTGTCCACGACCACAGCGCCCGCCTCTACCGCGTGAGGAGCGAAGGTTTTGGAGATGCCTCCACCCGCACTGAACAGCGCAATATCGACTCCTGCGAAGGAATCAGGAGTGAGCTCCCCGATCTCGATTTCCTCTCCGCGAAAGGTCAGCTTTTTTCCTGCAGAGCGTGCCGAAGCGAGCAGGGTCAATTTGCTCACGGGGAAGTTCCTCTGTTCGAGGCACTTCAGGATTTCAATGCCTACGGCGCCGGTGGCGCCTGCTACGGCGAGGTGTTTTGGCTCTTGGCTCATGATAGGAATATGCTTGACGCGGGCCGCGATTTTACGTCTTCTGGATGAGAATGCAACCGAATGGCAGGCAGTGGCGTTCCTTTCCAGGGACGTCCAACAGGGTTGAGTGAATGACCTGACCCTGTTGAACGCCTCAATAAATTGCCGGACAATTCCGGTGATGTATTCAAAAACCGATAATCCAACTACTTATTCTATGAAGCGAATTCTCATGATCGCCACCCTCTCTGCAGCTGCCCTTTTCATGGGTGCCTGTGCAACCAAAAGCAACTGCTGCGGCGGTGGCAAAGGCTGCTGCGCAACTACCTCCTGCTGTGGAAGTTGTGGTGGTGCAGCTCACAAGCACTGATCCTTGCGATCAACTTTTCGAAAAAGCGGTCACCTTCACAGGTGATCGCTTTTTTTGTGATTAGGTGAAAGAAACCGGGCTGCTGGTCCGTTGAATGAGTAGCGGCCCTGTCACGGGCCCGTTCAATCAAAAGGCCACCCCACTATGAAAACGAAACTTTCCGTTCTTCTTCTCCTCGCTTTCTCCCTCTGCCTTGGAGCCTGCAAGCATCGCAACAAAAACTGCTGCGTTTGCAGTGGAAAAGCGGTAGTCGCCTGTCCCGTTGGACCCGCCTACGGCTATCAAAAGTAGGCTTTTGCGCTCAGGCGAGAATCTCGCCGGCCCGGTCGCCGACTTTGGCATAGAGCTCGATCCCGTCGGCTGATTGCGTCGCGAGATCATCGTCCGGCTGGACGCGGCCTTCCGGAAAAATTGTGATCACCATCGAGCCGCCGAAGCGGAAGGCTCCCTTCTCCGTTCCGCGGGGAGCAAATTGCTTTGTTTGGCTCGTGGACACGATGCTTCCGACGTTGGTTGCTCCGATTTCGAGAAAGAGGTAGTCGCCCGCAGGTGAGCCTTCGATCACGGTGATCTGACGTTTGTTTTCCCAGAGGTAGGAAAGCTGACGGGCCAGCGCGATCGGATTGACTGAATACAGCGGTCCGTTAATGAGTCGCGATTCCTGCGGCGTTCCATCGAGAGGGAAATGGAAACGGTGATAGTCCGTCGGGCAAAGCCGTGAAATGATCGCCGACCCGGCGGCGAATTGTTTTGCCAGTTTGCTGTCGCCGAGCAGCGCAGGAAGATCAAAGCGGCGCCCCTTGGCATAGACGGGGCCGGATTGAGAAAGGTCGGGGACAAAGAGGTGTCGTCCGTCCGCCGGAAAGCTGACGTCATCTTCTCCCGGGGAAACGGGACGTGCTTCGGCTTTGAGTTTTCGGGAGAAAAATTCGTTGAAAGAGGAAAACGATTCCGGGGCGTCGACAAACTCTTCGGGATCGAGACCGAAGCGTTCGATGAACGGAAGCACTTCCTTTTTTGAACAGCTGCAGTCGGCCCAGCGGCCATAGAGCGCGGAAAACCAGGGGCGCTTAAAAGCACTTTCCAGGCAGATTCGACCCAGGGCCGTTTCGTAGGCAAAGCGAAGGGGGGTTTCTCCATAGATTCCTTCCGATTCGAGTTGCTGCCCGTATCGATCATAGTAAACCAGTTCTTGCCTTTCTTTCACGGTTCATGGATAGACCTGAGACCGGATGAGAGCAAAGTGGTTTTGCCGGATGGAAAAAATTATGATCGCGCTGATCACCAACGACGACGGAATTGAAGCAGACGGAATCACTGCCCTGCGGAAAATGGCAAAGCCGTTTTTCGAAGAGCTCTGGGTTGTGGCTCCGGCCACACAAATGTCGGAGATCGGGCATCGTGTGACGACGAATTTGCCGATCCGGTTTGAAGAAAGAGGGGAGCGCACTTTTGCCGTCGATGGAACCCCGGCTGATTGCACGCGGGTCGCACTGGCCCATCTCATGCCGGCGCGGCCGGATTGGGTGCTGTCGGGAATCAATCATGGAGGCAATCTTGGGAGGCATGACTTCGTGATTTCCGGAACGGTCGCCGCGGTTCGCGAAGCCGCTTTTGCCGGCATTCCCGGCGTGGCCTTTTCCCATTTTATGAAACGAGGTCTCGAGTTGAACTGGGATGTGGCAGCAGAGCGGTGCGAGCGTGCCTTTCGGGAAATCCTCGAAGATACCTTCGAGACGGGCGATCTCTGGACGGTCAATTTGCCTCATCCGGCACCGGGCGATCGGGAGCCGGAACTGGTTGCCTGCGAGCAGGAAAAACATCCACTACAGGTCGTTTATGAACAGGTGGGAACCAATGAACTTGTTTACGCCGGAGACTATCATGAGCGTCCCCGTCGCCCCGGGAGTGACGTGGCGGTTTGTTTCGGAGGAGATATCGCCTTGAGCAAAGTTCAGGTGTAAACTCCAGCGAATGAGGCTTCTCAAAGTTCATACCCGGTATTGGCAGCGCCAGGCAAGGCTCCGTTTCGCGGAGTGGGACGGCGTCTTTGGACTCGATCCCGAAGAAAAGTTTTTCGACGGATGGGGCGGGATGCCGGAATTCGATTTTTCCGATCTCAGGTTCACTCCGGCACAGGCGTGGTGGTTGGCTGAACTCTGCCGAACGGCCTACACTCCTGATCAAAAGGAACTTCCGAGGGACCGGCGGGGAGTGCTGCCTCACCGGGAGGATTTCCTTTCGGAGCGAAGTCCGTTTGTCGAAGAACTCTCCATTCATAAGACCGGGAATCACGCGTCGATTTACCGTCGTTCCGACGGGGCGGGGGGAACCATTCTCTGCTTTCGGGGAACCAACAAGACGCGCCAGTGGGTGATGAACCTGGTGATCCGACCGCACGGATGGAAGAGGTTTCTGGAAGAAGACAGCCTGGACGGTGCCCACGTCCATTCAGGATTCTACGTCTTCTTCAAAAGGATCTGGCCCCGGCTTCTACCGACGCTGGAACAGTTGCCGCGCCCGTGGATTTTCACGGGGCATTCTCTGGGAGGAGCTTTGGCAATGATTGCGGGAGCCGTGGCAAAACCGGATCTCGTCTGCACGTTTGGTTCTCCGAAAGTGGGAAATGAGTCTTTTTACCGGTTGTTGGAGCCCACAGAGGTGTGGCGTATTGTGAATGACACCGACCTCGTTCCACGCCTTCCGTTGCCGGATCTCAAACTACAGGAGCGGATTTTGAATCACGGATCGGGGGCCCGCGTTCTTAGCGAAAATTCCGAACTTTCCCGATTCGCCGATGCGGAGGAGGAAAACCGGCTTCCGTTTCCGATCCGGGCTTTTGCGCAGGAGTTTCAGTCTCCTCCCTCCTGGCTGCGGAATCACCGAATCGGGGAATACTGCGAAAAGCTTCGAAAGAATGCCCTTGAGACCACGTAATTTGCAACCCGCAACGGCCACAGGCGTTTCTTGATCCCCGCTTGTTTTCTGCGATAGTTTTAGCAGACCCTATGATGAAACGGTTTTTCCATTCTTTTCCATTCCAACGCGAAGGTGTCGCAGTCGCAGTCGCTGCCATTGCCATTGCCATGGTCGGTGGTTCTCTTTTTGCTCAGGAGGGAGTTGGTGCACCGGAGCGGATTGATCTCTCGAATTTTCCGGGAGAAATTGTCGACAAGGTTGTCGTTCCGATTCCAGCGGAGATTTTTGCGGTGCTCGGCAAGCTTGACGAGCCGAACTGGACGGGTGCCATTTCGATTCCCGAATCAACGGGGGACACCACTGAGCGGGCGATCCTGGCATTGACCTTCGGTAGCCTCGTTGGCGAAGGCTTTATTGCCGTGCAGGCGAAAAGCGGGGAGGAAATTCAAAAGATCGGACGTGAGGTGTTGAGTGTTTCCGAGTCACTGGGACTTGCGAATGCGGTGAGGCCTCACAGCCTTGCCATCATCGAGGCGGCCGGGAGTCGCGATTGGGAGCGGGTTCGGGAGGAACTTGATTCCACCCAGCAGACGGTTCGAATGACGATGGAAAAGCTCCGGGATGATGAATTGTCCGAACTCGTCAGTCTGGGCGGATGGTTACGCGGAACGAATGTGGTAACGACCCTTATTCGCGAAGCGTTTCGCGAAGACAAGGCGGAGCTTCTCAACCAGCCCGGTTTGATTACGTATTTCCGGGAGATGCTCGGCAGCATGAAAGGGCCTTCCAAATCATCGCCTCAAATACGGACCATCCTCACCGGGCTCGCGCGTATGGAGGCAATCATTACCGACAAAGGAGGCATCTCTGAAGAGGACATCAAAGAGCTGAGCGAGATCAGCCTGTCGATGTTGGAAGAATATTATTTTGTCACGAAAAGTCCGGAGGGAAAAACCGGTAACTAGAGAACTTATGACTTTGAAACAGAATTTTTCAATTTCCTCGCGAAAGCTACTGCTTACGGCAGTGCTTCTCGCGTTGATCCCGTTTGCGGAGCGAGCCTACGCTTTTGTGAACGAGGCCATCTCGCTCGCTTTGGAAGCGGCGACCCCCTATGTGGAGCAGGGATTTGAAGTGCGGGAAGACAACTGGTCCGGCGAGGTCGAGCCGGGCAAACCGCTTCTCGTGCGCCATCAACTTTTCCGTGGAAACGAATACTGGTTCTGGGCTGGAACGAGTTGGCCCGGCGCTACGGTCAAGGTCGATATCTTTGACAGTGACGGGAACTCGGTCGGGCTGGAGTCGTTTTCCAAAAACGCCTATGCCGGAGTTCGCGCTCTCCCGGAGAAAACGGCGACCTATTTCATTCGTGTCTTAACTCAGCATGATCCGGAAAAGGCGAAAGCGGATGAAGTCAACGAACCGGTCGACGGGGTCGGCGAATTCACCGGCATGGTCGATTGGGGATTGGTCTACGGTTATCGATAGGCGGCCCGGATTCCGGGACGGCTCGCTTTTCGAGTAGAGCCGCATCCACCAATTTCTCATGTCGGAGAAAACATTAGAATTCGAGAGCCCGCATTTTCTGCACAGTCTATTTGCAGACGATGTGACTTTGCTCAAGGAAATGGGAGAGCGTCTCGGGGTGACCGTGACGACGAGGGATTCGTGGGTGAGGCTGGAAGGTGAGGATGAGAGCATCTCCGCAGGAGTTTCTGTTCTTGAGGATCTGGAGAGAGCGCGTCGCAAAGGGGCCGCGATCAGCGGGCATTCGTTTCGCTACGCGCTGGATTCGGCCGCAGGAGGATTCCAGAAGGAGGGGGCGGCCAATGGAGCAGGTGTGGCAAATTTATTCGATCATCAACTCCTCGCCGGAGGCACAAAACCACCAGTGACGCCGAGGACGAAAACGCAGCTGCAGTATGTCGAAGCTCTCGACCGTCACGATGTCGTTTTCGGCGTCGGCCCTGCTGGAACCGGAAAAACTTTTCTCGCGATGGCCTATGCACTCGACATGCTGAAGAACCGGGCGGTGGATCGGATCATGCTGACCCGCCCCGCCGTGGAAGCGGGGGAGGCTCTGGGTTTTTTGCCGGGCGCTCTGGAGGAAAAAGTCCTGCCGTATCTCCGTCCGCTTTATGATGCCATGAGTGAAATGCTCGACCGCAACGAGGCGACCAAGTTCGCCGAAAAAAATCTCATTGAGATTGCCCCCCTGGCCTACATGAGGGGGCGAACCCTGAATCGTGCCTGTGTCATTCTCGACGAGGCGCAAAATGCGAGCCGGGAGCAGATGCTGATGTTTCTGACTCGCCTCGGGGAAAACTCCAAGTGCATCGTGACAGGTGATCCCTCTCAGATTGATCTTCGCCCCAAGAAGAAGTCCGGACTTCTCGAGGCGATGGCGCTTCTTCAGGATGTCGAGGGAGTATCGTTTACCCGCTTTCTTCGCTCTGATGTCGTTCGCCATCCGGTGGTTTCCCGCATCATCGCCGCCTACGACCACGGTCGTGAAGGCGAGGATGGTGATGCGGTTTCCGGGTAAGCTGTCTACGCAATGACTTCTACCGGAGTCTTTTTCTCGAGGCAGGCAAAGACGCCATCTTCAATCGCTGTGAGTCGCTCCGGATCCGTGATCTTTTTCTCGGAACGGGAGTCGACGAGATGAAACCGGTCAATTGCGGCCCCGGCCTGCGTGCTGATGCGCGCATTGAGAACATCGGCATGCAGGTTGCCCAGTATGGTGAAGATGTCGTAGAGGAGCCCGATTCTGTCCTGCGCCTGGATCTCGAGAATCGTCGCGGTATTGTCCTCCTCATTGGAAAGCAGGACCCGCTGGGGAATGTCAAAGTTCGGAGGCTCGGCTGCGGTGATGGAAGGTCTGGACCTCCTTTCGATCAGTCCCGTGAAATCAACATTGCAAAGATCAACACTGAATTCCTCGTCGACGAGTTTTTGGATTCGTTCAATCTCACGGGGAGAGGTAACGGGATTGAACGTGGACGTGCAGACCCGGAAAATATCGAGAACGAGATCGTCACTGCGGGTGAAAAGATCAGCGGACAGAATATTCAGATTCCGGGCCGCGAGAGCACCGGCAATTTTTGCGAGGAGTAGATGGCGATTCCAACCTGCAACTTCGAGCAGACTGTATCCTTCATCCGGTCGCGCTTCCCATCCGAGTTTCGGGACAAGTGAGTCGTGAGTGGTTCGATGGACCGACTTGAAAAAGCGATGAAACAGTTTCACGTGCCGGGCAATACTACTGGACCCGCGGTGCCGGAAGTACCGAGCCGGCATCGAATTGAAATGGACTTCAACCTCCTCCCGGTAGGACTCAGGCAGCTTGGCAAGCACCTTTTGTTTGGCGGCATCGAGTGGTCGATTGAATTCCTCCTCGAATCCCTTGCGATCCTCAAAGTAGGCCATTGTGGAGCGGGCCAACTGGCTCATGAGTGAGGCTTTCCAGTCGTTCCAGGCCTCTTCATTGGTACCGTTGGAGTCCACGTAGGTGAAAAGATGGAGCGCTTTCATCCAGGTAGGGCTCTTTACTGCGCCTGCGAAGTCAGCGATCGTTTTGGGATCACTGATATCCTTTGTGGTCGCGGTTCTCCAGAAGGTGAGGTGATGGTCGACCAGAAACATGATCATGCGAAGCCGGTCGCCTCGGTAGCGAAGCCGCTTGCATACCTGCTCCGCGAGAATGGCGCTGGCATCCTCGTGATGACGGACTTCCTCGGAGCGACCGGTATCGTGCATGATCAGCGCGATGTAGAGCGCGACGGGATCTTCGATCTCCTGAAAAATCTTCCGAAAGGCCTGCTTCTTTGGATCTTCGTCATGAACGAGACTGTCGAGCACATCGATGCACCGAAGGGTGTGCTCATCAGCTGTGTAGCGGTGAAAAAATTCGTGTTGGACAAGATCAGTCAGTCTTCCAAACTCGGGAAGCCAGCGTCCCAGAAATCCGTTGCGGTGCATTCGGCGCAGAATGTGAGCTACCTGCCCCCGGTTCTGGAGAATCTCTTCGAAGGTTTCCCGATTCGATTTGTTCCTTCGGAAATTTCCGTCAATGAGGTTCCAGCTTTTCTTAAAGAGCTGCCGAACGTCAGGGCTGGTGCGGAGGTTTCGACGTTGCGTGTGAAGGAAGAAACGCATGAGCCGTTTGGGGTCCTCTTCAAAGATGTCGTCGTGGTCCGGATAGATCAGCCCGCCCTTGGTGTGGAAGCCATCGAAGGATTCATCGGCGTTTGATTGTCTGGCAAGGAAATTGAAGATCGGGATGCGGGTGGTCTCATCTCCGGCTACCTCAAGCCGAAAGCGTTGCATCAGTGACGTACTGTGATGAAACAAGTTCTTGGTATGCCGATAGTAGTCCCGCATGAAGTTCTCACTCCGACGAACCATGTTCTTCCCCGGATACTCCAGATTGGTTGCGACGATTCCCTGGAGACGAAGCGTCAGGATGTCCCCGTGGCGTCCTTTTTGTGCGTAGTGCAGCTCATTGCGGACCCGCATTAAGAACTTCGAGGCTTCCATGATTTCGTCGTAAGCGATTTCAGAAAGATGCCCCTCCTTCACCAGTGCCTTGAGATCGCGGGATTTGCGAAGCACCCACAAAACCCAAATCAAGTTGTGGAAATCACGAAGCCCCCCGCAGCCTTCTTTTACATTCGGCTCCTGGAGGTGAATGGTATTGTTGTGTTTCTTATGACGGGAGCGGATGTCGGTGCTGCGCTCGCTCAGGTAGGCCTTCTCGTGTCCCCGAATACAGGCATCGAAAAAAGCTTCTTCAAAGTCATCAAAGAGTTCTTTGTCGCCAAAAATAAAACGAGCATCGAGAAGGGTGGTTTTGGTCTGGTGATCTTTGTTCGCAAATTTGCAGGCTTCCTTGATCGAGCGAACAGGGTAACTCACGTCGAGTCCCAGATCGAAGAGTAGCAGGGAGAATCGGTTCACAGTTTCCTGCACGCACGTTGGAAGATTGTGACTCGATCCCGGTACCAGAAACTGAAGATCGATATCACTCCCTGGATTCAGGACCGCGCGACCATACCCGCCGCTCGCGACGAGAGTGAGCGGATGCTCTTTCCCGGTTTCCTCGACCGCACAGGTTTCTTTCAGGAAATGCTGAAACACATCTTCGAGAAGAACGTCCATCATTGCCGACCGGCTGCGGGCTACGTGAAGGCCTCCAGCTCCCCCCTGATGCTCCTTCTTGACGAGGTCCAGCTTCTTCTTCAGATACTGCTTGTAGACGGTGAGCGGTTTGGTTTTCTCACCCGCGTTCGCTTTGATTTCAGCAAGGCAGACACGTGCGCGTTCGATTCTTTCCTGGTAGGACATAGAGAAGGGCAGGGTTGTGATACGGGGCGGGATCGGGAAAACGGGTTGCGTTGTTTCCCGGTTACAGGTAGATCACGAATATGACGCTGGCAAAACCGCAGAATTGGAAATTTTCATCCACGAGGGGTTCAACAGAGTGGGGGAATCGCCGTGACAAGATCAGGCCCCGGAAGACTGCTCTGCTTTTTCTTTCCGGATTGCTTGCATTCGGGCCCGGTGCGCTTTGCGAGGCGGAGGAAAAGGCGGGCACTTCCTCCGAATCGGTCATTTCGAGAATCGCATTGGGATCCTGTGCGGATCAGAAAAGGGCGCAGCCGATCTGGGATTCGATTCTGAGAAGTGAGCCGGAACTGTTCCTTTTTCTCGGGGACAACGTTTATGCGGATACGGAAGACATGGATGAAATGAGGAACGCCTATGCCATGCTCGCCAAACACGAGGGGTATGCAAAGCTCCGCGATTCCATTCCTGTCCTCGCAACCTGGGATGACCATGACTACGGAGTGAACGACGGCGGAGCCGAGTTTCCCATGCGGGAAGGTGCGGAGAAGGTATTTCACGAGTTCTTTTCGACCCCGGCGGACTCCCCCGTTCTGCAGCGCCCCGGGATCTATGACGCCCGGTATTTCGGGCCTGAGGGGAAGCGGCTTCAGGTGATTCTGCTCGATACCCGATATTTCCGGGGGCCTCTCGTGCCTCTCCCGGAGCGGGGCGAAAATGGTCCTTATGACAGAAATCGAGACCCATCCTCTACCGTGCTCGGACAGGCACAATGGGATTGGCTTGAAGCGGAGCTTCGTAAGCTGGCGGAGATCCGTATCATTGCTACGAGCATTCAGTTTCTGCCACAGGATCACAACTGGGAACTTTGGGAGAATTTCCCGCACGAGAGAAAGCGCATGCTGGATCTGCTCGGGAAGGAAAACACCGGGCCGGTGATCTTTGTGAGCGGGGATCGGCACATGGGAGAGATCATGGAGCTGAAAACGAGTGACCCATCGAGTCCCGGGTTTTCAGTCTACGAATTGACGAGCAGCGGTCTTACCAATGCGGGAGGGGGAATGAAAGGTGAACCGAATCGCCATCGGGTTAGTCCCACGAATTTTCAGAAGCGAAACTTCGGCCTGCTGGAGATCGACTGGTCGACTCGCGAAGTCGTAATGAAGCTTTGCGGTATCGACGGGGAGGTCGTCGACGAATATACCGCCCGCCTTGGAAACTAGAGGGAACGTCCGAAGGATGCTCAGCGTATGGGTGTCACGTAGCGCGGCTGCGGCCCCGGGGGGCGAGGGGCGATCGGAACCTGTGGTGGCGGAATGCGGCTTCGATCGATAGTGGAAACAGCGGAGCCTCTGGATGCAGAGAGGGGACGGGTCGGCGAGGGAGCTGCCGGAGCGACTTCACGGGTGTTCACCGGGGGCGGGGACTTCTCGCGCTTGCGTGACGGAGGAGGGGCGTGGGTTTTTGTGTCGATCGGAGCGACGTGTTGCTTGAGGTTCGGATGGTAGGCAAGGGCGTCCTGGTAGTGAAACCACATCGCATCTTTCGCCGCGAAAAGTCCGATCAGTGCGGTTGCTATGCCCAGTCCGACTCCAAGGCGGTTGCGATTCACTCCTACAAGAATGGCAACGAGGGTGACAAGAATGAGCAGGCGGAATTTCCACGACGCGGCAATCCAGCCTTTCGTGGTCTCATTGAAGCCCTTGACCCGGGACGGCGAACTGATCTTGTAGACTTGTTCCATTCGCGGCTGTGCCGCGATTCGTGCTTCCTTGTAGGGAATATGGGTCAAGGCGGTGATTCCGACCGTGACCAAGGCCGCCATTTGTAGTTTGGGGGCTTTCATGAAAAACCCGGTGATCAGCATTCCCACGCCGATCATGATTCCGAAGAAGATCAATGGCTCCAGGAGAAGATAGCGGTATTCCGGGTCCGAATACGCCGTGATTAGTTTTTCAATTTGAATGATGAATTCACTCATGGTGGTGGATCGGGTGAGATTCGTGAATCAAAACAATTCCTCTTGTTCGTTGTTTTGCCTTTCGGGCGGGTTGATACCCAGCTTGCGGTAGGCAGGCGGGAGTGCCGAACGCCCGCGCGGAGTTCGTTTGAGAAAGCCTTTCAGAATCAGGTAGGGTTCGTAAACTTCATTGATGGTCGCCTCGTCTTCCCCCACCGCAACGGCGATGGAATTGATTCCAACAGGACCTCCTCCGTATTTGAAAACCACTGCCTCAAGAATCCGTTTGTCCATTTCGTCGAGTCCGTCCTCGTCGATGTCGAGCATCGCAAGCGCTTCTACGGCGACCTTCTTCGTGATGATGTTGTCTGCGCGAACCTGGGCGTAGTCGCGCACCCAGCGAAGAAGCCCATTCGCAATCCGCGGAGTCCCCCGGCTGCGGGCTCCAATTTCGAGAGCTCCGTCATCTTCGATCGGAACATTCAGGAGAGACGCGGACCGCTTGATGATGATGACCAGCTCTTCCGGCGAATAGTAGTCGAGTCGGTTGGTAATCCCGAAACGCGAAAGGAGCGGGCGGGTCAGCATACCCGCTTTCGTAGTTGCTCCGATGAGAGTGAATTTGGGAAGCGACAAAGAGATGGATCGGGCGCTCGGGCCGGAATCGATAATGATATCCAGCTTAAAATCCTCCATCGCGGGATAGAGATACTCTTCGATGGCCGGGTGAAGTCGGTGGATTTCGTCGATGAACAGGAAGTCACCGTGGCCGACGTTGGTGAGAATTCCTGCCAGATCACCCGCTTTTTCGATTTGGGGACCGCTGGTTACGTGAATGTCGGTCCCGAATCCGCGGCAAAGAATGTGAGCCAGAGTCGTTTTCCCCAATCCCGGTGGGCCACAGAGAAGGACGTGATCGAGCGCATCGTCCCGCTGCTTGGCCGCTTCGACCATGAGCATGAGACGCTCTTTCACCTTCGTCTGGCCACAGAACTCCTCAAAATCCGGCGGACGCAGGCTCTTTTCGAACTCGCGAGTCGGTTCGTCCTCAAAATCTGGCTGGAGTGGTTCAGGCACGGCTACAGAGGTGACGATCACTCAAATTCCCCACTCATTAGATAGAATGAGGCAAATGCATGATAAAGTTTGAATTTATTGATATTTAAGATAACCTAAAAATTATAGAAGTCGATATCTTTCACCTGAGTTAAATTGCTTTTTAGATAAACGATTGCGAAGCCCCCTTTTATGACGTTTACTTGGCATGTTTTCTGCCCATTGGGGGACCATGCTTGAGTGAAATTCCGGCTTGACGTCGGCTCGTATGCTCTTATCTAAGAAGGTTTCACAAACGACCACCAACACCGCACGAAATTCTCTCCGGAGAACGGAACACAACACCGCAAAATGAATTTTCTGAGACGTAGTAACTCACGCCTGGCGAAGAGCTTTTTATCAGCCCTTGCTCTGGCTCTATCCTTTTCCCTCCTGACTTTTGAAACCGTCATTGCCCAGGAGGGCAAAACGGTGAAGTCGATTGATGTTCAATACGTCGGTAACCAAACGGTTTCCCCTGAGCGAATTCGCTCGCAGATGTCGACGAAGGTTGGTGATACACTTTCCCTCGCTCAGATCGATGAGGATGTGAAGAGCCTCTACGGCAGCGGTGACGTAGAGAATGTTCGTATTCTTTCCGATAATATAAGTGGAGGTGTTGCATTGATCGTGGTCGTCCAGACGAGGGCTCTTTACGGTGGTGTTCAGTTTGTCGGAAATACCTTGATCGACGATTCCAAGCTCAGGAAAAAGGTCGATCTGCAAGTCAATCGACCGATCGATGATGCGGCTCTTGAGACCGCTCGTGCGGAGATGCAGGAAATGTATCGTAAGAAAGGATTCTCTGAAGCAACGATCACTTACCGTATCGGAGCTCCTTCGACTGAGGGGTATTCCACCGTCCAGTTTTCCATCAATGAGGGAACGCAGGGCGTTCTTCGCGATGTTGAGTTTGTTGGGAATACGGCTTTCCCGGCTGCCAAGCTGAAAGAGCAGATGTCGCAGAAGGAAAAGGGAATCAAGTCGCTGCTTGGGCAGGGCGGATCAACCGATGCAGAGACGCTTGCGCAGGATGTTCGCGCGATTGAGGACTTCTACCGCGACAATGGATACTTGAATGCTCGCGTCACCAATGTCTCCCGGATGCGTGCCGACGCAAAGTATGTCGACGTGGTGATGACCATTGATGAGGGTGAGACTTACATGGTGGAAAGTCTTGCGATTCAGGGAGTCACCGTAATTTCGACACAGGATCAAATCCTTCCCTATCTGAAAACCAAGGCGGGGGAGACCTTCGCGGGGAACAAGCTCAAGTCGGATATCGAGCTGATCAGCGAAGAGTATGGCACTCTTGGTTACGCGGAGGCGCGAGTCGTTCCCCGTCTTGAGGATGCCGGCAACGGTGCTGTTCGCGTGGTTCTTGATGTGAGTGAGGGGCGTCCCTACAAGGTTGGTAAAATCCACATCGAAGGAAATGAAAAGACCAAGGATCCCGTGATTCGTCGCGAACTCCCGATGGAGCCAGGGCAGCCTTTCGATGTGAATCGCACGAAGGTGACGAAGCGTCGTCTTGAGAACATGAACTACTTTTCCAGTGTGGAGATTATGCCGCTGGATACCAGCTATATTGACGAGAAGGACCTTCTCATTCGTGTGGTCGAGAAGCCTACCGGAACGATCAACTTCGGTGCAGGATTCAGCTCGATTGATAACCTCACTGGTTTCATGGAGGTTACCCAGACAAACTTCGATCTCTTTGACTGGCCGAGCTTCACTGGAGCAGGACAGCGTTTCCGTCTCAGCCTTCGTGCCGGTAGCGAGCGCAAGGACTTCAGCGTTTCTCTGACTGAGCCCTGGTTCATGGGGCAGCGTCTTGCTCTTACCACAGAGGTCTACTACCGCGACCTCCTTTTCCTTAGTGATCAGTATGACCAGACTACCTACGGTGGTGCGATTTCTCTCCGTAAGTCACTTGGTGAGTTCACTTACGGAACGCTTGAGTATCGTGGAGAGAAAATTCAGATCGATGCAGAGCCTAATGCCTCCCCTGCTTTCCTGGCGGAAGATGGCGACTTCTTCAAGAGTTCGGTCGCAGTGAGCGGAACGCGAGACACGCGTGACAACGTTTTCCTTCCCCGTGAAGGTCACAAGGTGAACGTGGGCTTTGAATTCGCCGGGTTGGGCGGAGATGTCAGTGACACCATCTTTTCCGCTAGCGGAGCTCAGTATTTCAACCTTCCCGGCGATGCGATCTTCTCCCTCAGTGGGCAGTTCAATCATTCGACAGAGGGTGATCATATCTTTACTCGCCACTTCCTTGGTGGGGCTAACAATCTCCGTGGATTTGACTACCGCGACGTGGGTCCACGTGATCCCATCAGCGGTGAGGTCCTTGGTGGTCGCACGGCCTGGAATGGAACGGCTGAAGTATCTGTGCCGGTCGTTGAAAAGATCCGTGCTGCCGCTTTCTATGACGTGGGTGAAGTTAGCGACGGACCCGTCGGGGCTGTCGGTGGTGGTCTCAACTCTGACTGGGGTATCGGTCTCCGTCTCTTTATCCTTGGAAATGCGCCGGTTCGCTTGGACTATGCATTCCCTCTTCAGACGGATAACTTCAATGACGGAAACGCTCGCTTCCAGTTCACGATGGGTGCCCAGTTCTAATCCCCTTGACTGGAACGAGATCGAAAAAGTCTAAGAAATCCCTTCACTCTGCCGTCTGTTCAGAGGCAACCGGAAAATAAATCATCCGACCTGTCTCCTAGCATAAATTTCTCTCTATATTGATAAACATGAAGTTCAACCTGCCTACCTTCCTCTGTGTTTCTGCCATCGCTCTTTCCGCATTTGGAATGAACGCCTCCGCTCAAGGTCTCAAGATCGCTGTAGTGGATATGCAGGACGCGCTTAATCGCTACTACAAGACCGACATTGAGGTCGAAAAAATTAACGCAATGGCCGACGAGAAGCGGAAAAACATTGACGAACGTCAGGCTGCCTATCAGCAGATGACGACGAAGATGGCAGATCTAGATAAGACGGTTCGCGATACGACTCTTGCCGAAGGTACTCGTAAGGAAGCGATGGAGCAGCTCCAGGCGCTTGCTCAGGAGCGGGCTGTAAAAGGGAAAGAGATTCAGGATGCGCAGCGCAAGGCATCGGCCGAAGTCATGGAGGCTCGTTCCGGAATGGAGAAGACTCTGGTTGACGAGATCAAGGCGGCCGTAAATGTAATTGTCGAAACGCAGGGGCATGACCTTGTGTTTGATAAGTCTTTCCTCCCCAAGGCTAACAAGGCTATCCTTTACACTTCCAAGAACGTGCTGGATTTGACCGAAGAAGTGGTCGCCACTCTTAATGCGGGTGCTCCAGCGGCTCCCTGATTGTAAAGAAACCACATCATTTTCCATGGAGCGGCGGGATTCCCGCCGCTTTTTTGTGTCCGGAGACCATGAAAACGACTATCGCTGAGCTGGAGGAACTGGTGGAGGGGAAGCTTCTTCGGGGGAACCCGGAGGCAGAGCTCACCAACTTTTCCGCCCTCGATCAGGCTGACTCCAATTGTGTCAGCTTTTTCGGAAATCCAAAATACGCGGATCAGTTGGCGTCAACAAGTGCTGGATTGGTTTTGGTTCCCGCCGAGCAGGTCGAGGCTCCCGATTCAGTCGGCCTCCTCCTCGTCGAAAATCCGATTCTCGCTTTCGATACCATCATTAAGGAATTCGGGATCAAGCCGCCTGAGTTCGTTGCAGGCGTGCATGACACTGCCTGGGTGGATGCGAGCGCAGAACTGGATAAGGAAAGGGTGAGTGTGCTGCCGAATGCAACTGTCAGTGCCGGCGTGAAAATTGGCAGGGGGACACGAATCAATTCCGGAGCGGTCATCGGTGAAAACGCAACCATCGGAGAAGACTGTGAAATTGGCCCCAATGCAACGATTCGCGAAGGCTGCATTCTCGGGGACCGGGTTATCGTTCACTCCAACGTTGTTATCGGAGGTGATGGGTTCGGATTTGAATTTGTCG
This sequence comes from Verrucomicrobiales bacterium, assembly GCA_029213265.1. Lineage (GTDB taxonomy): Bacteria > Verrucomicrobiota > Verrucomicrobiia > Verrucomicrobiales > DEV007 > Arctic95D-9. The sequence continues at coordinate 49,615 of JARGNG010000015.1, read as the reverse complement.
AGGGACGCCATCAAAAAATCGATCAGCTTGGCATTGTTCGAGTGGAAGATGACGTCGAGATCGGTGCCTCAACCACGATTGATCGGGCCCGTTTCGGGGAGACCGTAATTGGCGAAGGTACTAAAATCGACAACCAGGTGCAGATCGCTCACAATGTGATCATTGGAAAACACTGCATTGTCGTGGCGCAGGTTGGTATTTCCGGCAGCACGAGAATAGGTAACTATGTCACCCTGGCGGCGCAGACAGGGGTGGCGGGACATCTTCAGATCGCAGATCAGGTGACCTGTGGGGGGCGCTCGGGAGTGATTGCTTCCATCACGGAGCCGGGGGGGACATATTTCGGATATCCGGCCAAACCTCTCAAGGAGAACCGCCGGGAGAGCATGTGGATCAAACAGATCGGCGGGCTGATCAAGCGCGTGAAAGCTCTGGAAAAACGGGTTGAGGAGTAGCCCACTCGGCTGACTTCTACAGCTCGACCGACTCGCCGGGCTCCGGGATGATGATCCGGCTGTCCGGAAGTCGCCTCTGCAACTCTTCCAGAAACCATGCCCTGGCCGGTGTGTCACCATGGACGAGAATTACGGTTTCAGGATCGCAGCGGACGGCATAGTCGGCTATCTGGTCACGGGGAGAGTGGCCGCTGAAATCGAAACGGTCGACCTCACAGTGGATTGGTGTTTCGTGCTCATGGTGGGAATCCAGTTGCACGCTCCCACCCTTGCCGGCTTCAAGCAGCTTTCCTCCGGGAGTTAGCTCATCCGCATAACCCACGAAGAAAAGAGAGTGTTCTTCCGAAGCGAGAATTCTCCGTGCGAAGCGATTCGAAACGGTGTGCTCCGACATCATACCGCTGGAGAGGGCGTAAATGTGGCCGCGGTGAAACTCGGGTTCGCGATGGCCGCGAGGGAGAATTTTCAATTCCTCAAAATCCTTTAGAACCTCAAAAGAGCGATGGTTTCGACCTTCGATGTCCGCGAAGCGATCGGCAATCTGGGACATCTTCGTGCTGAGCCCGCCAATATGAACCGGAACAAATGGAATCACTTCTTCCTCACGCAATTCATGAAGCATAAGAAGGAGTTCCTGCGTTTTTCCGAAAGCAAAGACGGGAATCAACACGGTGCCATTGCGGGCAATCGTTTCCGCGATGGCCTCCCCGAGGCGCCGCTTTTCACCTTCTCGGCTGTATTCAGGGCTTCGGGGATGCTCTCCGCGGGTCGTTTCAATGATCAGCGTGTCGACCTTTCCCTCGGGGAAATCGGCGGCTTGCGTCATCGTTTGATTCTCAAAGTGGACGTCCCCTGTGTAGAAGACTGACTTCCCGCGCCATTCCATTCGAACTCCCACGGCTCCGAGAACGTGACCCGCACGAAAGAATTCGCACTCTATCCTTTCCTTATGACCGATCGAAAAAACTTCGCCGGGTGAGCGGGTAAACCAGAGCCGTTCCATTTCGTCTACTTTACTGTGAGTGTAGAGTGGATAGGCAGGCTCATTCAGTTCCTGCTTCTGAGCCTTCATGACGTTCACCGAATTGTGGAGGAGCGCAGATCCGCTTTCTCTCGTTGGTTCCGTCATCGCTACAGCTGCTGTGATCTGCTGCTGCATCAGTACAGGGAGTCCACCGATGTGGTCCAGATGGGGATGACTCACGAAGATTGCGTCAACGGAATCCGGTTCGAGGAGTTCAAACAGGGGGAGTGTCTCGGTCCCGGTATGTTTGGGGTGAGTGCCGGCATCAAGCACGACTCGCGTGTCCCCGAATTCCATAAGATAGGAATTCGATCCGATATCGGGAAATCTCGCCAGATTCTGAAAACGCATAGGAGGGTGTGGAAACAAGGAGTCGCGGAAACTGGTCTCTTTTCCTACTCCATGCCAGCCTTCTTTTTGGTTCTCGCTTCAAGGAAGAAAGTCTTGAGAAGTAGTTTGGAGTCTTCCTCAAGAACCCCCGGCGTCACTTCGCTGAAATGATTCAGCGTCGGTTGCTGAAGGAGATTGATGAAGCCTCCGGCCGCCCCTCCCTTGGGATCTCCGCATCCGAAAATCACCCTTCGAATGCGGCAGTGAACGATCGCTCCCGCACACATGGGGCACGGCTCCTTGGTCACATACAGGTCACAGTCCATCAGGCGCCAGTCTCCCATTGCCTCTTCCGCCTGCGTTAAAGCGAGCATTTCCGCGTGAGCGGTGGCGTCCTTCAAGGTCTCCACCTGATTGTGTGCCCGGGCGACGATGGAGCCGTTCTGAACGATCACTGCTCCCACAGGAACTTCTTCGGCAAGATAGGCCTTCTGGGCCTGCCTCATCGCCTGGCCCATGAAAAAAGTATCACTCGCCAGATCGATAAGGGGCTCATCATCTTCGGGGGGGCGGGTAGGATCGTCTGATGTGGATTGCACCATGGTATTGAATTGGTGGACGCTTTCGCGAAAGTTTTCCCGATGTCGCGTTGCGCTTCGTGGAAAGCGTATAGATAATGCGGGGAAATGAGTGACTGCAACACCCGAATCATCGCCCCGTCAATGCTTGCCTCTGATTGGGGGGCGGTCCGAGATGAGGTTGTCCGTGCAGATGAAGCGGGAGCGGACTGGATTCATCTCGATGTGATGGATGGCCACTTTGTGGAAAATATCTCATTCGGACCGCAGTTTGTGAGTGCGGTCCGGCCTCACACCGAATTGACGCTCGACGTGCACCTGATGATCACCCATCCGGACAAATATCTGGATTCCTTTATCAAGGCGGGTTCAGACCGGATTACGGTGCATGTGGAGGCGGATCATAATGTTTCTGCCACCCTTGCCGCGATTCGTGATGCGGGACACGGTTGCGGACTCGCTTTCAACCCGGCGACTCCCTTCGAAGAGGTAAAGCCCTATCTTAGTCAGATTGATTTGCTTCTCGTCATGACTGTTGTCCCCGGATTTGGCGGGCAATCATTTATGGCGGAAGAAACGATGCCCAAGGTGGAAGCCGCGAAAGCCTTCCGGGAAGAAAACGGTCTGGCTTATCATATTGAAGTGGATGGGGGGATCGATGCGGAAACCGTTCACATTGCGGGGAGGCACGGAGCCAATGTCATGGTTGCGGGAACGGCGCTCTATGGAAAAGAGGACATGGCAGGTGCGATTCAGCAAATGCGTGAATAATTGATGCCTGAGGAAGTCTACAGCGTTTCCGATATCACTGCCGACATTCGTGGCAGTCTGGAGGATCAATTCACCGGGATATGGGTCGAAGGCGAAATCAGCAATCATCGGCTGCCCGCATCGGGGCATCACTATTTTACCTTGAAAGATTCCTTTGCTCAGTTGAGCTGCGTTCTCTTCCGCGGATCCGCTTCGAAACTGTCCGTTCCGGTAAAAGACGGAATGCAGGTTCAGGTTTTCGGGAACATCTCTGTCTATGAAGCCCGTGGCCAATACCAACTGATTGCGCAACTGCTTCAGCCCAAGGGAGCGGGAGATCTCCAGGCAAAGTTTGAAGAATTGAAGCGCAAGCTCGATGCGGAAGGTTTGTTTGATCCATCCTGGAAAAAGGCGATTCCCGCGTTTCCCCGAACGATCGGAATCGTGACTTCGCCAACTGGTGCAGCGATCCGGGATATACTCCATGTTTTTGCGAGGCGGGCTCCCTGGATTCGCATCCTGATCCAGCCCGCCCGGGTTCAGGGGGAAGGCTCGGCTGCGGAAATAGCATACGGGATCAAATTGCTGGAAACTTCGGAGCAAATTCCGCGCCCGGATTTGATCCTTGTCTCTCGCGGCGGCGGAAGCATTGAAGATCTATGGTCCTTTAACGAGGAAATCGTCGCCCGCGCTATCGCGGAGTGCTCCATCCCCGTGATGTCGGGAGTCGGGCACGAGATCGATTTTACGATTGCGGATTTTGTAGCGGACCGGCGGGAGCCGACTCCAAGCGCTGCGGCCGAGAATGCGACTCCGGATGCCGAGGCACTGTTGCGCCACCTCTCGATGCTGCAAGACTCACTCGACTCCCGACTTGGAAATTCGATTGTGCATCTGCAACGATCGGTCCTCTCTCTAAAAAGAGAGCTTGATGCGCGCGAGCCGGGACGGCGAATTCAATCCTGGGTCCAATCGCTGGATTTTCTTGGCGAACGTCTGGAGAACGCGCTGGAATCCCGCCTCGTCGAAGCGCGGGCCGAGTGGCAATCGGCAGGTCGGGTTCTCGATTCGATTCGTCCAGAGCGGGAAGTCTCACGAGTAAGGGAGAGGTTGAACTACTGCCATGAGAAGGTGAGCGATGTTGCCGAACGAAAGCTTCAGGAGTCGCGCCATATTCTCGACAGTGTAGGGTCCCTGCTCCACTCCCTGAGCCCGGAGGCGACTGTGAAGCGCGGTTTCTCAATGACGCTCGATGAGATTGGGAATCCTGTGACCAGCATTTCTGCCGTGAAATCAGGCGATCGGCTCATCACAAAGTTGGTCGATGGCGAGATCGAAAGTGTCGTTGATCAGACTGGATAGTTGATTTCCGCATCAAGTAGAAATTCCGTAGACCCGTTATCTCATCGGGGTATTTCTGAGGTTGAGTGATTTCCTCAATTAGGGTAACAAAAGGCGTTCGCTACGCCTTTGGCGAAGAGAATTCCCGCTTTCGAGAAAAATTAGGAACCGATGAGCAACTTCCGGTGTTTCATCGATTCCTGACCGGCGGGACAGGAAACACAAACACATGAACAACGAACCGACTTCCAGGTTCCGGGCACACTGTTGTCTGGCTTCCATCTTGTTATCCCTTTCCGGGGGCATCGGGCCACTTGCCGGCCAGGATAATGACGCGGCTCAGGAGCCCCGGCAAGCGCCCTCGAATCTTCAACGACCCAGTGGGCCGGGTGGACCGCGCGGTCCGGGGAGTGGGGGACCGATCGGAGATCGGGTTAGTCTTCAGTTTCCGCTCAATCCCGTGAATGATATTTTGAATATCTACGAACGGCTCATCGAAAAGCCGATCGTGAAAGACAGTTCTATCTTTGAGGGCCCTCAAGTCAGTTTGGTGACCCCGACCGAAGTTTCGAAAGACGAGGCCATTCGCCTGATCGAAGCCGCTCTTCTGGTGAATGGATATGTCCTTGTCCTCGAGCCGGAGGAGGAGAGTGTAAAAGTTCTTCTGGGTGGAGCGAGGCAGGGCGCAGGAAGCCCTTCCTTCAGTGAAGGAGTTGTCATCTACACGGACGCGGACGCGCTTCCGGATGGAGAGTCGCTTGTCGGTTTTTTCATGGAACTCGAATTCATCGATCCCGAAGATGCGGCGACGATCTTTTCCAATCACATTGTTCTGAATGAATTTGGGCGCATCACACCGGTATCGAACCCCCGTGGACTTCTCATTACCGAAACCTCACCTCTCGTTCGGCAGCTCATTCGTCTGCGCATGATCATTGATCACCCGGTTTCCGATGCGCCGCTCCTTACTTCCTTTGTGAATCTCGAATTTGCCGAAGCAAATATTGTGGCCCAGATCATTCAGGCGGCGATGGATGCGAGGATGGAGGAGCGTCTTCGTCAAAGCGAGGCGCGTGGCACCGTTACCGGTCAGCAAAGGCAGAGTGGCAATAACCAAGGTGGGGGAGATCAGAACCGGCAGCAGAGTCAGCAGCAGGGAAATAACCGACAGACCGGGAATAACAGTGCGGAGAACGGTGTCGGAACTGCGGATATGCCCGCTGCCCAGCTCATTCCCGACGATAGACTCAATCGAATCATGGTTGTCGCATCTCCCTCTGATGCCGCCTATATCCTGCAGTTGATTCAGGAATTTGATCAGGCGATCGACACTCACGAACCTCTCGAAAGGAAACTTCGTTATGTGAAAGCGAACGATATTCTTCCTGTGATCGTCGATATTCTTCAAGACACCGGAACGGGGCAAACACAGCTTCCCGGTGGGCGTCAGATTCAGAGTCGCCCCACTCCGGTCACTTCCTCTCAGCTTGCCACCCTGACCGGAACCAACCGGAACGCTCAGAACAATCAGAATCGAACGCAGCAGGGCGCAGCTCAGGTGGATGGAGAGTCCCGTGTCGATCAAATCGCGTTTCCGGTCGATGAGGTCGCGCCCATTTCCGTCCTGGTTGGGAAAACCCGAATTATTGCGGACCGTCAGGCCAACTCGATCATTGTGATTGGCACCCGCGAGTCGGAGAATGTCGTGCTTGATATGATCGAGCGACTGGATCGAAAGCCGCTTCAAGTCTACCTCGCCACGGTCATTGGCGAGCTGACTTTGTCAGATGAAACTCAACTGGGAGTCGACTTCCTTCAACAATATGTCCCCTGGAAATCTCAAAATCCCGGGGCAGGAGGTATCAGCTCCGGACTCATCAACGGGCGATCCGACATTATTGGAAACACCAATACGACCGGAAACATTGCTGACCTTGCCGACATGATTGTGACCACCCCATTCGGACCGGCAAGCGGTTTGAACATTTACGGACAGATCGGCCAGTCACTCGATGTGGTTGTGACCGCGCTCGAAACGACGAATCGATTCAAGGTTCTCTCCCGCCCCGTCGTGTATACGCAAAACGGAAAACGGGCTGAAATCACTTCGGGACAGGAAGTTCCCTACGCTGCGAGTTCAGTTTCCGACACGACGAACCCCAATTCGATCCGGTCGACCACAGAATTTAAAGACGTAGTCTTGAAGCTGGAGGTTCTCCCGACGATCAACGAGAATGATGAGGTCACTCTCGATATTGTGCAGATTAATGACCGGGTGATTTCCACGGCGATGATTGACCAAAGCGAGGTTCCCGTCATTGGAAAGCAGGAGTTGAACACCACGGTTACAGTGGCCAACCGGGCCACCATTGTTCTGGGAGGACTGATTTCTGAATCGGAAAATGATTCCGATGCCGGCATCCCCCTCCTCAAGGACATTCCTATCTTCGGAGCAGCGGCGAGAAATTCCAATCGGGCCAAGACCCGTTCTGAACTCATGATTTTCATTCAGCCGATTGTTGTTCACGGAGATCAGGAGGCTGTGGTGACCAGCTATGACGAAGATGTTCGTTCGGAAATTGGTGAGGACGCCGCAGAAAGTTTTCCCGAGCCCGGGCTTCCAACGATTCAGCATCGCGCTGAAGTGATCGAAGGTGCGGAACTCGAAGATCAGCCACTCCGGAAATTGGGGCGGAAGCTGTTCGGTAAGAAAACGCCACCGCGAGTGCCGCTTCCTTCGCAGTAGTCAATTCCCCCGTCGCGTTCCTTTGCTGGCCAAAATCGGGTCTTTCTTGGGCAGGTGTTTGAGCGCCTTTTCCACGGCGGCTTCCACGGTGAGGCCGTGATTGGAACGGAGAATGTCCACCCTGCCGTGCTCCACAAACTGGTCTGGCCAGCCGATTCGCTCCACAGGCGTGCTGATCCCGGCATCGTTCAGGTGCTCGATGATCCCTGCACCAAATCCGTTGTGTAGAACGTGATCTTCGAAGCTCAGGATGACAGGGCACTTTTCCGCGTAGACTTCGATGCAGGACGTGTCGAGAGGCTTGATCCAGCGGGGATTGATGAGAGCAACCGAGTAGCCCATTTCTTCGAGCCGGGCCTTGGTTTCGACTGCCATCTCAAAGAGGTGGCCCAATCCGAACAGTGCGATGTCGGTTCCATCGGTTACGACTTCCGCTTTACCGATCTCGAGAAGCTCGGGAGTCTCTTTCGGAACAGCACCGGTGCCGGCGCCTCGAGGATAGCGGATCGCAATGGGGCCTTCGTCGTAGTTGGCCATCGTCCAGAGCATGTCAACGAACTCCTCTTCATCCTTGGGTTGCATGAAGACCCAGTTCGGGATGTGACGCATATAGCCAATATCAAAAAGTCCGTGGTGGGTCGGGCCGTCGTCGCCACTCAGTCCGGCCCGGTCCATGCAGAGGCGAACGGGAAGGTTTTGAATCCCGATGTCGTGCACGGCCATGTCATAGGCACGCTGGAAAAAGGTGGAGTAAATAGTCAGGAACGGTTTGAGTCCCTGAACGGCCTGGCCGCAAGCGAACAGGGCGGCATGCTCTTCCGCGATTCCGACATCGTAGTAGCGTTCGGGAACCTGCTCCTGAAATCCAACGAGGCCCGTCCCGTTAGGCATGGCCGCAGTCACCGCGACAATCTTCTCGTCCTCCAGAGCAAATTTTCCGAGATGCTCCCCGTAGAGTTGCGAGAACGTGGGAGATCCACTGGCGGGGGTTTCACCGGTTTCGGTTTTGTAAGGGCCGAGACCATGAAATTTCATTGGATTGGCCTTGGCCGGCTCGTAGCCCCGTCCCTTTTCCGTGATGATGTGAAGAATCACCGGTTCCTCCTGATCTTTGAGGAAATCGAAGGTCTTTACGAGCAGGTTGAGGTCGTGTCCATCGATCGGGCCGTAGTAGTGCATGCCGAATTTTTCGAAGAGCACGTTGGGAAAGAGGAGGTTCTTCGCACCACGTTCCACTTTTTGCGCAATATGTCGGGCTCCTTTTCCGACGACTTTTTCTACGAAATCCGCCGCCTTCTCGTGAATGTGGGAATAGGTGGAGCTGGTTTGCAGCGCATGGAAATACTTCGCTATCGCTCCGACGTTTCGGTCGATCGACCATTCATTGTCATTGAGAACAAGAATGAATTTTTTGGTCGCCTCGGCGATGTTGTTGAGCGCTTCAAAGGTGGGACCACAAGTGAACGCGGCATCTCCGGCGACAGCCACAACGTGGTCATCTTTGCCAAGAACATCGCGGGCGGAAGCCATGCCGAGAGCGGCCGAGACAGCGGTGCCTGCGTGGCCGGCGCCATAGCAGTCGTGTTCGCTTTCCGTACGGAGTAGAAAGCCATTGAGTCCTTCATATTGCCGAATGGTGTGAATCTGGTCCCACCGGCCTGTCAGCATCTTGTGGACATAGCCCTGGTGACTCACGTCGAAGACAAATTTGTCGTCAGGAGTATTGAAAATCCGGTGCAAAGCGATCGTTAGCTCAACGACGCCCAGATTTGGACCGAGGTGTCCCCCCGTCTTCGCCAATGAGCTGATCAAAGTGCGGCGGATATTTTCAGCCAGCTTCGGCAGATCCTCGGCAGGGAGTTGCTTGAGGTCGTGAGCATTGTCGACCTTTGGCAAATCCTCTGTCGGGATGTCGGTAAATTCAAAAGAGTTCTCCATTATCGCTAGATTCTTCATCGTCCGTATCTTCTTCCGGGGTATCGGATGACTCCGGAAGAGGGGCATCGTCGCTGTCGAAGGGCTCTACTACGGCCTCGCCGCTTCGATTCTTTCGAATGATTTCGATACGTCCCTCCGCCTCGTCGAGACGTTTTTCACAGACCTGAAACAAGTGGGTTCCCTTTTCGTAGTTCTCGATCAGCGCCTCCAGAGGCATCTGATCGGATTCCATTTCCCCCACCAACTCTTCGAGTTGGGCGAGTGCTTCTTCAAACGGAAGTTCGGAATCTGCATTCGCAGATTCGTTTTGGGAGGCTTTGGGCATTTCAGGTTTAAGGGATACGAGAACGAACGCGCTCGCACCTTCTATTTCTCCTCTTGGAATGCCCCGAGTTCAAGCCGTTTATCGGTCTAAGAAGGGAGTTTTGAAGGGATGCCCAATCCTGTCAGACCATGAGCTCAACAGGGTTGCCTCACAGATCAGACCTTTTTCTTTCTCAAAGTTTGAATGTAGAGAATGATGGAATCGATTTCGTGGTCTTTGAGAACTCCCAGATAAGAGGGCATTCCGACCCCTGTCTTTTCCGTTTCGTAGCCCTCCGCGACGCGACGACCCGGATCGAGAATGGATTCGCGGAGATAGGTCTCATCCACCGATTTAATGAAGGAGCCATCGGTAAATGTGCGATGAGATTTCCAAAGCCCCGCCCAGGCCGGACCAACCGCGACCTGAGCCCCGGCAACCGTTGGGGGAGGGGCGGGAACGTCCGACTCCCCTGTCGCATGGCAGGCGATGCAGCCATATCGCATCGCTACTACCTTTCCGAGCTTCGCTGTTGGATCGATCTTCTTTCCCGTTCCCGTGATAGTTTTCGGAGGCGTTAAGTCGACATCGCCGTCGGCAAAGCCGAGCGAAAGGAGGTCCAGCTTTTTCAAGGAATGAACCGTCAGGTAGGCGCTGTCGACGCGGGTGGACTCGGCGAAGGGCAGGCGGTAGGTGAGACGAAGAGAATGCGAGGGCTGCATATTGGGTAGCCCGATGAAAATCGATTTTCGATCTTTGGAGAGCTTGGCGCTGGAGACGTCTATGGACTCCTGTCCCGGTTTTCCATCCAGTTTGAAATTCCCCGATCCATAATTGTGTGTTTGCTGGTAATTCCACCGATCCACTGAGTAGCGGCTTGTGTCGGCGGCCAGTTCTGCGGAAAGCGTCTGATCAAAGGAAAGGAGAACGCCCCGCTTTCCCGCCGTGACCCGGTTCGGAAGCCATGATTCCCCGTGGCCGGGGCGAACCCGGAAAAGTCCGCTGACCCGCTCTCCGGAGGTTCCCCAGATTTCAAAACCGGTAAGGTAGAGTCTCCCGTCCCCTGGGTGAATCCGTCCTTTCAAGACTCCGGCCGGAAAGCCGGATAGAATTGGGACCACAGCGCCCTGGCTTCGGTCTTCATCGAGGAGGACACGAAAGATTTCAGGGCGGTTGTAGCCAATATGGACCAACGCTCCATTCAGTGGTCCCATTTTCGCCCCGTTTTTCATCCAGACCTGGGAAGCACCCGACTGGTTGATGAAATGCGGAATCCAAATTTCCGGCGGGGCGATCTTCGCGGGGTGGAAAGCTTTTTCTTTGAGCTTGGCCGGTTGAAAGCCGTAGTAATTTCCTTTTTCGATGCGGTAGATGGGCGTCGCCGGTTTCCAGTGTCCCTGCTGATCACTGGAGGTAAGAATGCCCGTTTCCGGATCGTAGCCGATGTAGGGCTGCCGAAGCCCCGTCGCGATGATGTCGTAGGAGCGCCCGTCCGGGGAGACTTTGACGATGGTTCCATTGGCAATGCCGCGCGTCGAACCGACTTGACCTCCCTTGGCCAGAAAGAAGCCGCCGTCTTCCGTGGCGACCATGTCCATGGCAAATTCCCGTGTTTCCGCCGTTTGCGGAACGATGTTGGAAAAGTTTTCGTACCAATCCGCCTCTCCGTTCCGATCGGTGTCGACGATCCGGACGATTCCGTTTCGATCCGAAACAAAAATTTCACCGTTCACAATACAGACGGTCTTCGGCTCGTGCAGTCCGGAGGCAAAACGCGACCATTCGGCCTCCGTGCTGTTTTCTTCCAGACCATCGACGAGCCAGATATCCCCGTCGAAGGTGCAGAGAGCGGCCCGTCCATCGGGAAAGAAATCGATCCCGGCGAGACGAACATTTCGCTTCCAGGGATTGGGAACGGGAAGGGGAAGGTCGTCAAAGACAAAGGCCTGCGGGGTGTCTTCGGCGGGAGATGAGAAGGTCGTCGTCACGGAATCTTTCCACACCAGATCAGCTTTCTGAGTATCATCGATGGAAACTATGCTCACGGCTCCTTCGAGTTGGATGACCGTCTCAAGGTGATGATTGCCTGAAGTGGGCGCTACCTTTGACCAACCCTCCCAATCCCGGAAGTGGAGAACTTGCGTGGAGGGTTCGATGCTGAGGGTTCTTTTCAGCTCCCCTGAGGAAGCCGCCAGGGTCTCCCTGATGGTGGACAACCCCACGATGTATTCGATGACGATTCCGCCCTTCACGAGGCGAATTCCGGAGAACCGGCCGATTTCGGAAGGGATGGGACCGAGCCCGATTTCCCCCTCATCCGACTCCCCTCGTTCCCGTGGATCCTTGTCGGTTGGCTCATCACCAATTGACCAGCCGGGAAGCGCCGGGGACTGCCAGAGGAGCGTTCCGATGGGTCTTGGCAGACTTTCCTGGCCGGAAGGTGCTTTGCGGTTGGGAAGACGGTAGCTTCCCGGCCCCATGCCATCCATGGTCAGGTATTCGCCCTCTCCGTTGGCCCGCCAGATCAGCGACCAGCGGAGTAGATCAGGATCGAAACAGCCATAGTGATCGTTGCCCAGTTTAACGATGATTCCGCGGGGAGTTAGATTGGTAGACTCGGGGGTTTCCCCGAAAGCCCGGGCATCCAGCGTTTGGGAGAGAAATGGAAATTCCTCCTCTACGAATGATCCAAAGGGGGACTCAATGTCGAGATGAGCCTTTTGCTGACCAACACAGGGAAGGCAGCCGGCAAGAAGGACAACGGAGAGGAATATTCGGAGACTCATAAAATACTTCGGACAAGCAAGCGTGGGCGAAAACGTTGCCGGTAGCAATGGCGTGATTCTCTTTTCCGGAATTCATCTTGATTGGAGTCGCAGGCTTTGCCATGAATGCAGGGATGAGAAGCTCGTGGATCGTGATCCTTCTGGGGTTGTTTCTCCCCATCTCAGGGGAGGCAGGGGAGCGACGTTTCGTGAGCGAATTTTTTCAACTGCCACCGGCGATGGAGGAGTTCTACGGGAATCTAACGGTGAGGCAGATTTCCGGAAGGGAGGGGGCTCCGGGTAAGGTCGTGATCCGCGGAGCTGGCGACTACCAACCAAAACGGGGAATCATTTCACCACGGAGGAGTGCCCGTTTGGTCGTGAGCGCGGTCCCCGGGTTCTCATCGGAGCAAATTCGAGACGTCATTTCCGAAGCTCTTCTCTCCGACTTTTATAAAAAGGTCATTTCGGAGAAGGTAAAATCCTGGCATGAGAAACGATTGGAACTGGTGGAACTGATTCCACTCACCCGCGACGAATTTGTCGAACGGGGTGGCAGACGGCTTCGCGGAAAATCATCCGGGGTAGCCCGGTTTGATGCCTGGTGGACCATCCGAATGGGACTGCGGCAAACGGTCGATCCGTCCCATCATCTTGTCCTGATTTGTCTGAAAATGGATTACGACGGCACGAAATCTTCATTTGGTCACTTCTGTTTCGGACTTCGGAAGCGTGGAGGAGCCGCAGATTTGGACACAGTATTCGATTTCCGGGCCCCCTGGTATGAAGATCGGCTTCCTACCCTTCTGGAGGGAATGAACTATGGGAACAAACTGCAACCTCTCTATGGATACACGGAAAATCTCTACGATTGGATCTATACGCAGACTTCGTATCGCCACTGCTATGTGCAGATGTGGTTCCTCCCGGTGAGTCATGAGCAGTTGACTTTGCTTCGCTATTTTGATCGGGAGATTGAGGCCCACGATGCCGGACATTTCAAGGGTCTGCGGAAAAACTGCGCTTCTCTGGGCATGGCGTTTCTCGATCGCTTGGAGCGGGTCTCTGAGCCGATTTCCCTGGGAAGAGGTCTCGCCGACATTCCGACTCAAACAGTGAAGAAGCTCTTGAAAGAGAGTGGGGGCAATTATCCGTTTTATCAGATCGAAAACAACACGCACGAGAGCGGTCGTGTGGCGACTGCGAAGTCGGAAATTCATCGTGCTCAGCCGAGCCGGGGAAGTTCCCGGTCCTTCCTTGCGTTGCGGAATGTAGAGGGAATTAACTGATGAGGACTTCCAGGGGACATCTCCACGGGGAAGGAATCGGATCACAGATCGATGATGTAGAACCGGTTCTGCGATATCTGTTCTGCTTCGGGCAGGGTGATCCAGCGCTCGAGATAGCGTTCTCCCCAGGAATCGCTGAAAGCGATTTCATTCGTTTCTTCGTTGTAGCCCATGATGATGACGACGTGTGAAGTGGACGTGTCTTTCACGAGACCCGGGTCCTCCGCGGCAGCGGCAACATTCGCTTTGTAGGAATCCCACGACCCGGCATCGCTCCGCACTTTCTTGCGCTCATTCGCAATTTCGTTGAATTCCTTTGTGCTGAACATGGCCCAGATGATCGGGATTCCGTCATCGATCGAGCGCTGGACGTCTCGCATTTTCAGCTCCCCTGTTTCGATATCAAAGGAGCGACCCTTGCGTTTGATATCGCTTCCAATATTCGAAAGCAGTCGGTCTACGGAGGTCCCTCCACCTGCCTGCGTTTCTCCTGCCATGGCAAGCAGATACATATCCGCTGAGATACCGAGAAAGCGCATGCAGCGTTCCGCCGTCGCCGGGACGCAGTATCCTTTCGGGCCCTGGTCGACCATGGGGATGTTGGAAATCACGACATCGCCGTTTTCCCTCGTTTCAACGAAGCCACGGACGCGTTCTCGAACGACCGAGTCGGGGACGCGTTTCGTATTTCCGCGGGCATCGGCAAATTCGATTGTCTGCACGGCAAGAGAAACATATTCCCCTTCCACATTGGATAAGAGAAAAGCGTGTCCTGCCCAGTCCCAGCGTTCAGCGGTAACCCGTGCCTCGCCTTCTCCGAACTTCTGACGCTCCGGCTCACCGAGCAGTGCCGTGAGGCTTTCGCTGATCGTTTCGGCATCGTGCTCCATCAGCATTTTGACACCTTCCATACCTCCGGGAACCGGTTTGCCTTTGATGAAATGATCCTCACCGCTGCCTGCGGTCTGGTAGGAATCCCCTTTATTCGCAAACACGATCGAGATTCCGGTGACTTTTTCCTCTTCGCCGTAGAGGGCGGCTGAGAAGGGGCGTGCCCCGAGAAAGCGGTAGTCGCTCTTGGGATAGGATCGATAGCTCTCGGAGATCTCGGTTTTGGATTCCCGCCGCCACTGGAGACGACCCGCTACCTCTTCGGGATTACTATCCCACAGCGTCGATTCGCCAAAGAGTCCCTTCCCGATCACTTCGTTGATCGCAGCGGCGGTCACTCCGTCTGTGGGCAGTGCTGCGGGAGTTGCGGAAGCCGGTTTCCAGGTTGCCAGATACTCCTGATCTGCAGCAGACAGGGAATTCGCCGGGATCGTAAACTGCTGACCGCTTTTCAGGGTGATCGTGGCTTGCCCATTCTCCACTTTTTCGACCTTTGCTTCGATCGACTTGCCCGCCGAATTCGTGAAGGTGCGGTATTCATCCGCCGTAAGTGATGCTGTTAGGAATAGCAAGGTAAGGAAACCGGAGAAAAAGGGCAGGGTTTTCATTCGGGAAAACTATCCCGTTCCTGTGATCTGTGCAAGGTGCTCCTTCGATCGCCCTAGTCGAGTAATCCGAGAATGAGAGACGGATTCACACCTGCAACGATGATGCCTACCATCAGTAGGATCATGGCGATGCGGGCGACATTCCCGATGGGGATCGGAGTGTCATCGATGACTTGTTTCTTCGGGTCAGGAGTTCCGAGATACATCGAAGCTGCGATTTTCAGGTAGTAGTAAAATCCAGCCCCTGCTCCGATTAAGCCGATTGCGAGGAGCACCCACTGCTGCTGCTCTACTGCCAGTTTGAAGACGAACAGTTTCCCCCAGAATCCGACGGTCAAAGGGATGCCTGCCAGAGAGGCCATGGCGATCAACATCGCAGCGGAAAGGAAGGGGGCTCGTTTCGCAAGCCCAGTGTAGGCGTCGAAGGTTTCGTCGGCGATTTTCCTCCGAACCACAGTCATGACGAGGAATGCGAGGATCGTCATGAGCAGGTAGGCCCCGAGATAGAAGGCGATTACGGTAACCGGCTTGGAGAGCGCGCCGCTTGCGTCGCTGGAGCGGGGAGTACAGGCGAGAGCCATCAGCAGAAATCCTGCGTGGGAGATACTCGAGTAGGCGAGAAGGCGTTTAAAGTTCTTCTGGGGAATGGCAGACAGGTTTCCGATCAGCAAGGTCAGCCCGGCGATGATGGCGATGGCCAGAGTGACTTTTCCAACGAGTTCTCCGCTTGCCAGAAAGGGACTGACGAGGCGCAGCAGAACGATGAACCCAGCCGCCTTTGAGCCAATTGACAGGAAGGCGGTGATTGGAGTTGGTGCTCCCTGATACACATCCGGAATCCAGAAGTGAAACGGTGCACCGCCCACTTTGAACGTGAGTGCGACGAGGATGAGAGCAAAGGCAAAGAGCGCCGCGGCCTGATTAACGTCCGGCTTTGCCAGCGCGGCCGAGATTTCCGCCAGGTCCATGCTTCCGGTAACCCCGTAGAGCCAGGCAAATCCGTAGACGAGAAAACCGGTCGATAGGGCACCGAGAATGAGATATTTTACGCCCGCTTCGAGAGAGCCGACGTTTCGGCGCAGGTAGGCGACCATCACGTAAAAGCAGATCGTGACGGTTTCGAGCGAGACGAAAATGCTAACGAGATTGTTCGCTGAGGCCATCCACATGAGTCCGGCACAGGCGAAAAGAGGAAGGGCGAAAAATTCGCCCAGGCCGGCCTGCGGGTGCGCACCGGGCTCGGGGTCAGCGGTTTGGTCGACGACAACACCGCTGAAGTCGTAAGACATGATCATGACTCCGAGAGTACAAAGGATGGCAATGCCCTTGAAGAAAAGGGCGAGGTTGTCGTTGGCGGAGTAAAACTGCCAGAAGGCGCCTTCGGTGGACTCGGGCCATTGAACCCGGAAGAGAAGAGCGAAAACTACGACCAGGCCGAGCATCCCGACCCAGGCAAGGGTGCGCTTGTCTTCCAGTTTGACGAAGGCGTCGACCATCAGGATGAGAAGGCCGAGAGCGACAACGATGATTTCGAGAAAGTAGACTGGCATGAGGGGCAGAGGTCGGAGATCAGTAATCAGTGGTCAGTGATCGGAAGTCCGGGTTGAGAAAGAGTCGTCAGTAAACAGGGTTCGGTCAGTGGCCCAACAGGGTGATCTATCCGGCTTTTACGAGGAAGAGACCTTCAACGGCAGGGCGAATAAACTGATTCAGGATTTCAGGGACGAAGCCAACCACCAGTAAGGCAACCAGGAGCAGCAAAATAGGGAGGCGCGCGGCCCAGGTCATGTCAGCGGGCGCGGAGAGAGTTTTCGAACATTCCCCAAGGAAGATACTGCGGTAGGCGCGAAGCATGTAGACCGCGGAAATCACGACTCCCCAGAGAGCGATGATGGTTGCCCACTGAATCCAGCCGATTCCGTCTTCGGCTCCTTTGAAAGCACCAAAGAAGATGGCGACCTCCGCCGCAAAGTTGGCAAATCCGGGAAGTCCCGCTGATGCGAACGCGGCAAAGCCGAAAAGAAGACCGAGTTTGGGAACGTGGCTGGCGATGCCTCCCAGTTTTTCAAAGTCGACGGTGCCATAGTTTTCTCGAACCCAACCGCAGAGCGCGAAGAGCAGAGCAATGGAAATGCCGTGTGCGAACATGAGGAGCACGGCTCCGGAAACGCCGAGATGGTTGGCAGCGGCAATTCCAAGAAAGACGTAACCCATATGCATCACGCTGGAGTAACCGAGCATGCGATCGAGTTTTTTCTGGGCGATAGTGACGAGGCCGAGGTAGATGATATTTCCGAGCAGGAGAACCAGGAGCACGTTGGTCAGGGCCTCCATTCCGGCGGGAAGCATAGGCATCGCGATTCGAATGAGGCCATAGAGCCCGAACTTTTTCAGCACGCCGGCGTGAAGCATGGCGACCGGTTCGGGAGCGTCGGAATAGGCGGGAGCCGCCCAGCTGTGGAAGGGAAAGAGAGAAACAAGAATCCCGAATCCGACGAGGAGGATACCGAAAATCCATTTCTGCTCTCCGGCAGCGATCGCTGTTTCAGGAGATTTGGCGAGGGCGATAATTTCTTCGATGTTGAAGGTGTCCGCACCCACTCCGACGAGTGCCATGATCAGTCCCACCAAGAGAATGAGACTTCCGACTCCGAGATAGATCGTGATGGTCCAGGCGGTCTTCACACGGTTTTCGCCATGACCGAAAATTCCGATCATGAGGAAGGTGGGAATCAAAGCCAGTTCGTGGAACGCGTAGAGGAAGAAAAGGTCGGTCGAACAGAAGGCCCCGATCGCTCCTCCGCCAATGAGAAGGAGGGAGAGATAATAGAGTTTGGAACTTCCCTTGATTTGCTTTTCCCCGGGAGCCACCCAAACCGCGGAAAGCATGACAATGGTGGCAAGGAGAAGCAGGACAAGACTGATTCCGTCGATGCCGAAAGAAAGGCTGAGGTCCGGGAAGCCACCGATATCGAGAAGGGGGCGGGCCGACTCAAACTGGAAGCCTCCTTCTTTGGTCAAATCGAACTGAATCGCCAGCACCAGGCTGAGGACCAGGGCGAAAGCCGATGCGCTGAGCGCCGTAAAGCGGGCAGGGGCTCCGAGAGCAATCGCCAGGGCGGCGATTAACGGGAGAAAAACGATGATTTCGAGCATGCTCACAACAGATTCGGGAAAAGGGTGAAACTCAGAGAAGAAGGAAGAGGATAAGACCGATTACGGCGACTCCGAAGAAGAAAGCGTAGGTCTGCACGTTGCCGACCTGGAATGCGCGGAAGAACGATCCGGCAGTGAGCGCACTCATCGCCGGGAAGCGGGCCATGAGCGGATCGATCACAAAGCGATCCACGATGTCGAGAATGGAGGCGACGGCGTCCTGGAAGATGGCAATGATACCCTGGTAGAGTTCGTCGATATAGAATTTATCGCGGAAGAGCGGAATGCTGACGGGGTCGGAGTCCCTGCCCTTGTAGAGGTAGATCGCTGCGCCAACCCCGACGGCGAGACCGAGCAGGGAGAGAATGGCGGTGAGACCGAAGTGCTCGACGAGATGTTTGAAGTCAGCATGGCCGTTCGCGAGAAGCGGCTTCGCAATCGGATCGTAGGCGGAGAAGACAGCCATAACCGCAAGGATCGCCAGGGGCACCCACATGATCGGACCCACCTCCTTGGCATGATCCGCGTTCTCGGTGCGATGCTTTCCAAAGAAGGCGACGATGACGAGGCGCGTCATGTAAAAAGGAGTGAGAAAAGCAACGATGATTCCACAGACGTAGGGGAACATCGCGTGCTCGTGGTAAGCAGTTTCGAGGATGGCCTCTTTACTCCAGAATCCGCTCGTGAACGGAACAGCAATCAGGGCGGCGGTTCCGAGAGCGAAGGTCCAGAAGGTGATGGGCATCTTCTTTTTCAATCCGCCCATTTTCCAGATGTCCTGCTCGTGGTGGCAGGCATAGATGATCGCGCCGGAGCCGAGGAAAAGAAGCGCCTTGAAGAAGGCGTGCGTGTAGAGATGGAACATTCCGGCGTCGCTTCCGCCATGACCGAGGCCCTGAGCCATAATCATATAGCCGAGTTGCGAAAGGGTGGAATAAGCAAGGATGCGCTTGATATCGTTTTGCTGCAGAGCCATGAGCGCTGCGAGAACAGCGGTGATGGCGCCAACCCAGGTGATGATTTCAGCAGCGGTGGGCGCGGCATCGATCAGGAAAACAACGCGGGCCAGCATGAAAACACCGGCAGCAACCATCGTCGCTGCGTGGATCAGGGCGGAAACCGGGGTGGGGCCTTCCATCGCGTCCGGAAGCCAGACGTGGAGCGGAACCTGTGCCGACTTTCCGATGGCGCCACAAAAGAGGCAGAGGACCGCAATATTCAGCATCGTCAGGTTCGTGACTCCGCCGACGGCGTCTTTGATTTGCTCAAAGAAAATCGATCCGGTGAGGCTCCAGACGAGAAGGATGCCGATCATGAAACCGAAGTCACCGATCCGGTTGGTGAGAAAGGCTTTCTTCGCTGCATCAGCCGCAGTGTTTTTCGAATACCAGTGACCGATGAGAATGTAGGAGCTCACACCCACCAATTCCCAGAAGATAAACATCATGACGAGGTTATCGGCGAGGACGATTCCCGTCATTGAGAACATGAAAAGTGAAAGACCCGCGAAATACCGGGCTTTCCCGTCGTCGTCCTTCATGTAGGCGAGTGAGAAAAGATGCACGAGGAAACCGATCGAGGTAACGATGAGCATCATGCCGCGACTGAGTTCGTCGAGGATGAACCCGATTTCTACCCGGAAATCCAGACCAAGATCAATCCAGGGGAACGGCTTTACGTCTCCGCCATCTCCGCTCGCGAGGAGAAGGCAAAGAATCAAAGTGAGCGCAGCCGAACCGGTCGAAAGGAGCGCGCTGAGTCCGGACCAGCGTTTCAGTCCAAGTAGGATCGAGGCCGCTACCAGTAGAGGTAGAAGCAGGACGGTCCAGGCAGTCGTATTGGGATCCATGAAAAACAAGCAGTCGAAACAATCAGAACTTCATCGAGTTGATCTTCGTCACGTCCGTCGTTTCGCGGGAGCGGAACAGGGCAACGATGATCGCGAGACCTACCGCTACTTCTGCGGCGGCAACAGTGATAATGAAGAAAAGGAGAACCTGTCCATCGTAGCCCGGTTCGCCGTCCTGCACGTTAAAACGCGAGAAGGCGACCAGAGTCAGGTTGGCCGCAGCGAGCATGAGCTCGAGGCACATGAAAATCACAATCAGATTTCGACGGATTAAAACGCCGGCAAGGCCAACGGCGAAAAGCACGCCGCTGACGAAGAGGAAGTGGTTGAGAGTGAGGGCAGATTCCATGCGGGAAAAATCGAAAAGCTATTTCAGTTGTTTCTTACTGAGGACGACCGCTCCTACGGTCGCGACCAGCAGGAGAATGCCTACCATCTGGATCGGAAACCAGTAGTGGCTGAAAAGGAGTTCACCAATGCGATGCACGTCGGAGTTTCCGGGGCCTTCTGCAACCGAGAGACGAGGAAGTCCGGCGTTTCCGATTTCGCTGCGCTTGAGAACCGTGGCAAGGAGAATCGCGAAAGCGATGGCGACGCCGCTGCCACCGAGGGCATTGACGATCGGGAACTTTCTCTTTTCCTCTTCTTCGACATTCATCAGCATGATGATGAAAAGAAACAACACCATGATGGCTCCTGCATAGACGAGAATTTGAAGGATTCCGACGAGATAGGCATTCAACTGAATGAAAAGTGCGGCCAACCCGAGGAAGGACAGAATCATGGCGAACGCGGCAGAGACCGGGTTCTTATTTACGACAACCCCGACCCCCCCGATGAGGGCCATGGCAGCGAATAGGTAAAAGAGAAACGTCATTTCGATTTCGGGAGGTTGGATATTCGAAGTTGGAATTCGGTATCGATGTTTCGGAACGTTACAGGGGTTGGTTTACCAAGGTCTAAAATCCAATAATCCGGGGATTCTACTTCAGCTCATTCCACTTATTCACGAGTCCTTCCCGGACACCGCCGATTTCATAGAGTCGTTCTTTGTCGTGAACCATCTCGGCGCGGCTTGTGCCGGTGATGGAGTAATCTTTCCGGAGATAGATGGCCTGCTCGGGGCAGACTTCTTCGCAGAGGCCGCAGTAGATGCAGCGAATCATATCGATTTCGAATGCCTTGGGACGCTTCTCCACTTTGGACCACTTGTCATCGGAGGGAATTTCCTCCGGCTTGATGGTGATTGCGCGGGGAGGGCAGATAAATTCGCAAAGCTGGCAGGCAACGCAACGCTCGCGTCCCTGCACATCGGTCACGAGAGCGGGAGCGCCACGATAGTGCTCAGGCAGTTGGTCATCCCATTTCTCTTCGGGATACTGCATCGTGACCTTTTTCTTACCGGACAGGGTTTTGATGAAGTGGCCCAGGGTCACCCGCATTCCCTGCGCGAGTGCGGGGAGGTAAAGGTGTTCCCACCATTTCAGTTTTGGACGTTTTACGACAATTGCCATGGATCAGGAGACGGGCTTGTTGAACCACCAGAGGAGAGCGGCAGTGAGGACGACGTTGAACAGTGCGATTTCGAAAAAGAAGACCCAGCCAAGGCGCATGAGCTGATCGTAGCGAAAGCGGGGCAGAGTCCAGCGGACAACGATGAAGAAGAGAATCAGGACAATGACCTTGCTGAAATAAACGCCGATGTGGATGAGGCCATGCCACCATGGTACGGCCGCTTCGGTGTTTTCGGGACTGAGCCAGCCAAAGGGGAGACTCCATCCGCCGAGGAACAGGGTCACGGCGAGACCGGATCCAATAATCATGGCGGCGTACTCTCCGAGAAAGAAGAGCGCGAACTTCATCGAGCTGTATTCCGTGTGATACCCGGCCACGAGCTCGGTCTCACACTCGGGGAGATCGAAAGGAAGCCGGTTTGTTTCCGCGAACATCGATGTCATGAAAATAACGAAAGAAACGAACACGGGAATGGTAAGAACCCATCCCTGCACGCTGAGACCTTCTCCCCAAAGAGGAAGGAGCGCCCAGCCGTTGTCAGCCTGGTATTGAACAATCCGTCCGAGATTGAGTTCTCCGTAGATCATGATGAGAGGCACGATCGAAAGTCCCAGGGAGATTTCGTAGGAAATCATCTGGCTGGTCGAGCGAACTCCACCGAGGAAGGGATACTTTGAATTCGAAGCCCAGCCGGCGAGAACGATGCCGTAGACGGAAAGCGAGGCGATCGCAAAGACGAAGAGAGGACCGACATTGAGATCCGCGATGACCATTTTCTCACCGAACAGTTTGCTGCCGAAAGGAATCACGGCGCAGGTTAAAAGCGCAGGCACCATGACGAGGGCGGGGGCAAGCCAGAAGTAGCCTTTCCGGACGTGGTTCGGAGTGAAGTCTTCCTTGAGGAGGAATTTGATCCCGTCGGCCACGGCCTGCAGGAGGCCGAAGGGACCCACCCGGTTCGGCCCAACGCGATCCTGAATCGCGGCACTGACCCGGCGTTCTGCCCACACGGACATGGCGACCAGCGGGAGAGTCGTGAGAAACACGAACACCACGATCTTGATGGTTGCTGCGATGATGAGATGCCAATCCATGGAAAGTCAGAGTCAGCCTACGATGAGACCTTTTTCAATGCGTTCTTTTTCCCGCTCCAGAAGCGGAATGGTTTCACCGGTTTCGATCAGGGGGATTCCGAGATCACCGATTTGTCCCCAGCTGAGGTCCGCGAATTCGGGAACCTCGGCAGCGAGCTGCTTAAAAATATCCGTCGCAGAGTAAATGCCGTTTCCTCCGCCGGTTGCCTGGATGAGATCGCGAATGATCTCCCATGCCTCCAGTGTCTGCCCCGGGCCATCGACTGCCTTGTTGAGGCGCTGGAGGCGTCCCGTGACATTCACCATGGTTCCGGTTTTCTCTGCCCAGCACGCGCCGGGTAGAACAACATCAGCGATGTCAGCGGTAGGGTTGGCGAGCGGGTAGGAGGTCAGGAAAAAGTCGAGTTTGGAAAGAAGCTCCGAGCCGAAGCCGGCATCCTCCACCAGGTTTTCCTGGAGGCAGAGCAGCGCCTTGATTCGGCCCTGGGCAATGCCGTCCTTGATGGCTTCCAGCTGTGAGCCGGGGTTTTCGAGACCGAGAACGAGCATCACCCCGTTCGTATTCGGATTTCGGTCAGCGGCAATGAGATAGCCGTCATTTTCGCCTTCCCGGGGAACGACATCAACGTGTCCGGCCCCGAGATGCTTGACGAGACGGCTCGTCATGAGGAGTTCCTCATTGGTCATCCGTGCCGATGCGATCACCGCGATCTCGCTGCCATCCAAACCGGCCAGTTTATCGGCGGTGGTGGCGATGGCTTCCTGCCAGGTTGCGAGGCGGTGCTTGTCGCCGTCCCGAACGAGCGGATCGGTGAGTCGGGCGTCGCTTTCAATCCAGTGGAAGTTGAGTCGATGGGAATCCGGCATCCAGTCAGAGTTCACATCGTTGTTCTGGCGCGGCGTGATGCGGTAGATCTTGTTCTCGCGGGCAAAAACCGTGATGTTCGCCCCGGTGGCGCAGTTGACGTCGATGGTCTTCGTCTCCTTCATGAACCAGACTCGCATCTGGAACCGGAAATCGTTCGAAGTGAGCGCTCCGACCGGACAAATGTCGACGGTATTGAGAGAGTAATTGTTCGCCAGTTCACGACCCGGATACACCGTCAGAACGGTATGGCTTCCGCGATCAGTGAAGCCTAGGACCGGGTCATCGGCGATCTCGTCGGTAAAGCGGATACAGCGGCTGCACATGATGCAACGTTCGTCATCGAGACGAATGCGGGGTCCGACGTCCACGTTTTTTGGCTTCTTGACCTTTTGTTCACGGAAGCGGGACTCGCCTTTTCCGTGTTCGACACTGAATTCCTGAAGCGAGCACTCGCCGGCCTGATCACAAATCGGGCAGTCGAGAGGGTGGTTCGCGAGAAGGAGTTCCATGACTCCCTCGCGGCATTCCTCGGTCATTTCGCTCTCCGTCCGGATGCCCATGTTCGGGGCGATCGTGTTCGCACAGGCGATCGCGGGACGGGGAATCCAGGAAATAGGAAGGTGTCCGGTTTCATCCGGTTCAGGCGGATCGTCTCCGGGGCGCGGCCGTGGAGGCATACCCATTTCAACGAGACACATCCGACAGTTGCCTGGAGAGGTCAGCTTCGGGTGGTAGCAATAATGCGGCACTTCGACACCGACCTGACGGCAGGCTTCGATCATGCGGGTGCCCTTCGGGAAAGAATGCCATTCCCCGTTGATCTGGACGTCTATGAGATCGTTTTTTTCTTCGCTCATCCCAGGTTGGCGGCAGCAGTGAGCGCCTCGGCGTTGAGGAGGTCATCCTCGAGTTCAGGATTCGTATCCGCGACCAGTTCGTCACGGAATTTTTCAACAAAGCTTTCGGTCGGCCAGGAAGCGGCTTCTCCGAAAGCACAAATGGTCCGTCCGTCGATATTGCGGGCGACGCTGTCCAGCGTGTCGATGTCGCTTGGTGATGCTTTCCCGGCCACGACTCGATCGGTGATCTTTTTCATCCAAAGGGAACCTTCGCGGCAGGGGGTGCACTGACCGCAGGATTCGTGGGCGTAGAAATTGTTGATGTTGTTCAGGACCCAACTGATCGAGCGGGAATCGTCGATGACGATCACTCCGCCGGAACCGGCCATGGAGCCGCACGCCGCGAGAGTGTCGAAATCCATCGGGATGTCCCAGATCGTGAGTTCGCGGGCATCATCACCGCGGCCCACCGTAAAAACTTCATCGGCGCGAAGAACCTTGGCGGACGAACCGCCGGGGATCACCGCCTTGAGCGAGCGGCCTTCTTTGAGCCCACCGCACATGTCATTGATGAGCTCGCCCATCGTGACTTTGCCGACTTCGACTTCAAAATAGCCGGGCTTCTGGACATCGCCGCTGACGCAAAGGATTCGCGTGCCGGTGTTGTTCGGTGTGCCGATTTTCGACCATTCTTCACCGCCGGCTTCGAGAATATGCTTCACGTGACAGAGCGTCTCGACGTTGTTCACGATCGTGGGGCACAGGTAGAGCCCCATCGCTGCCGGGAAGTAAGGTGGCTTGATTCGCGGGTAGGGGCGTTTGCCTTCGAGCGATTCGATCAGCCCCGTCTCTTCACCGCAGATATACGCACCGGCGCCGCGATGAACGTAGATTTCGAGATCAAATCCGCTGCCGAGAATGTCTTTTCCGAGGTAGCCCTTTTCGTGGGCTTCCGCGATTGCCTTTTCCAGGATCTGGGCCCCTTCGGGAAATTCTTCACGAATGTAGATGTAGGCGAGGTTGGCACCGACGGCGAAACAGGAAATGACCATCCCCTCGACCAGTTGATGAGGATCCTGATGAATGATGTAGCGGTCTTTGAACGTTCCCGGCTCAGACTCATCCGCGTTGCAGATCAGATAGACCGGCTTCTCGTTGTTGGGCGGAAGAAAGCCCCACTTTACTCCGGCAGGAAAGCCGGCACCGCCGCGCCCCCGAAGACCGGCCTTTTTGACTTCGTCGGTGATGGCGGAGGGTTCCATTTTGATCGCTTTCTTCAGCTGATCATATCCACCCTCCGTCTCATACATCGAGAGCGAAGGGTCCCACCCCTCGCGATCCACGTTTTTGAAAATGATGCGGTGCTCCTTGGCGTGGGGCTCTTTTCCGCTTTTGTAAATGGCACTCATGGAGAAAGGATTACTGGTAATGGCTCAACAATCCGTCGACATCCGAGACGGCTTCGTGAAAATCATCGTTCACCAAACAAACGGGACCGGTTCCGCAACTGGCGAGACATTCGGCGAATTCGATGCTGAACTTGCCGTCAGGACTGACCGCAATCGGATTGTGATGGGTGACACCGGAGCGGTCGATCCCGGCTTTGTCGCAAAGCGACTCCATCAATTCGTAACTTCCGGCCATGGCGCAACTGAGCGTGCGGCAGACCCGGATATGAAATTTCCCCGGCGCAGACTGGCGGAATCCGGGGTAGAAGGTGACGACCTCAAGAACCTTGATCGGCTCAAGATCCAATTTCGCGGCGGTCCACTCGACCGCCTCTTCATTGATGAAGCCGTAATGGTGCTGCAGTGCATGGAGCACGGGCAACACCGCAGAACGCTTGCTCACCGGGTAATGGGTGACGCGTTCGTCGATTTCTTTTTCCAATTCAGAGGGAACGTCCAGGGACATAACAGAAAAACAGGCCGGTTGAAAATTTCGTCAGAGGTTAGCGGTCACACTCTCCCATCACGAAGTCGAGACTTCCGAGGATGGAAACAGTGTCACTCATGAGGCAGCCTTCCAACAGTTTGGGAAGAATGCTCAGGTTTACAAAAGAGGGGGCGCGAATCTTGAGGCGGTAGGGGACTCCTCCGCCCTTGGAGTGGATATAAAAGCCAAGCTCACCTTTCGGGTTCTCCGCGCCGAAATAGACTTCGCCTTTCGGTGCGTCGAGTCCCTCGGTCACAAGAATGAAGTGGTGGATCAATTCCTCCATGCTCATGAGGACTCGCTCTTTATCAGGGAGTCGCTCTTTGCTGTCGGCCACATTGATAGGGCCGTCGGGAAGATCTGCCATCGCCTGGCGGAGAATGCGGACGCTTTGACGCATTTCCTCCATCCGGACGAGATATCGATCATAGCAATCGCCCACTTCACCGATAGGGATATCAAAATCGAAGCGCTCGTAGTCGAGGTAGGGGTTCGACTTCCGAAGATCGTGTTCGACGCCGGAACCGCGGAGGTTCGGGCCGCTCAGACCCCAGGCGATCGCATCTTCTTTGGAAATCACGCCGACCTCACGGGTCCGGTCGAGGAAGATCTTGTTGCGAGTCAGGAGCGTGTCTACTTCGTCGAGACAGGGGAGAAACTCTTCGCAGAATTTTTCGAGGCTGCCTGTAAAGCCCTCGGGGAGATCACGGATCTGGCCGCCGACGCGTGTGTAGCTGGTCGTGAAACGGGCACCGGTGAGCTGCTCGCAAAGGTCGTAGATCGTTTCGCGCTGCGTGAAGGTGTAGAGGAACACGGTCATGGCCCCCACGTCCATGGCGTAGGCGCCGAGGCCGAGGAGGTGAGCCGAGATTCGAGCCATCTCGCAGCAGATCGTGCGAATGGTCTGGCCGCGGGCGGGAAGTTCCCAGCCCATCAGCTTTTCAACAGCGAGAGCGTAGGCGACGTTGTTCGCGAGGGGGGCGAGATAGTCCAGCCGGTCCGTGTAGGGAACGAACTGATTGTATTGCATGTTTTCCGCGATCTTTTCATCACCGCGGTGAAGGAAGCCGATGTCGGGGTCCGCCTTGGAGATGACCTCGCCATCCAGTTCAAGAATGAGACGGAGAACGCCGTGCGTCGCCGGGTGGGAGGGACCCATGTTGAGAACGAGCTTCTCACCCACGAGATCTTCGGTGGTTTGTTGATAGCCCTCCATATCAGTTCCGGCAGCCACGCGGGCAGCGGTGTCGTGAATTTCGAGCTCTCTCGTCTTCGGTGCCATGGCAGGATTCGTGTCGTTCGGATGGTGAGGTGCGGTTCGCACCTTCCCCCGAGGGATTTCGAGTATCGGTGCGCCGTTTTGGAGTTTCAAGGTGAGTTTGTGAAAAATTTCACAAAGTCCCGCTCACTTTGATACGTTATAAAAACAACGACGGATTGTAGTCGTGGATTGAAACGCAACCGGAGATATTTAGACCATGCAAAAAGAAGAAACAATTCAGGGCGAGGTGGAGGAGAAGAAAAGCGTTCTCACTTCCATTTTCGTGGGTGTCGTCGGAGCTCTCAGTACTGTGTATTTGCTCAATCCCACCGCGGGATTCTTTGAGCTGATCCCGGACAACATTCCGATTGTGGGAAATCTCGATGAGGCGGCCGCTGCTGCTCTCGTCGTCAGCTGCCTTGCCTATTTTGGCGTCGATATCGGGGGGCTCTTCGGTCGAAAGAAGAAGAAGGAAGAGGACGTCATCGACATCGATGTAGAGGATCGTTGAAGGTCCAACAGGGGCAGGTCCCGGACCCAAGAGGTTTGAGTCACGCTTTGCTCAATGTTCTTTTGACGCAGCCGCTTCGATGATCCGTGGCATGTAGGCGTCCGGATAGGTGTCGAATGCTTTCACGCAGGGGTCGCAACAAAACAGCACCTCGTGGCCTTTGTAGACCCGTCGGTGTTTGGGCTTACCGTTTTTGAAGGGCCGGTGAATCTGAACGGCGCAGGTTCGAAAGGGATAGGGCTTGATTGCTGATTCGCCTCGTGACTGAGCCGCATCCGCCTTTTTCGTGGCATCGAAGGAAGAGGGCTTCGCTGCGGGAGCCGGATCATTTGTCTGGCAACCACCGAGAAAAAAAAGGACCGGGAGAATCGCGAGGGATGGAATGCGTTTCATGACGATTTCATTCTCCGCTCCATTTCGCGGGGCGGCAAGGGGATTCGTGGCCCCCGATTCTTTCGGGGCTGTCACAGAGGAGCGCGTTTTTTATGCGAATCTGATTCTGCGAAATCGAATTTACCATTTGCGGTGAAAGCGGAATCCGCTTTGATAGAACCTGCTTGCGTCTATTAGAGCGCGAGCTGGAACTGATTATGGCGACAATCAAAGTGGCATGTCCGAAATGCGGTCAGAAAGTCTCAGGCGACGAGAGCTTTTTCGGAAATGTTGTGGAGTGCCCGATTTGTTCCGCAAGGATTCAGTTTCCAGGACAAAAGCGCGATTTACCATCTGAGTCGGCAACTCCCCCGGCTTCGTCTCGCAACGACAAGTCGGTCGAAGATCTTCCCAAGGCAACTTTCAAGGAGGGAGCGCTGGACGATGCTGTGCCTCAGTCCGCGCAGGTTCCGGAAGGGCGCCCGATCGACTCCGGCACTGCCGCGGTTGCCCCCGTTCCGGCTGCCGCAGAAGAGGAGGACTATGAGGAGGAGTCGGTCGTGCCCTCGCCCGTAACCGGGGCGATTTCGATCGTAACGGCGGTTCTGGCGGTCGTGACCTGTCTCGGCGGAATTCTTTTTGCACCGATCGCGATCATTGCCGGTCACATCTCCCAGGCCAAAGCCAGGCGCAGTCCGGTTCAGCCTGCTCCCGGGCAAACGCTGGGAGCGATTGGAATGCTGATCGGGTACATCTGGCTCGTGATTGCCATTCTTCTTCTCGCCGTTGCGGTCCTTTTTAAAGAGCAGCTCACGGAATTCATCCAGAGCCAGAATGTCGAAAGCTGATCGAAACGGGGAGATCCGTTGCGAGGTTGATACTTGCAAATTGCCCTGATTCGGTTACCGCTGGCGCAGAAATGAAATCAGTCTGGAATCACTATAATTTCAGCTTTTTTAATATTGAAGATTTCTTAATCAATAGGAAACTAACCGAAGACAAGTCATGCTAGAAACGACGATTACAAACATTCGAGGCCGCGAGATCGTGGATTCCCGTGGAAACCCGACAGTGGAAGTGGATGTGGAACTGGAGGGTGGAGCCATTGGGCGCGCTGCGGTTCCCAGTGGAGCCAGCACCGGAGAGCACGAAGCCTGGGAGTTGCGCGATGGTGATAAGGATCGCTACCTCGGAAAAGGAGTGCTCAAGGCAGTTGCCGCTGTGAACGAAAAAATCTGTCAGGAGCTCGTCGGGCTCGATGCGACCGAGCAAACGGTCATCGACAAGACCATGTTTGACCTCGATGGCACTGCCAACAAGAAGGAGCTCGGTGCTAACGCCATTCTCGGCGTTTCCCTCGCCGCAGCCCATGCCGCAGCGAATCAGCTTGGACTTCCTCTCTACAAGTATCTCGGCGGACCGAATGCCAAGGTGCTTCCTGTTCCGATGATGAATATCATCAACGGCGGTTCCCACTCGGATGCCCCGATCGACTTTCAGGAATTCATGATCATGCCGAAAGGTGCACCGACTTTCCGCGAAGCGCTTCGCCAGGGTGCTGAGATCTTTCACGCACTCAAATCGGTCCTTCATGATCGTGGCCTTTCCACCGCAGTGGGAGACGAGGGCGGATTTGCTCCGAAGCTTGAGTCCGCTGACGATGCACTCAAGGTGATTGAGCAGGCGGTTGATAAAGCCGGTTACAAGTTCGGAGAGGAAATCTTCGTGGCTCTCGACGTGGCCTCTTCCGAGTTCTTCGACAAAGAGAAGGGCAAGTATGTTTTCCACAAGTCCGACGGATCTGAGAAAACCGCGGAAGAGCTGGTTGATTACTACCTGGAACTGCAGAGCAAGTATCCGATCATCTCGATCGAAGATGGCTGTGACGAGAATGACTGGGACGGTTGGGGAGTGATCACCGAGAAGATGGGCGAAAAGACACAGCTCGTTGGAGATGACCTTTTCGTAACCAACACCGATTTCCTTCAGAAGGGGATCGACCTGGGCGTTGCCAACTCCATTCTCGTGAAAGTGAACCAGATTGGATCCCTTACCGAAACTTTAGACGCCGTTGAACTGGCGAAAGAGAACCGCTACACCAGCGTGATCAGTCACCGGTCCGGAGAGACCGAGGACAGCACGATCGCTGACATTGCGGTGGCGACGAACGCCGGACAAATCAAGACGGGATCGTTGAGCCGTTCCGACCGGATTGCAAAATACAACCAGCTCCTCCGCATCGAGGAGGAGTTGGGCGATGATGCAATCTACGGCGGCAAGATGCGAGTCTAGTCGAATCGCCTCAAAGGCGCGGCCGAAAGAGGCCATTACTACCACCATGCGTGACCCGGAATTTCAGGACCATCCCGATTTGCCTCTCCAAATGAAAGGAGAGGAGAATCAGCCACCTTCCAATATGTGGCAGCGGATGTCCCGGGTCATGGAGGTGGTGATTTATCTGCTGCTGTTGCTGGCGGTCTACAAGCTCTTCGGTCCGGAGATCGATCGACGTGCCGAACTCAAGGCAGAGGTCAATCGCCTCACGGCAATCGAGTCCTCGAAAGGGGAGCAGGCGGCGAGGCTTCGCCAGGAGCACCGTCTTCTCAAGACCGACAAGGAATACCTTGAGACCGTTGCCCGGGATCGTCTCAACCTTCAGCGCGAGGGCGAATACATCATCCGCATCGATCGCGGTGAAGAAGAGGAGTAGCCTTTTCTCTTTCTCCTGCTCCTTTTCGGAGTCTGAAGTGCTGCCGATTTCCGGTCTTCTTTCATAGAAAAAAAAGGAAAAGGATCTGGACAGGAAACTGGCTGGCTAGGCGGGATAACTCCCCAGCACTTTCACGAACGAGCAGTTCTCTTCCAGTTGCTTGATCACAGCGGCGAACGCTTCATCTTCGCAATGGCCGGCGAGATCGACGAAGAAGAAGTACTCCCATGCGCGCCGCTTTGAAGGGCGGCTCTCGATCTTGGACATGTTAATGGAAAGCTTTTCGAAAGGCTCGAGCGCTTTGTGAAGGGATCCCGGTTCGTCACGAACCGAAAACATGACCGAGGAACGATCGTTTCCGGTCGGCGGACAGGTTTTGTGGCTGATTACGAGAAACCGTGTCGTGTTGTGAGCGATGTCCTGAATGGATTGTTCGAGGATCGTGAGGCCGTACATGTCGGCAAGGAGCGATCCGCCGAGTACGGC
Source organism: Verrucomicrobiales bacterium (assembly GCA_029213265.1). Lineage (GTDB taxonomy): Bacteria > Verrucomicrobiota > Verrucomicrobiia > Verrucomicrobiales > DEV007 > Arctic95D-9. The sequence goes on along the minus strand of JARGNG010000015.1, from coordinate 18,000 downwards.
GGAGTGGGGTTCATTCGCGGCGACTTCGGCAGCGACTGCGGAGCTCGATTTTTCGACCGGCTGAATCTCGTGGAAGTTCTTGCCGAGCCAGGCGCGGCACTGGGCGATGATCTGCGGGTGGCTGTAGATGTGTTCGATTTCCTCGCGTTTGCAGTTGGCCATGAGATTGTTCTCAATGGGCATCATGACCTGTCCATAAATCTTGAGCGGTGAATCGGCGAAAAGGTCGAGCGTATGGGTGACGGCTCCTTCGGTGGAGTTTTCGATCGGCACGACACCGTAGTCCGCGATCCGGCGCTCCACCTGATCGAAGACGTCCGCAAAACTGGGCTGGGGAAGAAACTCAACACTGTGGCCGAATTTCCCAATGGCGGCCTGGTGGGTCCAGGTCCCGGCGGGCCCGAGATAGGCGATTTTCAGATCCTCTTCCAGCGCCAATGCCGCGGACATGATCTCCCGGTAGATGGCACGAATCGACTCTTCGGGAAGCCTGCCGCCTTCGCTCTTGGCGACTACGCTTCGATACAGTTTTTCCTCACGGTCGGGAGCATAGATTTCAAGTCCATCCCGTTTCTTTCGGACGCCCACTTCATGAACGACATCCGCCCGCTTGTTCAGCAGTCGGATCATTTCCGTATCGATCTTATCGATCTTGTCGCGCAGGTCTTCGAGGCTCATGATTCTTCGTGGGGCGGTTCTTCACCGGCTTCTTCTTCTCCCTCACTTTTCGCAGGGGATTCCTCTTCGTCGAGAGCTTTTTCTGCTGCCGCCAGAGCGGCGAGACGCTCTTCTTCGGGGGTCAGCTCCACAGGCTCTTCCGGTTCTTCCTGCTCGTCCGCGGTTTCTTCCGGAGCTTCCTCCTCTTCCTCCCCGGCGGTGGGAAGATCAACGGTTCGCAATTCTTCCGAATTGGGTAGGTCTTCGAGATCCTTGACGCCGAAGTGTTCCATGAACTCCTCCGTTGTTTCGTAGAGCATGGGTCGTCCGGGAAGATCGGCTCTTCCGCCGATGCGAATCAGGTTCCGGTCAATCAGCTTGTGGATTTGTCCGTCGACTGACACCCCCCGGACCGCTTCGATGTCGGCCTTGGTAATCGGCTGCCGGTAGGCAACGAGAGCGAGCGTTTCCAGCGCAGCCGGGCTCAACTTTTCGGGGCGCATCTCAGGGAGAAGCGCACGGATCCATTCCACGTAGTCGCTCCGTGTCACGAAGCGCCAACCGCTCGCCCCTTCGTGCAGCTCGATCGAGCGTTCCGTTTCGGCAAGGTGTTCCCCCAACTCAGCAATCGCCGTTTCGATCTTCTTCTCGCTGATGTTCTCCCATTCACGGGCGAAGGGCGCATCAGATTCCGCCGCAGCGCGTCGTACCGCCTTCATGATCTCGGCCGAAGTGACCGGTTCAGGGGCGGCGAAAATGAGTGCCTCGATGATTTGAATCAGCTGCATGTAGAGTAGCAAATGCGGGCGCTTACCCTGCCGCGATTCGGCCGAATTGAAAGTGGATTCTGCATGGCTTAGGTCTCATTTCGCTGGAGTTCGATATCACCGAGGATGACTTCCTGACGAACACGAAAGTAATTCAGTTTCATCAGTTCCAAAACAGCGAGAAAGGTGACAATCATTTCCCCTTTGGTCACCGCCTCTTCGAAAAGCGAAGAGAAGCGAATCGATCCGCCGGGCGGCACTTTGGTGAGAAGGTGGTCGATTCGATCGCTTACGGTGAACCGGTCGTCGACAATTTCCCCGAGGTCGCCTTCTTCGAACCGGTCGAGGATATTCTGAAAGGCACGAATCAGATCGAAAATACTGAGATCGCCTGAGAGAGGACGCTGTTCGTCTTCGGCGGTTTCGATTTTCTCCGGCTTGCGTGTGAAGTGATCCTGCTGTTCCGCTTCCCTTTTCCCAAGGTAGCTCGCAGCTTCTTTGAACTTCTTATACTCGATGAGCTGACGGATGAGGTCCCAGCGCGGATCTTCCTCGTCAGCATCTTCTTCGGGCGGTTGAACGTGCTTGGGAAGCATCATTCGGCTCTTGATGTAACAGAGGTTGGCTGCCATCACGAGAAATTCACCGGCCAGCCCGATGTTGAGCATCTTGAAGGTTTCGAGATACCCCATATACTGCTTCGTGATGCTCTCGATCGGAATGTCGTAGATATCGATCTCGTCTTTCTTGATCAGATATAGAAGGAGGTCCATGGGGCCTTCGAAAACATCGAGCTCAACCTTGTAGGAAGTTCCCGCTACCTCCATAGACGGGGAGTCGTCGGAAGGGGGGGGCATGTCGTCCGAAGAAGAGTCTGGAGATGCGTCCGGTGCGGAGTCCGCTGCTTCGGGGGAGTCTGTTTGAGGTTCGTTCAAAGGCTGATCTGTTGCTGGTAGCAAAGCGCGTGAGCCCATCATTTGCAAGGTGAGAGAAAGCTACGAATCGAATTGGAAACAGCGATTTCTCTGCTGAAGCCAATGATCCTTGTTGTCTTTGTATTGATAGAATGTATGATGATTCTAATGAGCGAATCTTCGGCAATCCCCCAGCCTATTTCCCGCTCCGACGCCAAGCGGATATGGAACTTGATGAAGCAGAAAGAGCCTCTGTCCGGGAAGGACAGGGACTTGGTCAAGCAGGCGGCGGAGTTTCAAATGTACCACCACCACGGGATCCGGTTGAAGCCTGGGAGCGCGCCGTCGGAAGCCAGTTCCGAAATCTCATCGCCTTCGCGCGGGAACATAACCGTCTCCTGACCCGGGCGGATCTTCCCGCCCTCGACTACGGGAAAGGCGGGATGGAGCATGAGATCTATCACGACGAGGCTGGACATCGTTTTTGGAAATCTACTTTCCCTGAACGGGCTGGCTTTGGTCCAACAGGATACTCGACACCCTTCGGCTATCTGCGCCGCCTGAGACTCTCCAATCTTCTATTTGGAGATGACGTTTGCTTTGAGGGAATCTGGCAGCGTACGGACGGACCCAGTATCGTGACCTCGCAAAGTTACATTCTCCCGGATCCGCTGGCGGGGATTCCTTCGGAGGAAGATGTCGCCGAATACATGAATCGACTGGGCTTTGTCTGGGACGACGTGCAGAAAGGGTTCTACCGCGAAGCAGACGGAGTTCTGGTCCAGGATTGCCATCCCCGGAACTATGTGCGTGCGGTCGACGGGGATCTCTATGCGATTGATATCCAGCCGATTTTGGCGAAGGGGCGGAAATGGGAGGGCGTGATTCCATTTTCGGATGCGGCCTGAAGACGGGCTTTACCGCGCACCGATTCTCCGCTTCAGTAGTAGAATGTGGCGAGTATTCCTGTCTATCTTCCTCCTCCTGGTGATCGGATCGAACGAGGCGTTTTCACAGGCGGACTACAAGCGCTACTACGATGAGGATAATCTTCCGAAAGTTCGGGAAATTTTCCTTCGGGGGCGATACGATATCGTGATTCAAGTTTGCGATTATGCACTCCGCCGCGGCCAGCCCTCCTGGGAATGGCGAACCTTACGATTTCAGTCTCTGGCCAACGTGGGGCGGTATGAAGATGCGGTGGAGGAGGCCATAGCGACGACGGATCAATTTCCGGATCAGTTGGGTGCTCTTCTCGAAGCTCACAAATTGTTTTCTTCGATGGGCCTTGCGGAGGAAGCGGGCGCCATGTTCGCGGCGATCAATGAGGCCGCGGCGGCCGTTCCCGAGAAGGAACGCAGCGCTCTCGACTATGTGCATCTCGGGCAGGCCGCACTGATCCTGGGAGCCGATCCATCTACGGTGATCGAGCAGTATTTTGATGTGGCCAAAACCTTTCAGGCAAAAGGGCAGGTGGTTCCCGGGGGATTGCTGGAAGCCTACCTTGCCTCCGGGGAGTTGGCCCTGGTGAAAGATGACTTTGGTCTTGCGGCGAAGGAATTTCAAGGAGCCTACAAATTGGAGCCCGAAAATCCCGACGTTCTTTTCGGGCTCGCAGAATCCTTTTTTCCCAGTGACCGGAAAAAAGGTGCCGAATATTTGGAGCGGGTGTTGAAGTCTGCCCCACGTCACTATGGCGCGCTTTTGCTGCAGGCGGAATATGCCATCAATTTCGAACGCTACGATGAAGCCCATAAGAACCTGGACCTTGTGACGGCGCTCAATCCCCGTCATCCCCTCGCGGCCGCCTACCGGGCGGTTCTGGTCGAGCTCGAAAAGAACGATCATATCGAATTTGAGAAATACAGGAAGGCTGCGCTTTCTGTCTGGGCGAACAATCCCGAGATCGATCATCTCATTGGGCGGGTTCTTTCCCGGAAGTATCGCTATCAGGAGGGGGCAGACAGTCAAAAGCGTGCGCTGGAAATGGATCCTGGATTTCTCCCGGCCAAGCTGCAGCTGGCTCTCGACTACCTGAGGCTGGGGGATATCGAAAAAGCCTGGCCTCTCGCCGACGAAGTCGGGGAACAGGACGAATACAATGTCCTCGCCTTCAATCTTTCCGTTCTTCAAAAAGAGATCGAGAGTTTCGCCTCTATTCCGAGCGATGATTTCGTCATTCGGATGCCGCCGGAAGAGGCAGAGATCTACGGGGATCGCGTCACCGAACTGCTGACCGATGCCAAAGAGGTGCTCGGGAAAAAATACGGCCTTGAGATGGATGGGCCGACCTACATCGAGTTTTATCCGAATCAGCAGGATTTCGCGATTCGGTCATTCGGCTCACTCGGAGGGGAGGGGCTCCTGGGCGTTTGTTCCGGAGCGGTCGTGACGATGAACAGTCCCGGCAGCACAACGGCGGGCAAGAACAACTGGGAAGCGACGCTCTGGCACGAGTATTGCCATGTCGTCACCCTGACTGTGACCAACAACAAGATGCCACGCTGGCTCAGCGAAGGTATTTCCGTGTATGAGGAAATACAGCGGCAGCCGAACTGGGGGCAACGAATGACACCGCAGTATCGGAAGATGGTTCTCGAGGAGAAGGCCTTTACTCCGATCAGCCAAATGAGCCAGGCGTTTTTCAACGCGGAAAGCGGCGAGCACCTCATGTTTGCCTACTACCAGTCGATGCTGGTGGTGAAATACATCGTCGAGAATTTCGGGGAAGATGCTCTTCGAAACATTCTGGTCGATCTGGGGGCGGGAGTGCTCATCAATGATGCCATCGCCAATCACACGATTCCAATTGAGACGTTGGATTCCGATTTCGCACAGTCTTTGATCAAGCTTGCCGACACCTATGGACCCGGCGTCGACTGGGCCGAACCCGGCCCGGAGGAGGTCAATCCGGTGAGCCCTCTTGCGGTCGCTGCGTATTTGAAAAAGAACCCCACTAATTTCTGGGCGCGACAGACCCTGACATTGCGCTACCTCGAGCAGGAAAAATGGGCGGAAGCAGCGGAATCAGCGGAGAAGCTGATCGCATTGCTGCCTGACTTTACCGGCATTGCCAACGGCTATGCACTCAAAGCGCGGGCGTTTCGCGAGGAGGGGAATGCGGATGCCGAAGTCGCAGTCCTCGAGCGACTCGCTGACATTTCGGCCGAGGCCTACACGGCCTACACACGTTTGCTGGATGTGGAATTTGAAAAAGAAAACTGGAAAGACGTCATCACCAATGCGAAGCGGACCAAGGCGATCAATCCTTTCTACGAGCGGCTCCACTACTGCAGAGGCTGTGCTCACGCCGCTCTCGCTGAAACCGGGCTTGCCGTTTCCTCTTTTGAAAAGACTTTGAAGCTGGATCCGACCAACCCTTCGGAGGTCCGCTATCGTCTCGCCGGGCTCTTGCAAAAAGGGGATAAGCCTAGGGCCAAGCGCTACCTTCTGGACGCACTGGCTGATTCTCCAAGGTACCGGGAGGCACATGCCCTCTTGTTGGATTTTTCGGAAGAAAAGTAGCGCAGGCACTCCTGCCTGTGCCGTCGGCCGGGGCCTGGTTGGAACCACAGACAAGAGCGTTTGTGCTGCCTACTCTATCCCGGAAGCGCCCGAATTAGTTCAATAGACGACTCCACAAACCGGTGATGAAGGCTGCGGGCATTTTCCCAAAATGAGATTCCGAAGCCGACAAAGGTCGCGGTGGGGGAAGCAATGATGAGCAGTGCAGAGATGAGCAGCACGTTCATCAGGATGATCAGGGCGAAGGAGAAGACTTTTCCATTCTGATCCACATCCGGTTGCTCCCGTCGAATCATCCACACCGTGAAAGTGAGATGAAACATCCAGGTGAAACCGATCGCACCGTAGAGCCACTCTGGATTGAGCTCGCCCTGCTCCCGAAATATCCATTGGAGAACCGCCCAGACGAGAATGGTAAGGGCAGTGTAGAAAGGGAAAAAATACGGGGAGAGCGAAATCAGAAAGTTATTCCGGTTCGTCAGAATGTGCCCCCCTTCCGAGGAGATGTGGACTTTGCTCACTTTGCCGCTGCAAATGAGAACGAAAAGAGCATGCGTTAGTTCGTGCCCCGCCACGTAGAGCCACATCATGAGCCGGCATCGTGCGCAGTAGAAGAGAGCAAGCCAGACGAGGCATCCTCCGGCGAAGGACAGGAACTCCGGCGTGCGCCAGTAATTTCCCGCAAAGGTGTCGGCGTGCAGGAGAACCAGGAAGGTTTCCAGGGAAGCCCAGCAAAGTGGGAGTAGAAGAAGCCCGATCACGAATTTTACATGACGGATCGTCGTCTCAGGTGCCGGGGTCAGCGCACGAGCGGCGCTTTCCGGTAGAAAGGCGGAAAGTCCGTGGCGCGGCGTGGGCTTCTTTGCCCTGGCCCGCTTGTTTGACGGCTTTTTCCGCGCCACAATATTTTCCCGGATTTCGAACTCGCTAGGCGCGTCCGGCGTACTTCTTGTCTTCGCTGCTGACCTTGATCTTGTCACCAGGGCCAATGAAAAGAGGAACCTGAACCCGAAGGCCTGTTTCGAGAACTGCCTCCTTGGTCGCTGCCGTCGCGGTATCCCCTTTGACTCCGGGAGCCGCTTCAGTCACTTCCAGTTCAATGTTGGAGGGCAGCTCGATCGTAACCGGTTTGCCGTCGACAAAGAGAACTTCAACGGCGAGTGCATCGATGAGGAGATCCTTGCTGTCCTCAATGAACTCCTCCTGAAAGGTAATCGTATCGTAGGTCGCCGGATCCATGAAATGGTACCCTGTCTGATCCGAGTAGCTGAATTCCAGTTTCTGCCGGTCTGACTGCACGATTTCCACTTTGTCACTGGAGGCAAAGCGAATGTCTTTCGTCTTTCCCGAATTGAACGAACGAATCGTTGCCATGATGAGGGCGTTGCCCTTTCCGGGGGTGCGGTGCTCCAGCCCGAGGACGAGCCCGGTTTCGCCCTTGTAGCTAATGCATTGTCCGCGTTTCAGGTTGGTTGCGACGGTGGCCATAGATCGAGTAGTCAGGAATTTAATTAAGAGATCCTAAATATATCAGGGGAAAGCAATATTGCCATTGATTCTATCGATCACAAGATCGTAAATAATGATTTGAGACCATTCGGGGGGCGTCGACTCTGAGCCCGTGAATACAACTTCTTCAGATTCGAAACGCGGGATGCGCATCGCGGTGTTCGCGATAGCTCTCGTAACGCCCTTCCTGGCCTCGCTGTTTTACGCAGTTCTCTTTCCGGGAACAAAGTTCGGGAACGCCTTCTATTCCGGAGTGAAATTCTTTCTTCTCCTCTGGCCGATGGTGGCCGTTTTTTTCCTGCTCAAAGAAAAAGGCACTCACCTCGACCGACCTCGTGAACATCGGAAATCGCTTTTTCCGGGGATTGGGTTTGGGATTGCCACCGTGGGATTGCTTGTTTTCTTGATCAAAGGCACGCCGCTGGGAGCTGTGGTCGACGACAATGCCGCGAACATCGTGACCTTTGTCGAGAAGCTCGGTGTGGCGGAGCATTTTCTCTGGTTTGCTCTGTTTATTTCTTTTGCTCACGCTGCTCTGGAGGAGTTCTACTGGCGATGGTTCGCGCTCGGGGAGGGGAGGAAATTAATGTCCTTCGGATGGGCCAATCTGATCGCCGGCGTCGGGTTCGCTTCTCACCATATCGTGATTTTGAATCAGTTTTTCCCCATGGGGTGGGCACTTTTCCTCGGGGCATGTGTTGCGATCGGAGGAATGGTTTGGAGCTGGATCTTTCACCGCTACAACAGCATTCTCGGTCCGTGGGTCAGCCACATGATTATCGATCTCGGGCTGATGTGGGTGGGGTGGGAAGTGCTGCAGGGGTGAATCTTTCCGCTTAAGAAGCCTACACAAAAACAGGGAGGCCTTGGAGTCTTGACCGAATGCCAGGCAGCGAAAGGCAGCGAAAGGCAGAAAGAAAAAGGAGCAGAAAGCGGTTTTATCTTGTTAGTAGCGGGCCTTTTTCCGTTTCACCACGAGCGGTTTTTCCCCGCTGTCTTTTTTCAGCTTGTTGATCTGATCGCGGATGAGTGCCGCGCGTTCGAACTCCAGTTTCGTGGCGGCCTCCTGCATTTCCTCTTCCAGTTCGGCAATGACCGCGAGCGTGTCGATGTCTTCTCCGGACTCCGCGACAAGAGACTGTTCGACCGCTTTGCCTTTCTGATACATGCGAAGGGTTTCCTGAGCGTTTCGCGTCACCGTGGTCGGGGTAATCCCGTGCTTCTCGTTGTGTTCGCTTTGCACGCGACGGCGATATTCGGTAATGGAGATGAGGCTCTGGATCGAATCGGTAACGTGGTCGGCGAAAAGAACCGCTTCTCCATTTACGTGCCGGGCGGCACGGCCGGCAGTCTGAATCAGGCTCGTCTCGCTGCGGAGAAATCCTTCTTTGTCGGCGTCGAGGATGCAGACAAGGCTGACCTCGGGTAGGTCCAGGCCTTCTCGTAGCAAGTTGATGCCAATGAGAATGTCGAACTCGGCGGCACGGAGACTCCTCAGGATCTCGACCCTCTCGATCGCATCGACATCGGCGTGGATATAGCGAACCTTGAGGCCGATGTTTCGCATGTAATCGGCTAAATCCTCGGCAGTACGCTTGGTCAGGGTCGTGACGAGAACGCGTTCATTCTTTTCGATCCGCTGCTGACAAAGTTCGATCGTTTCATCAATTTGGCCTTTGAGTGGTCGGAGGGTGACAATGGGATCCAGCAATCCGGTAGGGCGAATGATCTGTTCAACGATGAGGTCGGCACCCTTCTTCCCGGGATCGAATTTCTCGATGGGTTGTTTGCTGCCGGAAATTCGAGGCAGTCGTTCCGGAACCAGCTCCTCTTCGCCGATTCGCTTGCGCTTGTGGGGAAGGTAACCCTCTCTCCCGGCAGTGGAGTTCTTGATTTCGAACTTGGCCGGCGTCGCACTGACGTAGAGCCGCTGCTTTGTGGCTGCCATGTATTCATCGAACTTCAGCGGGCGGTTGTCGAGCGCGCTGGGAAGCCGGAAGCCGAAATCGACGAGGGTTTGTTTCCGTGAACGGTCTCCTTCATACATGCCTCCGATTTGAGGGATACTGACGTGGGACTCATCGATCACGGTGAAAAAGTCGTCGGGAAAGAAATCGATCAAGGTGCCCGGTTTGGAGCCGGGAGGGCGTCCCGTGAGGTGGCGGGAGTAGTTCTCAATTCCCTGGCAGAATCCCATTTCCTGCATCATCTCAATGTCATATTCGGTCCGCTGCTTGATGCGCTGGGCTTCGAGGTACTGCTGGTTTTTCTCGAAGTAATCGACGCGTTCGTGCATCTCCTTTCGGATTTCCTTGATGGCGCGGCCCATTTTGTCCTTCGGCGTTACGAACTGTTTCGCAGGGTAGAAGGTGACTTCGTCGAGCTGATGGGTGCCGTTTCCGGTGAGGGGATCAAAGAGGGTGATCCGGTCGATTTCGTCTCCGAAAAATTCCACGCGGACTCCTTCGTTGTCGAGATAGGCGGGGTAGACTTCGACGACATCGCCGCGGACCCGGAATTTCCCCCGCCCAAAGTCGATGTCGTTTCTTTCATAGAGAATGGATACGAGATCTTTGAGAAAGTCATCCCGGTCGAGACTCTGGCCGAGTTTCACCGGCACCATCATGTTCTGGTAGTCCTCGGGGGACCCCAATCCATAAATGCAGGAGACACTCGCCACGACGATCACGTCTTTCCTCGTGAGCAGGGAGCTCATGGAGGAGAGTCGCAGCCGTTCGATCTCGTCATTGATCGAGGAATCCTTTTCGATGTAGGTGTCGGTGCGGGGGATATAGGCCTCGGGCTGATAGTAATCGAAGTAGGATACGAAATACTCCACCGCATTGTCCGGAAAGAAGCTTTTGAACTCGCTGTAGAGCTGTGCTGCGAGCGTCTTGTTGTGAGACATGATCAGCGTCGGCTTTCCGAGCGCAGCGATCAGGTTGGCAACCGTGAATGTTTTTCCGGAACCGGTAACACCGAGCAGGGATTGATGAGCATTCCCTGCGAGAAGAGACTTCGTCAGCTTGGCAATGGCTTGCTCCTGATCTCCCTGCGGAGAAAATTCAGAATTGAGCTGGAAGAGCGACATAGGTCGCTACGGTCGGGACTCGCGGCAGGTGTCGCAAGTGCAAAGTCAGTCCTAAGCCGAAGTCGTGAGACTTTCGGTGCGGGAATCGTAGGGAGAAAAACTTACGTTTTCCTCCACGGGGAATTGGAAACTATTCCCGGGAGTCCTCGTCGACTTGGATTTTCCCCTCGATGATTTCGGTAAGAGCGATATCAGCGGCACCCATTCTGTGGTCCGTTGGTACGAGTGGGGTTCGGCCCATGTTAAGCTGTTTAACACGTGCGGATACCAGATTGATCAATACGGGTGGTTCCGGGATGATTTTAGATGCCTCTTCGACTAGGTCGCTTCTCATAGTAATCGGTCCTTTTCCTCCGGTACTTGCAGGCTTGGGCTGACCTCCGGAATCCGGAAACGCAACAATGTTGGACGCGTCGTTTGCCATGGGTCAGTTCAGTTTCAGCACCGGGTTAGGTAAATTGGTGGGAATGCCTGAGATATAAATCACAAGCAGTACCTTGCGCTTAGCACAAAAGTTGAAATTTTCAATTAATTTGTACGAAAACCTACCCTTCAAATGGGTGGAAATACCACTATTTGGTTTTTCGGGGACGAATGGTGATTCGTTTCAACCGGGCGGAGTCCTGAGGACTCCAGGTTTCGACTTCGGGATGATCTTTGTAGTGATTGTGAACAAGACGCCGCTGATAAGAATTCATCGGCGAAAGTTTCAGCGCCTCTCCTGACTCGATGACGCGAGCTGCGGTAGCTTCTGCTTCTTCGATCATTTCGTAGTCGCGGGCAGCCCGGTAGCTGTCGATATCGATTTTGAAACGGGGGGCATCGGGAATTCGATCCTGCACGACCCGGTTGGCGAGATATTCGATCTCCTCCATTCGCTCGCCATGGTGACCGATGAGCAGCTTGGCATCACTGGTAGTTGCGATATTGAGAACACTACCGTCCCGGTCGACTTCGACGGTGGCCGCAAACCCGAGATAACCCAGCATTGAGTCGAGAACTTCACGGGCAGTTTCAAGATGGTCCATAACTTCGTAAGATGGAGGAACTCGCACGTCGAATCAACGGCGCTTTTTCTTACCTTTGGTATGACGGGCCCCTTTTTCGCCCGGCATACGGGTGCGGTCTTTGGCGGACATTCCTCCGCTCGCTGTACCACCGGCAGCTTTCGCCTTCTGAGCCGCGTCAGCCTGTTCCTGCATTCGTTCCATGAAGGATTTCTTGCCGCTGGCCTTCCGCTTTTTCAGTTCAGGCTCAGGCATTTTGTTCATGAGCCAGGTTTGAAGAATTGAGAACGCATTGGAGGTTGTCCAGTAGAGCGCGAGTGCCGCGGCAAAGTTGTAACAGATGACGAGGAAGATGAGCGGCATCATCATGAAGATCATCTGCTGTGTTTTGTCACCGGTCTTGGGTGTGATCGCAATCTGAATGAAACTGGTGACGCCCATGAGGATGGGAAGAAGATTGAAAGGGATGTCGAGCCCGGGAATCATGAACATCGTGTCGGGCATCGCGAGATCGTCGACCCAGAGGAATGATTCGTGGCGCAGTTCGACAGCGCTCCAGAGCATACGGTAGAATGCCAGGAAGACGGGTAGCTGAATGAACATGGGAAGACAGCCGCCCAGGGGATTGATGCTGTAGGTCTTGTACAGCTTCATGGTCTCCTGGTTGAGGCGCTGAGGGTCATCCGGGTATTTCTCCTTCAGCTCCTTCATCATCGGCGTCAGCTTCGACATCCGCTTCATGGAGCGGGCTGACTTCGCGTAGACCGGCCAGATGAGGAGGCGAATGATGATCGTAATGAGGATGATCGCGATTCCGTAGTTCCCGACAAATCCCTTCAGAAACACGAGCCCCATGATGAGCCAGGACGCGAGCGGCTTGATCGCCCAGCCGAAGAGCCAGCCGAAGATCGGAATCTCGTCGTAGTGCATGACGAGCTTCTGGTCGTCCCCGAGATCGTTGAGGCGGGAGAATTCTTTCGGGCCCAGGTAGATATGGTAGCGCAGCGTCTCCGCTTCTCCCGGATTCATGGTCTTCGATGGAAGACCGACGGCCGCCTCTGCGGCAAACATCCGCTTTTTCTTCGAAGCTGCTTCGTCTCCCTCGACAACTACCGGAAAGCGGCTGCCCCAGATAGTGGTTTCGTAGGGCTCTTCGGGTTGAATAATTGTGGCGAAAAATTGATCATTCACACCGGCCCACTCGAGAGATTCGAGAGAAAATTCATCGGATGGGATTTCGTTTTTCCCGAAGATTCCCATGATCTTTTTTCCGCCGTAGTGGTCGACTGTTTCATATTCAAAGTCCCCGTTGGTCTCATGCCAGAAGGTTCCGATTTGAATGGACCACTCGTTGAGGTGGAGAGGGGATGCAGACCCGGTATAGAGATAGCGATTTTCAAAAACGAGCGGGGTGGCGGCTGCGTTTTTTACAGAAAGATCCAATACCACCTGGTGAGGATCCGAATTTTCCCCTTCGGAAAGGCGGTAGGTTTTGGAAAGCTCAAATCCTTCCGGAGTTGTCGTTTGAAAAACGACTTCGGAAGCGGTTGCCGACTGAACCGTCCAGTTCGTCATGTCGAATTCCCCGGGGCCTGTGGAGAGCGTTCCAACGGCGTGTTTGGCCGTTTCGTTGATCCCGATTGGCTCTGTGCCGTCGATCTTCTTAAGTTGTTGTTTCAGCTTGGCTACGCGAACGCCGGCCCCGCGGTTGGTGAGCTCGAAACTGACAAAGTCGTTTTCCAGAGTCTTCGTTTCTTCAGCCACTCCGGAATTGACTCCTGCGTTGGTTTCCGCACCCTTCGGTGCGTCGGTAGCCTTTGCGGCAGCGTTTGCCACTTCGGGAGTTTCCTCCGGAGCATTGGCGGCTTCTTCGGCGGCGCGAGCGCGATCTGCTTCCAACTGCTTGGCAGTTTCCTTCGCATTCCACCACCCCCAGGTGAAGAGCAATGCGATACAGACGATGACGCCGATCCACGATGTACGATCCATGTTTTTCACAACAGCGGGTCTCCTATTCTATTTCTTGATGGGTTTGACGAGGGTCTTGATCCGGCTGATCGCACGAGCGACGGCCTACATAAGCGGCCTCGGGGTGTTTTGCCACATATTCTTCCCATCCGGGAGGCGGGTCGTGGCCCTGGCCTCCCCACGGGTTGCAGCGTAGAATTCGATAGAGCCCCTGGAACGAGCCTTTGAACGGTCCGTTCACCTTGACTGCGTCGATGAAATACTGTGAGCATGAGGGATAAAAGCGACATCCACTGAGCGGGCCGCACAGAAAATGCAGAGGAGGCGAGATCACCACCTGGTAGATCCGCACCAGGAAAATCAAAATGGATTTCATCGCTCAATTTTCCCGAGCCTCCCCGGGTGTGGTTGCGAGAATGAGGTCGTTGCGATGAAGCATCCACTTCCATTCCTTTTCGAGCTGCTCTGAGGTAGCCTCAGCTGCTGAATTTCGGGCAATCAGAACGAGCCAGTATCCGGGCCGGATGCGCTCGCCGATTCGCTGGGCGATTCCACGAATTCGTCGCCGTACACGATTGCGAATCACCGCGTTCCCGATTCGCTTGGTCGTGATCAGCCCGATTTTAAAGGGCTCTTCGAGGGTTTCATCCCGGAGATAACCCAAAACAAGGAATTTCCCACTGAAGGATTTCCCCTCACGACGCACCCGTTGAAACTCCGCGCGGCGTGTGATTCGCCTGCTGCGGGGGAATTTCATGAGTGCGCGGGTATACAGGACAGTGGAGCGCAAAACATTCCGTCTCGCGGAAGCATGCAGAAATCCAGACTCGGAGACCCGAATCAAGGAAATCACTTGCCGTGTTGAACGGTGTGACGTTTGTACTGGAGCTCGGCTCCCTTGGGAATCAGGCGTTTCCGTCCTTTTTGGCGGCGTCGCTTGATCAAGTCACGACCGGCTTTGGTGGCCATACGGGCACGGAAACCATGTTGGTTTTTCCGTGAACGTTTCGAGGGTTGGTAGGTCCGTTTCATCTCTTACGGTATAAAATGTTTCGTTTTTTCCGGGGTTCCCGCAATCTTTGCGATCGGGGAAACGGGCCTCTAAGTCGGAAATCGCGGCTCGCAAGCCTGATTCCGATCGGAGGGCCGCTACTTTAGGGGCAGCGCGCGAAATGTCAACGGAGGTTTCCGCAGGGGAAGACTCCACGAAATGGAGCCCCGCTTTTCGAGCGCCCGGTCTTTTCTTTAATCGAGGCGCTGGAGTTGTCCGATTCCGTATTGAAGAAGCTGTTGATTCACGATTTGGGAGGCTTTTTCGTCCACGTAGATCACCTTCGGATAATCGTTGAATTCAATGACGTGAATCCCGTCTGCGGGAATGTCCTCAAATGCTTTGGCGAGATCACGGATGGTTTTGATCTCGTTGCCGTTGACCTTGGTCAAAATGACCGAGCTGATGGCCTCATAGCCAAGGGTGCTGGGAGTTTTGAGCACGTTACTGAGAAAGACAAGCTTCTCGCGTCCCTCCTCTTCCCACTGCTCGGGGTTCGCGTTGGCATGGACCAGTTTAAACGGTGCCCGGTTGGCCCACTCGTCGCCCCAGCTTTCCAGGTAGGGGAGGGTGAGTTCCTGAAAGATCAGTCCGCCGAAGATCAAATATTTCGGCCCGCGGTCGAACATGTAGGGATCGATTAGAAAGTCCTCGGGAGATTTGCGGATGAGTTCAATTTCGAGTTCCATCGGCTTTCGATCCCGAATGATATCAAATTTCACTTTGTCACCCACCTTCGCATTCCCGCTGACGAGGTGGGAAAAGCTGAGTTTGCCGTATTTTTCGCTATTGTAGTTGCCGCGCGAGTCGATCGACTTGCCGTCGATCGCGAGGATGACGTCTCCTTTTTTGATACCGCCCTTGTCGGCCGAGCCGTTTTTCGCGACCGAGCGGATGAAGACGCCGCCCTCTTTGTCGTCGATTCCGGTGAACTCCCGGAGAGTTTCGTCGAGTGTCTGGGCGATGTTTACGCCGAGCTTGGGAAATCCTTCATAGTCGCCGTCTTCCAGATCGGCGAGGAAAGAGGTAATGATGGGCATGGGAAGCACCGCTGCCGTCTGTTCTTTCGAGGAATAGCTCAGGAGCATGCCACACAGTTTCCCATCCTTCACGACCGGCAGGGTGAAGCTGTTGACCCGCGCCTGAAGAGAGCCTTTGACCTGGTAGAGAAGAAAGATGGAACCGGGTATGAAGTATCGCCCCGCGTTCACGCGGAGAACTTCGACCTCGGTCGTGACCCCGTCTCCGTTGTCTTCGACCTGCCAGACTTGAAGTTTGTCTCCTGCGATGACGGAGGAGTCAAATTCGAGAGGTTCGAGTCCTTCGAAGACTTCCGAATCGGAATTGGCCGGCTCCAGCACGGCGAGGTTGGCTTCGTAATCAAGGCCGACAATCTTCCCGGGGACACGGGCACCGCTCGACGGGTGCTCCAGTTCCAGGTAGGTCGAATTGACGACCATTTCTGATGTGACGAGAACACGGTTCCCTTCGAGAAGGGCTCCGAGACCGCGACGCGGGGTCGGGGCTCCTTTCTCCCAGGGCCGGAGAAAGTTGTAGCTCTGGAGGGTAGCGTTGACCCGGACGATCGATTTTTCCGGGGAAGTTTCCTGGGCGTTGAGCGGCAGGGCCAGAGCAGAGGCGATCAGGGAGACTGCAGGGATGAGTTTACACAATGACATGAGATGGAAAGAAGTAGGAAGTTGGTTCGAGCGGGGCGGACTTTTCGATTTCAGGCAGCTTTCTTTTGTTCCGCTGCTGGAGCAGCTTTCTCTTTCGGCTTATCTTTCTTTTCGGCATCGCTGTCGTCCTCCTCTTCCGGATCGTCGAGAATTCCGTCCAGTTGAAGGATATCGGGCTCTTCGATAAAGTGATCGAAACCCACATTGTATTTTGCCATGATCCTCTCATGGGCGAGGGCGGCATCCTTGCGTTCGAGGACGAGCGGGCGCCCTTCACCGAGAAGGCGGACAACGTGGAAGGCTTCATAGCCTTCCTCGGCATGATCGCCGTGAAGAGCATCATGAACGTCCTGCAGGAACCTGATCTTCTTCCCGTTAATGGAATCGACCACCTTGTGGGCGTAGGCGCGCAGATGGGTGTTCGTTGAATCAGGCAGAACTTCGGTCAGAACAATCACCTGCGGGCGTTTCCGGTAGAGCTCGTCCTGACTGAAGTAGGTATAGTGGTAGCGCGTTTGCAGATCGCTGATAGAATGGGCTGCCATCAGGTTGCGGTCGAGAGGCTGAAACTGGAGCCCACCGAACAGGACAAAGTTGGGTTGCTTGTCGTACTGATTGGATTGGATCAGGTAGGGAATGAAACGCTTCAGCTCAATCGTGATTTGCTCACGCTTCTCATCGCGCCAGACTTCGAGTTCAACGGTGTCTCCTGCAAATTTCCGTTCGATGATTTCGTTGAGGTCAACCCGTTCCCCGTCAATCTCGATAAACCCATCGGAGGCAATGGGGTGACCTTCGATGGAGAGAAGCACATCCTTTGTTTTGAGGGTGCCGCCGGCGGAGCCTGCCGCGTCTGCATCGGCAACCATCACTCCGATTCCGTCATTGGGTAGACCAAGGGCGCGGCGTTGCGCGGGATTGAGAATGTTGAGAACGCTCGTGGCCATATCGACGTAGAAATCGTATTCCCCGTCTTCGACATCTTTGAGAAATCGTTCGATCACAGGGACTGGAATCATGTAGCCCGTATTCTGAGCAACTGACCCGGAGTATCCCTGGAAAGCGACACCGACAACCTGGTTGTTCTGGAGAACGGGACCTCCCGAGTTGCCCGGGTTAATCGCGGCATCCACCTGAATGGCCAGATGGTTGTCCACTCCGGAATGACTGTAGGCGCGAAAGTCGATTCGGGAGACGACCCCACGAGTGACAGAAATACGCTCACCCCCGATCGGATAACCCACTGCCACAACGGTGGTGTTGAGTTTGGGTGTCCCGCCGATAAAGAGGGGCTGAATTCCGGAGAAAGCGGCACCGAATTCATCGACCGATTCCAATTCGAGAAGGGCGAGATCGCAATCATGCGCCACATTGACGACACGGGCCTTGTAGGGTTTTGGGTCGCCCACTTTCTTGATGTAGATCAGGCGGCTGTCACTGACGACGTGCGCGTTGGTGAGAAAGCGATTTGGTCCGACGAGAAAGCCGGTTCCGTTTCCGCTTCCCATTCCCCCGATGTTCCAGGGAACTCGGTAGTTCGGCTGTTTGGTATCCACTTCGACTCGCACGATGGCGTCGAATTCGATTTCCGTGATGTCTGTTTGCACGGACTCAGGGGGAGGAACCTCTACCACAGGCTTGGCCGCCTCGATGCGGGGTCCCAGGGTCGGAGCGATGGGGACACTCTGCTGAGCAATCGAGAGAGAAAGGCTGAACAGTAGAAGTGAAAGAGTGGAGCCGATAACCCCGAACGAACGGAGAAGCGAAATTCTTTTGTTTTTCATAGAGGTAATAAGAAGGTGCAAAGGCTGTTACGCGGCGGGCACCAACCA
>JARGNG010000174.1 GCA_029213265.1 Verrucomicrobiales bacterium | reverse complement strand
AAAAGCCCTGAAACTCTTCAGATCGGCCAGAAATTGAAAGTGCCCGGCGCCAACTAGGCCGGGATCTGCTTTGTCTTTGATTATTCCATCCCATGCACCGCAAAAGTCTCATTCTTCTCCTCGCCTCGGTCTCGATTCTCGTGATCGTCGGCTTTGTCATGTTGATCAGCACCTGCATTTTCAGTGCCGATGCCGATCTGGCGAACGGATACAAAGAGGCAAAGAGACAGGCCGTCTGGCTGGCTCTCGGAATCGGTGTGTGTTGGTGGGCCGCTTCAACGGACTATCGTTTCTGGAAGCGGAATAACTGGCTCATATTCGGAGGCGTCTGCTTTCTGCTGGCGCTCTGTTTCGTTCCCTGGATCGGAATGGAAGTGAACGGGGAGCGTCGCTGGATCGGAATCAGTCCGTTTCAGATTCAGCCGTCGGAGTTGGGAAAGATCTCGGTTGTGGTTTTTCTCGCCCATTGGTTCAGCCGCCATCCTGACAGCGGATCGCATTTCCTGCGCGGCTTTGCCTATCCGCTGGCCATCGCCGGTCTTCCGCTCTCCCTGATTTTGTTCGAGGTGGATATTGGCACGACGACGGTGCTGATCGCGACGACGTTTCTGATTCTGTTTATTGCCGGAACGCACTGGCGCTTCCTGACAGGTCTTGGCATGACCGGTGTTGCCGCCTTCATCAGCCTGATGAGTTTTCATCCGGACCGGGTGGAGCGAATCATGGCCTTCATCGATTTGGAGAGCCACAAATACGGAGCCGGGTTCCAGCAGTGGATTTCCCTGATGGCGATCGGATCCGGCGGTATGGCCGGGAGAGGTGTCGGGGAAGGCCGTCTCAAGATGCTCTACATGCCCTTTGCCCACACGGACTTCATCTTTCCGATGATCGGCGAAGAGATGGGGCTGGCGGTCACTCTGTTGGTAGTGATCGCCTTCATCACTCTCGTGGTTGCCGGATTTGTGATCGGATTTCACGCGCCGGATCGTTTCGGTTTGATTCTTGCGGTGGGTCTCGTCGGGTATATCGGATTCCAGGCATTCCTGAATATCGGGGTGGCCACTTCGCTGCTTCCCAATACGGGCCTGACCCTTCCCTTCGTGAGTTATGGAGGTTCCTCTCTCGTGATTGGATTCCTCGCCATAGGAATCCTGACGAACATCTATCGACAGGGCGTCCGGGAGGACAGCGAGGATCGCGAGTGGGTTCGTCGCAAGCGGATCACTCCGCGCGTCTAGTCGGATTGAAAAATCGCATTCCCGCCTGATTTTCCGCTTTTCCGACGCGTGGAAATCGGAACAATAGGGTATGCGGTTTTCTTCTTCTCTCTGGTTGTTTTTCACCTTGCTGTTTGGCAGCGCACCCCTGTTTGGTGCGACACCGGACAGGGTCTATTTTGGGACCTACACACGGGGAGACTCCAAGGGGATTTACGTTTCGAGCTGGGATTCGGAAAAGGGGCTGCTTTCCGAGCCGGTTCTCGCGGGCGAAATAGAGAATCCGTCGTTTCTCGAACTGAGCAAAGACGGGAAGTTTCTCTATGCCGTTTCCGAAGTGGCCGATTTCAAGGGGGGGGGTGCGATCAATTCCTTTCAGGTGTTGGAAGACGGGACCCTCGAATTGATGAATCGACAGCCCACGGGCGGGGGAGCTCCCTGCCACTTGGCGATCAGTTCTGACGGCAAGATGGTGGTCGTCGCGAATTACTCCGGTGGCAACGTCGCGAGCTACCGGATCCTCGAGGACGGCTCTCTGTCGCAGCCCGTCAGTATCATTCAGCACGAAGGCAGCAGCGTGAACCCGAAGCGCCAGAAAGGGCCGCATGCGCATTCGATCAATTTCTCGATGGATGACCGGTTCGCCTATGCCTCGGACCTGGGAGTCGATCGCATCTACCGGTATGCGGTCGACACGGAAAAAGGTAGCCTGACAGAGTCCGGTGAGACTGTGGTTGCCGAAGGCTCGGGGCCGCGCCATTTCGCGTTCCGCCCCGATGGAAAATTTGCTTATGTTATCAATGAGCTGTCTCTCACGATCGCGGGTTTTGCGGTAGATCAGCAGTCGGGTGATCTCTCCACGATTGAGTCAGTGAGTACCTTGCCGCCCGAAACGGAGAATCAGGGATCCACTGCGGAGGTCGTTTGCCACCCTTCCGGAAAGTATCTCTATGGTTCGAACCGGGGACACGATACGATTGTGGTGTTCCAAATCGATCCTGACTCCGGGAAGCTCACCTACGTGGAGAACGAACCGATCCAGGGCGAGACTCCCCGAAACTTTGCGCTGAGCCCTGACGGAAGCTGGCTCCTGGCTGCCGGGCAGAAGTCCAATACGGTTGCGGTATTTTCCGTCTCCTCCGAAACCGGGGAGCTTGCCTATACGGAGAACAAAATTTCCGTGGAGAGTCCCGTGTGTGTCCGGTTTCTCCCGGG
>JARGNG010000069.1 GCA_029213265.1 Verrucomicrobiales bacterium | reverse complement strand
TCCTGGATCGTTACATCGAATTTCTCCTCCAGATCGAGAAGCAATTCAATCGAAGCCATGGAATCGAGCCCGGCTTCACCTAGGCTGTCTTCTGCTCCCAGGAGAGTCCCTGCTTCGAGAAATTTCAAATGAGGCCGAACGACAGACTCAATATCGGTGAGGGATTCAGTGAGATTCATGAGTATGGTGTGACTTGCGTTGTTCGAGAGTTTCGTGTCCGCTGCGAAGGCGGTTTGCTGAAAGGATTTCGCCATCGCGATGAAGGATTTCTGCGGGAGTCGGTCGACTCAGAAACCCGAGCACACTGGCAGTGGGGCCATAGGCTCCTGTGTTGGGAACCGAAACCAGGTCGCCGGGCTCCACCTGCGGCAGCTTGATCCTCCGACCGATGCAATCCAATGGTGTGCAGAGTTGCCCTACCACTTCGACCTGGATTTTCTCATTGTTCGCCCGGGAAGGAGGCACCTCCAAATCGATGGAAAATCGGGGAATTCTTCCCAGTCCTGACATTCCTCCCAGATGATGAATTCCGGTGTCGAGAATCAGAAATTGTTTTTCCTTGGACGTCTTCACCTCCATCACCCGGGTCACGAGAGTGCCTGAGGAAGCGCACAGAAAGCGTCCGGACTCAAACCACCATTCGGCATTCTTTGCCGCACTGGATTCTTCAAAAAGTTCTTCCAAACCGGCAGTAAGCGGGCTCAGATCCGGACCGACCCCGATGGTCGAGTAGGGCCAGGGAAAGCCGCCACCCAAATTCAGAATTTCAAGAGGAAAACGGAGATCGTTGCTGATCTCTTCCGCGATCTTCACGGTCCGGCGGAAACAGTCGAGAAGCGCCTCCGCATCGCCAACCTGCGTACCCCAGTAAATGTGAATGCCTACAAGGTCGACTCCCGGACCGGCCGAAGCCATGATCTCTTCCCCATCAGATCGAAGATCCTCTTCCTCAAATCCGAACTGGCTGGCTACTCCTGACATCGCGAGCTTCGCTTTGGGCGCTTCCTGCGGATTGATTCGAAGCAGCGCCTTGACTGATTCACCCACACTCGCGGCGGCACCGGACAAGGCCTTCAAATCGTGAACAGACTCCATCGAGAAAGAACGGATTCCTGCCAAAATGGCGCCGATCAATTCGCCTTCGCTTTTTCCCGGACCTCCGTAGAGTGCCTTCGAAAGATCAAACCCAGCGACCTGAGCCGCCTCAATCTCGCCTGGTGAGGTCAAATCTGCGCGGCACCCGTGAATTTTCATCTGCCCGGTCACGGATGGATTGGGATTCGACTTGAACGAAAAGAGAATGTCCGAGTTCTCTGTGGGTAGCAGAGAACGGAGCGACAAAACCTGCTCTTCAATCTTCGCGGCATCATACAAATAGAACGGAGTCCCGTAGGTGGCCGCAATCTCCGCGTAGAAGGAAAACAGGTCGTCAAGATGCGAAACGACCCCACTCTCAGCGGACGAAATCGAACCTTGATTCTCCTTGATTGGAAAAGAAATCGACATATTATTATACATTATTAATAAATACTAGAATTTTAGCAATTCAATCACAATCATCTGAAAAGAGGAAAGAATCGTTCGAACTTAAAACTCGCAGATAATTCCCACTTCCAATGAAAGCCTCCCCCAACTTGCCACTTTCAAACCAGGGCATGACGCTGATTGAAGTGACGCTCGTCGTAATGACTCTCCTGTCACTGATATCCGCCACAATGATCGGAACCCATGCCTACAAGCGGGGATCCAACCGGGCTCACTGCATTCTTCTTGCTGCCCGCGCCCAACAGGCCATCAGAACCTTCAGCAACCTGCACGAATATACTCCGGGTTCAGAAGTGCCGGGATTGAAGAGCCGGCTTGTTGGCCCGGATAAGTTGATCAGAAAAGAACCTCAATGCCCATCCGGTGGCTTTTTTGTTTTCGGAAACAAGAGTCTCGGAGAAACGAGCAAGAAACCGGAGGTAATCCCTCAGATCGGTACCGTCTACCTGCATTGTTCACTCGACTATCACACCCCCTCCGATACCACCGGGTGGTGACATCGGCATTTCCCCGGGCAATCAGGTTTCCGACCTGAGATACCGAAACGCTGCTACGAGTGCGGAGGATCTGCGGGATTCGCTCCCGGGGTTGCCCCCTCGGCCCTGGCATCCGGTGCTTTTGCCTCCGGCTGTTTCGCCGCATCGTCGGCGCAACCTACTGTTCCCGCCGCAACAGGAGCAGCCATCACAGCAATACCGGCAGCAGCGGCGGCCTTTTGCAAGAGCGACTCTTTCCGCTTCTTCTGCGTGTCACCGAACCGGGCCCGGCGAATCGCGAGAGAATTTTGCTCGTGAATGCGATAGACCACGTTGCGAACTTCATCGTCACGGAAAAACTGAGCCCCCACTTGATGCATTCGATACCAGAGATGGTAGTCATCCGCTCCCAATCCAATCGCACGCTCCTGGTAATTTCCGGCTTTCCGGGCCACTTCGGCTCGCAGCAGGACGGAGGAGTGAGGAAGCATATTGTCATCCGAATTCCCGGAGAACATCGTTTCGACGCCCTTGTTGGGCCAATGGAGACGGGGTGTGATCTCTCCGTTCTCATGCGTAAGGAGGAGACAGCCATACACATCCGCTTTCTTCTGCTCGATCATGTGCACCGCACGCTCGAGGTAGGTGGGCATCAACTGATCATCGTAATCAAGCGGCTTGTAGTATTCCGTATCGCACTCTGCAACGGCCTGACGGTGCAGCCAACTGCAATGCTCGATGTCCGGCTCGAGTCCGGTACAAATGAGAGGCAATCCGTAGCGCTTGGCGAGAGGCTCGGCAAACGACCAGGGGCCATCGACCAGCAATTTCACTTTGAATCGCTTGTAGGTCTGTGAAGCAAGACTCTGGACAGCGTCATCCAGTTTGGAAACGTCGGTCCCCTTGTGGATTCGAAGTCCGATCGTCACGTTGGCATTCGAATGATTCAGGCAGGTCCCGGTCATGCGGCCCAGGATATCACGATGGGCTTCCGCGTAATTCGCGCCGAGAGAAAGGTCGGCCGCCGAAGACAAGCAGTCGGCGGTGGAAAGCGTTGCCGCTTTGAGAAGAGCCTTCTGAGCGACCCTGGCGAGCTTCTTCGGATTCGAGTTCCAGTCAATGAGGTAGCCGTTGTAGCCGTTCTTGATGAAATTCGCGATTCCGCAGGTCTTCGTGACCACCACGGGAATGCCACAACTGAGAGCCTCGGCCGCGGTCAGCAGAAAGCCCTCTTTCTCGCTGTTTCCAAGAAGCACATGGCAGCCGTCAAGGCGGTGACGATAATTGAAAGGGTTAAAATCGAGAGGTCGAATATCGAGTCGGTCCGCGACTCCCAGTTTTTCGGCGAGAGATTTCACCTTGGCGAGCGCTTCGGCCTGGGTTCGCTGGGTGTAATCCAGACCGGCGGTATCGGCTCCGGTCCACGCCCGGATTACCATGCGGGGTTCGGCTTGCAATAAGTATGGCAGGGTCATGAGTCCCTTCGACTCGAGCGGGCGTCCCATCCAGCCCACGACAATGCGGCCCTTGGGATCAAACTTTCCTTTTGCGGAGGTAAACTCGGAGACAGGAGGCGTCATCACACCGACCACATCGTGATTTTTCTCTTTGGCCCATCCTGCATAGCGATCGAGTACCTGCTGAGAAACCCCGGCGACCGCCATTCCATGAAGATCGCCGTAGGCTCGATTGATAAAGCGCCAGCCTGCATCATCCCAGGAATGAAGAACCAGAGAAGTCGGACGCTGAGGCAGCCCGGAAAGATCGCCATAGCTCAGGAACCAGGACGAAGGATCGACCGGTGCTTCCCTCGTCACCTCACCACAGGAGAAACCACTTTTCTCAGCCGGGTCAAGGAGAGGCATGTCATCTGACTGCGAATACAAGGTCGTCCGCTCTCGAACCCACTCGGGAAGTGCACTGATATAACGCAAGACCGCGGTTTGAGCGCCACCCAAAGCGAGGTTATGAGTAACGAAACAAGGGTTTACGCGTGGAAGATGATAAGAAGAGGCCATGCTACAATGATTACGTATGCTGTATTCGAGACGGTTGAGAGCGTGATTTTCGTAGACAAATGAACCGTTAATCCTGTCATTTGTCTAAATCCAGACCTCCTCCGAACACCCCAAACGTGCAAGCCGATCCCCTCCTTTTCAAGTGACTCCTTTAAGCCATACGGGATTCTGTCCTCCAAAACGCCCGATTTTCGTGGTGTTCTGCCTGCTTTGCCTCGTTCCCCCCCTGATTTCACAGGAAAAACAGGAAACGCACTGGTCACTGGAACCCATCGCCAGGCCGGAAATCCCCGAAGGCGGGGGGGAAGTCGACTGGTTCATCCATCGAAAGTTGAAGGAGGCAGGGCTGGAACAGAATCCTCCCGCCGACCGCCACACTCTGTTGCGCCGGGCTTCCCTGGATTTGACCGGGCTCCCTCCGACCCGGGAAGAGATCGCCGCTTTTATCGGCGATAAATCCGACAAGTCCTGGGAATCGGTAGTGGATCACCTTCTCGCATCGCCCCACTACGGAGAGCGCTGGGGGCGGCACTGGCTCGATGTGGCGCGCTATGTCCAGGGAACGATCAAGGTTCCGGGCATCGACAAAATTGATCTCGCAGCCCCCTACCGGGACTACGTCGTTCGCGCTTTCAATCAGGATAAGCCATACGATCGCTTCATCGCCGAACAAATTGCAGGAGACCTGCTCTCAGAAAAGGGAGAATCCTCTCAAGCCCGGCTTGACCGAATCACAGCGCCGGCTTTTCTCTCGATCGGTCCCTGGTTTGAGGAGTGCACCGATCCCAACAAGCTGCGGCTCGACATCATCGATGAACAGATTTCCACGGCGACACGTGCGTTTCTCGCCCATGATTTCGCCTGCTCCCGCTGCCACGATCATAAATTCGATCCGATCCCGACGAAGGACTACTACGCGCTCGCCGGAATTTTCCGGAGCACAGAGATCACGAGCCAATTTTCAAATGACTGGAAAGACGGCCGACCAAGGTCTGTCATTCCGCTGGCAGAGCAGAAGGAGAGTCGTGAGCATTTCATGCGACAGGTCCATCTCTTCGAACTGATCACAAAACGGCGCGACCATCTCGAAACACTCTTCCTAACGAAAGTTCGCCTCCGCGAAGAGTTTCCGGCGCCTGCGAAATTGCCGAATGAAATTCTGTTCTTCGAAGCGGAGGATTTCGCCGGGCACAAGAATTTGAAGACAAGCGAAATTGGCCCGGGAAAAGTCATCCGGACCCGAAAGGCGATCGAGCGCTGGGTAAAATACCGGGTCGTGATTCCGGAGCCTGGCGACTATTCACTGGTCGTCCGCTACGCCGCCGACTCCCCTTCCCCCGCCATCCTCGAACTGGATCTGAAAGATCAGCAGGAACGCGTGCTCGGGAAGCCTACCTACGGGGAGTTGCCTGAGAACTTTTCCTGGCACCCCCTGCCCCTTCGAAATCTCGAAAAGGGATCCCTCCACATTCGATTCAAAGTCAATCCGAACGAACCGTTTCCCGTCCTCGACTGCTTCCGACTGGTCAAAGGTGTCCTCGATCCCGAAGACACCGAGTGGAGGCGACTCCTCGGTGAACCCTCCCTCGCCGACACTCCCTACTACTTGAACGTCGGAGAAACAAAATCGCTGCGTGAACGGGAGGACAAGATCGCATCCTTGCGCAATTCCGTGACCCAACTCGACCTCACACTTGGAGTCCGTGACGCCTCCACTCCCGTGAATTTGCCCGTCCATATCGGAGGCGATGTTTATAAAACCGAACCCTTCGAAATAAGAAGGGCGGTTCCTTCCCTCGGGCTGGCTCCGGATCCGGAGCGCTTTGGTGTCGAAGAGAGAGAAAGTGGTCGCCGGCAATTCGCGGACTGGCTCACCGATCCCGGGCATCCTCTCACCGCACGCGTCATGGTGAACCGGATCTGGCACTGGCACTTCGGTATCGGACTGGTTCGAACAACCGATGATTTCGGAAAACAGGGCAGCTCACCGACTCATCCGGATTTGCTCGACTGGCTGGCTGCTGAGTTCGTCGAAAGCAGTTGGTCGATCAAGCATATCCATCGCCTCATTCTTCTCTCCGATACCTATCGCGCCTCCTCCGAATTGACTCCCGAAAACCGCGAACAGGACGCCGACGGAAGCCTGCTCTCCCGTTTCCCGAAACGACGCCTCGAAGTGGAGGCGATCTACGACAGCATGCTGACCAGCATTGGAAAAGTACCACGACAGGAACCGGGGCAGCCCCTCGACACGTCCCGCTCGAAGGACCGGGCCCTCTACATTCTCACCTCCTCCCGTTCGCCGATGGGGCTCGGTTTGGAAATCCGGAAAATGTTTCCTCTCTTCGGATTCGATTCCTCAGGGCGGCCGATTCATGATCGCGACGAAAGCATCACTCCCGAACAGGCGCTCTGGTGGCTCAACAACCCGCTGCCGGAATACTACGCATCCCAACTCGCGGAACGAATCCTGACAGACCACTACTCTCCCACGGAACGCGTCCGGGCAGTCCACGAAATCGCCCTGGGCAGGCCGCCGGGAGAGAAGTCCGGACTCGCTTTCCTGACGTATATCGATCAACTGACCGACGACGGGCTCTCCGAGCCGGAAGCCTGGAGCCGAGCCTGTCTTGGATTGTTTTCCACCCGATCTTTTCAAACTCTTGAGTAAGCAGACAAACAGCACCCGACGCGACTGGCTCAGGAAAAGCTTCCTCGGTCTCGGATCCCTCGCCGCAGCCGATCTCCTTTCGGGAAACCGCCTCGTCCGTGCCGGTGAGTCGGCTCTTCATCGGTTGCATCACAACCCGCGGGCCAAACGCATCATCTACATCTTTCTCGAAGGCGGTCTGTCCCAGATCGATTCCTACGACTACAAACCGGCCCTCGCGAAGCATGCCGGTCAGGCGCTGCCCGATTCGATCCGACCTCCGCAATTCACCTTTGCGAAGCAGGGCACCGTAATTCCCTCGCCCTTCGAATGGAAACGCTGGGGAGAAAGCGGCACCTATGCGAGCGATCTCTTTCCGGAGGTCAACAGCCGCTTCATGGACGACCTCTGCTTCATTCATTCGCTCAACCACAAGAGCAACGACCACGTCACCGCAAAGCGGGTCCTCCACACCGGAGTGCCCATCGAAATCCGACCGACGCTGGGAAGCTGGCTCGTCTACGGCCTCGGATCGATGAATGAAAACCTGCCGGCCTACATCGACATCACACCAACCGATCCGAACCGCCCGACCGGATTTCTCCCCGGAAAATACGGCGGCACCGCGATCGACAGGCCGGAACGGAAAAAGCCCGACCTTGCCTGGGAGAACCTGGAAGCGCGTTTCCCCGCCCAGGAACAGCACATCGATTTCATCCAGCAACTGGATGCGATCCACAGCCCGGACGCCGAACTCGACGAAATGGAGCTCGCCTTCCGCATGCAGACCGAAGCACCCGATCTGCTCGATATTGACAATGAAAGCGAGGCGACCCGAAAGCTCTACGGAATCGGCGGGGATCACACCGATGAATTCGGAAGAGCGCTTCTCCTCGCCCGCCGCTTCTCCGAAGCCGGGGTCCGCTACATCACCGTCAATCATGCGACACCTCGCTATGGCAATCTGTGGGACCAGCATTCCGAACTGGAGAAGGGGCATCGCGGCAACGCCACTGCCGTCGACAAGCCGATTGCGGCGCTTCTCCACGATCTCAAAGTTCGCGGAATGCTAGACGACACCCTTGTCATCTGCGGAAGCGAGTTCGGTCGCACGCCGACCTTCGAATTCTTTGACGGAATTACCGGCCGCCATCAAAACGGACGGGATCACAATCCGCATGGATTTACGACCTGGTTTGCCGGAGGCGGTGTCAAGCCCGGCTATCACCACGGAATGACGGATGACTTCGGATACTATGCGGTCAAAGACAAAGTCGACATCCACGATTTCCACGCCACCCTCCTCCACCTCATGGGAGTTGATCACGAGGCGCTTACCTACTTTCACGGAGGGCGAGACTTTCGCCTGACAGATGTTTACGGGAATGTCGTGGACGAGATCTTAGCGTAGAGCAAAACGTAAGTTTTTCTTCCTCCTGACCGGGTTACCACTGCTCCTTTTCCCGACTCTCATCATTGATGGAGTCCTCGTAGCGATAGTGCGCACACGGAATCAGAATCTTTTTCTCCACTTCCTTCCCGTCGAGATAGTCAACGAAAGCCTGCACCGTCCCCACCGCCATTTTCCTTGGAAACTGCTGGGGCGTATCAAAGAGCTTCTTTTCAAACACGGCCTGCTTCCCGGCCGGCGAGGCATCAAAGGCAATGATCGTAATCTGATCCTGCTTTCCGGCTTTCAAGACCGCGGCATGAGCCCCCAGCCCGGAGGGATCGTTGATCGCAAAAATTCCGGTAATATCAGGATGCGCCTGAAGGATATCGGTCGTCACACTGTAGCCTGCATCACGACTTCCCTTCCCGCTCAATTCCGTAACGATCCGGATCGGACTGCCCGCATCGCGTAACGCTTTCTTGAATCCATCCACACGGAGGATACAAGAACTCACTTCCGGCAAAGAAACGATCGCGACTTCCCCTTTGTTCCCGAGGGCCTTGATCATGCTATCCCCCGCGAGCACGCCACCCTGAAAGTTATCGCTGCCCAGATGAGAGGTCACGAGATCTTTGGCCGATTCATCCGACACCTGAATGTCGAAAGTGAAGACCGGAATCCCCGCTTCGTGGGCCGCCTTGACGCCCTGTCCGGCCGACTTCGAATCAACCGGGTTCAGAAAGATGGCATCGTATCCCTGAGCCACAAAATCAGACATCTGACTGTTCTGCTTGGCGGGGTCGAGCTCCCCGCTCAAGGCCGTCACTTCGTATCCGTGCTTCACCGCCTCCTCCGCCATGACATTCGCAATCAGTTTGAAAAACGGATTCGTCAGATCCATGCAGGTCATCCCAATCCGGCCTTTGACCTCTGCTGCGGATTCATCAGGGCCACCGCATCCGGAAAAGAAGAACAGGGCAGTGAGGGAAAGGAGCAGAAAAAATGAGCGCTTCATGGGCAGATCCTACGGGAGAGCAGCCACCTGTATCAACCCCGGAAACGCGATCTCCCCGGAAAAGAGATTGGGAACAAAGCAAAGGGCCCTATACTCAACGCATGAATTTGATCAACGCACCTGAAGCCCCGGACGCCATTGGCCCCTACTCCCACGCGGTGGAGTTGAAGGGGCTGATTTTCTGTTCCGGACAGATTCCGCTCGATCCCGAAACCATGAAACTCGTGGAAGGTGGCATCGAAGAACAAACCCATCAGGTATTCTCCAATATCAGAGCCGTCCTTTCCGAAGCCGGCTCCGGACTCAATCATGTCATGAAGACCACCATCTTCCTCCATGATATGAACGATTTCCCTGCCGTGAATCAGATCTATGCGGACGCCTTCGGCGAACACAAACCTGCGAGATCGACCATCGAAGTGTCCGCCCTTCCCCTTGGATCGTTGATCGAGATTGAATGCATCGCCGTCGAGGCCAGTCGCAATGATAGTCCCTCGAATGAAGATTCAGGATCCCCGGGAAAACCGAGCGCATGAAGATAGGGCTCTCCGGATTCGCTTTGACGAAACACAAAAGAGACGCTCGCTTCTGACTGAACCGGGCTACCGCTTCAAAAGTTTACTCAATCCCCCTGTCTGGCGGGACTTGTCCAGAAGAACGGCCCCGAGGATGACCGCCCCGAGTACAACCTGCTGCAGGTAGCTGTCGAATCCGAGCAAATTCATTCCGTTCTGAATCACGGAAATGATGAATGCACCGATCAAGGTTCCGAAGATTTTCCCCGAGCCACCGGAAAGGCTGGTTCCTCCGACAACGACCGCGGCAATGACATAGAGTTCGAACATCATTCCCAAATTCGGGGCCCCGGAGTTCAGCTGCGAAGCCTGGATGCAGCCCCCAAATCCGGCGCAGAGACCACCTACCAGAAACACAAACATGAGAACGGCCTTTACCGGAACGCCGGAGAGGCGGGCCGCCTCCTCGTTTCCTCCGACCGCATAAATATAGCGTCCGTAGCGGGTGTGGGACATGAAGAGGTGAGCGGCAACATAGAGCACGACCAGCAGGATTACCGTATTGGGAATCCCCGCCGTTGCCCCCTGCCCCAGCCAGGTCAGAGAGTCCGGCACCTGATAAATGGAAAACCCGTCGGTCAGTAAAAAGGCACCCCCCCGGGCCATCATCATGATCCCCAACGTCGTGATAAAGGGAGCCACCTTGAATTGCGCAACCAGAAAGCCACCAGCCGCTCCGATCAAGCCGCAGGCTGCGGTAGCAAGAACAAACCCTAACAAAACCGCCCAAGGAGATGCTTCGAGCCCTCCCATTGCTTTCATCAGCAGGGTGGCAATTACTGCGGACAGCGCAATGAGGCTCCCCACGGAGAGATCGATCCCGCCAGTCAGGATGATGAGTGTCATTCCGATCGCGATCACCGCGATCACGACAATGCGATCCACAATCGCAAGCAGGTTGCTTCGCTTGAGAAAGTCCGACTGCATTCTCTCGGTCGGCGACAGCAGTTTCACTTCCGGGTGTTCCGTCAGGATGGATGTGAGAACGGTCCAGTTCAAAACATCTCCGCCGCCGACGATTGCGACAGGCACAATTCCCGCAGCCTTCTTTTCATCCCAGGCCAGACGGAGATCCCGCGGATTACCGACGACCGTTTGTATTTTTTCAAAGGACTCCGCATTCAGTTTCTCTGCGACCTTCGTTGCAAACTCTCCCGATACTTTGTTCACGGCACCGACGACGAGCACCGTTGATGCAGGACCTGCGACGCGGGAAACTTCTCCCACCATACGCTCCACTCCAGCTCCGCTCATGGCGCCCTCCCGATTCAAGGTGAGCAGGCTGAAAAGCACGCAAAGTGCGATCAGGACGAGGACCATGCCATATTCTCCAATACGTCGTTTCATGCAGCGTTTTCATTCATTGCGAGGGCCAGCACCTCCTCCGGCGCAAGGTCCCCTGTGTTTTTCAACTCCCCGGCGATACGCCCCTCCCGCATCACGATGATGCGATCGCTCATTCCCATGATTTCGGGCAACTCACTACTCACCATCACGATCGCCTTACCGGCGGCCGCCAGTCGATTCATAAGCTGATAGATTTCAAACTTAGCGCCGACATCGATCCCCCGGGTCGGTTCATCGAAAAGAATCACGTCGGCGTGTCGGGCGAGCCACTTCGCGAGAACGACCTTTTGTTGATTGCCCCCTGACAAATCGCCGACCCGCTGATCCGCCGAGGAAAGGCGGATCGACAGTTCTTCCGTGTAGCTGGAAAACTCCTCCCGCTCCTCCGTTTCATCGAGGACTCCAAATCGGCTGAAGCGACGCAAATTGGGAAGACCGAAGTTATCCACCGCCGACCCATTCAAAACGAGCCCCTCCCCTTTTCGATCTTCCGACAAAAGGCAAATTCCAGAGGCGATCGAACTGCGGGGACTGGTCGCCGGCACTTCTTTCCCATCCACGCAAATTATTCCCCTGTCGCGGACATCGGCGCCGGCAATCAAGCGCATCGCTTCGGTTCGTCCTGCACCGACAAGACCGGAAAAACCGACAATTTCTCCGGCTCTCACGGAAAAGGAAACGTCCCTGACAAACCGCCCACGGGACAAATTCTCAACCCGCAGCCGTTCCTCTCCCACATTCACATCGCGGGACGGAAACTCCTCTTCGAGCGAACGCCCCACCATCATTTCGATCAGCTCATCCCGCGAAGTTTCCGTCACCTCTCTCGTGCCGATCCTTTTGCCGTCCCGCAGGACAACAAGACGATCCGCAATTTCATCGATTTCATCGAGTCGATGGCTGATGTAGATGATTCCGATCCCGTTCTCGCGAAGTTCCTTCACGATACCAAACAGCTTTTCCACCTCCTTATCGGTCAGTACGGCAGAAGGTTCGTCCATCACGAGGATGCGGGCATCAAAGGACAGGGCCCTCGCGATCTCCACGGCCTGCTGCCGGGCGACGGAAAGATCTCCGCAACACTCATCCGGATCAATGTCGAGTCCGAGCCGGCTCAGCCATTCGATAGCCTGCTCCCGCTCCGACCTCTCATCGATCCATCCCAGCCTCGTTTTCTCACGACCTAGAAAGAGGTTCTCCAACACCGTCATCCGGGGGACCAGATTGAACTCCTGATAGATGACGGCGATGCCTGCATCACGGGCGTCCTTCGCCGAGGAAATCGAAACAGGTTTTTCGTTGATTCGGATTTCCCCTTCATCCGGCTGATGGGCCCCACCGAGCATTTTGATCAAGGTACTCTTGCCTGCTCCGTTTTCTCCTAACAGGGCAAGAACTTCTCCCTCTTGCACCGTGAGGTCGACTCCGTCCAATGCAAGAACACCCGGAAACCGCTTCCGGATTCCTTTCATTTCCAGAAGCGGTGCCGCTTCGCTCATTCGCAGTCCAAATCCTGAAGCGCGGGAAATTCCGCACGCCAATTACGCACCGTTTCCAAATCGATATCTGCCGTAACAAGGCCCTCCTCGGAACCGGCATCGGCGATGATTTTTCCCCACGGATCAATGATGATACTTCGTCCCGGGTAGTCCATTTTCGGATCCGATCCCGTGCGGTTCACTCCCACGACATAAGCCAGGTTTTCAATCGCACGAGCCCGGAGCAGCGTGACCCAGTGCTCCACCCGAACGGACGGCCAACTCGCGATCACGATGAGAAGCTCCGCGCCCTTTGCCGTGGCACGGCGAAAGAGTTCCGGAAACCTCAGGTCGTAACAAATCAGCGGAGCGATCTTCCAGTCCTGCCATTCGAACACAGTAACCTCCGTTCCATTTTCGTAGTGCTCCGATTCACCGGTGTAACGAAACGTACGGTTCTTTTGATAGCGTCTCAGCTCGTTACCTGGCGGGGCAAAAGCAATCAATTCATTGCGCCCTGACCCGCTTTTATTTTTCCTGACAAGGCCGCCAATCGTCGCCGCATCGTGCGTTTGTGCGAGGTTCTTCAAAAATGCTTCGGTCGGAGAGGGATCGGGTTCCGCAATGGCATCTACATTCATACTGAAACCGGAGCTGAACATTTCCGGGAGAACGATGAGGTCCGAATCGCAGTCGTCGAGAAGCGAGCGGGCCCGATCGTAATTCGCTTCCCGGTCTTCCCAGGCAAGGTTCCATTGGCATCCGGTGATTTTCATTTCGTTGCGACCCATCTCTAGACGGTCTGCCGGAAGGTTAACAGGGTTTGGCCCACGACTCAACAGGGTTGACATTCCTGTCGAGGGACCAGCTGGCTACTGCGGTCGAAAAACTTACGTTTTCCGCTACGGGACTTCCACTACAACACGACTCGCCCGCCGCTCTCGATCGACCGCAAAGCAGCCTCCAGCACCCGAATGATCCTGACATTATCGTTCAAATCAGGCGTGATTCCTTTCCCACTTTTCACTGCCTCGAGGAAATCAGCGACCGCATGCACGAAACCGTGTTCGTACCCGATAATATGACCGGGAGGCCACCAGGCGTTTACGTATTCATGACAACGCTCCGTCACGAGAATATCACGGAAGCCTTTGAGATGGTCGGGATCGCTCTCGCTGTAAAATTTGAGCCGGTTCATGTCTTCCATGTCCCAGCTCATCGCGCCTTTGCTGCCGTAGATTTCGAAAGTGTGTCGATTTCTCCGTCCGGTCGCGTAGCGGGTCATCTCGATGGAAGCGAGCGCACCGTTGGTAAATTCGCCCATGAGGTTGGCGGCACATTCCACTTCCACTTTCCCGGTTTGGGAGGGATCCGAGGCCAAAGGGCGCTCTTCGATGAATTGCTTTCCGTCGCATGTCAGGTGAGCAAAATCACCCACGAGGAAGTGGGCCAGATCGACCGCATGGGATCCGAGATCCCAGAGCGGACCGGCTGCCGCAGTTTCCTTCTTCAGCTTCCAGTCGAGCGGGTGCTCCGGATTCTTGAGCCAACTTTGCTGATAGGAGCCCCGCCAGTGGTAAATTTCCCCGATCTCGCCTTCGTCGATCATCTTTTTTGCGAGAGCGACGGCGGGGCAACGGCGGTAGTTGTGGTTTAGATAATGGGTAATCCCCGAGGTTTCCGCTGCGGCAAGCATGGCCGCCGCCTCCTCCGAATTCCGGCATCCCGGCTTTTCGCAAAAGATGTGTTTTCCAGCTTCGGCCGCGGCAATGGCCGGCTCGGCGTGGAGATGAGTTGGCAGCGAAATATCAATCACGTCGATATCATCCCGCTCGATGACGGCTCTCCAGTCAGTTTCCACCTCTTCCCAGCCCCAGCGATCCGCAAAGGTTTGCAAATCTTCTGCATCCCGGCCGCAAGCGACTTGCAGAACAGGCCGGTAGGGTGGATCGAAGAACTTCGTAACCTGACTCCAGGCGTTGGAGTGGGCACGTCCCATAAAACGATGACCAAGAATGGCAATGCGCAGATCTTCCATGCCCAAGGGAATAGCCTTTCCCCGCGGGCCGGGAAAGTGATTTTCTCACTCTTTTGCTGGTGCATTCCCTCAAATAGTGTTCATAATAACACAAATCAGAATGAGTAAGGCGAACCTCGCAGCAGACAAGTCGATTCTCCGTGATCCTATCGAGGCACTGGAGCATCACTTTGGATTCGGGGAATTCAAACCCGGTCAGGAAGCGGTCGTGTCGGCTCTGCTTTCGGGACAGGACTGTCTCGCCGTGATGCCTACGGGCGGAGGAAAGTCGCTTTGCTATCAACTGCCCGCCATGGTGATGGAGGGCGTCACGATCGTGGTCAGCCCGCTCATAGCCCTGATGAAGGACCAGGTCGACGGGCTCCAGAAAAAGGGAATCCCGGCGACGATGATCAACAGCACGCTGTCCCCGGCGGAGCAGTCGGACCGCCTGCGCGACCTCGCTGACGGGCGATTCAAGCTGGTCTACGTGGCACCGGAGCGTTTTCGCAGTTCCCAGTTCATCAGCGCCCTGAAGCAGGTTCCGATCGCTCTCTTCGCGGTCGACGAGGCGCATTGTCTCAGTCAATGGGGGCACGACTTCCGCCCGGACTACCTCCGCCTCTCCGAAGCTGTTGCCGAACTCGACTACCCCCAAACCGCAGCCTTTACGGCGACGGCCACTCCGGAGGTGCAGAAGGACGTGCTCGGGGTGCTGAAACTGCGGGATCCACTGGTCTCGATCAGCGGATTTGAGCGCCCCAATCTCAGTCTGAACGTGATTCTCTGCGAAGGGCACCGGGAAAAATATGATCGCCTTCAACGGCTCGTCGAAACCCATAAAACCGGCATCGTCTACTGTGCGACCCGCAAGCGGGTCGAAGAAGTGAGCGCCTCCCTCTCCGGCATGGGCGTAAAGCTGGTAGCCTATCACGGGGGCATGGAGGACAAGGACCGCGAGTGGGCGCAGAATGTATTTCTCGACCGGACCTACGACGTCGCGGTCGCGACCAATGCCTTTGGAATGGGGATCGATCGATCCGACGTCCGCTTTGTTGCGCACTTTGACGTCCCCGGAAGCATTGAGGCCTACTACCAGGAGGCGGGGCGTGCGGGACGCGACGGCGAACCATCGGAATGTGAATTGCTCTTCAACTACGCCGATACGAGGACCCAGGAATTTTTCATCGACGGCAACAACCCGGGTCTCGATATCATTCTCGATGTCTACACTGCCATGCGACGGCTGTGCGGCTCCTCGAACGAAGGAGTTGCCATCCCGATTCGGGAAATCGCCGAAATGGTGAATGTGAAGAACACGATGCAGGTGGGTAGCGCGCTTTCCCATCTCGTTCGGGCCGGATACCTGGAGCGTTTTGACATTCCCGGGGAACGGGCCCGGGGAACGCGACTGAAGGATCCATCGCTGAAGGACACGGATCTGGAGCTGAATCAGGAAGCTCTTTTCGAAAAGGACCGTCGAGACCGCTCCAAGCTCGATGCGATCGTAAAGTTCTGCTACGACTCGAGCACCTGTCGGCAACAGTGGATTCTGGAGTACTTCGGCGAGTCGAATTCACAGCCCTGTGGTTCCTGCGATATTTGCGGAGAAAGCAGCGCGCACTCCGGACGCGAGCCCGACGAAGAAGAATTCGACATTGTCCGGAAGGCAATCTCCGGGGTCGCCCGAACCTGCGGCCGAACCGGCTCCGGAGAATGGGAGCCCCGCTTTGGGAAAGGGAAAATTGTGCAGATGCTTGTGGGAAGCCGTTCCCAGGAACTTGCTGCAGGAAGACTCGATCAGCTCAGCACCTACGGCATCCTGAAGGAACTGGGATCCGCCTATGTTTTTGCGCTGCTATCGGAAATGGAGAAAGCGGGACTGGTCATGATCAAGAAAACGCCCTATCCCCTGCTCATGGTGACGCGACGGGGAACGGAAGTAATGAAAGGGGATCGTCATTTTTCCCTCGGCTGGCCAGACCGCAGTCACAGCGCTGCCATGGAGACAGCCGGAAATGCGCAGCGTGGAGCGGCACGGGTTGGGGAACCCGGCATTCAACTCGACGACCTTGCCTTTGACGAGAAGCTCTTCGAGAAACTCAAAGAGGTCCGCACGACTCTGGCGAAGGAAGCTGGAGGCGTTCCGTCGTATGTGATCTTCAGCAACCAGATACTGGAATTTTTCACCCGGATCCGACCGACCTCCGAAGAGCAGGCGCTGCGTATCCGCGGCATCGGAAAGGTGAAGGCAGAACGGTATCTGGAGCCGTTTCTGGAAGCGATCCGGGAATTCGGGGAGTAGATAGACATCGAAGGGGCCGTGAGTGTCTGTTTCTGCAAAGATGAAGACCTCTCGTTTCGTTCTACGGATGAGCAGACTGCATTACCAGGGCCGAGAGGAGGGTCCTCGCTGAGATGCCGAAAATAGGACTCTCAACCGGAAATCGCTCCCCCTTGATCCTTCGTACACATGACCCGGGCGGCGATGACTCCGGCGATAAAACCGAACAAATGCCCCTGCCACGAAATACCGGGCTGACCGGGAAGCACGCCGCCTAACATCCCTCCGTAGAGGATCAGAGTCAGGACGGATACAAGAATCCAGAAGCCGGACCGCTCGAATATTCCCCGGGCGAGGAGAAATCCGAGGTAGCCAAAAATGAGGAGACTCGCGCCGAGGTGGTTGGTCGCTTTGGGACCGAGCGTCCACAACATCATGCCGCCGATGGCGATGATAAATACGGAAGCACGAATAAAAACACTCCTGCCGCCGATGAGGACGACTCCTCCGAGAATCAGGAAAGGAAGAGTATTGGAAATAAGATGGCCAAATCCAAGATGAAGAAAGGGAGCCGTCAGGATTCCGGAAAGACCGGAAATCGTTCGTGGCTGGATCCCGAAACGATCCAGAAATCCGAAGAGAACAGTATCAGCAGTTTCCAGACCCCAGGCAATTGCCACAATTCCAATGAGAAGCAGAAGGTGATCTTTAATCGATCGTATCACCTGTTCGCCGCGATGGTCAGAGGGAAGGGATGGAGGAGATGTCATACCTATCCAATCTACGCCACTCGGAGGATTCGAGTGTTATAAAGCGCACCGAAAATTGGAATTCCGAAACAAAGAAAACTGCCCCGCAGC
>JARGNG010000173.1 GCA_029213265.1 Verrucomicrobiales bacterium | reverse complement strand
ATGTCGGTCGGACTGTTTCGACCTCATGTGCCCATGTTTGTTCCGCAGAAATGGTTCGATTTGTATGACCGGGATTCCATCGTCCTTCCCGACAATCCTTTGTCCGACCTGGAAGACGTCCCGCCGAATTTTGTTGGATTGAAACAAATCGCCCCAAGTCATGTCGACGTTGTGAAGCATGATGTTTGGCGGGGAATGGTCCATGCCTACCTTGCCAGCACGAGTTTTGTCGATGCCTGTGTCGGAATCGTTCTCGATGGGTTGGAACAGGGGCCTCACAAAGAGAACACCATCGTGGTTCTGTGGAGCGATCACGGCTTTCACCTCGGGGAAAAGCAGCACTGGGCCAAACGAACTTTGTGGGAGGAGTCAACGCGGGTCCCGTTTCTCATTGCGGGTCCCGGCATCGAACCCGGTGAAGCCTGTCGGGAACCGGTCAGTCTTCTCGATGTTTATCCGACCCTGGTTGACCTCTGTGGTTTACCGGAGGCGGCGCACCTCGAGGGCTTGAGCCTGCGTCCCCAGTTGGACGATCCGAATGCGGGGCGCGAGCGTCCCGCGGTTATTTCCTCCTATTTTGGAAATCATGCAATTCGCTCCCGGGACTGGCGCTACATCCAATATGCGGATGGAGCGGAAGAGCTGTACGACCATAGAATTGATCCTGACGAATATACCAACCTGGCAGGGAATCCCGATCACGATGAGGTGAAGAGGGAACTGCAAAAATGGATTCCGAAAGACGCGGCTCCCGAACTGAAGCCCTTCTCCGAGCAGGATCCGAATGCTCCGAAAAAGAAGAAAAAGTGATCTGCGCAGGGAGGGCGTCTATGCGCCTCCGGCTTGATCCGGCTTGTGTAACGAAATGAGTGTCCTTACAGTTTGGGACTATGATACGTAAAGAGACTGACCAAACTGAACCGACCTCGCGTCGAAAATTTCTCGCCGGTTCCGCCGGTGTCGCGGCCGCTTCCGCCCTTCCTGTTGAGCTTTGTGCCCAGGTCGCCGGAAGTGATGAAATCAAAGTGGGTATGGTGGGATGCGGAGGACGAAACTCCGGCGCCATCATTCAGAATCTAAATGCAAACGACGGAGCCCGTCTCGTTGCCGTTGCAGAAGCCTTTGCTGACAAAATCGATGGGACCGGTCCCCGTGGATCCGGCCTTCCAGCCATTCAAAAGCAACTGGAGAAAATGGGGAAAGAGGGGCAGATGGATGTTCCGGCCAGTCGTCAGTTCACCGGATTTGACGCCTACAAGCAGGTGATCGATCAGGTCGATGTGGTTTGCATTGCCACTCCTCCGGGCTTTCGACCGATTCACTTTGACTACGCGGTGAAAGCGGGAAAACACGTTTTCATGGAAAAGCCGGTTTGCGTGGATGCTCACGGCTACAATATGGTGATGAAGTCGGCAGAGGAAGCCGATCAGAAGAATATCAAGGTCGTTGTCGGCTTGCAGCGTCACTGCCAGGATTCATATCTGGAGTCGTTCAAGAAATACCAGGAAGGTGCGATTGGGCAGATGGTGAGCGCGCAGGCCTACTGGGATGGTGCCCGTCCCTGGACGATTGATCGTCAGCCGGGCTGGACGGAAATGGAGTTTCAAATGCGAAACTGGCAGCAGTTCCGCTGGCTCAGTGGAGATCACATTTGCGAGCAGCACGTTCACAATATTGATGTCATCAACTGGTTTGCCAGTGGTGACCCGATTATGGGAGGGCATCCTGTTTCTGCGCAGGGTCACGGGGCAAGAACCGATGAGTCGGCTACGATCGGTGAGATCTTCAACCAGCACTTCATTGAGTATCGGTATGGCCCGGAACACAACAGCGCGATTATGAATAGCCAGTGTCGCCAGATCAAAGGCACGTTTCGCCGGGTTGGGGAAGAGATTTTCGGAAGCGAGGGAATCATGGATCCCGGCAAAGGAACGATTACTGATTTCGAGGGAAATGTGAAATGGCAGTATCGTAAGCCCCGGGGTGGATCGAAAAATCCAAAGGACGCAGAGCACGAGAAGCTGTGGGATGCGATCTTGAATGACAAACCTCAGAATGACGCCTACTTCGCTGCGAAGAGTTCCTTCACCGCGGTGCTGGGACGAATTGCGACCTACAGTGGTCAGAATGTAATCTGGGACGAAGCGGTGAAGTCCGACTACTCGCTGATGCCTGAAGAGTTTGCCTTTGATGCCGAGCCTCCGGTTCTTCCAAAGGAGAACGGCGAATACGATGTCGCGATTCCCGGCAAGTGGAAATTGCCCTGGAAGGCTTGATCCTGTTTTGAGAATCCCGGCAGGAAGCTGCCGGGATTCTTTACCTCTTCGTTTGACGAAGTTGAAAGCGAGTCCCGCCCTCCGGTGGTGACGGGACGTTGAACGTGAGACTCCAGAGACGAGTGACCGGATCAAAGTCGGTCTGCCAGAAGTCGTTGCCGTGGATCGATTGATCGAGCGCGGAATCGTTGC
>JARGNG010000068.1 GCA_029213265.1 Verrucomicrobiales bacterium | reverse complement strand
GTTATAAAGCGCACCGAAAATTGGAATTCCGAAACAAAGAAAACTGCCCCGCAGCCTTCGCCACGGGACAGTTATCCACTTCTTGTTTTTTCCCAAGGGAAGTTGGGAGAAATTATTGGGTCGGAAACTACTCGGCAGTCTCCTCGCTCGAATCGCCATCGAGATTCAGCGCGAGGCTATCGGGTGAGCGGCGACTGATTTTGACGGCCTTTGTCTTGAGACTGATCAGCTGCCACCAGGCATCTCCGAGCTCTCCCTGGAGAGGGGCTCCGTCGCTTCCGCGAACTTCGTCGACCTCGTTGAGGAGTTTCTGGGCGCTTTCGAAAGCATTGACGACGAGCTGGCCGTCATCTGCCTCCAGTTTCCCGGTTCCCGCAGGGACCCGGGAAAGCTGCTCTTCGATCTTCGCAATTCCACTTTTGATCCCGGCAAACTTTTCGTCATCCATGGCGGGTTCGGGTGGATCGACTGAGGCAGGTGCAGGTTTTACCTCAGGTTTGGCAGCCCCCTTCGGCTCGCTTGCCATCGGTTGTAACGCAACAACGGTAGAGTCAACGGCCACTGGCGTCGACGATGGTGCAACCGGCTTCGAAGCCTCTGTCATCGGAATTGCGGCACTGGCACCGACATTCCTTGGAGTTACCTCGGCCTCCATGGGAGTTGCAACCAGCTGGGGTTTTCCACCGAACTGATGACTCGCTTTGCGGGATTCCACCGGATCAAGCTTCGTCTGGAAATCAGGAACCTCCTGGATCGGATTCGGGTAGAGATCCGCATTGGTCCGCGGTGCCGCATCAGCAACCGGAGCCTTGGCATAGGCATGCTGTTTCCAGGGCTCGCTGATAACAGGCTTTTTCGTGAGACCTTCTGTTCCCGGGTCAAGCGCGATCGGAGTGATCAGCATCATGAGGTGCTGGCGGTTGCGATCCTTTTTCTTGTTCTTGAAGGCATACCCAAGCACCGGAATTTTTGCGAGACCGGGAACTCCGCGCTCATTCACCGAAGTGCTGGCGGCGTCGAGGCCACTAATTGCAACCGTATAGCCGCTCTTCACAGTGAGGGGAGCTGTGTAGACCCGGGAAGTGGCAATAGGGAACGGGTTGCCGTTGATGAACTCGGTTCCGACGATGTCGGAAACGGTCACCGACACATTGAGGAGGATCTTGTCGTCCTTCATACGCTTCGGGAGAATATTGATGACGGTTCCAATCGGAATGTATTCGATCGAGGAAGTCTGAGTTCCACCGGCACCGAGGCTGGCACTGGCACTGGATCCGAGAACGGGCTGGTTGATGACGCTTCGGAAAGCCACTTCCCGGTTGTCGAGAGTGACCATCCTGGGAAATGAAACGGACTTCGTATTCCGATCGCCATAGATGGCGCGAAGCTTCCAGTTGAGGTCCGAGTAGCTCAAGACTGCCGTAGGAAGCGAATAGCTTCCAATGCTGTCGAGATTAATGGGACCGGTAGCATTGTTGAGATTGACCTCAAGCCCACTGTCACCGAGCGCACCATCCCAGTCGATTCCGAAGTCGGAAGTCGGGTTGCGGCTTGTTTCAATGAATTTCACTTCCACCGCAATCATCGGCTGGGGCCGGTCTGCCGAAGCAAGGTAGGCTTCAATCCACTGATGCTGCTGGCGGGTCGCGACCACGTAAAGTGTGTTCGAGTCGCTGTTCCAAATGACCTTGGATTGCCCGGCTCCACTGTCGGCATCTCCGGAAGATACGGCCCGCGATACCACGTCAGGCGCTCCCTGGAGCCCCCCCAGGGAGAGCTGAGCCACATTGTCTACCGAGGCAGTCGGCGCGAAAGTGGCACGGGCTCCAGTCGTCGGGATATCGAGAATATTCTGAATATCCGAAAGTATCCGGGAAGGCTCGGTCACAAAGAAATCGGGAGAGCCCTGAAGGTCGAGGCCGGCAGCAGCACCGCCTGCTCCCGAACCTCCGGAACTGCTGCCACCCACACCGCCGGAGGCCTGGGTGTTCTTCGTCACCAGTTCCTGCGCATTGTAATTGATTTCGTAAATGCGCCCGATCAGTTCGTTGTCGTTTGCAGGCCGGAGATACCAGATGCCACTGTCATGAATCAATGCAACTCCGTTTGCCTTGGCGAGAGTTTCGAGGGCCACGAAAGCGCTTGCCTTGATAGTGAAAGTAACAAGGCGTTCACCGCCGTTACTTCCGTCGGGGAGTCCAAAGAAACCGATTCCGGCGTCTTCGGCCATGAGGCGCATGACATCACTGAGCACAGCCTTCGAGAAGTTGTACTGGCGAGGGGGAGCGCCACGGAGAGGTGCCGCAGCAGCCTCATAGGCAGGAGAGTTCAAGAGAGCCATTTGCTGACCAACCTGGCCGTAGGCAAAGGAAGCACTTGAAAGTACTGCTGCGATTAAAACAAGAAGCTTAGTTTTCATAATTCAGTTTTATTAGAATTTTCATAATAATAATATTCACAATTCCGAAACATTCAACCTTAAAATTAATAAAAACTAGAATTTTTATAATTGATCCTATTCGATTCCTGTGATAAATTTTTATACAATATGTATTTTTCATAATTATAATGCTTTATTCCATTCACCCTCAACGTCGCCGAAAAAGCGCCGCAGTCAGTGCCGTAGGAATGATACTGAGCGTCGTGGCACTCGGTCTCATCGCCACCGTGGCGACGATGGCGGTGACCAACGTGAGAGAAGGAGCGCAGCAAAACAAACTCACCTCCGACGTTCAAGCTCCCCACTCAACGATACGAATTCGCCTCGTTAATGGCGGGAATATGGATGAAGTCACGACAGCCGAGGCAGCCCTGTTAAAATTGAAAAACTCTCGAAGTAAGAGCGAAAAGAAGCGGCATGCCGGGGCGCCATCCGGCAAAATGATCGACAATCGCGTAACGAGCTCACCGGTTGCCTCAGATCGCTGGAAAGCCCGGGCCCACTATAACTATTCCAGCCAACGTTTCGAAGTGCTTCAATCCGGGTCGGAGATCGAATTCATTCTCGATGATTCCCTTGCTGAGGTCGCTCCCAATCTCGAAATACGGGAGGATACCGTCAGCTATGCGCAGAACTCTTCCTGGGTATGGGGCCACACTTATACAAGCAACCCTGGCGCCCCCGCAGGTCCCACCAGCTCCGGAACCCCTATGTTTCAGATCAACAGTGATCCCTGGTTGCCTTACACGGGTCCGGTTTCCGTTTCCATGAATTCGAATATTCGCGTTCAATTTCTGACCGTTGATCCCTCCCGGTATCAAGACAGCAACGTAAACCATGCCTATTTTCACCCTGTTCCAAGCAGCTTGTCGGGAACGGCAATCGATGATCTTTACTCTGCTCCCGGAGGTGCCAACCTTCAATATTCGGTCACAAACGGGAACGACTATTTCGAACATGGTGCCCCGGAATGCATCCTCGATGGCGAGCCGGTAGGCAGCGGAGCCCCCAATTCGCTGGAATTCGTAGCGACTGATTCCTTCGGGGGTTCCTCTACCAGCCGGTTTCACGTTTACGAGAGTGCCACCGGAACCGGTGAGATCCCAGGAACCCTCCTCCCCAACTAATCCATCTCTTCCAACCGGAAACTTTGCCAACCATATGAACGGAGTCGACGACAGAAGCCCTCTAGGGAATCGTATTTTGCACCTGGCGCAGAAGAACAGCATTAGTGATTTCTACATCACTCCCCGGGAACAACTGGTCTATCGGAAAAACGGTGAGCTTATCGTAGATTCGTTCATCTTCCAGCCAACCGTAGAGGAGCCCATCACCCCGGGAACGAAGGACTATGCGATGCAGATCGGACCGCTCCGTTTTCGAGTCAACCAGATGACGACCCGCGGCCGCCTTCGCTGGGTCATGCGCCTGCTCCCGAACAACATTCCCGCGCCACAGCAGATTTCGCTGCCCGCCCAGGCGATGAAAGCCTATCTCGAGGCGGAAAACGGATTGTTTCTGATCTGTGGTGCGACCGGATCCGGTAAGTCGACCACAATTGCCTCCATGATCAAAGCCCGCGCCGAACGCCGCCGCGAGCACATCATTACGTTTGAGGATCCGATCGAATACATACTCCCCACCAATCTCCCCTCTCTGATCACACAGAGGGAAATGGGCTCGGACGAACTGGACTTCGGTCAGTCACTGCGAGCCTCCCTTCGACAAGCTCCGGATGTAATTATGATTGGTGAGATTCGGGATGGTGAAAGTGCAGAGATCGCACTCCAGGCCTCCGAA
Source organism: Verrucomicrobiales bacterium (assembly GCA_029213265.1). Lineage (GTDB taxonomy): Bacteria > Verrucomicrobiota > Verrucomicrobiia > Verrucomicrobiales > DEV007 > Arctic95D-9. Next base: position 14,057 of record JARGNG010000068.1, on the reverse strand, counting down.
ACAGGACACGTCGTGATCGCGACGATGCACACCTCCTCAGCCGCCCAGACCGTGCAGCGTTTCCTCAAACTCGTTCCCAGTGAGCGAATGGAAAACGCCATGCTCTCGTTCGCAGATTCGATGAGAATGATTCTTTGCCAGCAACTTCTTCTCGATAGTCAACAGGATCGCCGATTCCCCATCCACGAGGTGCTCTTTCCCTACGACTCGGTAACGGGAATGATCCGTCGCGGTGATTTCAAACGTCTCGAGCATGAGCTGGAGACCGGGGTCACCAAAGGAATGATGAACTTTGAGCACTGCATAAAGCTCCGCGAATATGAAGGCTGGAGATCCACGGTCCCTCCCAAGACCGGCTACTCGGATCACGAGGTCGCCGAGTACCTCCACAACGAGAACATCCTCGAATCCGACAACGCTTTACCCCGCTAATCAACCATGGAACTTAAAGACATCAAAGAAGTGCTCACTTTCGCGGCCTTCCGGCCCGAAGCTGACAATCCCAAATTCACCTGGCCACAGCGCTTCCCGAAGCGCAAGTCAGTGCTGGTTAATATCAGTCGCGGTCATGTTTCCTGGTGCTATCTCAACAAGAAGGGACAGATCGAAGACATTGGAGAGGCCGATGGCGAGTTCGCAGAGATTGCCGGCCAAATGGCTGACAACTGGGCTTCCCATACAGAAGATGGATGGATCGGAGTTTCCCTGAACAATCGCTTCATCATCAGTCTTGAGCACAACCTCTCCCGCAAGAAAGGGTGGCAGGAGGAACTTCGCCAGAGCCCGAAATCGATTCTCGGCACGAAGTATGACCGGACGAAGCGATACGCGCTTCACCATTCCCCGGAAACCAGTGCGAGTCTTATGATGGCCTGCGATGACTCCATAATCAAAACTATCGAGGAAACCATGCGAACCCGCAATTTGCGCTCCGGAAGAATTTGCGTTGGTCTCTTTGCCATGACCGCAAATCTTCTCAATCGTATTTCCGCTGATACCGCCTTGAAGTCTCAGGATCTCATTATCGCGACCTGGCTGGACAACTCACTTTGCGTTCTTCGCCAGAAAGCCGGGCAATGGCAGGATCTTCGCTGCCGCAGTGGACTTCAGCCAAACGATGAAGCTACCGTTTCCCAAATGCTGCGCCCCTTTATCGACGCCGCGGAACCAAGCACCCGCGTTCTCCTGATGGAAGACAGAAACAACGGGGAATTCACGAAGAATTACCTTTCCCTCTTCGAGAACTTGAACGTCACCGACGTCACCGAAGAAGATGCTCTCTGGAACATTCTCGGCCGAAACTGAGAGACCTGCTCAATCCCCCCTCATTCATATCTAACGAAACTACATCATGGAAAATCTCATCCACGATATCAAAACGGAACGCCAAAATGTGTCCGAAGGATTGCCTTCGGCCCTCAAATTGGTACCGATCACCTTTTATCTGGCTACCGTTGCGTCGCTTCTCCTCACCCTCTTCTTTTATCTCAGCAAAAAAGCGTACGAATCGCGTGAAGCGGAAATGGCGATTCGACTGAGCCAGGCAGAAGGCTTGCATTCCGGCTACCTTTCCGAGCAGGCGGGTATCGTCAATGAAGCGAAACAGGCCGAAGGATACGCAGAATGGCTGGAGGGCTCGCACCCGCTCCAACCTGTAGTCGCAACCATCGCCCGGTCGATGGGGAAAGAATCCACGATCGCCGAGCTGTCTCTGGACCGGAATCCGGAAATTCCCGCCCACACCTTCATGCAGTTAAAGATCGACGGGGGTGGCAGCCAGCAAATCGAGTCAACCCTCAACGAGATCTACGCTCTCAACTATCTGACATACTCCGCACAGGAAGTGAAAGGACGTAACTCCACCGACTTCCAGGCCACTCTGATCTTCAACGACAAATAGCCCTCACCACGTTCCCCTACCCATCTCATGAACAATCACAAAACTGCCTGCCTCGTCCTCGCGATTGCCATTGTCGGAATGCTTTACGGCGTGAACCAACTCCGCAATGCCTCCAAGGCCGCACGGGATCGTGCTGATCAGGTCCAGATGAATGCCGAGGCGTCTGAAAGTCAGGCGCAACTGTCCCAAATCCAGCTGAAGACACTCGATTCGAAAACGACCGAACTCCGAAAAGCGGCGAAGGAGTGGCAACCCCACTTCCAAAACCTCACGTCATCTCAGGATGCTGAGCAGCGGATCGTGGAAGTGATCCGTGAGGGTGATGTATTCCTCATTTCCCAGAAGTTCGAGTCCCGGGACATCGAGAAAGACACGCTCATCACAGAAGCCCTCGTAGCCGATCTCACAGTCGAGGACGACTATGCAAAAACATTGAACTGGCTCGGACGACTCGAAGAGGAACTCCCCAGTTGCCGAGTCACTCGCTGCAACATCAAGCGTGGTGATCGGGGCAATGACATTCATCTTGAGCTTCAGGTGCAAATCCCGGTTCTCAAAAGCTGATCCCATCTAACGCAACCACACTATGAAAGCCGTATTTTACAGTTTGATACTTCTTCCGGGATTCGTCGGAACGTATGCTTCCGCGCAGGCTCCGGCCATAACTACATCCGGAGAATTTCCGCAAGTCGCCCCGGCTGCTTCCTACAAGCCCGTGCGGATGATTGGAATGTCTCCCGAGTCGAAAAGACAGCTCCTGATCAAGAGCAACGAGCGCAACCCCTATGCCAGTCGTTCCCCGGGCGAGGAGAATCTAGATAACAACGGGGAAAATGGAGAAGAGATCGAAATCCGGAAGACGCTGAGCTCCCTTTCCGTCACGGGAATGAGTCGTGGTCAGAACGGACTTCGCATCCTCCTGGGAGATATCATCATCGAACAGGGGCGGATCCTTCCCGAACTCCTTCCTGACCAAAGTGAAGATCTCAAAGTCATCGAAATCTCCGAGGACAGCGTGACTCTCGCCTGGCTTGATATTGAATCGAGCGAACCTACCGGTAAGACCTTGCAACTGGCCTTCGATCTGACTCCGAGTGTATCTTATGCGCTCCACGGACAGCGTCGGACAACGTCGACCGATGAAGAGGGCGGAACGGCTCTTGCCAAACGTCAGATGGGTGTTCTTCGAATTGGTCAGGAGAGGAAGATTGAGCGCCAGCGCATGGCCGCGAAAGATCCTGCGCGCCATCCCCCGCGGGAAGTGTATGAGGCCGCTCAGTAGAGACGTCCATTTCAGACCTTTTGCATGAAAGTCATCTCAAGCCCCCGTATTCAAGCATGGACCTTCGTCGAAATGCTGGTTGCCATTTCGCTCTCCGCGATTTTTCTCGGAGCGGCGACTCTGGTCTTGGGTAGCATCAATGCGAATTCCAAGCGCCTTGTTCGTGTCGTCAATGCGAACATCGGCAATTCCGCAAACATCAATTTCTACGGGACGAACACAGGGACCGTTCGCGTTCATACCGCCCCGAACTATGGCAAAGCGGCCACCGCGCAGCTCTTCCGGGATCGTATGCTCGAAGACGCTGAAGCCTCTTCTGCGGTCTTCTGTCTTCCCCGGGTGCTAAGAAATACAGTCCGTCCGGAATTCCTCCGCTACGAACCCGGCGAGGTTGGAAGCACGAGCCGGAAAGTCCGTCTCGATACTCCCGAGGCCTTCCGTCAGTTCCTCGCTACGATCGACCCCATCTCCGCCGGAATTCACGATACTGCGATTCGAAACGTGCCTCCGGCGAACCGACCAAATACAACGATCTACCTGCTCGGTCCGGAAACCGATCCAGGCTTCATCCGCGTGAACGCCGTCTACGAAATTGATCTCGTGCCGGTTACGAACGTTCCCGGCACCTACGTCTCGGTCCGCCGCTACAAAAACGGGTCTCTCACACACTACTACGACATCTTCTTCGAAAGCGGAGCGGGAGATCCATTTTATCCCGTCTTCGTTTCGTTTGAGCGGGAAGGACGACAGGCAGTCGTAGAGGGAACTGCGATCGACCGTTTCAAAGTCGCCCAGGGCAGCCCTTTCTCACTCGTCTGGCTCCCCGACCCTGCCATCAATCCCTACGATGTTCCGGCGTTCACGGTGACCGACCCTGCCACTTCCCCCCGACAGGCCTACCAAAAGATGACAGGTAAAACCTCGTTCATGGTCGCGATTTCCATGTTCCCCAACCTGTAGCCATATTGCATGATTTCCCCTTTTCAATCCGGAGAGTACCGAAAGCGTTCCTCACAGAGGGGTAGCATTCTTGTCATCTGTATGGTTCTCGCGGCCCTTGGAACGATCGGGGTGGCAGCCTGGGTTTCCCTCCTTGATGCCCGCGGGCACCAGGTCGAGGCGAGCTATGAAGGCATGAAGCGTCGAGCCACATTGAGGAGCAGTAAGGCACTTGCACGCGACGCGCTCTATGCCAACCACCTTCATACCGGAAGCGGACTGGCCTCCGACGTGACTTACACCATCCCCGGCAATCCCTCCGCGCTTTCCCCGGGAGATACTGTGCAATACACCGACGAAAGTGTTGCCTCAGTCACCATAAAAACGTATGCCCCGGTGCCTCTGCAAAATGCCTCGACTACCCGGACCACCAAAAACGGAATCTCACCTATTCGGTCCTACACCACGGACATCGACGTTGTCCTCAATGACAATGTCGGCAACCAAACTGCAAGCTTTCAGCTTCGAAGCTACAACCCGGTCTTGGGAGGAGATTTGCTGACCATGCACCCCGCCTACCAACCGGATACCTTTAATACATTGATCGCAGGAAATCTGCGAGTCAACGGCCGAGCTGTTTTCTGGGATGCCGCCGCAAAAGACTTCAAGGGCGGACTGAGGGCCGACGAATACATCGTTCCCAACGATGTCGCAGGTACTCATTCATTCTTAAACACCTTGGATAATTCGGTACTGCCTCTCAACTATCCGATTCCCAAGCAGACGACGGGATTCGCAGGAAGTAATCCATCGTATCAAGGCGAACTCGATCTCGTCGACTCCGCTACGAATGGGCACAATGACTATGCCACCCGCTGGGCTGCCGCCGGATTGGTGAAAACAATGAGTGGATTCAATCCATCTGTCGTTGGGCCGGGTCCAGCTACTGCCCCCGATGGTGCAGACGATGCAACTCTGGAGTCGGAAATCACGGCGAAGACGACTGACGAATTGATGGCCTCTTTGCCATTCAGCTATCCACTATCCTCACGCCTTCTTCGCGCCGTTGCGGACAAGAGTTCACCCTCGGCCTTCACCGCAGACCAGCTCTACACCATCTTCTCCAATCATTTTCCCATCCCGAACGATGCTCTCTCCTATCTCACGATAACTCACGAACTCAAGATTTCCCCCCGGGCAGAGGAGCTTCACACGAACAATCAAACGGCGGCTCATTCGGACGGAATCGGTAAAGTGGAGATCTTTCTGAATCGGCCCTCTCTCCCCCATCTCATTCTGGAAAGCGCCGAAGAAATCATTGTACATGGACAGGCGGGTGCGATCGCCGCTTCTGCAGCCGCATCGATGAGCCCTGTCGGAATAGCCATCAACAATACGGGGTCGGACAGCGTCCACACTATCGATTTCCGGGGTCAAAACAAACGTCGAATCGTCTTCGCCGTTTCGACAGAACAAAACCCCACGCCTCCCACCTATGGATATGATGCGAAAATCGCATTCACAGGACCGGACCCTTTCCCGGAATGGCACATGGTCCTGGAACTGCAAAACACCGGAGCTCTCATTGGGGCAGCAGCAGTAAACACAGCCACCATCGTTGGTGGCATTCGCGGGAGCCGCCCCATTAACGTCTATGACGGAACCTTGATCCTCAATCAGCAATTTAACGTCGAGGGATACGAAACACTTCTCAGCCGAAACGCCTGGGTGGAAGCCTATCTTGCCCCATGAAACAGCAGCCATCCAACAGCAAGGGATATACCCTGATCGAAGCTCTCGTCGCAAGCAGTATCCTTCTCATCGGCATCGGAGCTGCCTCTTCCATGTCCCTGGCCATGGTGACCCGGGAGGAAATCAACGAACGAGCGAACAAGGCATTTAACTACATCGATAACTGCACTCAACTCGTCCAACTGGGTGTCGATCCAGCGATCATTCGGACGCAGATCCTTCCTGATTGCGACATCATTTCCCGAGTAACGATCGAACCCCACGCCGCCAATATCGCGAGACTCGGAACCGTGCAACGATGGTGGATTAAATTCGCATACACAACGACGGAGGCAACGAACGCGAGCATCATCGAAGGCGCCTGGACCGGCGGTCTCAAGGACACCGAGCGCCAACACGGATTCTACGTCTACAAGAGCGATCACTTTCTCGACGGCGATCTGCCCCGCGTTCAATACGTAAAGGCAAATCCATAACCCGATTCCCCTTTTGCACTCACCCAACCCTGTTCAGCTATGCTCAAGAAAGTCCAACTGACCAACGTCCACACCGGACGAAAATCCACCACCGTTGTCGACACCAGCACAGACGACAAGGCGCTCGTCGGTTCAGGAAAGACCCCCGTTGAAACCGCTGAGGTCTCCGATATCAAAGGAATCGACGAGTCGATTCAGCGATTAACTTCCAAGAACCACAATCTGGATGACCGGGTCGCGATGTTCAACGGACTCGCCAAGTGCTTTGACCGGAACATTCCGATCGTCAAGAGCTTTCACCTCCAGGCAAACCGGGTTAAATCACCCCGCTTTCGCGGACTGATCGCCGAAGTCGCTCACGACCTCTCCCAGGGCGAGAAGATGAGTGACTCGATGGCGAAAGTGAAGGACGTCTTTACTCCCGACATTATCGCTTTGATCCGGGCCGGTGAAGAAGCCGGAAGACTGCCCGAGGTCTTTCGCCGAATCGGTGGAGCACAGAAAAAGACCTCCCGCATTCTCAAGAAGCTGAAATCGGGAATGATTTATCCCGCAGTGATCATCTGCCTTGGAATCGGTGTCGTCATCACGATGAGCTTTACGCTCGTTCCCGCGATGACCAAGCTCTATACCTCCCTGGAATCGGAGCTTCCCGCCGCGACGAAAGCAATGATGACGTTTTCCGACGTCCTGCTGAAGCAGCCCTGGCTTGCGGCCATTCCTGTTATCGGGATGTTTCTCTTCTTCAAGAACTGGGGAAAGATTTCCGCCATCCCGGCCGTTCAAACGCTCTTCCTGAAATTACCCGTCGTAAATGGATTGGTTCGAAAATCAGCGGCCGCAGTAGCGTTTCGAACTCTGGCGCTTCTGATCGAAGCCAATGTGCGTCTCGCTACCGCCCTGGAAATCACCGCAGAAACTTCCTGGCATCACCACTACAAAACCTTTTTCGAAAAGGTGAAGCTGCACATCCTCTCAGGGACTACGCTTCCCGATGCTTTTCTCATTGAGTCTCACTGGCTCGGTGAGGACGGTCGAATGATCTGCGGACTGATGGAAACTGCCGCTGAGACAGGGGCCGGCACGGAACTTCTCAACGAAATCGCCGAAGACTATGAGGATGAACTCGATACCGCAGCGAACCAGATCGATAAATTGATCGAACCCGTTACAATCGTGATTCTCGGGTCCATGGTCGGACTCCTCATCTACGCAATCTACGCTCCCGTCTTCTCGTTGGGAGATGCGCTTCTCAAGAAGAAGTAAAATCGGTCTTTCGCTCTCATAAAAACAATAATACTCGTTCGCACAAAACAACTATTAATTTGGTTGTAATTATGGTTTTTATTGATTATATTAAATTTGAGGAGCAGTGCCTAAGGCGAGCGTTTCTCGAAATCAGACAACAACAACCGAAATACTAAGAATACACATCATATGAAAATTAATACGAAACATTCTCTGAAGGCTGGATTCAGCCTGGTTGAGATGCTCGTCGTGATCGCCGTCATCGGTATCATTGCAGCTATCGCCGTTCCTAATATCGGCCGTATCAACGACTCGGCCAAGGACGCAACCTATCGCCGCAACGCACAAAGTCTCGCATCCATTTTTGCATCCGCACAAGCTGCCGGAGTCGATTTCTCTTCTGTCAGCACGAAAGAAGCAGATATCATCAAGGCCATGATTAAGGGAGCTTCTGTGAACGACGCAGACAGCCCTTTCAACGGAACCTACTTTGGAGTTCCCGGTCTTGATGCCACAGATGCTGTGAGCGAGACCGACGGTGCTGCCAAGTACCTCAATTACGACACTGCCAGCAAGCAACTCCTCTATACGGGAGGTCAATAAGCCAATCCGAAGTGTTTCAGGCCTGACGATCTTGCACTCTTTGAGAACATTCGCCTGGCCGGCGCTCGAAACCCGGGCGCCGGTCACCTTCCAAAACAGAAGTGGTTCAGACATAATGATCCTTTCGCAGAACCTCAGAAAACGAGCCTTCACCATGGTGGAGATGCTGATCGTTATCGCTGTTATCGGAATCATGTCTGCCCTTGTCATCGCAGCGTTTTCGAACGCAGCGCAGGACGCCCGACGGGTCATTGCGCGTCAGCAACAGGCTGCCGTACAAAACGCGGTCAACGCCTGGGTGAACAGCAAATCACAACAGAGCGGCCTCGCGGAAGCGCGCCGCCTTTACAATCTCGCCGGCTCCAGCAAAGGACGCGTCCAACTCGTTGGAGCCTATCTCGACGATGCCAGTCTCGCTCACTTCCTCAATCCGTCGAATACGACGAACAATGCAGAAGTGAAAAGTGCCGCTCTGAAAAAGACCGGCCAATATCTTTCCCTCGGCACCTGGGCAGCCGCTTCCTACCCCAAAGTCGAACTCAAATAGTGTCTCATCCTCTTTAGACTATGAACTCCGTATCCCGCTCTCCTCGCGCCTTTTCTCTTGTCGAGGTGCTTGCCGCTGTCGGCATCATTGGAATCATCGCATTCCTTGCGGTCCCCAACATCGTGGCGATCAAGCAGGATTCCGAGAGGAATCTGGCAATCTCCCGTGCCGAAGCCATCAACATGTCTATCGTTTCCTACATACAAGCCAACGGGCATGACAATGTTTCCGCCGCCTGGAGTTCGGCCGACAATCAGGGCCGGTATGCGAATCTGATCCCCTACCTCTCTTTCGCTCCTGCAACGATCGCCGATTACACCCCCAACGGATACTCGATTACGCTACCGGGAAATTTGAATGCTCTGACAAAGTCAGCCCTAGCGGACACTTCAAGCGGTTCCCCGCAAACCGTAGCCTACTAATTTTTTCATGAAGTCGCGTTACCCTTCAGCCCGCGCTTTCTCCATGGTGGAGATTATGATTACCATTGCCGTCATCGGAATTCTCGCCGCCATTGCCGTCCCCAGTATCGGAAACGTGGTCGAAGGCTCCAGGCGCAGCGTCGCGGAAAATGTGATCGCCGGTTTGAACAAAGCGACCCGGGAGTTCAGTCACTCGCAGTGGGATCTGCGATCGACACCGGTCCTTACTTCCGGCGATGATGAAATGCTCATGCTTCGCACTCTGCAATGGCGTGACCCCGACCTCTCTGGAGAGCTCAATCCCAAGGGGCCTTTCATGAGGACGGATTGGAATCCGGCCACATCAACAAGCAACCAGGACTACCGCGCCATGTGGAGCGGTTCGACCTGGCAACTGATCGAACCGGGAACGGACGGGGCCGGGCTCAAAATCGATTTTGATGGTTCCGATCTGGGAACCCCTTACACACATGACGGGGCCTTCAAACCAGTCGGCTCACGGTAACAATCATCTTTCTTTCGCTCCCTCTCTCCTACATGATTCCCGCCGAAACCATCACTGCACCCCATACCGTCGACCGAGTCGTCGGCATGGGGACGTCCGCCCCTGCTCCCGATACAGCGGGAGGCATCGGCTTTGGGAGTGGTCTGGACGGATTCATGTCGCTCGAAGGGACTGCTGTTCAGTTCGGGCTTCTTCCGGTAACCCTTCCCAGGGAGACCTGTTCGGTCGAAGCAGAAAACTCCCTTCGCAGACTGGGACGGTTCCCGAAAACCGACAATCCGTGGATGCCATTTTCCACGATCGGTCCTTTCATTATTTTTGCACATCATGCACCCAAGTCCGGGGACATCTGGGGAGTCCCATCCTGTTTCTCGATACGTGTCGCGATTTCTCAGGAACAGTATGAAAAGCTTAGGAAAGATCTCGTTATGCGATTTTCCACCTCTCCGCTGCCACTGGAAAATCCGCTTGAACTGCTGCCCACGCCTCAACTTGCGGCGAACGATCTGGAAAGTGCTTTCCGGTGGCTTCTTGAGCACTACCCCTACGACAGTGAGGAAAAGGACAGGCTCTCCATGCTCTATGCAGAGGCCGTGGACAAATCCGGAAGCGTCGATCGTGAGAGCTTCAACGGAATGGTGCCTTCTCTCGGGGTCGCCCTTCAATATCTTTCCCAAGGTCCCTCTCTTCTGTGCTTCAACGCGGAAGAGGTGCCCAAGCAGGACCAGTTCCCGGCTCCTCTGCTCGAAAAACACAACGTCTATCCCCTCTACGCGGGAGATCACAAGGTCTACCTCCTCTCTGCTACCGAAAGCAATTTTGGCTTCGAAGACGAATGGCTTTCCTCCGGAAACGACCCGGTGGATTTTGTACCGGTCCTTGCTGATGAAAAAGCAATCCGGAACCTGATCAGCCGGAACTCCAGCACCCTGGCAGGATCTGCTGGAATCGAAATCAAGAAGTCGGAACTCACGCTTTCCGACAACGGAAACCTCGTCGAAATCGAGCCGGATGACGTTGCTCAGATTAATCCACAAAACGTGAACCACAACCCGGAGGAATTGATTCACTGGATCTTCTACACCGCTATCAACGGCCGGGCTTCCGACCTCCATCTCGAGAAATACTACAACGTGGCCCGGTTCCGCGCGCGGATTGACGGGAAACTCAGAACCATCTACACGGCTCCCGAGGAAATGATGCAGCGCTTCGTCGCGTTGATCAAAAACTATTCCAACATGAGCCAAACCCGGCAGGAGGCTCTGGATGGTCGCTTCGGTCTCCGCATCGGGCAGCGCCGCGTCGACGTTCGTGTCGCTGCCGTTCCCTGCCGCAACGAAATGCAGAAGATCATTATGCGTTTCCTCGACAAGCAGGATGGTCTCAAAGAACTCTCCGAGCTGAACTTTTCAAAGCGCCAAAGCCTCATTGTGAAGAAAGTGATGAGCCGCGACCAGGGACTCTGCCTCATCACCGGCCCTACCGGTTCGGGAAAGACGACGACTCTCTACGCACTCATCAACAGTGTGAATGAGGAAGGGATCAATATTCACACGATCGAGGATCCTATCGAATACGAGATCGAAGGAATCAATCAGACGCAAACCGATCCTACACACGGCCTGACATTTGGAAACGGGTTGCGAGCTCTAATGCGATCTGATCCGGATGTCATACTGATCGGTGAGTGTCGGGATGAAGAAACCGCGACCTCTGCGATCAATGCGTCCCTGACCGGCCACCTCGTCCTCACAACACTGCACGCGAACGATTCCCTCCGCGCCATTTCCCGGCTTCTGTCCATGGGTGTGGAGCCCCACCTTGTCGGCGACTCACTGGCTATGTCGCAGGCCCAACGACTGGTCCGAAGACTTTGTAGCTATTGCAAAAAACCCGTCACAGCCACACCGCAGATTCATGATCTTTTTCGACGTCAGGGCATTCGCTTGGAAAAAGCAGATCCAACTCTCTACTTCGCTGCGGGGTGCACTGAGTGCTCCGGAGTCGGCTACAGTGGACGGGTAGCGCTCATGGAGATGGCCGAAATTAACGCTGAAATTTCTGACCTAATCGAAACCGGAGCGACCCAGACCGAATTGAAAAAGGCCGCTCTGAAAACCGGATTTCAAACCCTCTACCAGGAGGGCCTGATGCATGTTCTCGCCGGCAACACAACACTCGACGAGATCAAGAAGGTCAGCTACACCGCATTCTGAAATCGATTCCAACTTCCAACCAAATTACCCCATGAACGCAACCGAAAGTGCAACCATCGAAGCTCCGCAGCAGGAAGCTGTGACACCCAGCATCCTCATTGTCGACGACGAGCCGCCCATGCAAATGCTAGCCTCGACAATCGTAAACCGACTCGGCTACCAGTCTGCCACTGCAGCGAGTGGCGAAGAAGCTGTGAAAGTCTATGCCGAAGCAAGGCAAAACGGGGAGACCTTCGCAGCAGTGGTCATGGATCTGGCACTCCCCGGAGGAATGTCAGGACTCGAGGCCACCATCGCGATCAAGCAAATCGAAGCCGGCGCGAAGATCATCGTGAGCAGTGGCTATCTCGAGCAAAATGCCCGTGCCGCCGCCCTCGAACATGGCTTTGCCGGGATCCTCCCGAAGCCCTACACAGCCGAGCGACTTGCCTCTGAGCTTCGCTACGTGCTGAAAAGCGGGCAGTAGTCCAACGTAGAGGAAAACGTGAGTTTTCCTCCCACCGGCCCTGCCAGATCGGAAGTCTTACGACTTCCGCTACGCCATCGCCCCGCTCTCGAAACGCGGAACGTAGAGGAAAACGTGAGTTTTCCTCCCACCGGCCCTGCCAGATCGGAAGTCTTACGACTTCCGCTACTCAGTGATCCGGTAGAGCTTCCCCTGCCAGTCGATCACGATCGCCTCGCCATTCTCGTCCGGATAAAACCCAGTCGGCTTGACCATTCCCTCGGCGACCTGCTCGGGGGTTCGCAAGGGCACATTTTCGCTCACCTTTCCGGCCGCGCTGTCATATTCGAGAGCCCAGATCCGTCCCGTTCCCCAGTCGCCGTAGAGATAGTGGTTTTTCAAAGCTTCAATCGAACCGTGATACACAAATCCTCCGGTGATACTGATCCCCTCCGATCTCGGATACTCGTGAATGGGATCGATGAATTCCATCGCTTCCACTCCCTTGTCCTTCCGCTTCAGGGTCTGCATCAACTGCGCGCGGCCGGCAAACTCATGCGTCGCCTCTCGATAATTCCATCCGTAGTTTCCACCGCGCTCGATCAGATTGATCTCTTCGTAGAAATCCTGACCGACATCGGCGAGCCAGAACAATCCGGTCTTCGGATCGATGTAGCTTCCCCACGGATTCCGTAATCCCAGCGCATAGATCTCCGGACTCGCGATCGGATTGTCGAGAAAAGGATTGTCCTCCGGGATTCCATACTCGCGACCGGGGGACTTCGAATCCACGTCGATACGAAGCACTTTTCCGTTCCAGGCCTGCAGCCTTTGGGCGAGGAGGTGAACTCCGTCCCGCAAACCGCCGTCACCTACCGAGATGTAAAGATAGCCGTCTTTCGGACCAAACTGGATGTTCCCTGAATTGTGATTCCATTCGGGCTGCTGGATCTTCATGAAAATCCGCTCCGTCGAAAGATCCGCTTTCCCGTCCGCTCCCACGCGGAATTCACTGAGGACACTCCGCTTGGGTCCCTGGGCCGAGTAATAAACATAGAACTTTCCGTTGTCGGAAAACTTGGGATGAAAGGCCAAACCAAGAAGGCCTTCCTCGAAGTCCTTCTCCACACTCATGTGATTCGTAAAATCAGCAAACACCTCCGTCTTCGAGGCCGCCTCGTCGGCGGGCAGGACTCGAATCAATCCGGTCTGCTCGACGAGCATCCGACGGTTCGAACCGTCCGGCGGAATGACCAGGGCGAGTGGACGACTGAATTCCAAATTCGGGTAGATCTGGGTAAATTTCACATCCGCCCCGCTCGAGAGCGAAGCAGAACCAATCAATCCGGAAACAGCGATGAGGGAGAATATTCGGGCCAACATGCGATGACTGTATCGGGAACCAACGGCCGGGGCAAGTCCGCGAAAAGGCGTATCGAGCCTCCGCTCGAATGTGACAACGCAGTGAATCCGTTGCCTTTCATCCGTTGGATCGTCCGATGGAGGTTCAGGAGCGGTGGAAAGCGGAGGTCATGCAGGAAGCCCCGCTCTTCTCGAGCCCATCAATTCCCTGAAAAAGCGGTTGCGTTGGTGCAAAATTCAGCGAAACTTCCGTTCTCCACAGCGTAACACTTTCAAATCGCGGGGTGGAGCAGTCTGGTAGCTCGTCAGGCTCATAACCTGAAGGTCGTAGGTTCAAATCCTGCCCCCGCAACTTCTTTA
>JARGNG010000067.1 GCA_029213265.1 Verrucomicrobiales bacterium | reverse complement strand
CTAAAACCAAGCGGATCAATCAAAACGTGTCCACTTTTTCGGGGGAGTTCCAAAGCGCCGCTGGCGGTAGCCTGCAGCAGACCCTTGGACGTTCGGCCAAAAATTAGGAGTCCCTTCATGAATCTGACACTTTCAAAAAGTCTGAATCCAAAAAGGCGTGGGGCGCGGACACTACACCGGGATCATTCGTTCTTCCGTCCAATTATGAAAACCAGTTCAGCGTATCCATCCTTCGTCTCTCTCCTGATCTTCGTGATTGCCTCAACCTGCGTCCACGGCGCTGATTCTCCCATTCCAAGCCTAGCCCCCACGCCTAAGAGAATCGAAGCGGTTTCCGCAGGTAGATCCCACAGTCTCTACCTCCAGCATGGGGGGAAGGTATGGGTATCTGGCTCAAACTTGGCCGGAGCCTTGGGCTCAGGAACCGGGTCTGCCCGCCCAACCCCCGCAATGGTGATGAGCGATGTAACCGCTGTTTCTGCGGGCGGACTCCACAGCCTGTTCCTCAAGAAAGACGGTTCCGTATGGGCAGCTGGCTGGGTCGGCTCGGGAGCACTGGCCGATGGCCACATGGGCAAAACTAAACGCATCACTCCCGTTCAGGTGATGATGGATGTCATGGACATCTCCGCGGGCCTGGGACACAGCCTCTTTCTGAAGAAGGGTGGCACGGTGTGGGCGTCGGGACATAACGGATTTGGTCAACTGGGCGACGGGACCAAAGCCGATCACTCCATCGCTATTCAGGTAATGGCTGATGTGGAGGCCATTTCCGCAGGCGGTGGATCCAGTCTTTTCCTGAAGAAGGATGGCACGGCGTGGGCATCAGGAAGCAATAAATACGGTCAGCTGGGTGATGGATCGACAATTGACCGCACAATTCCGGTTCACGTGATGAGCGACGTGGTGGCCATTTCATCGGGGGGATCCCATAGCCTGTTTTTGAAGAGTGATGGGTCAGTTTGGGCTGCGGGCCGGAATACATATGGAGCACTGGGAGATGCGACAACTATCGATCGAGCTCTTCCGGTGCCCATCATGAAGGATGTGGCAGCACTTTCCGCAGGTGGCGACCACAGCCTGTTCCTGAAAACAGATGCGACAGTTTGGGGGACGGGCATGGGGCGTTTCGGTCAGCTCGGAACAGGAAATACGGAGGAATTCACTACCCCAATGTTTATCATGCAGGATGCGAAGGGAATTGCCGCAGGCGAAGATTTCAGTCTATTTCTTACAAATGATTATGCTGGAAAAGTTTTCGGAGCAGGAAACAGTGATCTTGGGCAAATCGGTATCAAAGCTAAAGATGATTTTCTATTCCCAGTTGAGGTTTCTTTTCAAAAACGAACTCCCGCGGAAATTGAAAGGGAGAAGCGGGCATGGGACGAGTGGATGCGTATAGACCGCTCCTCGTTGTTAGTGCCAGTCTTGACTGATCCGCCGAAAACAGGGCAACCAAGCCCTGACAGTGATCCGTCGAAATGACGTTCCAGAGCCACAAGTTTCCCCATAGCCGATCCGCACTCTCTGTCAGGGCCGAGTGTCCCGTGAACTCACCGGAAGGAAATGTCCGCCGAAACCCCACCTCAATTGGAGAACGGAAAGTGATTTTCAGAATCCACAGATCGGAGGAGGTGCCAGCCATCGAAGCCCTTTTCACCACGGTTTTCACAGATTCCGGGACCGAAGCGGAAGGGTGCCTGATCGGAAAACTGGCGAGGGATCTTGTCGAAGGGACGAAGGCATGCGAATTGATCGGGTTTGCAGGAGAAGAAGGCGGGTCACTGGTCGCTTCCGTTTTGTTCAGTCGACTAACCTTTCCGACCGACATTCGGGTGTGCCTCCTGGCACCTGTCGCGGTCCACTCAGCCCATCAAGGCAAGGGGGTCGGACAGCGATTGATCAATCATGCACTCAACGCGCTCCGAAACGAAGGAGTCGAGTTCGCGATCACCTACGGAGATCCACGCTTCTACCGCAAAGTCGGATTTCAACCCATCTGCGAGGATATCGTTGTTCCTCCATTTACTCTTTCGCAACCGGAGGGCTGGCTTGGGCAGTCTCTGTCGAGTGACCCGATCGATTCTTTAGACGGGACATGCTCTTGCGTGCCAGCCTTTCACAACCCTGTCTTTTGGTGATGTCGTAAGGGAAGAAGTCTCCCTACAAGTCCGGGCATAGCAGGGGCCAGTGACGGGCCTATTCTGAATATGCTATACTCCGCCATGAAAAGAAACGTGTTAGTCCTGCTGATTGGCACCATCTCCGGCATGGCTGTGATGGGAGCGGACGCACCGTCGAAAACGGTCTCGCGAACGAAGCTTCCCGAAGCAGTGCTCCCGTTTACCCGGGTGTCACCGGAGGTCCTGCGCCAGTCTCCGAAGAAAGTGTTCGGCCATTACTTCACGCAATTCCCGCTTTCGATCGACAACAGGAATCCGAAGGAGGACTACTATGAAAAGCACTACCTCGATCCGGCAGGTGAGGACGGCAAGCACCGCAGTTACGGCGGCTTTTTGCGGCAGCGCCCCCTCCCGCGGGAGCCGCGCGCCGAAAAGGATTGGTTTGAGCGGAACCTGGAGGAGGAAGTGCGATCCGCGATCGCTATCGGATTGGATGGCTTCGCCTGCGATATACTCCAGTACGAAGGCTATCACCGGGACCGTGTCGGGATGCTTCTCGATGCAGCGAGCCGTGTCGATTCCGATTTCAAGATCATGTTGATGCCGGATATGGAAGCTGCCTTCAAGAGTGAGCCCGAAAAGCTGGTTGGATGCATTCGCGAGTTGGCCCGTCATCCCGCCGTATTCCGGCTCGATGACGGCAAGGCGGTCGTCTCGCCTTTCAATGCACAGAACCAAACGGCCGCGTGGTGGAAGGATTGGGGCTCTGAAATGGAAAGAGGCGGCATGGACATCGCCCTGGTTCCTCTTTTTCAGGACTGGAAGCGTTTCGCCGAAGACTTCAAACCGATATCCTACGGATTCTCCGACTGGGGCTGGCGCCACGCGCTCGGTCATGAAAAATGGATCAAGACCGCCCGGGAAGCCCATGAATACGTCCAGATCTGGATGGCCCCGGTGGCCCCCCAGGATATGCGCCCCCGCAGCCTGAGCTACTGGGAGTCGGCCAATTCGGAGAACTTTCGCACGATGTGGGAGAACGCCATTGAAGGGGGAGCGGATTGGGCCCACCTCATCACCTGGAACGACTATTCCGAACACTCGGTCATTGCGCCCTCGACAGGAACTCAGCATGCCTTTTACGATCTCACCGCTTACTACACTGCCTGGTTCAAGACCGGGAAGCAGCCGATGATCACGCGCGATGTGCTCTACTATTTTCATCGTCTTCAGTCCACGAGCGCGCGACCGGATCTGACGAGACAGACAGGGACATTTGAGATTCGGCCGCCCGGCTACAGCGAGGCGCTCGACGAAATCGAACTCCTCGCTTTTCTAACTTCCCCGGGCACCCTTCAAATCGAGATCGCCGGCCAAAAGCACGAAATGGAAGCCCCAGCAGGAATCTCGTCGTTTTGCGTGCCCTTGTCTACGGGGCGGCCGGAGTTCGGCCTGCTTCGTGGAGGAAAGCAGGCGGTCTCTGTGCGCAGCGCGTTTGCGATCTCAGACCGAATCATGTATCAGAATCTGCTCTATCACGGAGGTAGCAGCAGTCGGTCACCGATTGCGGACTCGAGTGCAAGATAGCGATGGAGAGCAGGGGCGCGCTTCTTTCCACCTCCTTACAAAAGCCCGCCCCCCGGGGCCATGCGGGTTGGTTTGGTGCTTCCGGATTGACGATGCGACGCGCTGCCCGGCAGCCCGAACCCGCCGCGAGTCGATTGACTTTCCCGAGGAGTTTTCCCTACCCTGATGAAGAAGAGGGTCCACCCGGTTCGGTTGTGATCGCCGGATCAACTATTGCTGCGCCTCCGGTTGGGCACCCAAACCTCAGTCATAACTATGAAACCAGCAGACCGTCGGTTCGAGAACACCATTCCTGTGTTACCCGTTTCGAATCTCGCAGGCAGCATAGATTTTTACACCGGGACTCTCGGCTTTGGCCTGGACTGGGGAGGCGAGGAGGGGAGCCGGATTTGTTCGGTGTCCCGCGACGGATGCTGCATCATGCTTTCGCAGGGATTCGGGGCATCATCACCCCAGTGGGTTTGGATTGGCCAAGAAGACGAGTCGATCTTTCAGGAATGGAAGGAGGCTGGCGTCACCGTCAAACAGGAACCAAAGAACTGGACCTGGGCCTGCGAAATGAAATTCGAGGATCCCGACGGGAACATTCTCTAGGTGGGCACGGAGCCCCGTCAGGGAGAGCCCTGCGAGAACGCTGCCAACGACTACCCACCGGAGGGGGAATAACGGCCTGCCGTTTGTGGTGCGAAAATCTGAAATTCTTCAATCGCCGCTGTCTCGCAGTCTGCTGACGCTTCGCCCTTGGCAGGCGCGGCGCCGACGGCTATACTCTCCTTGCAAAGTCAAGGCCTGCTCCCGGCAGCCGGAGTCTGATGCTGGACGTTTGAAACAACACAGAGCATCTCGCCATGCTCATTGAAGTAGACCAACAAGAGCTTCGCAACCATGTGAAACACCGAGTTACGTATTTGAGCAGCCAGTTACACAATATACAGGCCAGTGTCGGCTCTACTTCAGAAACGGCCAGCGCAGAGCGATCCACCAGTTCGATTCTTGATTTGATCGAAGATCAGGAACGGACGACTGAGATCCTCTCTGAGCGGGTCGGTGCATTCGAGGAGCAAGTGAAATAGAGGGCTTCGGCCGCTCCGGGGTTCCGAAGACACGTGACTTTTGACATCCCCGGTTAAGAAATGATTCTCGACGCCATCATTGGCCTCTTCGTTTCGCTTTTCGGCTTTCTCGCCGAAGGGCTTGCTATGGCATTTGTGCCGCTGCTCAATTTGATCGCGGCCTGTCTCGAAGCCGTCATCGGAATATTCGTCTCCGGGTTCAGCCTCGGGCGGATCGAACGCAAGAAGGGGGCGGCGAAGTCCCGGGCGTCGGCCATCGGAGGCGTTTTGGTAATTCTGCTTGTTGTCGGGTTGATCAGCTGGTTGGTTCTCTTCCCCAAGGTGATGAATCGAAAGCTCACCCTGGTGGCGGAAGATGGATGCAGCCTTCCCTTTGCGGCATTGATCATCCACACCGAAGTAGGCGACTTGCACGAGAGGACAGACAACGCCGGCAACATTGTGGTTCCACGTTTCGCTACGAATGCTATAACGGTGAAGGATCCCCGATACGTCGAGAAGAGATGGTCGAAGTCCAAGATCGAATCAGAATTGGCGGTGGGGCGGACGGTTCTCGGTTCCGGATTAGACTCGTTGGCCGACAAGCTTCTCAATCCCTGAAGTTTCCTCCCTCCCGTTCTTCCAAGCCTCTTCCAATTCGGATACACGGGCGACACTACCCTGAGTAACCTTTATGAAAACAATTGCCCATCCCGTCTTATCTCTTTCCCCGATAGCCTCCTGCGTTGCGTCGACGCACTGAGGCAGTCTTCCCGGCAATTGGCTTTCGCGCCTATTCTCTACTCATGTCTGTTCCAAAACTGATTGTCTTTGATCTAGATTTCACCCTCTGGGATTGCGGAGGGCTCTGGGTGGATTGCACCAGTTATCCTTTTGAAACACTCCCGAACGGCACCATTGTCGACCGGGAAAACCGGGGCATGCGACTCTACGAGGAGGTAACGGACATTCTTGATCATGTGGATCAACTTGGGATTCCGATGGCCCTGGCGTCGCGGACGGGGCGTCCTGATTGGGCTCGCGATTTACTGGACCGGTTCGAAATTCGAAAGCGATTTGCGTTCGAGGAGATCTTTCCGTCCTCCAAAGTGCAGCACTTCTCCCGACTCAATGCGGATTCCGGATATGAATTTGAAGAAATGCTCTTTTTTGATGATGAACGCCGAAATATCGTCGATGTGGGGGCACTCGGTGTGAAATGCGTCGAGGTTTCCCGGGGCGTGGACGATTCCTCCTTCCGATCGGGAATGGAGTTGTTTGAAACCGAAACCTAGCATTCCGGATCATAGAAGGAATTCCATCTCGCGATGGGGAATTCCGGCTTCCTCAAATTCCGGCGAGTTGGTCAACTGGAATCCGAGGGCCTCGTAAAAGGGAATCGAACTGGTTTGGGCATGTAGATGAAGTCGACGGTGACCTGCTTCGGACGCCGACCGGATGACCTCTTTCATGAGGAGTGATCCAATCCCGTGACGTCGCCACGCTTTGAGAACGGCAACGCGCCCGACTCGAACGCCATCACCATCCGACATCCACCGGGCTGTCCCGAGTGGCTCGTTCTGACCATTTACCGCGAGGAGGTGAAATGCGGTCTCATCGTGCTCGTCGACCTCGATTTCTTCGGGGACACGTTGCTCTTTGACAAAGACCCGGTGTCGGACCGCAAGCAGTCGATCCGCTTCCTCCGGCCATGCCGCTTCGATGATTGTAATTTCCGGGTCCATGTGGCTACGATGGAAATCGAATCGGGCGCGAATTGCAAGAGCCTTGGGCAAGAGAAGGTGGTTTCAAAACAGGGAGGACGTTCGACTCGACTGCCTGCGATTGGTGAAACTCCCACTGGCATAAACCACCCCGACGGGTATCTTCCCGAATGGCTGGACTGGGCGTAGTAGTAGGAGGGTTTTCCGGCGGAAAGGGGAAGCTCCTGCTCTTTGCTGTAATCCTCAGCGGATCCGGTTTCTTTCTGAAATCCACTGACCTTTTCTCCAGGGGAAAGCCGGATACGTCGGCAACGACCAGTCACAAGACCGTTACTTCCGAGTGGCGCGATACTTCGAAATCGCCAAATGCTATGGAAAAGCAAAGCAGGGCATGGGGAGATGCGGCGGTCCGATTCGGGATGAGTTTCGGAATTGCGATGATCGCGGGATCGCTCCTCCGTGTTTTCTTCAAAACGATGCTTACGGTTTTTCTCCTCACCGGTCTGGCACTGTTTCTACTGCGGACCCAGGGACTGATCGATCCGTTTTGGGAAGACTATTTTCGCTCTGCGGAGGAGGCGTCGGAATGGGCTGCCACCCACAGGAGTTCCGTTCAGAATTTCCTTTCGGGATATATTCCCTCAGTGAGTGCGGCCTTGATTGGTTTCGGTTTCGGCTTGCGAAAGTAATTCAAAGGATGGCAAGGGGATTATTCCAGACGAACTGGGTGGTAGCACTGAAACCGGAGGGCCGGGCCGTGATCGAAAAATTCGGCCTGACTCCTTCTGGTGAGCGCGGTCTCTTCCCGGTTTTTACCTCCGGGGATCAATCCATGCAACTGGTGGTGTCCGGTCCCGGCAAGGTGCAAGCCGCTGCCGCAACGGCCCACCTCGCGAGCCTGCCATCAACCCGCTCTGCCGATGCCACCGTGTGGATTAATTTCGGAATCGCCGGATCGGGAGGGCCGGACTACGGGAAAACATATCTCGCCGGAAAGATTGAAGATCTCGCGGTCGGGAAATCATGGTATCCGGTCGCAACCTGGTCGAGGAAACGGGATCTGGAGCGGCGCACCATCAGAACGGTAGATCAACCCTGCGGAGACTATCCCGATGGCGATGCTCTCGTCGAGATGGAGGCTTCCGGGTTTTATCCTGTGGCAACGAGGATGGCCGGCGCAGAACTGTGTCACGTTCTCAAGGTAGTCTCGGACGATCCCGGGCACCCGATCCACTTGATCGACAAGGCAATCGCGAAGCAATTGTGCCAGGTGGCGTTGGACCATGCAGCCGACTGGTTCTCGGCGCTTTGTGAATTGGGTCAGGAGGAAGCAGATCGCTTAGGTGACCCTCCCGGATTTCGGGAAATTCTCAAGGCGGCTCATTTTACAGTGACCCAGCAGCATCAACTGCGTCGTTTGCTTCAACAATGGCAGGCTCGCAATGGCGACCTTCTCTTCAGCGCCGGAAATGAGAATGCCCGCGAGATTCTCCACCGGCTTCGCAACGGAGTCTCCAGCCCTTAGAAAAGCGGGGCACTATTCCTCATGATTTGGCTTGCCGTTGGTTAGCGCAGAGGCGAAAAAACAGGGAACATCAATCCCTTCTCACAACCTATGGAATTCAATTTTGTTCTCGCTGAAGCATCGACCCGCTACAACTCCCTTTTCTTTGTTCTCTTTCTGGCGTTTGCCATTGCCGCAATAATCTGGTTGCTCTTGTGGCTGTTTTCCGAAGGATCGTCGGGGGATGCCTCTTCCCGACAGTCGGCAAAAGCCGTGCCCGCTCCGGAATCTAAGGCTGCACCAGAGCCGGAAGCAAAGACGGGCGACTCCAGTGAAGGGGACGAGGATGGAGATTTTGAAGCAGCCACTGCGGAAGAGGCTGCCAGTCTTTTCTCCGCCGAACTGGCGGCCGGTGAAGTGACCCAGGATCCGGCCTACGGAATCATCTACAAGGATGCGCCTGCGGAAGTCGATGATCTCAAGGAAATCAAGGGCGTCGCCAAAGTTCTCGAAGGAAAGCTGAACGGCGTGGGAGTTTATCGCTTCAAGCAGGTTGCGGTCTGGACTGATGCCGCCTGCACAGAGTTTTCGAAGATGCTGACTTTCAAGAATCGGATTTACACCGACAACTGGCTGGCCCAGGCAAAAGAGTTTCACGAAAAGAAGTACGGAGAAAAGATCGACTGAGGGAATTGCTCCCGCTTGCACCAAGTCGCGGCAGCACGTCTCCTCGCATTTCTGAGATTATTTTCGATTTCAGGCTGATTGCCGGATGCCAGTTGCCAAAATGGGGGCTATATTTTTGAAGTGTCTTCAGAATCACGCGTTCTTTACCGATCTTTTTTCCGAAAGAGTTTCTCCGCGAGCACCGTATCCCCCGTATGTGTTTGATCCGTTCATCCCGCACGCTTTTGCAACTGCTGGCTTTCAATGCCATCGGTTTCGGCATGACTTCCTGTGTTGTGCTGCCGGCGAACACTCATTGGGACCAAAAGCGGTCGCTCGCAAAATACGATTCCCTGGGAATTGACGCACCGGTAAGCCTTCCGGAGCTCGAGAATCAGACCGACAGCGGATTTTCGGCTGCCGATTTTCTCACGCTGCATTCAGGTTTGATTGTGAGTGGCGAGTACATCGATGAGGATTTCAAAAAGAAGCTCGCTACCAGTCGGGAGGCCCAGGAAGGGGTTCTGGAACTGGGCTTTTCCGTCCCCATCGCAAAAGGTGGCTCCGGGTTCGGAAGCTGCGCCCCCGTTTCCTCCGACGGCTATTTCCTCACCGCCGCCCATGTGATTTCTCATGAGGAGTCGTTTGTGCTCTATGCCACCTCGAACAGTCGCAAAACCTACATCGACTACGCACCGCTTCGAACGGTCTATTTGAATAAGGAGGCGGATTTTGCCATCGTAAAGGCGGAACTCAAGACTCCCCGCTATCTAAAATATCGCCGGGAAGCACTGACGACCGAATCAACGCTCTTTGCCGGTGGATGGATGCACGAGAAGGGCGGGGGGCTTTTCCTGGAATCGCAGGACATGCCGGGACAGGAGTCCTTTCAGAAGATCATTACCACGCTCCCGATGATCAAAGGGGATAGTGGCTCTCCCCTGATTGATCAGGACGGAAGTCTCTGTGGCGTTCTCAGCACGATGCGTCTTGGCGTCGTCATCAAGATGAAGCCAAAGTCCACCGCTGTGATGATGGATCGATCCAAGATCGAGGAAATCATCCGGAAGGACCGGAGCCGTCACTGATTGTCGTCCTTCGCCCCGGGTTTTGCTCTGGTGCCAACCCGCCTGAGGTGATATCTCCTCGGAACCGGCTGAGCGGCAGCGTAGATGCGCTCCTCAAATTCCACGGCCTTGCGGTGGAGTGCATCGATCTCCGCTTTCAGAGGGAGATAGGCTTGATCAAACTTTTCCTGATCTCCTTTGCGCCTGAGCCCTTTTACCCTGGCCCAGAGGTCCCGCATCGGCCTAACCGCCTTATCGTTTCGATCCCGGTTAAGAAGGGTGACCGCAAGCGCCTGCTGGCTCTGAGGCGAATGAAGGTATTTCTGCAGTTCGACTTTGGCCTCGAGATTCAAGTGGGTAAACGTGCCGATGAGGACGTCATCGATTCGAAGTTCGTAAGATCCCGGAGACAGCCCGCTGACACGAAGGCGTTCGGCACTAAGCTTATGCCCTGCTTTGGTGAGTTCATACCCGAGGCTGGCAGGAGCGGACGGCCCCCACTTCAAGTCATACTCAGATGGTCGTACAGGAACGACCCAGGGCAACGCATTTGCGAGAAAAGTGAAGGAGATCTCCTCGCGGTTCGCGGAGACAGTCAGATCCGTCACTGCTTCGTTCCTTCCCGCAGTCCACTTTCCTCCGCGCTCTTGAATCGCGATAGAGCTGACTCCGCGGCGTTCCGGCTGAGAAGCGGACAGGAGCGAGAAAGCCATGATGAAGTGGCCTGCTGCCCCGGGGTGAATGGCATCTTCGACGAGGCTGAAATCGGGTTGGGATCGCCGGGCGGCAAAGG
Source organism: Verrucomicrobiales bacterium (assembly GCA_029213265.1). Classification (GTDB taxonomy): domain Bacteria; phylum Verrucomicrobiota; class Verrucomicrobiia; order Verrucomicrobiales; family DEV007; genus Arctic95D-9. The sequence continues at coordinate 7,871 of JARGNG010000067.1, read as the reverse complement.
TGAAATCATTCAACGGCCCCCACAGATTCACAAAGGGGATTTGTTTCGCTCCCGCGTTCTCCCGAAGCCACGCCCCATAGTAGGCCATCAGGGAATTGTAGCCTTCGTCGAAACTTTTCTCCCGAAATCGAAAGGTTTCGTCCGTCTTGCGAAGCGCCAGCTGACGATGATCAAACATCGTCGGCGAGAGCGCGACAGGGTTGGCTCCGCTTTTCTGAATCCGTGCGACGATTTCCTCCATGCCGTTGGCGTAGTGGGAAAAGGTCTTCCCGGAAAACGGCTCGTATTTTCCGTCGTTCATCCCCAGGAGAACGGTCACGAAGTCCGGCTCGACTGCTTTCACATCCTCTTCGAAGCGAGCGAGGACGTCAGCAGCCGCATCACCACTCACTCCGGCATTGTAGAAGCGAATCCGCCGCTCGGGATAGCGCGTGTAAAAAAAGTCCTCTACATACTGAGTGTAAAGCGATTGGTGAGTAATGGAGTCTCCGAGGAACACCACCGTATCGCCATCCCCGGCTTGGAAAAACGGCTGCGTAGGAAGGGGCGTTTCCGCAAAACCCGACCCGATCCAAAGGAGGGGGAGCAGGGAAAGGATTCGGAGGGCAGGCAGCATGGGAAAGTGCATTCGGATCGTGATTCGTCTTCCGGGGATGCTCGCACAAAATGGGAGCGATGTGGAAACGAATAATGCGAGCGAAATTACTTCGCCGCAGGGTCCGTTTACACGGCGCTTATTGATGCGGAAAATTGATTGCGGACAGGAATTGGAACGGCGAGATTCGCGCTCCAGCCTGCGGGCGGATCACTTGTATGCAAAGTCGCACATCTCCCGTATTCTCGCCGGCCAGCGATGTCAGAATACCCGCTGAATTCGAACCCCAGGAGACTCTGCTCATGGGATGCGGGCAACTAGTCCGTCGTTACCCGCAGACTTTCGTTGATCTAGTCACACTTCTGCATGAGCGGATCGATATTGTGGGAATTGTCGCACCTGAGTTTGTTCGACTTGGCGAGATTCTCCTTGGTACGGCAGGACTTCAGAAAAATTCCGTGAAATTTGTGAGTGGGCAAACGTCAGCGATGTGGGTCCGGGACTTTTCCCCGATAGGAGCGCTGAAACGTAATGGGGAGCGGGCGTTTCTAAAGTTCCGACATAATCACATGAGAAACCGGGATGATCTCGTCGCCGGCGAGGTATTCAGGAGCCAACTTTCGGGGCGGTTTCGTGAGATCCCTCTGAATTTGGAAGGAGGAAACCTTCTCACTAACGGTGCCGGTTTCGGCATTAGCTCGAAGACCATCATTTCCCAGAATTCAGCACGGATGACCCATTCCGAAATCGGAGATATTCTCGATCGGAAGGCCGGGGTTCGGCAGTGGGCTTGTGCAACGCCTTTGAACGCCGAAAGAACAGGTCACATCGATTTGCTGGCCACCTTTTTGAATCCGAACCTGGTAGCCATTGCGGAAGCCAACCCGGATGACGATCCGAACAACACGGCAATTCTCAACGATCTTGCCGGAGCTCTGCAGGGGTTACGCACAGGAGCCGGGGAAATGAAGGTTGTCAGGCTGCCCATGCCCTATTCGGGAGACACTCACTTTCGGAGTTTCAACAATGTCATTTTTGCCAATGGTCTCGTAGTGATTCCGGCGTATCCGGGCACCGATGCCAAATTGACCCTTCGAACGAAGGACCATTTCCGTGAATGGATGCCTGACTGGGAAATTGCCATGGTCGATTGCGATGAGATCGCTACGAAAGGGGGAAGCCTTCACTGCCTCACCATGAATGTTCCGCTAGCCTCCAGGTCAGTAACTCGAAGTGACTCCCTGGAAGCTCCTGCTGTCGATCCGATCCTGCCAAGATGAAATCCTATTATCGCGGAGCGTGGCAGTCATCGGATCGAAGGTTGGAGTCCTTGAATCCATATACAGATATCCCCTTTGAAGATCTTCATCTCTTTGAGTTAAAGCATCTCGACGGGGCCATTGATTCCCTGAGGAAAGGAGCGGGCGCCCTGAACTCGCTTCGGAGAGAAGAGCTTCATCAGATCTTCACGCGGCTTCACGGTATTCTGGAAGCGAAAAAGCACGAATTTGCAAAACTGATTTCCACCGAGCAAGGCAAAGTGATTACCGAGGCCCGGATAGAGGTGGATTCAGCCATCAGCAGTATCGAGTTACTGGTCGACAATCCTTTCATGATCGGCCCCAGAATTCTACCGCTTTCCCGGGAGGCAAGTTTTGGAGATCGGCTCGGCTATACTCTTCGTCATCCGCATGGAGTCGTGGCGATTATCACGGCCAACCCTCAGCCCTTTGTTATACCGCTGGTGCATTCCGTTTTTGCACTGGCAGCGGGCAATGCAGTTGCCCTGAAGCCATCCATTCACACCTCTGTTATGGTGTTGAAGCTCGTTGAAGTATTGCTGGAAACCGGGTTTCCTGCGGAATCAGTTGCCTGCTTTATCGGAAGCGGGAAAACGATCGGCCGCGAACTTGTACAGCACCCGGGAATCAATCATGTGATTGCCGCGGGTTCGCTGAAAACCCTCTACGATATTCGTTCCAGGATGGGCTTCATCACTTCCCAGCTTCAGTGGGGATGCGTCGCCACCTGCATTGTTGGGAAATCTGCCAATCTCGATCGAGTTGTCGATGAACTCCTCAGGGTGTCGTTCGAATGCTCCGGGCAAGCTGCTTTCACGCCGACATGGGTTGCCTGCTTCGATCAGAAATACGATGAATTGCGGGAACGATTGCAGGCCCGCCTCAACGAAATGGTCTGTGGGGATCCGCTACAAGAGGAGACTCAGATCGGTCCTCTCACGGAAAAGAAGAAGGTAGAGCGTCTCGAACGCCGACTTTCAGAGGAGATCGCGAAAGGGGCGGAGATTGTCGCCGGTGGACGCATCGATAAGCAACTCTATCAGCCGATGCTTCTCGACCGGTGCGATTTAAAAAAGACGAAGTTTTCCTCCCGTGAGATCGGGGCACCGATTATTGGGCTTACGAAGATTCGGAAGGCAGCCGACGCGATTACCCTTTTGAAATCCCAACGACAACACGTCTTGACCCTGTTTTCCAAGGATCAGGACTGGGCTTCGCGACAGGCTGTGAAGATGCCGTTCAATAATGTCCATATCAACGGAATCCCGAATTGGAGGGATGGACTCATTTGCATTCCCGGTCAACCGACAAGAACGGGACGAAGAACCTCCGAAGACCGGATCAATGATATGAGTCACATTCGGGACATCATATTTCACTGAACACTGAGTCCCTGTGCAGAAAAACTATTCGGCGGGAAGCCGCTCGATGTGGGCACCGAGATCGACCAACTTGTCGTCAATATGCTCGTAGCCCCGGTCGATGTGATAGATCCTCGAAATCTCCGTATTTCCTTTTGCCGTGAGGCCGGCGAGAAGCAGGGCCGCCGAGGCTCGCAAGTCGCTTGCCATGACAGGGGCGGCACTGAGCTGCTCGACTCCGTTGATCATGGCCGTTCCGTCATCCACGTCGATCTGGGCACCCATTCGCTTCATTTCCGAAGCATGCATGAAACGCTGTGGAAAAATGGTATCCGTGACGACACTGAGGCCCGGGGTCGTTGCGAAAAGCGCACACATCTGGGCCTGCATGTCCGTGGGGAATCCGGGATACGGCTCCGTTCTAATGTTTGCTCCGACAGGATTTTCCGCCCGGCTGATCGTAATGGTATCGTCGGTCGTCTCGATGTTACACCCACAGCCCTCCAATACCTGGAGAACGGCGGTGAGATGCTCGTGATTGACCCGGCGAAGAGTGATCTTGTCCTTCGCCGCCATCGCACCGGCCACGAGAAAGGTTCCCGCCTCGATGCGGTCGGGGATGACGGTGTGTTTTACACCACCGAGTTTGCTCACGCCTTCGATTTCGATGCGGGCCGTTCCCGCTCCTGAAACCTTCGCGCCCATCGAGTTGAGAAAGTCTGCCAGATCAACGACCTCGGGTTCGCAGGCAGCGCCGGTAATCACGGTCGTGCCCTTGGCGAGAACAGCCGCCATCATGACGTTGTCGGTCCCCAGAACGGTCGCCCCGTGCTTTCCTGCCATGTCGATGGTGTCACCGACAAGGCCATAGCGCGCTTCGAGGTGGACATTGCCACCTTCGACGGTGCATTCGGCGCCGAGGCCCTTGAGGCCGTGCAGGTGAAGGTCAATGGGACGATCTCCGATGACACAGCCGCCGGGAAGAGAGACATCAGCCCGGTTTTGGCGGGCGAGAAGGGGACCCATCACGCAAACGGAGGCCCGCATTTTTCGAACCAGATCGTAGGGCGCTTCGTGGGAGCGGATTTTCTCGCACTTAATGATCACATTGCCACTGGCGCGCTCCACCTCGGCTCCGAGATTCTGGAGGATCTGGAGCATGTAATTCGTGTCCGATACATCCGGGACCCTTCGAATCACACATTCCTCGCTCGTCAAAAGCGTGGCAGCGAGAATTGGCAAAGAAGCATTCTTCGAACCACTGATATTGACGCTCCCTGAGAGCTCACTTCCTCCGTATACAACAAATTTTTCCATGCAGGTGTTTTCCGGTTGGATGAGGGGCGGAAAGCGGTGACCCTAGCAGCTCTACGCTGATTTAACAGCGAAAATAAAACGGTCAATTCCGCTCAGGTCGGCTTTGATCTCGGCCGGGAAAAAGCCGAGATCTTCTGCGAGAATGCGCAGGCCCTCGCTTTGACCGATACCGAACTCAATGGCGACCATTCCTCCGGACTCCAGATGCTCCGCAGCATCGCTGAGAAAGCGCTGGATGATTTCCGTTCCGTCTTCCCCGCCGTAGAGCGCCAGCGGAGGATCCTGCTGCACTTCGCGACTGAGTTGGGTTTGGTCGGAATTGGGAACGTAGGGCAAATTGGCTGCGATGAGATCAAAATAGCCCGTTACATGGCTGAAGAGGTCGCTTTGTGCGAACTCCACCCGGTCGATCATGCCCAGCAACTCTGCATTCTCCTGTGCAAGGGCGAGGGCTTCGGGCGAGATATCGGAAAGCACAACTCGATTTACTCTCGCTCCGAAAAAACGGGCGAGAGAAAGCCCAATTACTCCAGAACCACAACCGACATCGAGAATGGAAACCTGCTCCGGCCATTCCCGACAGGTCGTAAGAAGGCTCACCATCTCCTCAGTTTCCGGTCTGGGGATCAGGGCTCTCGCGTCTGTCTTGAACTCCAGGTCAAAAAAATCAACGGTCCCAAGCAGATGCTGCAGTGGCTCGCCCCGACTACGCCGTTTTGTGAGGTCACGCAGGGAAACGAGGGCCGGTTCGGGAATGGGGCGATCAAAATCCAGATAGAGCTGCATCCGATCGATCTTCAGAACATGGGCAATGAGATGCTCCATATTCAGCCTCGCTTCCTCGACCCCGTGTTTTTCGAGATACTCCGTGCCCTTTTTCAGGGTGTCGAGAATGGTCGCCATAAATTGTGGGGAGCAGGAATCACTGCCCGAATCCGAACCGGCTCGACGGGAGGGGGCGTGCTTTGAAAATCGAAAACGGAGGGGCGGTCACGTCCTTTCCTCCGTTGAAGAAGGGCGTCCGGTGGAGCTGATTGCTGAAGAAGTGGATATTTCCATCCGACCCCATGTTCAAACCGCCGGGCCAGATGATGCGCGGATCTTTGATGTGAAGACGGAGATTCAGATATTCCTCGTCCGGTGAAACATAGTCGATCGATCCCCGGGAGATGTCGCCGAAGTAAATGCGGCCCCTTGCATCAATCGCGATACTATCGCAAATCGGTTTCGGGGAAACTCCTTTGACCTGACTTTCAAGGGACTTCGGATCTACGTCGGTACGACGCAGAAAATCAGTTTTGATCCGAAAGAGTGAAGCTCCATTGCGCGGGCCGTAGTAGAGCCACTCACCCTTCCGGTCAATCGCGATGGGACTCACGCCGGTGAGAGGATTGGCAACCCCGCCGTCGGGACGTCGGACAATGATCGAGCGGCCGTCCAGTTCGAGAGTGATATTTGGCTCCATCTGGGTGGAGGAATGACCTTCCAGAACCCGCCTCGTCAGGCCGGTTTCGATGTTGACGACAATGATGGCAGAGCTGATTCCATCGGCGGGATCCGAGATGTAGATGTAGGGAGCGATCGGGTCCAACACGAGATTTTTGAGAAACGAACGGGGAGAAAGGGCCTCATTGTAGATCGGGATGACCTTGTGAAACTCGTCCCGTTTCGTGTCCCAGGCGATCAGCTTGGGCGGAATGTCAGAGCGACGTCCGTTGTCGAGCATCCAGACGATACCCCGCGAGTCACAGGCGACTCCGAGAACTGAATCGAGGATGACACTGGCACCCGAACCGGGGGTATTCATGGCCTCGTTCGGAAAGGGGACCCAGCTGTTCTTCCGGTCCAGCTTCATGACCCGGAAGCGTGGATTGAAGAACTGATGACAGGAAATGATCTTCTCCCCCGTCGGGAGAATGCAGAGCCCGCCCGGTCCCGAGGGCGCACGCGAGGTTTCCTGCAATTCGTTGCTGTCCCGCCGGAACGGATTTGGAATCGGGGGAAGTCCAATCTGAGATACCGCCCCATCACTTGCGCCGAGCAGGACCAGGGCAACAAGAAGGCCAAGTCGTCGTCGGTCACAGGAACCGATAGGCTGTGTTTGTCGAAGCGACATCTCAGGTGGAAAAGGGGTATACTGGAGGAAATTTGGAATGCGTCAACCGCGATCGCAAAACGAACGGATTAGAGCAAAAGCTCGGGATAGGCTGATTCAATCACTTCCCTGCATGCCGTCTTCACCGCCAGAGCCGTGGGAAGAGTGGAAAGGCTTTTAGTAAATGCCTTACAGGTGGCCGAGTCGAGTCTGGAAATAGCCCTTCGTGTTCTCAGAACCTGAGCAGAGCCGACGGAAAGTTCATCCACTCCGAGACCAATCCAGATGGGAGTCAGGAGGAGGTCACTCGCTGCCTCACCGCAGATCCCGCACCAGATGTCATTCCGGTGGGCCGCCTCGACGGTTTGACGAATCATCTCGATCACGCCCGGGTGAGAAGGTTGATACAGGGAAGCCACCCGGTCATTGACGCGATCAACCGCGGTCGTGTACTGGATGAGGTCGTTGGTGCCGATACTGAAAAAGTCGACCTCTTTGGCAAGATGATCAGCGATCATGACGGCACTCGGGATTTCAATCATGGCCCCCACTTCGATCGCCTCATCAAAGGATTCGTCCATTTCCCGCAATTCCTGCTTCGCCAATTCCAACTGCACTTTCGCCCCTTGTAACTCTTCCAGGGTCGCGATGAAAGGAAACATGATGCGAACCTTTCCAAACGCGCTGGCTCTGAGGATCGCCCGAAGCTGAATCCGGAATTCCTTCGTGCGATCGAGGCTCAGGCGAATTCCCCTCCAGCCGAGAAAAGGGTTCGGCTCGGGATTTTTCATAAGATCGGGAAACAGTTTGTCACCGCCGATATCGAGGGTGCGAATAATGACTCCATGTTCACCCGTCACCTCGGCAACTTTGCGATAGTTCTCCGTTTGATTCTCTTCGCTGCGGGCAATCTTCTCCTGAAGGTAGAAAAACTCGGTGCGATACAGGCCTACGCCTTCAGCGCCCGACGAGTCAACACCTTCGAGTTCTTCGATGAATTCAATATTTGCGGAGAGAGTAATGGCACGCCCGTCTGCCGTTACCGTTGCTTCCGTTTCGACCCCCTCAAGACCGCTGAGCACTTCCTCCTCTTTCCGGATGAGCCCTTCATACTCTTCGAGCGTTGACTCGAACGGGTTGATAATGACAAGCCCGTGGTATCCGTCGATCAGAACCGTATCACCCGCTTCGCACTCGGGAAG
>JARGNG010000066.1 GCA_029213265.1 Verrucomicrobiales bacterium | reverse complement strand
TCGCGCCGCGCACGATGCGCCCGCCTTACGGGGCGATTACCTCCAGTCAGAAATCGTGGATCCGGCAGGAATTCGGATACCCGTCCATCCTCTGGTCAGTCGATCCGGAAGACTGGAAAAAGCCCGGATCGTCTGTCGTCGCGAGTCGACTCGTTTCCGGCGCGAGACCGGGAGGAATCCTTCTCGTTCACGATATTCACGCCCCGACCATCGATGCTGTCCTGCCTGCCCTGGACCAGTTATTGGCCAAAGGTTTTCAGTTCGTCACCGTCACGCAGTTGATCGCGATGGACGGGAAAGGGTAGGTCTCTGTGCGATTTGCTTTTCGACGGCGCGGCAAACAGGTCGGATCAAAACTGCGCTCGTTGCGGACAAGGTGAGTTTTCCTACCGTTGGGCAAAGCCCCTACTCAGCGTTTAATCTCGTGTCGATGGCCGCAGAGAGCCCTGCCCCTTCGAGGCCCATAAACGTCCCCCTTCTCCATTTTGCTTTGTCGGATGTGTAGGCAAAGGGCCTGGTGATGGGAGATTCAGTCGTCGGAATGCGGAGGTTCCCGGCTCCTACATTCCACGTAGCCCGGAAATAGTCATATCCATTTTGCCGTCCGCGATAGAAGACTCCTCCGAGAGTATCCTTATTGGTCGATTGCATGACCTCCTCAAATTTCGCCCGCGTGCAGGTGGAGTTCCAGCCCCCGTTCAGAAAGAAGATCCCGATTCCAGATACCAGGGCAAGCAGGCTGACCGCAATCAATAATATCCTGACGATTTTTTGTCTCCTCATGGAATTCAAAATAACACTTTTTGAAACTCCATTTGTAAGAAGCTTGTAAGAGCTTCCTCCATGAGCCCGTCATGGAGATTGGAGGAAAACGTCATTCCTCTACCGGAGAGCAAAGGCTCCCGCAACCCACCTACGCAAAGGATGCGGCGGATTCTTCGCGGGTCATACGAAGATCCACCCTCCGGAATGTATTGCAAAACCGGGGCCCTTACGCCGGAGCGAGTTCGCCGGGAAACTCTTCCTCGCCACTGTCCTTCTTCTCTTCCTCAGCCACTGTCGTCTTTGCATCGGACTCTTCTCCGGGGAGGTCGGGGGGAGTGGGTGCAGACGGAGGATTCTGGATCTCGCCGTGCTCCATGATTTCCTGAATGTGGACACCGTCGAGGGTTTCGTACACGAGCAGAGCTTGGGCAATCGCTTCGAGCGTGTCACGATTCTCTTTGAGAAGGCGCGTCGCCTCGGCGTAGGCTTCATCGGTCAGCTTTTTGACTTCGTCGTCAATGAGCTGGGCCGTCGCTTCGGAGTAGTTGCGGGGGGAGGAAATATCGCGGGCAAGGAACACTTCGCCCTGGCCCTCTCCATATTCGATCATGCCAAGCTTCTCGCTCATACCCCAGTTGCACACCATCTTACGGGCGATTTCACTGGCCTGGCGGATATCCCCGGCGGCGCCGTTGGTCACATCGCCAAAGACGAGTTCTTCCGCGACCCGGCCACCCATGATGAGAATGAGTCGGTCGAGAAGATATTGCTTCTTGTAGCTGTGCTTGTCCTCTACGGGCAGGTACATGGTCACTCCGAGAGCAGGGCCGCGCGGAATGATGGAAACTTTGTGAACTGGGTCGGTGTCTTTAACAAGCATTCCAAGGAGTGCGTGACCGGCTTCATGATAGGCGGTCAGTTGCTTCTCGTCTTCGCTCAGGGCAAGACTTCGTCGCTCCTTACCCCAGCGAACTTTATCGCGGGCTTCTTCCAGCTCTGCGGTGGTGATCGCTTTCATCCCCTTCCGAGCAGCAAGAAGCGCGGCCTCGTTGATCACATTGGCAAGCTCGGCACCGGAGTAACCGGGCGTTCCCCGGGCAATCACATCGAGATCCACGCCCTCGGCGATTTTCACTTTCTTGGCGTGCACCTTGAGAATTGCTTCGCGACCTTTCACGTCGGGCAGGCTGACGGTGATCTCACGGTCAAATCGTCCCGGACGAAGAAGCGCAGGATCAAGCACATCAGGGCGGTTTGTTGCCGCGATGATAATGACACCTTCCTGCGTGTCGAAACCGTCCATCTCCACGAGAAGCGCGTTCAAAGTCTGCTCCCGCTCATCGTGCCCTCCACCGAGGCCGTGACCACGATGGCGACCGACCGCATCGATCTCATCGATAAAAATCAGGCAGGGTGCGCTCTTTTTCCCCTGCTCAAACATGTCGCGAACCCGGGAGGCACCGACACCGACAAACATTTCCACAAAGTCAGATCCGCTGATGGAAAAGAAGGGCACATCCGCTTCCCCGGCGATGGCACGGGCGAGAAGTGTCTTTCCGGTTCCGGGAGAACCGACCATGAGAACACCCTTCGGTATCCGACCGCCCAGCTTCTGGAACTTTTTCGGGTCGCGGAGGTATTCGACAATTTCCCAGACTTCCTCTTTTGCCTCTTCGACTCCGGCGACGTCCTTGAAGGTCACCTTGCCCTTGTCCATCGACATGAGCTTGGCCTTGCTCTTGCCGAAACTCATCGCCCCTTTTCCGGCCGCTTTGATCTGGTGGCGGAAAAGGAAGTAGAGAAGAATCAGGAGAAAGAAGATCGGGAGGTAAAAGGACATCAACATCATGCCAAGTCCGTCCGATTCGGTCGCCAATTCGGAAATCTCCAGATTTTTCGCGGCGAGGACTTCTTTTAATTCCTCATCGGCATATTCTAGAATTACGGGAGTCGAGAACTTGCTGTATTTCTCTCCGGAGTTTGCGGTGGGGTCATCCACTTCGTAGTAGCCAACGATGAACTGCTTGGAACTGCCATCCTTTTGGACCAGACTGAGGATCTTGGGCGGCTTGGCCGTCTCGTCGATGAAAATCTTATCCGTCGCTACTTTTTCCTTAAATTCGGCAAAGGTGAGAGTCTTCGACGCATCGGAAAAGCCTTTCGACCAGAAAGCGAGCGCAAAGAGGCCCATGGCGACAAAGAGCAATATAAGCCCTTTCCAGTTAAATCCGCCTTCACCACCCTGCGGCTGGTTATCGTTGTTCGGTTCTTTATCTTGCATCACTAAATTGAGTTGAGGCGCCCGGTCTGCGCCTGCCGACCGAAAGTAATTACGCCGGAAAAGGTCGCGAAGACGAGGAAGCGGAAGCTAACACAGGCCATTTCACCCTGCAATCACCGTACATACCGGGGATTGTGACAGTTCCATGGAAGCAATCGTTCAATTCCACGAATCCGCAAAGAAGGATTGCAGCATTCTCGCGCCATAGGCACGGCTTATGCAAATTCACATTAGATTAGTAATTCTAATCTTCGAATCAGTTGAATCCAATTTGGGTTAAAATAAGTATTGTTTATGTATGAATAATTTCACTGAACAAAAGCCAGCTTACGATGACGAGGCCGATACTCGAATGCTTCAGGGTATCGCGAACGGTGATCGCCAGTGTTTTCGCTCTCTGCACGATCGCTACGATGGGTTGCTCTTCACAACGATCCAGAAAGTCCTCAATGACCGGGAGGATTCCGAGGAAGTTCTTCAAGAGGTGCTGAGTTCGCTCTGGCGCAAGGCCCATCTTTACCAGAAGGGACGTGGCCGCCCTGTCACCTGGCTCGCCTCGATGGCGAGGAACCGCGCTATCGACCGCCTTCGGGCAAAGCAGCGTCAATCAAAGTTGAAAGCAGCTTACTCTGATGAAATCGAGGTGAACCCCCGTGGCTCGACCGGAATCAGCGGCCCGGAATCCACGATCCGGCGTGATAACTGCGAGGTTGTCCGCTCCGCCGTGATGGAACTGACCGACGTTCAGCGGGAGGCAATCGAAAAAGTGTATTTCGAAGGCCTCACCCAACAGGAAATCGCCGACCAGCTGGGACAACCGCTCGGAACCGTAAAAGCGCGCATTCGACGCGGCCTTGCTAAACTTCGCAAGACCGTCGACCTGCCGTGAGTCGGCCGGGAACGCCTACCTGAGACGGGTCAGGATTTCCACGTTGGCTGTGGGATTGAAAGAATCGACCGCCTCGTGCTGTCGAGCGGCGATTTCCGAGACGCCCTTTTTCCCGAGCTGCAGCATTTCGATCATCTGGTCTTCCGTGAAAGTCGCTTCCTCTCCGGAACCCTGCACCTCAATCATTTCGAGATCTTCCGTCATCGCATAGTTGCAATCGACGGAGGCGTCCTTGTCCTCATGATAATTGAGATCGAGCAAACACTGCCCCTCCCAGATCCCCGCGCTCACGGCGGAGGCAAACTTCTTCATGGGGCTCTCCGTCATTTTACCGGCAGCGATGAAACGCTGAAAAGCCAGCTCCACTGCGACACAGGCGCCGGTGATCGAGGCGGTCCGGGTTCCCCCGTCGGCACGGAGGACATCACAATCGATCCAGAGAGTCCGCTGGCCGAGTCCTTTTAGATCGACGACTGCCCGCAGGCTCCGACCGATGAGACGCTGAATCTCGGAGCTACGTCCATCGAGCTTTCCACGGGATATATCACGATGTTTCCGCTGCAGAGTGGAATACGGGAGCATGCTGTATTCAGCGGTGAGCCAACCGCCCTGCACATTCTGCTGCATCATCCAACGCGGCACACCTTTCTCCAGCATAGCCGAGCAGATCACCTGAGTGTCGCCAAAGCTGACAAGAACACTTCCGTGAGCATGACGGGCGATATCCAGTTGAAATCCCAGTTCGCGTACTTGATCCGGCTCGCGGCCGTCGATTCGATTCATAGGACACGAAATGCTCTAATAGCGGGGAGAATGCAACCGTTCAGATTCGCGGTTGCTTCCTTCTCAGAAATCGCGACCATAATCGCGCTCCGAATTTCCTGCCCTATCGGGGATTTCAAAGCGCCCGAAAGACATCATGCGACAGGCCAGTGAAAAACTCGAGCAATTCGCCGTCGACGTCATCCTCGACCGCCGGAATGGTGTTCGTGCCTCCATGCTCCGGGTGTTTCTGGGCGGGTTCTCCAAGCTCTACGAAGGTGCCGTAGGGGCCCGACTCTGGCTCTATCGCAACCGTGTCCTCCACGAAAGAAATCTCGGCTGCCTTGTCGTCAGCATCGGAAATCTCACCGTGGGTGGAACCGGAAAAACGCCAGTCGTCGAGAAGTTTGCCCGCTCCCTTCAGGACGGAGGTCGCCGCGTCGCGATTCTCAGTCGCGGTTACAAATCGGTGAAACAGCCTTTCTTCAAACGTCTTGCCGGAAAGATTCAGGGAAAGAATGAAATCGACCCTCCCCGCGTCGTCAGCGACGGGAAATCATTGCTTCTCGATTCCCGAACCGCAGGTGACGAGCCCTACATGCTTGCGGCGAACCTGCCTGACATCCCGGTCGTCGTCGACAAAGACCGGGTCAAAAGCGGCAAGCACGCGATTGCCGAACTGAATTGCGACACGCTCATTCTCGATGACGGACTTCAGTATCTCCGGCTCAAGCATCGTCTCGATATCGTTCTCGTCGATCGCTGGCAGCCATTTGGCACCGAACGTCTCCTCCCCCGGGGAACGCTCCGCGAGCCGCCCCGAAATCTGAAGCGGGCCTCCTATATTTTCATTACGAAGTGCAACGGATCCTCCAACGAGGAACTGATCGAACGGATTCGTCTTTATAATCGGACCGCTGAGATCATCGAGTGTGAACACCGCCCCCGCTACATGCAGCACATCGAAACCCGTGAAACGCTACCGCTCGATGCCTTGAAAGGGAAAAAGGTGGGGACCGTCAGTGCGATTGCTGTCCCGGAGAGCTTCGAGGAAGGCGTCAAGAATCTCGGAGCCCGCGTTGAAGCGACCTGCCGGTTTATGGATCACCACCGCTTCACCGAGCAGGAGATCATTTCTTTCATCAATTGCTGCGTGGAATCGGAAGTGGATATGATCATCACGACCGAAAAAGATGCGGTTCGTTTTCCACGTCTCGGTCGCATGGATGTTCCCATTTATTACCTGCGGGTGGAGATCGGGATTCTCAGCAACGAAGAAAGCTTTGATCAGTGTATCGCCCGAATCTGCCAGCCGCGAACCGACACCCCGGCCCGGCGTTTCTTCTAATTTTCCGCCCCGGAATCCATGAATCTTATTGCCGGCTTCTTCGAAAACTTCCCTTCGGAAAATATCGTAACAACCCTGAAGTGGTCACTCATCGTCGGACTGCTCGTGGTCGGCTTCTTCGGGACTTTTCTCCCTGTGATTCCCGGTACGACGATGATTTTCGCCGGAGCTGTGATCCATTATTTCACGATGGGAATGGAGGCGTCCGGCCTCGCCTGGCAGGGCCTGGTCTTCATTGGAATTCTTTATGTGACTTCTCTCATCCTCGACGGGATCAGCGGTGCGATCGGTGCAAAATGGTTTGGCTCAAGCAAGTGGGGGATTATCGGAGCCATCCTCGGAGGAATCATCGGAATCTTTTTCTCGATTCCCGGACTCATCATCGGCCCCATTGTCGGAGTTTTCCTTTTCGAGGTCCTCTTCGCCAAAAAGGAGGTCAAGGAAGCATCCAACTCCACCATCGGAACCGTCGTCGGCGGCCTCGCCGGAATCGCTGCCCGTGTCATCCTGGCCCTGGGCATGATCGCCTGGTATGTCGGCGATGTGTTTGTCGTGAACTGACCCGAATCCCTATCCGCCCTGCACCGGGGGCATCATCGCAATTTCATCCCCTGCCTGAATCTCCTTCGATCGATTGGCGTATTCGTGATTCACGGCCAACAGCATTTTCCCGTCCCACTTCTCCAACCCGGGTATTTCGGCGTAGACTTGATCAACGATGTCGCCAAGAGAACGGTCCTCTGTCGAAAGCGACAAGCTCATCTTCTCAGTCCCGGCCAGATCGCGGAAGAGGGAGAAAAAGAGAATCGTGATTTCGTCGGAAACGCTCATGGATCAACTTGAAATGTACTCGCTTTGCAAAACGCCAATCATCGGGAGATTGCGGTAGCGGCCCTCGTAGTCCAGTCCGTAACCGACCACAAACTCGTTTCCCACAGTAAATCCGACATAGTCCGCCTCTATCGGAGTGGCCCGCGAGATCGCCTTGGAAAGCAAAACAACGGAACGGACCGACTTCGGCGAGCAATCCGTTTCAAGCCGCCGCCGAATCGCGGACAAGGTTCGCCCTGAGTCGAGAATGTCGTCAAGAATGAGTACATTCCTCCCGTCGAGTTCCGGCATTTTCGTCTGGTGAAACTGGACTGTTCCTGAGCTTTCCGTTCCTCCATGATAACTGGCCACGGAGATCGAATCGATTTCGAGAGGAAGATGGATCTCGCGGATCAAATCGGCCATGAATAGGGCCCCCCCCTGGAGGACGGCCACAATCGTGAGCGGCTCGCCTTCGAAATCACGGGTGATCTGTTCACCCATCTCGGCAACCCGGGCCCGAATCTGACTTTGGTCAAACAGGATGCTCTCAAGGTGACTCTTCAGATTCGTGCGACCGGATTCCATGCAGAATCAGACAACCGGCAGGGCAAGGGTTCAACCGATTAATTCGTATCCCTCTTGCAGGAGCGATCTACTGTTTTAGAATGATAGAAGAAAGCACATGACATGAGTGATTCCGTTCAACCCTCCCTGAAAGAACTGCGTTGGGATTACGCGTCCGATACGCTCCATCGCAAAAATCTCGCAGGGGATCCGCTGACTCAGTTTTCGGCCTGGTTTGAGGATGCCATTTCCGCAAAGATTCGCGAACCGAATGCGATGACTCTCTGCACCATCGGTCTCGACGGATGCCCGACCTCCCGGACGGTTCTCATGAAGGACTATACGACAGAGGGAATCACCCTGTTCACCAACTACGAAAGCCGGAAAGCCAAAGAGTTGGCGGCGTCGCCGGTCGCCTCGCTCCTCTTCTTCTGGAAGGAACTGGAGCGACAGGCTCATGTCCGGGGAAAGGTGGAGAAAGTATCCGCCGAAGAATCGGACACCTACTTTTATTCGCGTCCCTACAACAGCCGAATCGGTGCCTGGGCCTCCCGTCAAAGCGAAGAAATACCGGATCGGCAATGGTTGTCAGACCGTGTCCGCAAATATGAAGAACGCTATCCGGAAACCGATGCCGCAGACTGCGTTCCCCGTCCTGAATTCTGGGGCGGTTATCGGCTCATTCCTGAGACCGTCGAATTCTGGCAGGGGCAACCGGGGCGGAAGCATGACCGGTTTGTATATCGAAGAAGTGGTTCCACCTGGGAAGTGAGTCGTTGGAGCCCGTAGAGTGGCAGTAAGGGTGGCCCGCCTTTCTTCTGAAATCTTTACCTCAGTACGCGAAGACGCTCCCGGGGTTTCGAAACCGGGAGCGCTTCTCAAAATCGCTTTGTTGGGGAGGAGATCTCGGTACTGCAGAGAAGTTTGTTTCGCCTCAGGGGAGACGAAAAACGTCGTTCCCGGAGCTTATCGAGCCCCGAGAAACTCCCTGAGTTGAGCGTAAACAGGCTGGACAGCTTCTTCGTTGCCGCTCTCCTGCGCCGCCATGATTTCGGAAATGCTTTCCGCAATGGAATTGCGAAGGCGCGTCACCATTTCAATTCCCTTGCGGGTGATTTGCACCATCACCTTGCGGCGGTCGTCAGCAGCATGAAGGCGCTGAACATAACCGAGCTTTTCGAGACGATCCACGAGGCCGGTAGCGGCGGCTGTGGAGTGTCCCATCTTTTTGGAGATATCGGTCATCGTGAGGTAATCCTCATTGGCCAAATATCCCAAAAGGAAAAATTGTGCGTATGATACGTTGCCCTTGTTCAACTCTTTCGAGAGATCAAGGAGGAAAGATCTCTGGGCGAACATAATAAAGTCCGCGAGACGATCTACGTTTGGCTCTACGGCCGCGTTGTCTTCTGTTACTTGCATGGTTTTTTTACCTCCTGGCGATTTTAGTTTGCTGTATGCAGTTTTAAATTAAACACTCCTAAATGCCTTACGCAACCAATTTATTAGAGTTTTCATAATTATTAGGTATAAAAACTCTTTTGGACACGTTAATTTACAAAATACCTTCTCATGTTTTTTGAATTTCGCAATCTTAAACTGTAAATTTGCATTAATTTTCAAAAATGAGAGGTAGTCCTACTACTCTTACGAAATAGAGCGAAACAATCTTAGAGACTCTCTCAAATTCATAGACAGAATCGGTGGACTCTCCTTCCATCCTGCTTTTCAGTTGGTCCAGTTCCCGGGTGATTTGATTCGACGATCCCACCCTGGAGGCCGCACTACCAATGAGATTCATCCTCACAGACGATTGCTGGGTGCTCGATGCCCTCTCACCCGCCGAATGGCACCTCGTCGCGGAGTTGCCGAAGGCGGCATCTCCGTCTCATTATGAGAATCAGGCGAAGAAAAGGCTCTTCCCCTCCCCCCTTTCACCGGACACTCTTGCCGATGAAGAAACGATTTCGCAGGTAGATGACTGGGAAAACTTTGTGCAACCCGACCTCGAAGAATTATTTCAGGAAGCCCGACAAACGGTAGAGCAGGATATTGATTCGGTCGAAATAGTGTCTGCTTCCGAGTTTCTTTCCCCTGAGGAAATTGAAGAATGGAGCAATGAACTCCCCGAACTCCGCCGCGTCCGGGTTTCACGGGAGAATTCTGATGCCTGGTACAGCACATTGAATCAAGCGAGACTTCTCATGAACGAGGAACACGATCTTGCCGAGTCCGAAGAACGAATCCTGGCACGGATGGAGGAAGCTTCCGAAATCGACGAAGAACGCTTTCTCCTCATCGCCCAGTATGAATTGTATTCCGCAGTGCAAATCATGCTGGTGGAAAACGTGATGGGATTGTAGCACCCGCTGGAAACGTAATCGCCGGTGACTTTCAACGGCCAAAACGAAATCGTTCCGGCACTTTCAAATCCTACTTCTCAACCAAACTCACCCGAAACATGGCCGATTCCCTACTCACGAGCGACTCAGGACAATGGAAGGTCATCGGTGAGTTCTCGCATCTACCGCTCACCGATCTTTTCGAAGAGGCGATGTTGGCGGCGAGAGCGGCAAAAGGGAATGCCTATGCTCCCTATTCCAACTTTCAAGTTGGAGCTGCCGCATCTATGGATGGAATTCTCTCTGCCGGCTGCAATGTTGAGAATGCAAGCTATGGAGGGACGATCTGCGCCGAGCGGTCCGCCATCTTTTCCGGAGTGTCTCAAGGTCGGCGAAAACTGGACCTGATTGCCCTGACGACCAGCTGTGAATCCGGGGCGCCGCTGGAGAACCGATCGCCCTGCGGAATGTGCCGCCAGATCATTTCCGAGTTTGCGCTTCCAAATACCATCCTCCTGCTCGACGCGGGAAGTTCGGAGGAATTCGACTATCTCGGAGAAGTGATCCCATTCGATTCGCTGCTGCCCTTGCGTTTCCGGCTCGACTGAAAACCCCGTCCGGAAGCGTCAAAAGCAGAAATGGAGCGGCCGCCTCCTCATAGCACGCTGTTACGACTCCGCTTCCCCTGCCAGGTCTTTGGCGCTGCGGTCCTCTTGCTCAATGTTCGCAAACTGGACCGAAACTCGGTCAACTCCACTCTTCCCAACCCGGATGACTTCTTCATCGTCCACCTTGCTCAAGGGAGTGTATCCAGGGTGATGAGACTCTTTATAAGGATCGTTGCTCGCGGCGTTGTAACAGCAGATCATTGCCCATCGGGAATTCTCCGAATGGTTCGGGCCCGAAGCATGCAGCGTATTAGAATGGAAAAACACCGCATCTCCTGCTTCCATTTCCGCATAGACCAGTTCGAGCCGCTTCTTCGCCTCCTCGACCCGTTCTCTGTCCGCGCCGGCCTGCTCCCCGGAAAGAATATGATTCACCCTCCCCATGTGGTGCGACCGCTCCAGTAGCTGAAGGCACCCATTTTCCTGCGTCGCTCCATCCACTGCAATCATTACGCTGCACAAATCCGGAAACAAAAGCCCGTTCTGGTACCAATAACCATAGTCCTGATGCCAGGCCCAGGCGCCGCCCGTGCGCGCGTCCTTCAGAACCATCTTGGAATGGTAGTGATACACCTCGCCACCAATCAACTGCTCGACCGAGTCAACGACCCGCCGACACCTGGCAAACATCCCGTAGATCCCATCGCCCGGATGATTCCATAAAGAAAGGCGGACCCGGTTCCCTTCGCCATCATCGAGCGCAGTCGCCGCATCATCGAGTGCCCTGTCCGCGTGGGCCGCTTCTCCGAGCAGACCGATCTCCTCACGGGAAAACAGCCCCCGCGCAAACACATAACCATCCCGGTGATACGCCCCCTTCTGTTCTTCGCTGAATACTCCACTCATGAATTCATTCTCGACAGCGCCGATTGGGCTGTAAACGACGCACTTCTTCATTTTTAGAAAAATCAGTTAATTCTAATTTTTATAGTTGCGAATTTTATCAAAAACGATTATTAATTATGAAAATTTGATTTCGCACGCATGATTCACGCTCTACTTTCGATCCTGACCAAACTCAGCCTCTTCGCTTTCTCGATCTTTCTCGGAATGGGTAGTTACCTGTTTGTGAAAGCTAAAAACACGGTCGAAGCGACCAAACTTGCGGCGCTCACTGCAGAATCCGGAAATTCGATGGTCTATCGGGAAATCGCCATCGAAGCAAAGCCTGCACTACTCACCCGAACGCAGTCTCCAGTCGACGTCGGCGGAGATGCGTTGGGAGTCCTGTATGTGCTTCAGAAAAACGGGGAAGTCGTCCGGGTTGCTCACGGTGCGACGAGCATGTCAGTGTCGACCCGGTTTGCCAGTCTCTCCACGGAAGCAACCGATGCGGAGATTGGTTTTTCCGCGATTGCCTTTCACCCGGAGTTTCTGATCCAAGAGCTTCCCGGGTACGGAAAGTTCTACGTCGTCGCCGCCGAGCATGCCGGAGCCGCAAATCCCGACTTCATTCCCGAATTCGGAAACCGGACAGAGCACCATCAGGACGTCGTTTACGAATTCACCTGCAATCACCCACTCGCCGGAAACTTCAAAGGACAACGCCGGGAGGTTCTCCGTTTCAGCCAACCGGGGGCAGAGAACAATGTTCGCAGTCTGACCTTTGATCATCTTGGAAATCTATTTCTCGCAGTAGGAGACGGCGCGGCCGATGTCGTGGGTCGCCACAGCTCCTCCAAAAACGCCTCATCCATGACGAGTGCGTATGGAAAAGTTCTTCGTATTGATCCACTCGGGGACAACTCCATCAACGGAAAATACGGAATCCCCTCGTCGAACCCGTTTCAACTGGTCACCGAAGCTCTTCCAGAGCTCTGGGCATTCGGGCTTCGTGCTCCGCACAGCCTTTCATTCGATCCCTACAGATCTTCACTCTGCATCGGTGAGACTTCCGCAGACGGAATCGAAAAGGTGAATCTCAGTGAATTTGGAGGCGAACACTTCGGCTGGGATCTCGATACGGGCTCTTTTCTCTTCAATATGGGAATGCGCTCCCAGCTCGAAGACATCGTGAAGTCACCGGCCTTTGCCCTGAGCCGAACCAGTGGCATGACCGGTGCCAACGCCGGCAACGTAGTCTATCGCGGAGAGAATTTCCCGTCCCTCGCCGGGATGCTGGTCTTTGCAAGCCATGACGGACGCATCATGGTTTCCGATCCCGGTGCTCCGAAATCCAGGTCGACCAGGATTTTGAGCCTCGGTGATTTCTCCAGGAATACATTCACCGCGATGCGAACCGCGCCGAACGGAGAGCTCGTCGTCCTCTGCGAAGACGGAAGCGTCTACGAAATGCGGAAATGTGATTCCATCGGTGCCGAGCGCAACCGGGAGCGCAAACTCTTCTGCATGCGCTAGGAAATCCCGAAAAGTGACATTCAACCCTGTCAGGTCAGACACTCAAAAGGGTTCCATCTCTTCTTATCAGATCCATGTAGCCGCCTTCGCAAGAAGGTGATCTTCAGCCCGGGTCACGTCCAAACACCGTCGATCAACCTCTGCGCCTGCCCTTCATAGTCATCCCGTAGAATCTCAGGCAGACGGGTGGCACGGACATTGTCGTAGCACTGCAGCATCGCAAAGCGAAGCATTGCGCCGGGAATCCCCACTGCGGTAAAACCGGGATGCCCCGTGGCCGGGTACGGCCCACCGTGATTCATCGCCGGGGAAACCGCCACTCCGGTAGGCATTTTATCATTGAGTAAACGTCCTACTTTTTGACGCAGCACCGGAGCTAGCAGATCGTAGGCAGCGTCATCACTCCCGTCCTCCGCCGAATACAGACAGCCGGTCAGATTGCCCTCCAATGTACTGAGCACTGCGGCAGCTTCGTCAAGATCCTCCGCTACCACGATAAGCGAGCTGTTTCCAAACGCTTCGGTCTGCATCGTCTCCGGATCGCGGAGAAACTGAGCTCCGGTCACTTTCAGAAGAGAGTTTGCGGTGCAATAGCCCGTGCCACTGCCCCCGCCCGTTCCGCAGAGAACCTCGGCACCCGCAGCCGTAAGTATCTGATGGCTCTGATGCATTGATTTTTCGACCGATCCGGAAAGAAGAGTTCCCACTGGCGCTTCGCTGAACTGAGTCGTAACTGCCTCGATAAACTGATCCGCCGCTTCGCTTTTCACCACGAGCACCATTCCGGGATTCGTGCAAAACTGTCCCGTTCCCATGAGACAACTTCCGGAAAATTCAGTCGCCAGTTCCGCTCCTTTTTGTTGCAGAACAGCCGGGAGAAAAACCACCGGGTTCACACTGGAAAGCTCCAGGTAGATCGGTTTGCCCGCACCATCCGCAGCCCGCTTCAAAGCCAGTCCGGCACCGCGACTTCCGGTGTAGCCGGTTGCGCCGACCCGTTCGTCCGTCACCATTTGTTGGCCGATATCGTGATTGGTCCGGTAGATCAGCTGAACGATCCCCTCCGGCATATTCGTCTCTTCCGCAGCTGCTTTCGCACACTCGGCAAAGATTTTCGTCGTCCCCGGATGAGAGGAGTTTGCCTTCGCAATGACCGGGTTACCTGCGGCAATCGCTGCTGCAAAATCGCCGCCGGAGGCACTGCCGAAGGCAAACGGGAAATTATTCGGGCCGAACACACAAACGGGTCCGATCGCCCCATAGCAGGAACGAATGTTGTTAGCGGAATCGATCACCGGTTGCGTCCAGTTACTCGATCTCGCAGCCGCCGCGGCCTGTCTAAGTTGACCGGTCGTGCGGGGAAGCTCGACATCGGCGAGGCGGGGGGACTTCGGAAGTGCCGTCTCCAGGTTTGCTATCTCCACGAGATCATCGGCTCGGGCTTCGATTGCATTGGCGAATGCCTCCAGAAATTCGGCGACCCGGGAACCCGGCATCGACCTCATCTCCACGAAAGCCGCGGCAGCGGCATCCAGAACCGCATCGCAATCGACCCACGAGCTGATGGGATACACGGGAGCAAGGGCTTCTTTCGTCGCTGGATTCTCAGCCTGAAACATACCGGTGCTGTCAGCCACTTGCCATGCTCCGGCAATTAAAACGGGTTCTGTAGTCATAACATTCAATCGATGAGGATGCCCGAGTGTCCCCGAGCAATTCGACCGCGTCAAGTGAACGGTCAGGAGTCCTGCAATACCAGATCGAGCGGATAGTGAGAAAGCTGTCGATGTCCGTCCGCGGTGATCAGGTAGTTATTCTCAAGACGCAATCCACCCCGAAGAGAATCTCCGTAGAGGCCCGGTTCGAAAGCGACCAGATCGCCTTCCGCGAAGGTATCGTCCCATCCGGGATTGATCCTCGGCACTTCGTGAGCATCAAGCCCGACACCGTGACCGGCATGGTGGAAGAATTGATAGCCATTCCATCCGTCGAGTTCGCCATGAACAAAGTCATACATCTCGCGGCAGGACTGCCCGGGCTTCAAATACTCCTCTCCCGCTTTCATGACTTCCAGAACGCGCGCATGAGCCGCCAACTGCTCATCGGTCGGATTCCCATCGACTGCGAACGCACGACAGAGATCGCTGCGATATCCACGGACTCCAACTCCCACATCGAGAACGAAGATTTCGCCCGCTTCGATTTCGCGGTTCGGACGTGCAAAGCCACCGGGAACACCACACTGAAAATCCTGCCCCCAACCCGAAAGAAATTCACCCGCCGCATAGGTTGCCTCTTCCAGCATCGCTGCCATCACTTCAACTTCCTCCACTCCCGGCTCGATCATCTGGCGGGCAGTCTCGTAGGCTTTGTCAGCACAATGAATCGTGAACTCAAAAGCCGCCACTTCGTCGGCATCCTTCCGGCGACGAAGATACTGGTAGTCCTCTGAAATATCACGGCAGCCCGGGCCTTCGAGAAGCGCCGCCGGAGTCTGCTGGCAGGCCCCGATCGTCGCCAGTCCGGCGAGATGAGGGTTCAACACCTCTGCCACGCAACCACTCAGATTCGGCTTCAGGGTAAAGAGATGATTCGGCACGTAGGGCACCACCTCATCGGCAGCAGGAGCATCAGCATCCTCAAAGTGGGTGACCACGGTCACACCGCCATCGCGCTTAACCAGAATAGCGGTCGGGGTCAGCGGCTGGGCATGCCAGAATCCGGAAAGGCAATAGACATAGTGCCGATCAAAAAAGACCGCGCCATCGAGATCGTTCTCGGCCAGGTAGGAGCGCAGGGCGTTTTGACGGGACCGACACAAGGCAGGATCGAGTGGGGGCGGGGTGGCTGGCATGATGCCATATCGTAAGCGCGAGGCAATTTCCGGATCAAGCGGGGAATGAGACGCATTCGGGAAATGTCGCTTTCCGGATCCATATGACGCAACTGTGGCGAAAATTTCCTGTCCGCGAAGGGAATTCTGTCGTCAGGATCAGGGTATGAGACTGCCAGCCCTGTTTTCCTCCCTCGTTCTTTTTCTTTCGACCGCCTTTTCTGCGGAGGTGTTTGAAATCGGAGATGCCAATTTTGAAGAGCTTCCCGGCGGAAAAGAAGCCGATGGAATTGTCGGTGATTTTGTGATTCGGAACGACAAAGTCGAAGCGGTTATCTCGGGCAATCTTCCGCTTCGTCGCCCGAATATGAGCGCTTTCTACGGGGATGGAAATGAGACACCCGGCTGTCTCTACGATCTGACATTGCGGGATGCGGATAACGATCAGATCACGATCTTCACCCCGTCCGCACAAAAAGGTCCGGTAAACTACGTGCGGATCAGCGACAACGCTCCTGAAGGCACCGTCGCTGTCGAAACGGTTCTCTCCTCTGCAAAAGGGAACGGCCTCGGACGCACCCACCGCTACATTCTCAAAGACGGCTGGCAGGGAGTCCTCGTCGTTTCCACCTTCCAAAATGATTCGAAAGAGGAGAAGAAGTTTTCGCTCGGAGACGGCTGGACCCAGATGCGCAGCAAAGGAAGCGTCAAGGGCATCCAGTGGGCCGACGCCATCAATCCAGCCCACAAATGTGGATACGCTTACGGCTGGGTCGAAAAAGAAAACGCAAGCCTGCCCAAGTCGGGGGAAGCGACGCTCGCTCCAGCCCAATCGATGACCGTGGCCCGCTTCCTGGCTGTCGGAACCTCACCGGCCGAAGCGGTCGGACTGGTGGCTGCCTTTCGCGATGAATCGAAAACCGGCTCGATCAAAATTGCGTTGAAAGACGAAGCTGGAAAGCCTGTCGCGGACGGTCGCATCGCGATCGAACTGGCAGATTCCAAGCCGGTCTATGCCTATCCCAACGACAAAGGGATCGCGGCCCTCTCCTGGCCACTGGGAGAGCAGAAACTCACGATCGAAGATATCGGCCGCGAGACCATCAGCAAAGTTGGTACAGTCGAAGCCGGAAAGCCGCTCGCCATGGAAGTAGCCATGTCGAAACTTTCCCGCGTCGCTTTTGCAATCACCGATGAAGAAGGGGCAGACATTCCCTGCAAAATTCAGTTTCATCCCCGCAAGGGAACCGACAAGGTCAACCTCGGACCGACCGACCGGGCCCATGGATGTGCGGACCAGTGGCATTCTGAGACGGGCACCTTGCAAGTCCCCCTCCCCGCAGGCGATTACCGGATCGTCGTTACCCGCGGCCCCGAGTACGATGCCATCACAAAGGACATTTCTCTCGCACCTGGAGCAGAGGTCAAATTCGAGGGGCAGCTCGTTCGCTCCGTCAATTCCAACGGCTGGGTATCGACCGACTTTCACAATCACTCCACCCCAAGCGGTGACAACACCTGCGGCACCGAGGACCGCCTTATCAATCTCGCGGCAGAGCACATCGAGTTTGCTCCCACAACTGAACACAACCGCCTCTATGACTGGGAGCCGCACATTGGGAAACTGGGTTTGACCAGGTTTCTCTCCACCGTTCCGGGAATGGAGCTCACCGGACGTGGTGCTCACTTCAATACCTTCCCCCTCAAACCCGACCCGAAAAAGCAGGATGGTGGCGCCCCCGTCTGGCAGAAAGATCCGCGCCTGAACGCGATTGTCTTGCGCGACTACCAGGGACAGGAGCGGGACCGCTGGGTTCACGTCAATCACCCTGACATGTCCGAAAACTTCATCGACCGGAATCGGGACGGCCGCGCTGATGGCGGCTACGCCTACTTCGGAAACCTCCTCGACGGTCTCGAATCCCAGAACTATCGCGGCTCAAGCATCCTCGCCGGCGCACCCTACTCCATTGGAAAAGCCCGCACCGGTCTCGGCAAGCAGGTCAACTACAACCGTGAGTTCATCTGGCTACAGCTTCTCAATCAGGGCCTGCAGGTCTGGGGAATCGGGGTGGCTGATGCCCACCACGTCTACGGAAACGGTGTCGGCAGTTGGAGAACCTACATTCCCAGCCCGACCGACGACCCTGCGGAAATTGACTGGCGGGAAATGTCGCAACGCGCCAAGGCCGGAAACATGGTTCTCTCAAGCGCACCTTTTCTCAAAGTGCGGACAGGCAACGGAACCATCGCGGGAGGCTACGAGCGCAGCAACGGAAAGGTCCTCCTCAGCGTGAATGTTCAATGCGCGAACTGGTATGACATCGACCGGGTCCAGGTCCTCGTGAATGGACGCCAGGACCCCGACTACAATTACACGCGCGAGAAAAACGCGGACATGTTCGGGGACAAAGAGAATCCCACCAAATTTTCCCACCAACTCGAACTCGAGCTCAGCGAAGACGCCCATCTCATCGTCGTCGCGATTGGGGAAAACGAAACGCTACAGCGCGGCTTTGGAACCAGCACTCAGGCCTCCTATCAGCCCTGCGCCTACAACAATCCCATCTACATCGATGTGGACGGCGACGGATTTGAACCGAACTACGACACGCTCGGATATGATCTGCCGGTCAGCGGTTTGAGTGTGGATAAAGTGGAAAAAGCACTAGGACTCTAATCTGCGGCGCCACGCTTCGGCCGTTCCTTTGACCATTTCAAAGTGAGCGGCATCCTACCAACCTGCTTCCACATCCCGCTGATCTCTTTTTCCGACTTCAGCT
>JARGNG010000172.1 GCA_029213265.1 Verrucomicrobiales bacterium | reverse complement strand
TCTGATGAAGCGCCGGGTTGAGGAAAGTATTCTCGATGACTGCCCCGGAATCAGCCGAGCGAGAAAGGAGAGACTTCTTGAGAAGTTTGGCTCTGTGACAAGGATGAGGAAGGCCTCTGCGGAAGACTTCGCGAGTGTGTCGGGAATCACGGAGAAACTCTCTGAAGAAATCGTGCATTTTTTGAAAACCCACTGAATTTCGGGCCGTATTCAGAGTGTTCCAGTCCCTCTTTTCGTGCTACAATGCGGCCCCGACCCCTTACACTTATGAGTTTTTTCCGAAACAGAGTTACGGCTCTGATCTTTTTAGCGTGGGCTCCCGCTTCGATTTTCGTTTCAGCGTCGCTCTGTATGGCGCAGGAGGCACCTGCCGGGCAGGGACAAAGTGGCTTTATCATTCCCGGTGTGGTAGAGATGGAAGCACAGGAAGAGGTGCCTGCCGTGCCGGACACGATTGCGATCCCGAAATTCGACGATCCTGATTCCGCGAATACTGAAATTATCACAGAGTCACGCACCATGGTCGTGCCCGATGTGGAAGCGGTGGAAATTCCGAAGGAATTGGCACCGGATCTGCCAGTAGAGGAGGACTCGGAAGAAATGGCAGCGGATGCCAACGTGGAGGAGAAGGTTGACGAGAGCGAGTCGACCGTGAAAACGATCAAACAAATGGGCCCGACCAAGGGGCCGCTCACGGCGAGTGCTCTGCGTGCAAAATCGGCCCCTGACAAACCGGGGCAGGTTGGTTCCTCCATTATGACGCGGACCGAGGCGAGAACATTTACGTTTTCGATTCCGGCACCCCGGGGACAGCTTCTCGACCGGAACGGGTATCCGCTCGCCCAGAGCAAAGTCGCGCACTATGCCGCGATCACGTTTCCCTACCTTGGGGCCGATGTGCAGGATGCCGAGATCCTTCGCTACGCAGGTGAACGAATTCTTCATGTAAATAATATTCTTGGTTCCGATTGGGACTTGCCCGGCAAAACGGTCATCAGCCATTATCATGACCGCCGGTGGTTCCCCCTGACATTTTCTTCCGTGCTTACCCCGGAAGAGGTGGATGAGTTGAATCGTCAAAAAATGGAGGGCCTCCATCTTCACCCGGTTTATGTTCGGCATTATCCTCAGCAGGAGACACTCTCCCACGTGCTGGGCTACGTCGGAAGGCGCCCGCCAAGAGCAAAAGGGCCGATCATTAACGAAGAGCCGCTTTGGGGAACGGGGCAGGGCGTCGATGGATTGGAAGAAGCGTTTGAGACGGATCTCCGGGGAAAACCAGGTCGGGTCAATGTTCTGTTCAGTGAAGATGGAACGAAGACAAAGGAAGACGTTCTTTCGCGGCCTCAGCCGGGCTACAACGTGGTCACCTCGATTGACCTCGAAATGCAGCGAATCGCCGAGGCTGTTCTGAAGGAAAAAGTGAAGCGGGGCGCCGTCGTGATCATGGATGTGCGGAACGGCGATGTTGTGGCGATGGCGAGCAATCCGCAATACAATCCGAACGATTTCATTCCTTCGATCTCCCAGGAAAAATACAGTGAGTTGGTCAATGATCCGGACAAGCCACTCTTTCCCCGTGCTTATCGCGCCGCCTATCCACCGGCATCGACTTTCAAGGTGCCTGTTGCCCTCGGGTTTCTGGAAAGTGGTTACATTTCGGCCAGCGATCTTTACCCCTGCCCGAATGCTTGGAGTGTTGGCAATCTAACCATGAGGAACTGGAATAAGGACGGTGAGGGAATGATGAATGTGATTGGAGCACTGACCCGTTCCTGTAATACCTGGTTCTACGAAGTGGCGACCAGTGCGGGAGCAGATTCGATGAGCTATATGGCGACCCGCCTCGGTATGGGGGTGAAGACGGGGCTGCCTTTGAACGAGGCCGAGGGATTTATCCCCAACAATCGGTACTGGCTTGATAATTTCGGTTACATGATGTCCGACGGTGAGGAAGCCGTTATGAGCATCGGGCAGGGCAAGGTTCTCGCGACCCCGATTCAGGTGGCCCGAATGATGGCTGCGATCGGAAACGGGAAGCAGGTTCTGAAGCCACGTATGGTTCTCCAGATTCAGGATATTCATCACGATATTGTTCGCTCCTTTCCGGTGGAGCCGGTAAATTCTCTCAATGTAGACGGCTATTCGTTGAAGACGGTCCGACGCGGCATGTATGATGTCGTCAATGCGGGCAACGGAACCGGGAAGCGTGCCTATCACAAGATCACCGTCTCGGGAAAAACTGGAACGGGACAGTGGAAGCCAGCGCAGGAGCAGAACATTGCCTGGTTTGCCGGTTATTTTCCTTCGAAGTATCCCGTATATTCTTTTGCCGTTATTTACGAAGGGGATCCCGGGGAAGTGGTTGGAGGTGGAAAGCTGGCTGCTCCTGTTGTAGGGGAATTTCTCGATCAGTATCTTACCGAGGAGAATTACAATAGAGTTCGCGATGCGGCGAATGAACTGAAAGAGTTGGATGTGGGAGTGGAGGACCAGTTTTCCTATCGCGATGTGCAGCCACGGTCGATTTTTCGGGGCGCTC
>JARGNG010000065.1 GCA_029213265.1 Verrucomicrobiales bacterium | reverse complement strand
AGGGCTGGCATCGTATAGAATCCGCAGGGCGGGAGATACTCGTCTACTTGAGAAATGTAGCTGGTCTCTGTGAGGCCGGGAGACGCTTTCATCGAATCATACGCTTCCGTCCCGGGGTCACAGACCCCGGCTACAGGGCTGGCGCCAGGTCAGACCACTGCCCGATCCTCACCGGCAGCCATCGCTGCGTTCGCGTGGGGGCGGGATGAAATCTCCCTTCGCGCTGCCCCGACGGAACTTGGTTCTCTACTTAATCCGGAAACTCCGTCGGCTTACCCCCCGTTGCCCTTCCTCGTCGTAGGCGTAGGTCGTCACAACCGTCCTCCTTTTCCCTTTGCGCTTCAGTTTTCCTATCGGGAGGCGGCAGGACCAAGTGGTTTCACTCAGGCGGGCGCTTCGAGTTCCGAGCCCTTTCATGGTGCAGGAAACCCGGACCACACCGAAGTCGTCGATCGCGGTTCCCCGGTGAACGCTCGTTCTCCGGAGCACTCTCCCCGGATGGGTGTGCGTCACCTCCGGAGGGCTGCTAATGGCGACCGTGGCCGAAACCGATCGCATGGGACCATTCACGGTCCCGTCGTTCGGCGTCACTTCGCAGAGGATCGTGTCTCCCGCTGAAAACAGGTTCAGGGCCAACGCGTCTGCCAGGGCGGCACTGACCGTGTCCCTTACAACAGAGCCGTTCACCTTCCAAACATAGCGAAAGCGGACCACGTCATAGTCGGGGTCATCCAGAACCGTAGGGTTGGTGATCCGGCAAACCGGAACTTCATCAAAAACGACTGGATTGGCGAATTTTACCGCCTGTGCCTTCGGAGGCTCGTTCCCCATTTGCGAAGGGGAGCTGACGACTTCGAACGGAGCCCTTGCCACGACATTGCCGTTGATTGAAAATTCAATTTTCCAAATCCCTGTCTGATTGTAGGTGAGAGTTTGACGCCACCACCACCAGGACCAGTTATAGATCGATGAAAAATTATGGGTTCCGTTATCGTAGGCCACACTGCCGTTGGGGCGGAGGTAGCGAATTCTGTAGTTCGCCCCATTGGTCATATTGACCAGGTTGATCCAGAAATAGAGCTGGGAGGTGGTGTTGACGAGGAACTTACCCTGATTCGAAGTCGCCGTCGGGGGGCCGTTCCACGAATTTAAATCCTGAGTCGTGATCGTGAATTCACGAATGTACATCGGACTGCTGATTTCATTCTGGCGCAGGAGCAGGCTCTCGCTTTCTCC
Source organism: Verrucomicrobiales bacterium (assembly GCA_029213265.1). Lineage (GTDB taxonomy): Bacteria > Verrucomicrobiota > Verrucomicrobiia > Verrucomicrobiales > DEV007 > Arctic95D-9. The sequence continues at coordinate 17,536 of JARGNG010000065.1, read as the reverse complement.
ACAGGGTCCGGCGAACGGATCGATGAAGTTTCCATCCAGGAAGGTGGCAAAATGCAGGTGGGGGCCGGTGCTGATTCCGCTACTTCCGACCAAACCAATTTGTTGGCCCGCCGAAACAGGGTTGCCTACGGAAACTGCCACGCTGTTCTTCTTGAAATGGAGGTAATCGGTCACATGGCCGTTGCCGTGATCGATCGACACGAAATTCGCCTGTTGCCCATTCCAGCTCGTATTGCGGTCGAACTCTCCATCATGGGTTGCGATGACCGTCCCGTCCAGAGCTGCAAAAACAGGGACCCCGATATCCTGGTGTTCCCAAAGCAGGATGGAGGTGTCGATACCGCGGTGACCATTGTAGGTGCGGTCGCCACAAAACGGGTCCTGGTAGCTGCCGGACGTGTCCTGGTCCGTATAGTTACTCAGGTGAAGGTCGGCCCGGGTTGCGATTCCGGCATGTGGATAGAAGGTGTATTTTTCGAGCGAATTCGATTTGGTTTGCGTCCGTGATTTGCTGATCAGTTCCCGGAGGCTTTTTGACTGCCGGAATGACATACACCCCGGACAATTCTGATAGCTCCGGGTCCCGAATCCCTGCCCCTGTTCCTGAGCACCCCCCTGAGAAAGTAAACATAGAGAAGTGAGCAGGGCGAATGCGGTCCCTGCTCGGCGGGTTAGTGCGGAATGATACATAGGAAGGTCAGGATATAGTTTACCTAACACTTTGATATCAAACCGTTAAACCGGGGCGTGTTTTGAATCCGGCGAAAGCCGGGGAATGGCTCTTTCAATCCTTCGCAGTTGCCTCCACCGGAACCAGTTGGAGCCCATCCACGGAAACGTATCCATTTGCGCCGCGATTGAAGAGGGTCAGGTGAATGACCGTACCCTCTTGAATCGGGAAAACCCCGAGGGAACGCGGCTCGCCATCGACCGTCGACGGGCTCTTCTGGTTTACGGTCAGGGTGTGGGTGTCGTCGCCGTTTTGAAAAACGATTTCCGCGTTGTCGGCACGGTTCTCGTGGGCGGAGTAGAGAAGACGGATATCGTAGTCGCCGGCTTCCCCGATCTCCCGCGTAAAGGTGACGGATTTCTCTCCCCGGCATGAGTTGCCGTCGTGCTGGTAACTCGATCCGGAAAGACTTCCGGCGGCATTGCTTCGGATCCACTCTCCGGTGTAGTCGGCTTCGGTATCATCGATCACAATGCCCGTGAGTTTCGCCCCCTGCTTCGTCTGCGCGGCTTCGAGAATCTGGCCATCGGCAAGCAATCGCTCTTTCAGAAATTCGTAGTCGACCGCCTGCACGGAGGTCTGGTGGTCGATCGCGAGGCAGGCCGCGGTGGCGGCGCTCTGGCTCGTGACCATGAAGGGAGGCTCCATCCGGATGCTGGCAAACGCGGTATGACTGGAGGAAAGGGCGAAGGTAACGAGGAGATTTTCGCATTCGCTTTGTTTCGGAATGATCGCTCCGTAGCCGATTTGATAGGGGCCGAATCCACCGCGACCGGAGGCGATTTTCCCCTCGCGGGTGACGACGCCGTCTTTCACGATCCTGCGGATTTCATGCGCATCGGTCCCGTAGCTGCCGAGACCGACGGACCCGGGCGCGATCTCGCGACCGAAGGTGTGATGTTCGGTCAGGACGAGATCGCTGATCATGCGGCGACCCTCGCGGATGTAGACCTGATGGGGCCAGCCGCCGGTATCGATGAATTCATCTTTCGGGAGACCGAAACGGGCGAGGTCGTCCTTCACCTTTTGAGGCACGCGCGGATCGGTGCGGAGAAAATGAAAGAGCCCGCGATGGTAGTTTTCCAGTTCCTTTGCGAGGGCTTCTCGCTGGTCGTAGGACGCCTCCGGCCAGGCCCAGCTCAGGCCGGGCAGATTGCCGCCGAAGGTCGCGGTGTTGAAGTCCCACTTGTCGTTGGGAAGTTCGTCGTGCTTGGAAAACCAGCGCAGATCCATCTCGTCGCCGTTGGCGAGGCAGGCTTCGACGAATCGTCCGACCAGTTCGTAGCGGGCCGGATCGTAGTCCGGGGGAGGCGAAACGGGGGCCCGGTTGGCCGGGTTCGTCGTCAAGCAGAGACGGAAACAATAGGCCTGGACTCCCGGGGCAGGTTCGCCGGGAATTCCGGGTTCTCCTTCATTGATCAAGGGAAGGAGACCACTCGACGGGTCGCCTTTTCTGACGTAGGGATCGAGCGGGAAGTCGCGATCCCAGACTCCCTGTCCGCCTTGGAGCCGCCCGTTTTCCCCGGGCTGCCCGTGTCCGGTGCGGGGCTGGTATTTTTCGGTGTAAAAGATGCCGTTGAGAGTCTCCCCGTATGGGGCATTTCCCTCCCGGGTCAGGGTGTAGCTGACTCCGGCCCGGGCCATCAGGTCGCCTTCGTAGGTGGTGTCGATGAACATGTTTCCGCGAATGATTCGGCCGTCTTCGAGAAGTAGCTCCGTGATACGGGGGCCGTCTTTGCTCACGGATTTCAGTCGCGCTTCGCGGAGGACGGTCACGCCGGCCTCCTTTGCCATTTCATCGAAGACCTGCTCCGCGACGCGGGGTTCGATCGAGTAGGCTCCGCCCGTTGCCGGACCTCCCTGTCCCCGGTGGTGGAAGGCATCGCCCCAGTTCAGCTGTTTACCGTAGTTGGCAACGAGCCGCGTGAAATACTCCCGTGCGAATCCTCCGATACTTCGGGGGTCTCCAATATCCACCGCGCTCAAACCGCCCGAGGTCATTCCTCCGAGATGCCTCCCGGGTTCGACGAGGAGGACCTGCTTCCCCATGCGGGCCGCCTGAACCGCCGCGGAGACACCACCGGAGGTCCCGCCATAGACGACGACATCTGCCTCGAGTTCTTTTTCCTGCGCCATGGTCAGGAAAAGGAGAGAAAGGCCGGCAATGAGCACGATCGCGAGAACGATGGCAAAACGCACCCTCCCGCCTTGTGACGTGGTGCGCGCGCTCGAACGGCTCCGCTTGAATCGCTCGATGGGGGGGAGGAGGCTCATGAATCGGGTTTCCCGATCATAGAAAAATGAGGTTCCTGTTCAAGGACGTCTTTAGTTACTTGTGCGAGGAAACCGGAAGTAGCCACTCCGGGGCTGGTGTCCGGTCGCTGCGGTCAGAGATTTCCTGAAACGGTATCACGTCCATTGTGGATCGTCCCGGCGACGATCATCATGACGGACCATGAATTGCTGGAAAATAATCCTGCCGGTCTTGGCGATGCTGGTGGCCTTCGGGTTCGCGAGCGCCGATGAGAAAAAAGCAAAGTTGTCCTACTACTATCTCGATGGATGACCCATGTGCGATAAGGTGACGGCCATAGTTGATGGCCTCAAAGATGAGCACGCCGATACCCTTGTTATCGAAACCGTGAAAGTAGGAGATGGCGACTCCAGGAAAGAAATCGAAGAATCCGATCTCAAGGTCCACGGCATCATTGCAAAGAATGCCGCCGGTGAGATCGTTACCACCGTCGAAGGTCACAGCTACGGCAAAGATAAGGTCGAAGAGGTGATCGCTACTCTGGCAGAGGCGAAGTAACCCTTCCTTTTTCAACCGGGTTGGCTTTCCTCTCCGGAGGGATTGCCTCGTTGACGGTCGGTTCGGATTTCCGCTACGCTGCGGACAGAACCCACGTATCGCACTCCGTCGAAGTTCCGGGGCGCGGCATGCGAACGAGGTTCGGCCTTTTCCCCCGCCATGACTGTTTCCGAAGCTGATTCTCTCCGCGATCACTTGATCGACTGCCTCGGCGGCCCTTTTCCGGAACCCTGTGATCTGCATCCGACGATTCGGGAGACGATTCAGAAAGAGGGCTACCGGATCGAATCGCTGAGCTACGAATCGGAGCCGGGGGACCCGGTCCCGGCGATGCTGCTGGTGCCCGATTCGGTTTCTGAACCGGCCCCCGCCGTAGCGGTCTGGCATCAGCACGCGGAACGATGGGACCTCGGGAAAAGCGAGCCGGCCGGGCTGGCGGGCGATCCGATGCATCACACCGGTGTCGCGTTGGTGAAGGAAGGGTATGTTGTGCTATGTCCGGACGCCCTGTGTTTTGAAGAACGTCAGGATCCGGAGAGGAAGCTGAGCGGGGGGGAGTGGGAACGCTTTGCGTTTCTCCGGCAGGTCGTGGCGGGCAGGTCGATGGCGTGGAAAAATGTTCTCGATATGCGCCGGGCGGTTGATTTTCTGGTTTCCCTTCCGGAGGTCGATCCGGGGCGGATCGGCTGCTTCGGCCACTCGATGGGGGCGACGCACGCCTGGATGGCGGGACCGCATGAGCCGCGGTTGAAAGCGGTCGTGGGAAATTGCTGCCTACCGACCTATGCAGGGATTCACGAACACAAGTTGCTCCATTGCTTTCCCAATTTCGTTCCGGGTTGGGGGAAATTCGGGGACACTCCGGATATCGCGGCATTGATCGCGCCGCGTGCTTTGCATCTCAATTTTGGAGAGAACGACGAGGGCAGCCCGATCGACGAGGTGCGGAAGGGGATCGCCCGAATTGAAACCGCCTATTGCGATCAGGGAGCGGCGGAGCAGTTTTCCTCGTTCATTGAGCCGGATTCGGGCCACGTCCTGTCTGGGGCGATGTGGACGAGGACGGTCGACTTTTTTGCCCGCCATCTCGGCTGAGCCCGGAGCGGTGGTGGAAGGTTCCGGTCAGCTAGATATTCGTATTGGCGTAGACGAGGTGACCGATCACGAGGAGCAGAAGGAGCACGGCGTTGACGATCGCGACCCTGAACCCACGATGGAGGTCGCCGGTCCGCTTGGCGATGGAGCCAATCAGAAGAGGGACGAGGGTCCAGCCAATCGAGGCACCCGCAAAGATGATGCCGACGGCGCGTCCGCTCACTTCAACGGGGACATGATCGAGCAGGATCGCCATGAGGTTGGGAAAAAACGGTCCCATGAGCAGTCCGCCGAAGAGAATGAATCCGATCGTGAGACGTCTCGATTTTGATCGGACGAGACCGGTCATCGCGACAATCGCGAGAGCGGCGAGAACGATGTGGGTGATACGGGCTTCCAAAATCGGGTTGGGAGATTCGAAGAACTGGTGATAGACCGCCATGAGCAGCCGCGAGCCCATGAAGCACATCCAGAATCCGGACAGGGTCCACTCGGCGATGCGTTTGGATTGAACTTTGTCTTCTCCGTCCGGAGCCTGATCGCTCACGAAGGTCGTTGACCAGGCGGCCGTGGCGGATTCCAGCGGAGCCCAGAGCATGAGGGTAAAGGCGCAAAGAAGCATCACCGGATCGGTAATGAGCGAAGCGAATCCGGAGTCGCTTTCGGTGGCTTCCGCTTCGCCGGCTGCCCCGACCGGGAGAGGCTCGATATCGATCACGAATCCGAGAACGGCGGCAAAGGCGGCCGCTCCCGCGAGCAGGCTGATGGCCCAGCTGTACCCGAACTTGCGAAGGAGAAACGCCAGTCCGGGCGGCGTGAGGAAAGCTCCCAGTCCGAAAAAGAAATCTCCCGTGTTGGTCGCCGTGAGCGGGTTTTCAAAGGCCATGAACATGACCGGGTTGGCAACGTTGATCATCGCGGCCCACCCTCCGGAGAGGAGGAGCACGGCGACGACGGCGAGGGGATATTTCCGGACCCGGCTCAGGAGAATCAGGGCCGCGGTGACGAGGATGGATCCCCCGATCCAGACTCCCTGGCGTCCAATTGCGTCGGAAAGAAAACCTGCCGCGAGGATGATCGGTCCGATCATGATGCCGAAGGAGGAGACGAGGCCGCCGACCTTCGCTTCATCCATTTGCAGACGCTCTGCGAGGGGAAGTTTCAGGGCACCGAGGATGGCATAGCACATCCCGGTGATGGGAAGGGCCACGAAAACGAAGAATTGCAGAGCGGTCATGATTCGAAAGAATAGCGAACCGGTCTGCGAAAAGGAGATCGGAAAAGCAACCGAATCGCGGACCCGCCCCCGGGAGGCGCAGCCACGCGGTCAGGCCGGTTTTGCCGGGTGCCGCCGAACACTGCGACTACCCGGGGGGAAGAAAGAACCAACGATCCCCGGGAAGGGTCAGCGTTTTTTCTTATTATTATTATTGTTGTTTCGGTTTCCGCTGTTGTTCCTGTTCTGGGAAGGCGCGGGAACCAATACGCCTCTGGGTCCCGCTCTCACAACGGGAGCTCGCGAAGCGGTCGAGGGTCTCCGACTGTTGGAGGGCTTTTTGTTCGAGCTGTTCCGATTGGAATAGGAGCTCCCCCGATTGGCTGAGGTCTGTCTCGCACCTCCGCTGTGAATTCGGTTGTGACCCGAGCTCGAATTCCGGTTGCGATTGGAATGGGTGTTCCGGTTGCTGCTGTGGCTCCGATTCACATGATGAGCGCCGTGACCGTAGGAGTGGTTGCGCTTCGTGTAACCTCCATAGGGAGAGTGTCCGCGGCTGCGGCAGTGCCGCTCGTAGTGGTAGCGGCTCGTGTAGCGGACTCCGCTGTAGTAGTAGGGGCGGTTGTAGTATCCGGAGGGATAGCCATTGTAGTAGCTGCTGCCATAGTAGCCTGAACTGCCGTAGTAGCCGTCACTGTAGCATCCGGTCAGGAAAAGGCAGGTGACCGCGAGAGCGATCATGGAGAGGAGGAGGGTGAGGGATTTCATAAGGCGGCCTATTATGACAGAGTCAGTGGGACGATTTCAATACCGGATTTCCACCCTGCTTCCTCGACTCGGAAAGCCGTTTTTCATTGATTTTCACAAGCAGTTCAGCAGTTGCTTTCGCGTCACAGAGTGCCCGGTGATGGCTTTCCAGTTCGATCCCGAAGGTGTCGCAGAGCTTTGCCAGTCCGTAGGAGGGGAGCCCGGGGAAATACCGTTTCATGGCGACCACGGTGCAGAGTGTCGGGGCGCGAAAGTCGATGTCGACGCGACCGAATTCGGTTTTGATGAACGAAAAGTCGAAGGCAGCGCGGTGAGCTGCAAAAACGGAGTCTCCGAGGAATTCGAGAAACTCTTCTGCGACGTCTCCAAAGCGGGGTGCGTCCGCGACCATTTCATCGGTGATCCCGGTCAGTTCGACAATCTTTTTGGGGATGGTGCGCCCGGGATGGAGCAAGGTCGACCATTCGTCGATGATCCGGTTTCCTTTCATCTTCACCGCGCCGATTTCCGTGACCCGGTTCCACTTGGCATTTCCCCCGGTCGTCTCGACATCGACGACGACATACTCATGTTCCGGATCGACGGTCCATTCAACCCGGATCACTTCGACGGGGAATCCCAGTCGCCGGAGACGCTCCAGTTGCGCTAGCTGATGGCGCTGCAGTTTGTCGCCGACGGTCTTGATTTCCGCAAAGCGGAGTTCCCCGTTTTCGAGGATCAGCAGATCGGGAAACCCGCTTCGGTTGGCTTTGTGATGGCGGACCATTTCCCCGAGGATCTCGCGGAGAGATCCGGGCGGTGCGCGACGGATCAGTTCAAGGACCAACGCAAACACTTCCGGATACCAGGGGATCAGTCCGTTCGGCGTGCCTTCGTTCTCCTGCCAGGTTTGGGAAAGGGATTCGATGGCCCGGTCCCGGTCCTCGATCAGTTCCAGGCGGGCGGCGATAGAGGCGCTGTTCTTGGCCGCAAATTCGCCGGAGTCGAGTCCGCGGGGGCGGAAGTCGAAATGGTTGTGAAGTGGGGCACTCGCTGCCCCGAACAGCAGGTCCCAGAAAAGAAGGCCGAAGAGTTGCTGCCAGAGGACATTTTCGGTGTGCCACGCTTCGATGCCCCGCCGGGAAAACTCCCGCACGGCGGCGGCTTCGGGGAAACCGAGACCGGATTCATCGAGCTTCATCACGGTTGCTTCGCGGAGCAGGGCGGTAAGCCGGCCGACTTTTACGGATTGAAATTTTCGGGCGTAGAAGTCTTCGGCAAAGAGGAGCTCTTCGTCGCAGGAGGGGTCGTCGATCATCTTCTCAAGCGCCGCCTTCGCCTCGTCTTTCCGATCCAGCTGAAAGAGCAGCCGGACGCTGCGCTCTGTGGCCGGGAACTCATCCGTCATGTGATAGATACGGAGGGCGCGACCGGGATCGCCAGCTCTTTCCAGTGCCCGGCCCAGCTTTTGCACGGCCCGGGTCCGGAGGCGGGTCGTTTCGAGATCGCAGGCCTCGGGCCATTCGCCGGCGGTTTGATCCAGTTCCTCAAGGGATTCCCCGTCGACTTCCCGGAGCGCGATGAGCGTCTTCTCGTAGTGATAGGAAACAAGCGCGGCTTCGCGGGTTTCAAATCGTGCCTCGAAATCCGAACGGAACCCGGCCGGCTTCACGACTCCGAGATCGCGCAGGGCAAAGGTCGTGAGCCCGTCCCGGAGTTTTCCAAAATAGAGGAAAAGGAGATACTCGACCTCCTCGTAGCGGTCCTGCACGAGGTAGTTTTTCCGCTCCTCCCCGGGAAAGCAGCGTTCGAAAGGCAGCTTCCCCCTACCGAAGCGAACGAGATCCCGCTTTTTCGCGGAACTGAGTTTGGGAAGGTCGGCGGGATCGCAGTGGTCCCGAATCCACTGCACGAGCACGGGACGGGTTTGCAGAACGAGGAGGTCTTTGAAATCGGCACTTTCCGGGTTGCGGATAAATCCGGCTTCGGCAAGCTCCCGCGTGGCATCATCGAGGTGGTCAATTTCTTCGTAGCGGAGATATTCGCGAAAGAAAATGCGCCCTTTGCGGTTGGTAAAGCGAACGTAGAGGCAGCGGGCGTCGAGGCTCAGCTTCGCGAAATCGGAAAGAAAAGCCCGGTGCGAATCGGTGAAGGCGTGCTCATATCGCTTTTCCAGAAAATCGACCATCTCGTCGAAGTGATCGAGATAGTAACGGGACTTGAGAATGATCTGAGGGGCCGGCATCGAGAGGGGATAGTATTCTATGTTCTTTTGAACATTTCCAGCAGGAAAAAGAAATTTGCTGGCCCGTTCGGCTGGTCATGGGTAGGTTCGGGGCATGGCCGCCCTATTGGAAGTATCCGGAATCTGCAAATCTTTCCCCGGTGTTCGAGCTCTTCACGAAGTCGACTTATCGGTCGGCGGGAGTGAAGTGGTCGCTCTTCTCGGGGAGAACGGGGCGGGCAAAAGTACCTTGATGAAGATCCTCGCCGGAGTCCAGCCGGCCGATTCCGGAGTGATGAAAATTTCGGGCAGCCCAGTTTCGATTCACTCCGTGCAGGAAGGGCTCGAACATGGGATTGCCCTGATTCACCAGGAGCTGAACCTCGCCACGAACCTGAGCGTCGGGGCCAATATTTTTCTGGGACGGGAGCCGAAAAAGGGAGGTTTGATCGATGAAAAAGAGATTGCGGATCGTTCCGCGGAATTCCTGGAAAGAGTCGGTCTTGAGGTATCGCCGGAGACGCTGGTCGGCAGTCTTGCCATTGGAAAGCAGCAGTTGGTGGAGATCGCGAAGGCTCTTTCGACCGATGCCAGGATTCTGATCATGGACGAACCGACTTCGAGTTTGTCGGCCCGGGAAACGGAGCGCCTTTTCGAGGTGGTGAAAGATCTCCGGTCCAAGGGGGTGAGCATTGTTTATATTTCCCACCGGCTCGCCGAGGTGGTGGAGTTGGCTGACCGGGTCGTTGTTCTCCGGGACGGGGAGAATGCCGGGGAGCTGGAAAAGGACGAGATCGAGCATGGTCGCATGGTCAGTCTCATGGTAGGCCGGGATTTGTCGCAGTTTTACGCTCACAATCCGCAGGGGCCGGGTGAGATCGTCTTTTCCGTTTCCGGTCTCCGCACGCCGGTTCATCCTGAGCACGAAGTGAACCTGTATCTGCGGGCCGGGGAGATTGTCGGTCTGGCAGGATTGGTGGGTTCAGGAAGGACGGAGTTGCTCGAAAGTCTCTTCGGAGTGGAGCCCGCCCTGGCCGGCTCCGTCTCGATCGGGGAAACGGGAGAGCCGTTTTCCAATCCACGGGAGGCCATCACCGCCGGTATCGCCCTTGTTCCGGAGGATCGAAAACAGCAGGGGCTCATCATCGATATGGCCGTGGCGGACAACTTGAGCCTGGCTTCCCTGAAGCGGGATCAGAAAGCGGGGTTTCTCAATTTTGGAGCGGAGAAAAGTATCTCCCGTGAGATGATGGAGAAGATGCGAATCAAGACCCCGTCGGATCGCCAGGTTGTCCGATTTCTCTCGGGCGGAAATCAGCAGAAGGTTGTGCTCGGGAAGTGGCTTGCAATGAAGCCGAAGGTCCTCCTCCTCGACGAGCCGACGCGTGGAATCGACATTGGTGCGAAGCAGGAGATTTACGCCCTGATGGAGGAGCTCGCCGAGCAGGGTGTTGCGATTCTGTTTGTCTCCAGCGAAATGGAGGAAGTGCTGGGCATGTCCGACCGCGTCCTCGTGATGCACGAAGGCAGTTTGACGGGCGAATTGACCCGGGAGGAACTGAGCGAGGAAGCGATCATGCATCTCGCGACGGGACGGGTTTCCGATGCCGCCTGATTCGAACCGGAATCTTTTGTAAATGGCACGAATTCTTGCAGCGATGTCCGGGGGCGTTGACTCCTCCGTAGCCGCCGGGCTTCTACTGGAGCAGGGGCACGAGGTCGTCGGTGCCTACATGAAGAACTGGACCAACGAGGAGGGGCTGCCGGGTGACTGCCCCTGGGAGCAGGACATCCGCGATGCCCGGGAGGTTTGTGACTATCTCGGGATCGAGTTCCGAATCCTCAGCCTGATGGATGAATACCGGGACCGGGTCGTCGAATATCTTCTCAAAGGATATCGGGACGGAATCACTCCCAATCCCGATGTGATGTGCAATCGGGAAATGAAATTCGGGATTTTCCGGGACTTTGCGCTGGCGCAGGATTTTGAATTTGTCGCGACCGGCCACTACGCCAGAATCGAAAGAAACGGGGACGGGTCCGCCGATATTTTTCGCGGAGCGAAGGGAAAGGATCAGACCTACTTTCTCGCCTTGCTAGAGCAATGGCAGATCCGGGAGGCGATGTTTCCGATTGGGCATTTGCCAAAACCGCAAGTCAGGGCCGAGGCGGAGCGACTTGGCGTCCCGGTGGCGCAGAAAAAGGACAGCCAGGGAATCTGCTTCATCGGGGACATCAAGATGTCCGATTTTCTCGGTCACTACATTGATGATTCACCCGGCCCGATCGTGACTCTCGACGGGCATGAGGTCGGGCAGCACCGCGGCTTGCATCTCTACACGCTGGGTCAACGCAAAGGACTCGGAGTGCCGTCGAACACCTTCGGGAAAGCCTACGTGGCGGTTGAGAAACGACCGGAGACAAACGAACTCGTCGTCGCCTTTGACGAGCCTGACACTCCGAAGCTCTATGCGACTCGTTGCCGGGTCGGAAGTATTTCCGTGGTGAACGGCGCTCTCGCTGATGCCGAATCTTTGTCGGCGCAGCCGCGCTATCGTTCCGAAGCGGTCGCGGTCGAAGCGGAATACCTCGATGGCGATGCCGCGATCCTGACCTTTGCCAAACCGATGCGGGCGCTCACGCCGGGTCAGATTTGCGGTTTCTACGACGGCGAAAAGCTGCTCGGCGGCGGGGTCTTCCAGGAGATCTTTTACGAGTAGATCCTTTCGCTATCCCGTCAGAACGAGTCGCTGATCAACTGCATGTAGCGCGATCCACTCGGGGACAACTTGGCGGTGCTGCCCGATCCGGAAAGTCGCCCTGCCGTGAGATAGGAATGGTCCGTTCCGGAAGGTTTCACGTAAGTCACGGTGGGGTAGGAGACTTGCTGTTTGTTCGGCTCAATCGCCAGAGGAATTCCCGTGGCGGTGAAGGAAAATTCCCAACTTTTCGGGAACATTACCGAATTCACATTGCGACCGAGAAAGGGATAGCGGCGCAGGAAATCGAGTTTCTTTCCTCCCGGAATCAGCACTTTGTAATGGAGCTCCTGGCTCGCCAGAAACTGATCGATCGTCAGGTTTGGATTGGCCCGGTGCGCTTTGAGAAGCGCTGCGATGTCCATGCCGGTAAGATTGAAGCCATTGTAGATTCCGTGGTTGTTCTTCGAGGTGAAGTGGCGGTCATACCAGACCTGGAAGCGGTCGCTCAGGAGCATGTTGAACTCGACGTGAACGTGGGCCCGCTCACGGTTGATGCCTGCCCCGGTGTATCCCATTTTTGCGATGGGTTGTCCCGCCCTGACTTTCTGCCCGAGGGTTGCCGTTGCCGAACTGAGGTGGGCATAGAGGGAGAAAAAGGGACCGTATCCCCAGTCATGATGCACGACGATATAGCGCCCGTAGTTGCTGCCGGTTGAGCTGGCATTCACATAGACGACGGTGCCGTCCATGATCGAATAGATGTCGTCGAGAGGATTTCCGGAGTCGTCCCGCCGGACCGGACGAATGTCGACTCCCTCGTGGAGGCGCGTGTAAACGATGCCGACGGAGGTGCGTTTCTGGTTTCGGGAGAATCCGTAGGTTCCGCCCTGCCAGGGCTTCGATTGAACGCCCTCAAAATTCCGGTCCGTATACATGTAAAACTTCGACGGATCAGCGGAAAAAATCGCGTCGTTGTCGGTCGGCAACATCAAGCCGAGAGGTCCGGCAAAGAGGGGAGGGAAGAGCGGGAGAATTACCAGATGGATCGCGAGAAGCAAGGAACGCATAGCAACAGGAAAGAAACGAAGTTCAGAGGAATCGACCGGGCACAGGCGAATGAGAATTATCGTCCCGGCAAATTGAACTCAGGGCCGGAAGGCGGCGCGAGGTCGTCGACGTGCGGGAATCGCTTTCGAAATTCCTGCAAATGGCGCTGCTGCAGGCCGTTCCAGACGACGACCACTCCATCTGTAATCGGTCGATCGATGAGGACGGCCTCAAGCGGTGCATCCGAGCAGCGAAGTCCGAGCAATTTCCCCTGGTTGGTCAGGGTGATCGCTTTCAGCTCGGTCAGCGCGTGATCCTTCAACTTGAACGCGGCTCCGTAGCTGACCCCGTCATCGGAGGTGAACGGGAAAAACCACTGGATGTCGTGGTCCGTAAAGGTCGGGATCTTGTTGAAAAAATATTGCCGATGTTCGCGTCCCAGTTTGACCGGGGTAATCATCTTCGGGTTGTCCGTCTTTTCCGCTTCGAGATGGAAGGTGACGAGGTAGAGCTTGTATTTCTTTCCGGCACCGGAACAGAAGAGCACGCTGGCGAGGAGGGTGAGTACAAGGATCACCCGGCGAAGAGTCGCAAGAACAGCAGGGGCATGGGGCATCCGGCGCGTCATGGACACACTATAAGCGGGAAATAGGGCTTCTGGCAAGAAGCGTTCCCCGCCTCCAGAGAGCGGGCAAACCCGAATCCCATTTTTTTTGTTGTCCAGAACGAGAAGATTCGCTAGATCAAGCGCGGCATTTCGTGATAATGTGAAAGGCCCGACCGGAACAAAGGCGTCCGGACAGATTGAATTTACGAAACGCAAAAAGAATCATGTCAGAAGAACCACCGAACGAAGAAGGCGAGGTACCCGCAGTTCAGGATGCCGTTAAGCAGCATCAACTCCCGGCCAACCTAAATAAGCTGTATCTCAAAGCGGAAAGCGCGATGGAGCTCCGGAACTGGAGTTATGCGATCAGTTTGCTTCAGGCTATTCTCATGAAAGAGCCCGGCTTTCTCGATGGAAGAAAGCGTCTTCGCCTTGCTGCGATTAAAGAAAACGAAGGCAAGCGCGGCGTGAAACTGGGCGGGGAAGCGCTCAAGGTCATGAAGATGCAGAGCCAGGTGAAGAAAGACCCGCTCGGTGTCATGGCTACGCTCGAGAAAGAGGTTCTCGCGACCGATCCCTACAATGCGCAGGCGAACGAGCTTTTCTACCAGGCCGCTGAGGCAGCCGGATTGACAATGACGGCCGGTTTCGCTCTCGAGACCGTGATCGAAGGAGATCCTAACAACATCAAATTCTACCACAAGCTGGGCGATTACTACATGGATCGCGAGGCCTATGAGGAAGCCGCGGTCACTTTCGGAAAGATTGTGGAAAAGGACCGGACCGACCTCACTGCGGGTAAAAAATACAAGGATGCGACGGCCAAAGGATCGATTGCCTCCCAGAACTGGGACAGCGAAGGAGACTGGCGTGACCTTTTGAAGGACAAGGACGCAGCCAAGGACCTCGAGTCAAAAGGCCGCGCCGCGATGACTCCGGACATGCTTCAAGCGCAGGTCGAAATTCTGTCCGCCGAATATGCCGCGGATCAGAACAATATCGACGTGACGAAGAAGCTGGCCTCCACCTATGAAGAGCTGGAACAGTTTCCTCAGGCACTTCAATTCTATGAGTGGGCTTTCCACCTCAGCGCCAATGACCCGGCGTTGGAAAAGAAGGTCGCCGATATGCGGGAAACCGTAAATGAAGGCCATCTCGATGAGCTTCGTCGTTTTGTTGAAGAGAATCCGGAACACCCTGATATTGAGCAGTACAAGGAGCAGTTGCAGGAGGCCATGAAAGGCCAGATGGCAACTCTCATCGCAGAGTCACAGGAACGCGTCGACCGGAACCCCACAGACAACGAGCTTCGGTTCGAACTGGGAGAGCGGATGGTCACAGCGGGATTGCACCGGGATGCGATTCAGCATCTCCAGCAGGCCAAGCGAAGCCCCAGTCTCCGAATCAAGGTGATGAATATGCTCGGCCTCTGCTACGAGGAAATGGGCATGACCGACCTCGCGGCGAGCCAGTACGAAGAGGCGATCACAGAACTCCAGATCATGGACGAAACGAAGAAGGAGTTGCTCTACAATCTCGGACTTCTTTATCACAAGCTCGACAACGAGGAGAAATACCTCGAGTGCCTCAAACAGATCTACGCGGTCGACTACGGATACAAAGATGTCGCGGCCCGGGTTGAGGGATCCTACGGCGGATAAGTTTTTCAGCGAAAGATTGGAAACGCAACAGGGTTGGGTCATTGACTCAACCCTGTTTGCTTTCCGGGCTGCGTTCTTCTTTTGGTCAGCCTTGATCAGTGCCTGTCGGCGATTGGGAGGGGGCGAGTTGGCGGGAAAAGGGTCTTCCGTTCATAGTTGCTCTACCCGGAAGTCCGAAATACGAATTGGCCGTCTGCAAAATCACATTGAATCTGGTCACCGTCTTTGAATTTCCCTTCCAGTAGATCGAGACTGAGAGGATCGAGGATCCGGTTTTGAATGACCCGCTTCAGAGGGCGTGCCCCGTAGGCGGGGTCGTATCCCTCGACGGCGACCCGGGCGATGGCTTCTTCGCTCAGTTCCATTTCGAGTCCCTGGGCGGCGAGGCGCTTGGCGACTCGTGCCAGTTGAATCGTGACGATCTCTTTGATGTCCTCTTCGGTCAGTCGATCGAAGATAATGGTCTCGTCAATCCGGTTGAGGAATTCCGGCCGGAAATGCCCGCGCAGAGCTTCGGTCACGAGGGCTTCCCGCTGCTCTGGATTGTTCTCTGACATAATGTATTCCGATCCGATATTGCTCGTCATGATGATGACGGTATTTCGGAAATCGACCGTCCTTCCCTGGCCGTCGGTGATTCGACCATCGTCGAGGACCTGAAGGAGAACGTTGAACACATCGGGGTGTGCTTTTTCGACTTCGTCGAAAAGAACAACGGAGTAGGGCTTGCGTCGGACAGTCTCGGAAAGCTGGCCGCCTTCTTCATATCCCACATAGCCGGGAGGCGCTCCGATAAGTCGGGCGACGGCGTGCTTCTCCATGTATTCGCTCATGTCGATTCGAACCATGGCGTGCTCGTCATCGAAGAGAAATTCAGCAAGCGAGCGGGACAATTCTGTTTTTCCGACTCCGGTGGGACCGAGAAAAAGGAAGGATCCGATCGGGCGGTTTTCGTCCTGCAACCCGGCGCGGGCGCGGCGAACTGCGTTGGACACAGCGGTGATCGCTTTTCGTTGCCCGATGACACGGTCTCCGAGCCGGTCTTCCATGGAGACAAGCTTGGCACGCTCGCCCTCCTGGAGACGGGAGACGGGGATGTTGGTCCAGGAACTGACGACCTCGGCGATGTCCTCTTCGGTGACTTCCTCTTTGAGAAGGCGCGTTGAGCCCTGCATCTTTTCGAGATCCTCTTTTGCTTTGGTCAGGGCCTCTTCCTTGTCGGGGATGAGTCCGTACTGGATTTCGGAGGCACGACCCAGATTGCCTTCTCGCTGAGCCCGTTCGAGGTCGAGCCTGAGTTGCTCGAGTTCCTCCTGAACGACGTTGGCACCGTCGATGACGGCTTTTTCATTTTGCCACTGCGCCTTAAGCGCATCGGCCTTTTCTTTCAGGTCGGCGATTTCCTTTTCCACTTTGCCGAGACGGTCTTTGCTTGCGTCATCCTTTTCTTTCTCAAGGGCCTGGCGCTCCATTTCGAGCTGCATTCCCTGTCGGTCCATTTGATCGATTTCCGTTGGGAGACTGTCGAGCTCGATCTTGAGGCGGGATGCCGCTTCATCAATCAGGTCGACTGCTTTGTCGGGCAGGAACCGGTCGGAGATGTATCGATCACTGAGCATGGCTGCGGCAACGATAGCCGAGTCCTTGATCCGGACACCGTGGTGAACCTCGTAGCGTTCTTTGATGCCGCGGAGGATCGCGATGGTATCCTCCGGAGACGGCTCGTTGACCATGACCGGTTGAAAACGGCGTTCTAGGGCTGCGTCTTTTTCGATGTATTTTCGATACTCGTCGAGGGTGGTCGCTCCGATGGCATGCAGTTCGCCCCTCGCCAGTTGGGGCTTCAGAAGGTTGGAAGCATCGACGGCTCCCTCGCTCGCTCCGGCACCGACGATGGTGTGCAATTCGTCGATAAAGAGAATGATTTCACCCTCACTGTCGGTGACTTCCTTGAGAAAGGCTTTGAGGCGATCTTCGAATTCTCCGCGGTATTTGGCTCCGGCAATCATGGAGCCGATGTCCATCGAAATGAGGCGTTTGTTTTTGAGCGATTCAGGAACATCCCCGCTCACGATGCGGCGGGCGAGACCTTCAGCGATGGCGGTTTTTCCGACACCGGGTTCACCGATCAGAACCGGGTTGTTTTTGGTCCGGCGCGAAAGAATCTGCATGACGCGTCGAATCTCCTCGTCGCGCCCGATAATCGGATCGATCTTCCCTTTTCTCGCGATGGCAGTCAGGTCGGTGCCGTATTTTTCGAGCGACTGATACTTTCCTTCGGGGTCCTGATCGGTCACGCGCTGGCTACCGCGGATCGAGGCAATCGCAGATTGGAGGGAGTTCTCGTCGACTCCGCTGGTCTGCAGCAAGGTTTTCAGCTCCGAGTGGCCTTCTTTGAGAATCCCGAGAAGGACGTGTTCCACGCTCGTGTAGTCGTCCTTGAGATCCCCCCTGACTTTCTCGGCAGCGCTCATGACCCCGCGAAGGTCGGAACTCAGGTAGACCTGCTGTCCGGCGTTGCCCTGAACGGAGGGAATTTTCTCGAGAAGAGTCGCGACACCGCTTTCGAGCGCTGCGGGATCAGCTCCCACTTTGTTGAGAATCGGGCGGGTGACTCCTTCGGTCTGAGACAGAAGCGATGCCATGAGATGCAGGCTGCTGATCTCGGCATGGCTTTTCTGTTCGGCGAGGGTCT
>JARGNG010000171.1 GCA_029213265.1 Verrucomicrobiales bacterium | reverse complement strand
TAGGATGCGGAAATCCGGTTGTTGGAAACCCACTTGCCGCTTCCCTTGCGAGAGAGAGAAACTTTAAAATTCGCACTTTTGCCCGCTTCGAGAGGAAGTGAGTAGCCTTTCGCCATCGCTGCGGTCACGTTTTTCCGACCCTGGAAGTAGCTGATCTTGTTTTTCCCTTTCCCTTTGGTTCCGCGAAGCTCAAAGAGTCCTGGATAGTTTCCGTCATTTTCCACCTTCGAGTAAAAGTCAGCACTCAAGGTCTTACCCCGCTTCAAGAGTTTCACCGACTGTCCCTGGCCGGAACGGTTGTAGATGTTGTTTCCGCGAAGCCGGGAGCGAGTCGTTCCGACCGAGACATCGGAGATTGCTGCCGGGCCCAGGAGTGCCAAACCCGTCGTATAGAAAAATTGATCTAATTCCATTGCGAGTGTCGGTTCGAGCCTTTCGTCGCCGAGGACCGTTACGTTTCCGTTCACGTCAATCTGGAAAATGTATTCATAAGGACCGTAGCCTTCCGTCGTGCAGTAAAAAGTTCCCATACCTCCAAAAACGAATGAATTGGGCCTCATTGGGGGGAAGTCACCCACTAGTGGCACTTGAGATACCTGTCCGGCGGGAGACACGGAGAAGAGGGTCAACTGGGAAGGCCCGCCTTTTTCCATCCCGGCTAAGTAGCCGTAGGTCAGCAGGTAGAAATTACCATCTTCAGGATTGTATTCCAGATTTAGAGCTCCGTTGCGATTGAACCCGTCGAATTCAATGTCTGCAAACGGCGTCACCTGCCCTGTGGTCAAATCAATACGGACGATTTGGCCGTAATCCTCATCGTAGCCGAAAAGTTGGCCGTTCTCGTCGAATGCAATCGAGGTGATAGAGTAGACATCGAATCCCACCGGACGATCGCCTTTTGGTTCAATCAATTCTTCGTCACGGATATCGCCTAGAAACTCCACATCAAGTCCGGTGAGTTCTGTCATCTCAGGGCCATTGGGGTCGAGAATGACAAGCCCGACGCCGGAACTGGTTTCTTCCACCATCGTCACCAGCCCCTTATTCATTACCCTTGGGGGTCCTCTTCTTTTTCCGTTTCTGGAGAGGCCAAAGATTCTTCCTGATCCGGGTTCGGTAGCAATCGATTGGACGTAGAGTGGAAATCCGCCTACGGAAGTGGTGATGATGGGATCGTCGGTAAGAGCCCCCATCATGTCGTAGGTGAATAACTCACCACCGGAGTCGATCAGAAGGTTCTGGCTATCCGAAGTGAGGTCCATCGCTTTGACGCTACTGTAAAAATAGTTCATGAGCGGAACCCGATAGGAATCCCAAACATAGATCTCTGCCGGTACGGCCAGCACATCGCCGGGCTCGGGCTCATCAACAATGGCTTGTGCCGAAACGTTGATGGAGAAAAGGCCACTGTTGCCACTGTTTGCATAGGCAAACAGGTTGCCGTTTCCAATTCCGGCCATGCCCTGGAATCCACGGGGCCGCTCGGAAATAGCATCCGCCAGAACTTCTTCCTCCTCTGCAGGGGGAAAGTTCATTTCCTCCATACCATTGTATTGGGCAATCACTACGGAACTCATGGATGGGTCAATCACCTCGATGGTCGATCCGGCGGCGCTGATGTCACCGGGAGAATCCTCGTAGTATCCGTGGATGAGACGGCCGAGGTTCGCGTCGTAGATAAGGCCGTGAGCCAGACCATTGCCGAATTGACCGCCAATGAAGATGCCGGTCTCGGTAATTTGCCCGGTGGCGACGTCGATGGTGACAAGGATGAAGCCGGTCTCGATGGAGGGAAGCGTATCACCAACCGTGAGAACATCGTAGTACATCTCCCGCTTAATGATCGCGTAGAGCTCTTCGGTCGAGCCGGGAACAAAGGCCATCGCAGGACATTTGACGAAGGTCATCTCGGCCGAGTCGATCAAGGTGGCTGCGTCGGTGGCGATTCCGGTCGTTTCGTCAATTGTCACGAGCCGGTTCGGCTCTTGAATAGCATAGAGCGTTCCGGCAGCATTGCGGGCCATGGCCGTGAAATTTCCAGGAGCGCGGGTCGTGAAGTATTTCGCGTTGGTGTGCTCTCCCGTTTCGGTATTGAGAGCGGACAGGCGTCCAACGGATTGCTGTTCCAGTCCCAATCCAAGAAGCGGGCCTTCTCCTTCGGATACTCCGTAAGCAGCAGCCGTTTCCGCCTTGGAATCGAAGGGCAGGGCGAAGAAAAGCAGGCCCAGAAGGCCGAATGACAATTTTTTCATGATAATTTGTACCTGAGGGAATTAGAAAGATCTGGACTCGCGACTGTGAGCAGGATCGACTCCAGAGTAGAGATTACTCTCGCAGGATTACAATAGAAAAGGTTGCTGAATTGTGTGCACGGATTGTCCTACGGGAATGTCTCCCTCCAACTGCAGGACGAGACTCCTTTTTTGGAGGGAATCCCGAAACGAATTTCGATTCTTCCCCGCCCGACTGAGCCCCTAGATGAAATCGTTGATCAAGTTCTCCAGCATTTCCTGACGTCCGCTCTGTGTCGACGGCTCCCCATTTCTCAGTGCATAGGCGGAGAGTTCCTCGAGACCGACTTCACCGTTCTCGATCTGCGCTCCGA
>JARGNG010000170.1 GCA_029213265.1 Verrucomicrobiales bacterium | reverse complement strand
GGTCGCCATTCGCAAAGCTCGCGAAAACCCGAACGCCGTCCGTCGCCATCGTCGATGCCGCGTATCCGGTGTCCTCATTGACCCGAACACCCCCGGGAGATCCGGGAATATTCTCCACTTGTCTCTCCCAAATGATCTCACCGCTCTGGGAATCAATGCAGTAGACGAACCGGTTCGATGCGTTGGCACCGGTCAGGTAGAGTTTTCCATCCCAATAAATCGGCGAACTGTAGCCGGGCAGTGGAATCCGGGTCTTCCACTTGATTCCTTCGCCAGTCTCGCCATTCCAATTCATCGACAGGCCGGTGGCTGGTGAAACACCGGCCGCCGGACCCAACAGGTTGGGCCAGTTCTTCAGGCGATCGGCTTCGGAGGCAACTTGCCGCTCTTCCCGATTCTCAGCAAGTTCGGCCGCGCTGTCCTCACTCGCTTCGGGAGCCGCCGCAGTTCCCACCTGAACCAGGAAAGCAATCGTCATCACCAGAAGTCCCCCTTCGGCGAAGCTCTTACTCTTACCCTCGATGTTTCCCCATCGAGCCGCTTTCCCATCGGCCGGGTTGTTGCGAGGCGAGAAAGTCTGACAGATCTCCATCTTCATAAATCAATGACGCCCACCTCCCCGCGTGCAAAGCGATCGCTTGAAGCGGCGGCGCGAAGAGATGTCACCATCGCGCCGGGCATCCACACCGGCAACAGGCGCACCGCCGGGAGGAGAAGGGAATTTCTTTAGGTTTACGCCGGAGGACGGCTTTCACGTCTGTGGCACCTCGCCGCGCAGCTTGGCGATTTCGGCCATGATGTCTTTGAAACCGTCACGAGTCCGGATGGCCCGGTATCCCACGACGCCGAGATTCTTTTTGATCGCAGGATCGAAGACGGCCACAATCGGCGTGGCGGTCAAGGGAGCCTTCGCGATGGAATCCTGAACTGGTTCCGGGGTGAGGTGGAGATTCGAGCCGTCGATAAACACGATTACCGTGTCATCCTGAATCGCTTTGATTGCCGTCAAACTGGCGGCGTTGGAGGGGCCTCACGTGGAGCCCGGTTCCATCAGGAGAAACGAGATCGCCTTACTCGTTTCGGCGGCTTCCTTTTTGACCCCGTCGAGATTCTCGAGGTCTTCGAAGAAGATGACGGAATCCGGAACAATCAGCGGTTCCGCAGCGTGGAGCGCCGCCGCTCCCATCAGGGATAAAAGGACCAAGGCTATTCTCATAAGTTTATGATCGCCAGAATTTCGGGTAGGATCAAGCTCGAATTGATACGCGAGAAGGGACTCCTGACCCCGTTCTTAGTTCCTGGTTCTTAGTTCTTAGTTTCTCAGGCCATGAAACAAAGAACCAGGAACCAACAACGGTAACTCCGCTCACCAGCCGTCCGGCAAATCGCTGAGCGTTTCCCGGAGTATGCTCCGGATTGCCTTCTTTTCGGTGTCGGAAAGATAGGCAAAACCCGGATCCGGTTTTTCAGTGCTGATAGCTCCACCGAGAACCTCGTAAACCTGCTGCCGGAAGAGATCGGAAGTCGCCTCGAAAACGTCGCTGTAGATCAGGTAGCTGCAACGGTGTTTGAAAAGCCGCGTTTCCAGGTCGAGATCCTTCAGCGAGATCCCGTTCGATGCTTCCTTGCGATCGGCGAGAAAATCCTCGCGATACTGCGCATCGACCCGGATCCCACCTGCCGGAAATTTCGCTTCGTCGGCGAACAACAGGTAGCGAACAAGTTCCTCGGCAAGCCCGTGAAGCACCGCGACATATTCCGGCTTTGTTTCTCCCTTGCCGATATGCTGATAAGTCCGCGCCCGGTAGGAGGCTTCCAAAACCAGGTTCATGAATCCCGACTGGTGCTCGAGGAGCAGATGCGGAAGGATGTCGCTGGTCTCGGTGAGGTACGCCGACCAATCAAATTCAGTGCCCGGCTCGATCACTTCGGTGACGATCTTCCCACCGACTTTCTCGCCCTTGAGGTTCCCCTTGTGGTCGGAAATCCCCGGATCCCCGGTCACATGCCAGCCCCCAAAACGCTCGCTGAAAGGAATCTGGTGCCCGATCTCTTTGTCACGGTACGACACGAGCTTACCCCAGTTGGAACCGGGAATCACCGACCGCATCGAGAGCCCGGGGACGCGTCGGGTCTCGACGACGGCGTGACAATTCATGCAGCGGCCCGACCGTTCGATCACCGGTAGTTCACCGCCTTTAGGAATGTCGAAGATATAAAAGATTCCTCCCAGTTCGGGATCGAGCGAAATGATTTCGACTTTCCCACCCGGAATGTATCCGACGTAGACGTCCTCGTTGAAATACAGTGCCCGGGGATTGCTCCCCGAGATTTTCCGCGTTTGCAGGCTGGTTCGGGAGAAAACCAGCAACTGGGAACTGGCTGGAACGTCAAGATGCTCGAGCAGGCTGGCGACGAATGCCTTTCCACTGCTCTTGTCGAGTTCGCGTTTCCCGGATTCGAAATCCTCTATCAACCGGGTGAAAGGATCATTGAGTTCCCGGGTGTGGTATTCATGGGCCGGACTATAAGGGTCGTAATAATTGATGTCCTGTCCGATGGACGAAAGCGCCACGGACACAACAAGGAAAAACAGAACGTGAATTTTCTTCATCGGATCGGAGTATCACCCGGCGAAAGGGCGAAAACAACCCCCGGAATTCCGCCGTCAGGTCGACTCG
>JARGNG010000064.1 GCA_029213265.1 Verrucomicrobiales bacterium | reverse complement strand
TTTATGATGTTTTCAGATCAATCTCCGCGTGTCTACCCTTTCGGGGGAAGTTCAGGGCGCTTCGGTTTGTGCGTGCAGTTTTCGAGGGAACGCGATCTCCGCCCAAATGGGTTTGTGATCAGACAAAGGTTTATCCAGTTCGATGATGCCTCCATCGGTTGACCTGGGACCAGCCGAAGTGTTGTAAAAGATGTGATCGATCACACCGAGATTCTTTTGGGGATCCAGGGCGTTGTAGGTATACTCCTTGGAGAGATCAATCTCCAGGTCCGCCCAGGTGGATCGATATCCCGCCGCCTCGATCGTGTCGATGGCAGGATCGCCCATGTTGTTGTTGAAATCCCCAACGACGATCACTCTCTCAGTCTTCTCTTTCGGGAGAACTTCGGTAGCCAAGCTGTAAGCGTGACCATCCATTGCGCCCGATTTGCTGATATGCAGAGAGTAAAAGGCGAACGAAGTACCTTCTATCTTTGTCGTCGCCCTGACGGCCGAAGCCGGAGTCCAGCCTCTGCCCGAAAGTTCGTATTCTTCAGTGCCTTCCAGCGGTGTTCTGCTGAGAATCGTTTTGTATTTGTCCTTGTGATTTGCCGAGGAAATTTTGCCGACAAAACTATGGGGCATCCCCAGCACTTTGCCGACGCGAGCTGTCCAATCGCCATCTGGCGCTTCGTCAAAACCAATGATGTCCAGCTTGTATGGCTTGAACAGCTCACCAATTTGTTCAGGGGTCGCGCTTTTGCTGAACTCAACATTGTACGAAGCCACACGAACCGAAATGGGTTTGTCAGGCTCTGAATCGGCAAGGCAGAGTGTCGCTCCGAACAGGCAGGTAACAAAAAGGGATAATAACTTAATGACTCTCATTCTTAGCTCTATTTTTTCTTGTCTATGAGACTGACCTGTCTCCGGTCACCGTGCTGCTGGTGCTTGGGGTTGATGCAGTGTAGCTCCAGGTCAGCGGACATTTCAGTGAGCTTCATATCGACCCAGCCATGCGCATGCCCTTTTCCGAAATAGTAGCTGACGGCGGGTTGGTTGATGAGATGGAGATGCTCTCGTCGATCATACTGCCACTCATGGGTGTGACCATAGAAATAGGCCCTGGCATGCGTTCGCTGGGTAAGTAGCTCTAACAGAGAAGCCCCATCAGGCATGCCCTTGATGGGACGCACGCCGCGATTGGGATACGGGTTGAAGTGACCGAAGACAAGGGCTGGCTTATCCACTCGTTCGTCGAGCTGTTGGGCGAGCCAGTTCAACTGTTCGTCTCCCAGGACTCCTTTTCTTCCTGAATCCAATAAGATGAGGTTCGCGTGGGGGAGCTCAATCGCGCCCGCCTGAACGCCCATTTGCTCGTGCTTCAGGAAAGGGAGTAACTTCCACAGGTTCTCACGATTATCGTGATTGCCGATCGTAACATGAACGGTGATGCCGGCGGCACGAATCGGCTCAACCAGTCGGAGGAACTCTTTGTACTCGGCTTCCTTACCATTGCTGAGAGCGCAGTCGCCGTTGACGATCAAATGAGCGGGGCGAGGATTCAGCGCGATGACGCTTTTGGCTGCCTCGGCCAGGCAGGTTGCCATATTGACGCTTTCATGCTCATCCTCCCCGACGGGCGAACCCGGCCACTTCGTGCCAGGATAAACCAGCTCCGGGTCGGCACTGATGTGCGTATCCGCCAGCAACGCCACCCGGTTCTGATCCAACTCAGCGCCGAGACTCCCGGTGGCGGCCACTGCGCGAGATGTCGCAAAAGCAGTGCCACCTAAAGCGAGCGAGCGCTTCACGAATTGACGACGAGTGATCGGCGGAAGGATAATTGGCATCTTAAATTTCCCTGGGTTTCGTGATGAACATCTCCTGAAAATTTGGTTCGGTCTACTGGCTTCTCAATTCGAATCAGCGAGAAACGAAAGGAGCTGAGTCCAGGCAATCACTGCCGCATTGTATGCTTCGGCCTGAGCGGCGACCCGGGCGCTCACAAAGGCGTCGACGTGGACGGCGTCTATTTCGACGGCTCGAGGGGCTATGGGCCGGAGAAGTAGTAGGTAGTGTTGAAGTGGTAGGGGTGGGGAAAGGGTGGAAGTCTGCGATACTTCGGTAGCCCCCCGCGCGCCTGATCAAGCCTGCTTGGCTTGCCAACCCCGTCTTGTTGCTACCAGCGCATCCGCTGCTGGTTTTCCCACGGATGGATCCGTGTCGGAAAGGCGTATGGTGACAAAAATGCCCCAGATCGCATTTAAAACCAGCTCAGTGCACGAAGCCAATCTCAGTCCTCGACGTCCATCCCGCCATACTTGCGCTTCCAACTGTAAAAGGTCGCGTCGCTGATGTTGTGCTTCGCATACACGGCCTTCACCGTACTCTCGCCATCCGCTTCCCGAAGGATCCCGAAGATCTTCTCTTCGCCGAATCTGCTTCTTTGCATTCGTTCTTCTCTCTATCGTGAGGCAGAACTTCATTTCTGGCACGTCCGCTTTTTCGGGATCAGGTCACCAAATTACAGATCCTCAAGGTGGGCCTTGATGATTGGGGCTATTCCCGGGGAGTTCGCTGATCTTCAGCGAAACGGAACGACTTTTGTCCTGTGATATCGGAACTGGTAAAGGAAGGACACCAGTATTTTTCTACATGGCTGATCACCAGATCGGTTCCCGTGAAGTGATCCACTCCGGGAGGGCGTTCCGGGTTATACATCGTATCGGTCATGTCTCGAATGAGGGCGACATTTTTTTTCAGTTTGACCATCTGGCGGATCGCAAAGGGACGACCGAGAACGCACATATTGAGGTGAACGCCACATAGGATGACGTTGTCGATTTCGCGTTCGGCGAGCAGGTTGAATGTCTCCTGTCCATTGTCAGTCAGGGCGTCGCCTTTCTTCAGGTCGATCAGATCAATCTGCCGACTCCAGGCTTCACGAATTCCGCACTTTTCCCCCTGGCAGCTGCAGCCCATGTCAGAGTCGTCGATGGGGAGAACGGCTTCATAATCGGGGTCTGTCCAGCACCAGGCGGTTCCCCATCGTGGTGAATCAGCCAGTTTGACCGGCGGTTTGGCAAACGGGGCTGCCTGGGCCAGTTTTCGCTGGTCAGTACCTTCGTAGAAATCGACCACGCTGCTCGGTGCGTGAATAATGAATACACCCTTTGCTCGCGCTTCGTTCACGATCTGGTTCAGCGCCGGAGCCATTTCGACGACCCGGTCAGCAGCTGATCGGCACCAGTGATCGTCCCACATGTCACAGATGATCAGGGCCGTTCTTTCAGGCTTCCACGAAACCTTCTGGAAGCTGACCTCTCCGCTTTCCTTTGAGGTGGAACGGAGGTTGAGAATCAGATCGTCGGCGGAAAGGGAAGTGGTCATATGCGAAATCAGGATAGCAGAAAGTGAAACCGACAGAATTTTCATGTCAGAAGACTAGCACGCTGAGGAAACCGCACAATAGCCTGTCCAAGGAGGACTGAGCTCTCCGCTGCTCCTGCCCAGAGGACATCGCCACACCGAGTATCGAACGCCTCGTCACCAGGGTGCAATCCATGAACTCAAAATCAGAGAGGTGAACTTTTCTGGGCTCTTTGCCCTCCGGAAATCGACCCCTGACATTGATCCCTTGTGGATCCACTACTCCACGCAGAAGAGGTGTCCTTCGCTGCGGAGGAGAAGCTTGCCGTCGAAGGGGACGGGCGATGCGAGGATCTGTTCGCCCATGGGATTTTCGCTCAGCAATTCAAAGGTTTCTCCCACCTTGGCGGCGAAGACGACGCCGTCCTCGCGGGCGGCGTATAGAATGCCTCCGGCGATCACGGGAGAGGCGTAGTAGGCATCCGCCGCCCGGGGAAATTCCGCCTCCCAGTGCGGCTCTCCGGTTTTAGGATCGAGACAGACCAGCCCGCCCTTGTGGCGCAGCAGGTAGACCCGGCCCTCGTAGGCGATGGGACTGGCAACGTAGACGCCGAAGTCGTCCGTATTCCAGATCCGGTGGGTGTCGGTGACATCGCCTTCGCCTCCGAGACGCAAAGCATGCACGGAGGCCTGTTTGCGATCATCACGTCCTACGGGGATCACGGCGACGTCGTCGACTACGACGGGTGTCGCGATGTGGGGCCAGAGCTTCGTTCCCTTGGGATTGAATCCGCCGCTCGACCAGAGCAGTTCGCCATTGTCGGCGGCGTAGGTGGTGACGTGGTCGGAGCACCAGACGAGGACTGCGTTGCGATCGCCGTGACGAATCGGAACGGGCGTGGTGTAGCCGTTGTCGTTTTCCGCCGGGACTTCGTAGTTGCGTTCGGTTTTCCAGCGAACCTCCCCGTTGCTGAGATCAAAGCCAGCGACCCAGGAATTGCCGGCATGGAGACGGGGCAGAATGAGCAGATCGCCCACAATCACCGGAGAGCTCCCCTGGTCCCAGTAGAGCTCCTGCTTGCCGAAGTCCTCGACTAGGTTGCGCTGCCAGCGCACCGAGCCATCCATCTCCAGGGCCGCGAGGGTCCCGCTCTTGAAGTAAACGTAGACGGCCTTGCCATCCGTGACCGGCGAAGCGTTGCTGCTGGTGCCGAGCTTCTTGTGCTTGCCCGGGGTCTCCGCGCCAAAGGCGGTCTTCCAGACCTGCTTGCCGTCGAGATCAAAGGCGAAGACGGTGTCGATTCCGTTTTCCGGAGAGGTTACGAAGATGCGGTCTTTCCAGACCGCCGGACTCGCCGCGCCTTTGCCGGGCAGCGGCGCTTTCCAGACAACGGTGTCGACGCTCCACTCGGTTGGGTAGGCGCCGCCCGAAAGGCTTCCGGTGTGAGACGGGCCACGCCATCCGGGCCAGTCATCGGCGCGCAGGGTGGGGGAAAAAAGGGAGAGGGAGAGGACAGTCAGGGTTCCGGCGAGGGCAGTGGAGATTCTCATGGCGGAGGGAGCTTAGCACAGGCGGGGTTGGCGACAAGGCACGGTCGTAGGGGATTTAGGGCTGAAGAGAGGGGAGGGGAATGCTGGGTGATATAGTCTGGAAATGTCGCCTGACTCCCAGGGACGGGCCGGATTCAGAGGAGCGGAGTTGATCACGGTTGGAAGGGCATCGGTCCCAACCCGTGATCCCTGACCTTCTCCTTTCACGAGAATGAATTGATAGCGCCCTCCGAAAAGGTGCCCCCAAAGTTGGTGACTCGGATTCAGATGCCTCGTGCAAGCATTTTAAAACCACTGTATTCCCAGGACGAGGTTCGGCTTCGGAGTTCGCCGAACTAGGTAATAGTGATTCTCCATCAAGGCCCAGGCAAAGATCTCTCATTGCGAACGTTTCGCCGCTTCACTGAGCGTTTTCACGAGCAACTTGCGAGATCCTCGTCACGGAAGAAGATAGGCTCGCGACGGCGCTCCCTCATGCCATGGCGTGACCGGTCGCATCGGGGTGCTCGGGGCATGGGTCAGTTTGCGGACAGCGATTGGAGTGTTGAGAAATGTGGACTTCTCTGAAAGAGTTGCCGAGAAGCTCGGGCTAGATCCCCCCGTTCGAGGGGGCCGCAGCCACTGCAGATAGCTCCGGGGTAGCAGGGGACGCAATCAGCTTCCCGTAATTTTGGGATATCGACTCTTTCAGCGTGCCTACCTCGATGGGCTTGGTCATGAAGTGATCCATGCCCGCTTCGAGACAGCTTTCTCTCACCCCACTGAGCGCATGCCCCGTGATGGCGATGATGAGCGGTTGGCGAACGAGAGCTTGATCGGCGCGGATCAATTCAGTTGCTTCGACGCCACCCATCTCGGGCATCTGCAGATCCATAAAGATGATGTCGGGACAGTCCTTCTTCACAGCATCGACTGCCTCGCAGCCATTTTCGACCGTCACGATTCCAGCGTAGCCAAGATTCTCGAGAATTTTTGAAAAAATCTTCCGGTTCATGGCCACGTCATCAACAACCATGACGCGTCCAGGATGTTCCCTCGCAAAAGCGCTGGCTCCCTTCGCAGAAAGTGGATCATTCTTCGCGTCGTAGCCTTCTTCTCTACCCAGCAAGTTAGCGAGTGAATCAATGAATCCGTTTTCGGTGAGCGGCTTGAAACAAAAGTCGACTTTCAGTTCCTCAAACTGAGGCCCGAATGGTCTGCGATCCGTTGCTTTTAGCAGCCCTATCCAAGGTATCCCATGACGATTCAAACGCGTGCAGAAACGGCTCTGCTGTTTCGGAGGCTGGCCGCCCGGATCCACGACGACCGCGTCGGGTCGCATTTTGATCACCTCGTCTATCTGATGTTCCGTTAACTCATGAGTCACGACGACCTCAACGCCATAGCGCAGACAAAGGTGATTGATGAGAGAAGCAAGCGTCGGTTGTTTGCAGAGGACCACGATCTTCTTCTCATTTAGGATCTTCTTGCGGAGCAGGCGAGTCTTTGTCGATATAGGATCCTGCGCCGCGAATCCTCCGAAGGGCAATTCAAAAGTAAAATGCGAGCCTTTCCAGATTTCCGACTCGACTCCAATCTCCCCGTTCATCACCCGGCAAATTTCACGGCTGATGGCGAGACCAAGCCCGGTGCCGCCGTGCTTGCGCGTGGTCGATTCGTCCGCCTGAGTGAAAGCATCGAAAATGGTATCCAGTTTCTCCGAAGGAATTCCCACTCCTGTATCGCGAATCGAACAGTGGAGAATCAAGTCGTTTGAGCCCGAGTTGTGGACGACCTGTCGTCCGCTGAATGATACCATTACCTCGCCCTCATAGGTGAACTTCACAGCATTGCCGATCAGGTTGGACATGAGCTGTTGCAGGCGCTCGCGGTCGGCAAAGACCGTTGCAGGCGCGCTGTCATCCACGTAGTGGCACAACTCGATGCCTTTTTCCGCGGCCGCGTAGCTGAACCGATCCATGGTTTCGTCGATGAGTTCCCGAACCGTGATTGGCTCCTTTTCCAACGTCATCATGCGCCCCAACAATTTCGAGTAATCAAGAATGTCATTGATGAGACGCATCAGCGCGTAGCCGCTGTTGTGCATGACATCAACGAGACTCTTCTGATCGTCTTTGAGTCCGGTGTCATTGAGTAAATTCAGTGTCCCCAGAATGCCGTTCATCGGCGTACGAATCTCGTGGCTCATATTCGCGAGGAAATCGCCTTTGGCCTCCTCGGCGTCCTTCAGTTCAGCTCGTATATCGTCGAAACGCTTCGAGATCTTTGCCAGTGCGGCCCTGAATTCTTTCAGATTCTCGGCACCAACCACTTCCGCTTCTTCCGACGATTCGGCTTCCTCATCGGACTCTGAATCAGAGGCTATCTCCGCACCTTCATCAATTGCGAAATCGACTTCATTGCCATCAGCGAATCGACAAACAGAATCGACGGCGTCCTCCAACTCTCTTTGAAGGCGTTCGATCTCTTTTTTCTCAGCCTGCACCGATTCTCTCTCACGCTGTAACGATCTGCGTAGGACAAGAACGGCAATCAGGAGCGCGAGCGCGAGCGCAAATCCGATCGAGGTCATCAAATTCTCCAACAAGAAGTCCGAAACTGCAGACGCCATCGGAATGCGCTCCCCATCGCCACTGCCCGACGCAAGAATGGGTAGACCGGCGGTCAAAATGACCGCGATCGTACGTCGCCCCGGAAAGGCTCGATGGAAATTCGATGACACAGTAAAAATTTGCTTAATTGTATGAATAATACGAAAATTATTACTTTTTGCAAGACCGATCTATAGGATTTCATGGGAATCGCGGAAGCTTTTTTAGCCAAAATCCGGGGAATCCAGGGGTCATGCGGCAGAAAATGAGGTCGACAGTCAAATCGGGAGACCGTACGCGATTCGCCACTCGAGGCTGTCAGAGACTCCGGATTTCCTTTGCTCTTCCGTCACTCTCATCCCGGGGAAAGGGGGATGCGGATAACCTTCCCAATCACGCGCGGTGGAAAATACCCATTCCTACGCCAAACTACCACCCATGAAGTCCTTCCTTCTTCTCACGCTCGCCGGGGCCGCCATCGCTCTCTCTCTCACCAGCCTCACCCACGCGCAGGACCGTCCCAACATCGTCCTCTTCCTTGTCGATGACATGGGGTGGATGGATTCGGAGCCTTACGGATCGGAATACTACGACACGCCGAACATGTCCCGCCTCGCGAAGCTCTCGATGCGGTTCACGGATGCTTATGCGATGCCGCTCTGTTCGCCGACCCGGGCGACGTTGCTGAGCGGGCAGTATCCGAGCCGTCACCTCGTCACGACGGCGAGCGGGCATCAGCCGCCGCAGGAGCCGGGGGCTTCTCTCTATCCGGCAAAGGTGGCGCCGACGCAGCCGTTGATCTATGCGAAGAGCAAGAACTACCTCGACCCTGACATTGTCACGCTGGCGGAAATCCTGCGTGACGCCGGTTACCGGACGGGGCACTTCGGCAAGTGGCACCTCGGGGCGACACAACCGCACTGGCCGGATCAGAACGGCTTCGACACGACCTGGTTCTGCACGCCCGATCCGGGGCCGCCGAGTTACTTTTCTCCCTACGGCGTGGTGCCGGAGGGAGAGCCGGACGGCCGCAATAAGGTGGGCAACATCACCGACGGACCGGAGGGCGAATACATCACCGACCGACTCACCGATGAGGCGATCGGATTCATTAAGGGTCATGCTGGAAAGTCAGGGGAGCCTTTTTTCCTGAACCTCTGGCAATACGGCGTTCATGGCCCCTGGGGTCACAAGGAGGAATACACCCGCGAGTTCGCCAAGAAGACCGATCCGCGAGGAGAGCAGCGCAATCCGATCATGGCGTCGATGTTGAAGAGCGTCGACGACAGCCTCGGTCGCATCCTCGATACGCTCGACGAACAGGGACTCACGGAAAACACGCTTTTCGTTTTCTTCTCCGACAACGGCGGCAATATCCACAGCAACGGCAAGGACGACCGGAAGATCGCCAATGTGGGTCCCGGTCATCCGAAATATGCAGCGATCGAGGACTGGAAAAAGTGGGCCGGGGATGAATACCCGACGAACAACGCTCCGCTGCGCGAAGGCAAGGGCAGGATCTACGAAGGCGGCCAGCGGGTGCCGCTGATGGTGCGCTGGCCGGGCCGGATCGAAGAGGGCAGTCTCAGCTCGGAGATCGTTCACGCGGTGGATCTCTATCCCACGATTCTCGAGGCGGCGAAGGTCGGTCTTCCCGAAAAGCAGTCGCTCGATGGGTTGTCGCTGCTCCCTGTGCTGACCGAGGGCGCGGCGATCGACCGCGAAGCGATCTTCACCTGGTTTCCGTTTCCCCAGGGCGGCGCGACGGTGCGCAGTGGCAAGTTCAAACTGGTCAAGCGCTTCGAAACGACCGCGGCGCGTCCCAACCTGGTCGAGTTGTTTGACCTCGAGGCCGACATCGGTGAGACAAATAACCTGGCCGGGGAGAATCCCGAAATCGTGGCAAGGCTGACGGCCTTGCTCGAGGCGCATCTCGAGGAAACCGGAGCACTCCAGCCCAAGCCGAATCCGAACTACAATGCTGCGGCAGCGAGCGCGCAGACGAAGGCGGCGCGAGCCCCCGATTTTGGCCTCGTGCCCAAGCAGTGCGAAACGCAGGTCGCGGAGGGGATTCTGAAAGTGACGCCGGCAGGAAAAAACCCTTTTCTCGGAACGGCCCAGGTCAAGATGCCGGGACCGATCACCCTTCGGATGAAGGTGCGCAGTGAGGCCGGCGGCGCCGGACGCATCGCGTGGCGGAAAGCGTCGCAGGAGTCCTTTCCGGAAGAGCAGGTCGTCGATTACACCGTAACAGGTGGGAGCAAGTGGCAAGACGTGACTGTGACGATTCCGGCCAAAGGCGTCACCAGCACGATTCGCATCCATGTACCCGGAGGGGCAGCGACGGAGTTTCAGGCGATCGAGTTTTCGGGGGCAAATGGGGCAACGAAGACCTGGGATTTTGAGAAGTGAGCTTTCGGTAACGAGTCCCAGCCTTGACTCCCGCTTCGACGAGAACAACCACTCCCGCACGCCCGGCTCCTCTTTGGAGCGGCGTTCCTGAGATTCATTCATCGAAAAAGAAATGCCTTGAAAAAGGGGCTTCTTTTCCATACATGGCAGGATGTCGCTTTTAGCAGGGAAGAAGGGAATCGTTACGGGACTGGTCAACGAATACTCGTTCGCCTACCACATTCTAAAAAGTCTTCAGGCCCACGGGGCGGAAGTCGGGTTGGCTTATCTTCCGGGGAAAGCGGTCGAACGCCGGATTACCAAGATTGCCGAAAAAGAAGGGGTTGCCTTCACCTGCCCGATGGATGCGCAGTCTGACGAATCGATTGAGAGTGGGTTTGCCGCCATCAAATCCGATTTTGGTGACATCGATTTTTTCGTCCATTGCATCGCCTTTGCCAAAACAGAAGACCTGGAAGGCTCCTTTGTCGACACCACCCGTGAGGGCTTCGCGTTGGCGCTCGATGTCAGCGCCTACAGTCTGATCCCGATGGCGAGGGAAGCAGCCAAGATCATGCCTAATGGCGGCTCCATCCTGACACTCAGTTATCTCGGCAGTGAAAAGGTCATTCCGAACTACAATGTCATGGGCGTTGCCAAGGCCGCTCTGGAGGCCTCCGTCCGCTATCTGGCCTACGACTTGGGACCGCAAAATATTCGAGTGAATGCCATTTCTGCCGGTCCGCAGAAAACCCTCGCTGCGTCAGCTGTGGGTGACATCGACAAGATGATCGATTACACGGGCAAGGTGGCTCCGATGAAACGAAATATCGAAGGGCAGGACGTGGGCGACAGTTCGCTGTATTTATTGAGCAGCCTTTCCAACGGGGTAACCGGCGAAGTGCTTCACGTCGATTGCGGTTACTCGATCATGGGGGCTCCGCCCATGGATACGTTCGAGTGATAGTGATCCATCCTTCCGGGATACGTGTTTAGATCCAGCGCACAACTTCCATTCAGGTGAAGAGCGGCTCCGTTTAGGAAAGGGTCTCCGCACCCGGCAGAAGAGAATGCTTCACTGGATTCTTCGCGGCGGGTGCGGAGACCCTACTCTACTTCTTTCGCCTTCTACTCCCCACAGTCCCAAAGCCGGACGGAATCAAACAAGATCCGGCAACCTTCGCCGCCTTTGAAGGTGAAGCGGGGACCCAGTTTGTCCTTTGGATTGTCGATGGTCACAGCGGCGTCTTCGTAGGTTTTCCCGACGCCATTGACGGAGATTTGGATGGTGCCTTTTTTGTATTCGATGATGAGGTCGATCCATTCATTGAGCGCCATCCCGGAATCCGGTTCAGTAAAGGTCGGGCCATCATTGGGCAATTTGATTCGGTGACCTCCACCTTCCAAAATCCCCAGGCTAATCATGTGGTGGCCGATCTGAAAACTGGGTCGTCCCGGAGTGAGTCCCGGCTTTTCGAACTGGTAGCGCAGGTGACAAACGAACTGCTCGGGGATTTTGTTGAGGTGCACCACGGGTTCGAGGCCAAGATGGTGATCGCGATTGAGTGCCTTCATCGCTTCCTCGGCATTTTTGAATTGAGGATTCACGATGAGGTGGCCGTCCTCGATAGTTTTGCCTTTCGGGGCACCCCAGAACTCGCGATTCAATTCGCCATCGAAATCATCGGAGTAGACCAGGGTGCCGGATTCGAAGAGTTTCGATACGAAGGAGGGTTCCTCGGCGAATAGACTTGAACTGAATGCCAGGGCAAGGGCGAGGAGAGGGAAGGTGTGTTTAGGATTCATTTTTTGAACGGGTGATTCTGAGAGGGGATGAATCACTCTTCATCAATCATCGTGACGATGAAGCCGGCCAATTCCTCCACGGAGATGCCGCCGGATTTGTCCTTATCAGCTCTCTTGAGGAAGGCATCGATGTGGGCGGTGGAACCGAGGAAGGCGATGAATTCCTCCTTGCTGAGAGCGCCATCGGAATCGGCATCAAACTCGGCATGCCACTCGGTGGGAGTTTTGCGGGAGACCCGATACCACTTGATGCTTTCGAGTTTGGTCGCGAATTCCTTCTGATTGAGACTGCCTGATTTGTCTCTGTCGGATTTGTTGAAGCCAACCGGGCCATGCTTGGGGGAACGGTAAATGGCGGTGGCGTACTCGACATAGGAGAGTTCGTCGTCACCATTGCTGTCAGCCATCTGAAACAACTCTTCGGGTGTCATCGCGAGCATTTCCGCACTGGGCTTGAGATTCTGTTCCGGGATGGGAAGGGTGACCCACAGCTGATTGCAGCGCCCCTTGCCATCGACGCCTGCGCGAACGAAGAAGCCCGCTTTGATTTCCTCATCAGCCTCCAGGAAGCTGACGTAGGCGATGTTCGTCTTGTCGTGGATCGTGAAGGTTTTGCTTTCCCGGCGGTGATTGACGGTGATCTGGTCTCCGTCAACGGATTCAACGATACCGGAAAGGGTGTCACCTTTTCCGCTTTGGGCGGTAGCTTTGATCGAGACAAAGGTCAGGCAGAGAGCAGTGATGATGAGTGTCAGGATGGTCTTCATAGGATTGATTATGTAGGTAAGGGTCTCCGCACCCGCCGCAGAGCCTTTGCAATGGCAGGACCGACGCGGCGGGTGCGGAGACCCTTACCTACATTTTCTATTTCACGAAACGGACTGGAAGAGCGGGCTGCTTGATGGCGGTCATCCGCACGTCATCGACGTAGTAGCCGTCCAGATCTACGGGGGTGGAGATTCCACTGCCCGAATTCGCGTTGACCGAGATCAGGGCGAGATTCGCTTCGGGGTCGAGCAGGCAGGAGGCGGAAAGCGTGGACGTTTCGCCGGGCTCCAGTCTCAGAGCTTTGTTGCTGACAGCAACCGCTTCACGAATCACATTGGGCCAAGCATTGCCGATGGAATCGGGCTCGGCCTGGTAGAGTTGAATGGTGATAGTGATTCTTGATTTGGGTAACTCGGCATCGGTCGGTGCCGCTTCCCGGCGAAAGATGGCGGAGAGCTCAAGAGTGAACTGCTCCTCCGAGTTTTCCGTATTCCATTGCTGCTGCAGCGAGGAGAGATCGATCAACTGGAACACATTGCATGCTGAGGCGCCGCCGCCCGGCTTGCCGGTGACGTTGGCGGTTTTGAGAAAACGCAGTTGGTGGTTGCCATCAGCATCCACGATCACCTCGGCGGGGTCTCCGCTCCATTTGCCAAACTGAGCCGGGAAACCGATCGGGACAGGGCCTGCCATTGACTCAAATGAACTGTCTGCGACAGGGACAAAGCGTGCCTCGATTCGCGGCGAGTTTACGGCCCAAACCACGCCGAGACCGGTGAGTCCGACGAAAATGCCGGTGATGATGGCAGCGGCGAGTTGCCGAGGCCAGGCAAACGAGTGAAGGCGGTGATTCCGTTTCGGCTCAGGCTGAGGGAAGGGGATGGTTTCCAGATCCAGTGCCAATGTTTCGTCACCGAGGGCTCCGTGAAGACGGCTCGCTTTGAGATAGTCCGCTCGAATGTCGGCATTGCTCACGATCTGATCTGAGAGCGCCGCGGCTTCTTCTTCGGAGGTCAGTCCGTCGAGGTGTTTCTGGATGAGGTCTTGCCAATCAGTTGAGTCTGTCATGCCAGTTCCTTTGCTTGTTGTCGTTCAATGCACGCCTGCAGTTCGCGGCGGGCACGTTGGATTGTTTTGTAGATCGCTTCGACCGTTCGGCCTTCGCGTTGAGAAAGGGTTTCGGGGCTGTGGCCCTCGTGGTAGTAGCCCTGGACGAGTCGGCGTGGCTTTTCTTTCAGCTTGCCGAGGCAGGTGGCGAGGTGTGCCTCAAGAGCGGAGTCGAACTCTTGGCTGCCCTGCATTTCCTGCCCCAGCATTTCCATGGCTTTTTCGGAAAGCTGGGCGCGCCGGGTTTCCCTGGTCAGAAAGCGCCGTGTCTCGATGCGGGCAAATCCCATCGCCCAGTTCAGAAAGGGGCGCTCGGGATCATAGGTATCGAACTGCCGCCAAAGGGCCACCGCAGTTTCCTGCAGAATCTCCCTCGCATCAACTCGATGGGGCACCGAGACGAGGATCGAACGCAGCATCACCGGCTCGCTCTCAAGGAGGAGGCGCGTGAAGCGTTCGTGATCGTTGTTGGGATCCGTTGTCGGCATGGAGGAAAAGAGTAACTTCAGTATCAGGTCCACGGAAAGACGGAATATTGGACAAAAAAGTTGGGTTGATTTGCACTGTGGCCTCTGCGGGAATCACTACCGCTCGCTCATATCGTTCAGGTAGCCTAACGCTCGGGAGGGGGCGCGAAATCCCTGCATTCAGCGAATTTTTCGATGAACAGGGCCGCAATCTTTATGCCGCTCGCCGGAGAATGGAGAGGCAGCCATCTCGAGGGAGGTGTTTCTGAAAACGGATTCGACGAGTTCTCTTTGAACATCGTGACCCCCTCGAAGATCCGCATTTTTATCCGGTCGAACCGCGGTACGAACCGGATATCGGTGGCGGTAACTTCTATGGCTATTGCCCTAACAGTCATCTAATCAGTTTCTATTTTTGTTGTTCTTTTGAAACCAGGTTCCCCGTTCGGAGTTTCATAAGGAGTAATGATTCGATTCCGCCAGTTCACTAACATAGTGCTATCAATCCTGCTTGTTTCACAGGCTCAAGCCGAGCAGGTGATCCCTGCCGACCAGTTGGACTACTTCGAAACTCATGTCCGACCCAACCTGGTGAAATACTGCTACGAATGCCATTCCGTAGAAGCGGGCGAGTCACGCGGAGGTCTCTACCTCGATACTCGCGAAGGCATGCGGGCTGGCGGTAGCACGGGCCCGATCTTCGACGACGAGAGATGGGAATACAGTCTCTTCGTAGACGCCATCACCTGGAACGATCCGGACTTCGAAATGCCGCCGAAGCAGAAGATGCCCGACGAAGTCATCGCAGTATTGACGGAGTGGGTGAAGATGGGCGCCCCCGATCCACGCGAGAGAGAGGTTTTTGAAGTGGAGGATTCCCACATTGATATCGAAGCCGGGAAACAACACTGGTCCTATCAAAAGCCGGTGCGCCCTGCCGGGAAGTCCATTGACGCGATCGTTTCCGGAATGCAGAAAGAACAGGGCCTCACCCGGGTTGGTGCCGCGGACGCGATGACCTTGCTTCGTCGAGTCACTTTCGACATCACCGGCCTGCCTCCGACTCCACCGGAAGTGACGGCTTTTGCGAAAGCGTTTCAGAAAGATCGCGCCGCTGCGGTTTCGGAAAAACTAAAACAACTCCTCGCCTCGGATCACTACGGGGAACGCTGGGGGCGCCACTGGCTCGACGTGGTCCGCTACGGTGAGTCGAGCGGTACCTTGAATATCGTTTACCCCTACGCCTGGCGTTTCAGGAATTATGTCATCGACTCCTTCAATGAGGACAAGCCCTACGATCAACTCATTACCGAACATCTCGCCGGGGATCTCCTTCCTGCCGAAACGGATCAGGAGCGTCAGAAAAATCTCATTGCAACCGGCTTTCTTGCGGTCGGGCCCAAAAAGCAGAACGAGAAAAATCGTGAAGTCTTTCGCATGAACCTGATTGATGAACAGATCGACACAGTCACTCGCGGCTTCATGGCGACCTCCGTCGCCTGCGCCCGGTGCCACGATCACAAGTTCGATCCCATTCCCACCACCGACTACTACGCCATGGCGGGAATATTCAGGAGCACAGAGACGCTGTGGGGAACGGTCGCGGGGAACCAGAATCACCGAACTACTGAGCTGCTGGAGCTTCCCATTCCTGATACTCACATTTCCTCTGCGGACGAAAAGGCGCTCTATGCGCAGAAATTAGCGGATTTTGAGAAGGCGAAGGAAATCTTCTCGGCTGGGAAACGCAATGTTCGGCCGGATGAGGGCTTTGATTCAAAGGCTCACGTCCGCGCGAAACAGAAATTCATGCGTCTGAGAGATGAGTTGAAATTCATCAATCCCGACGGCACCTCCAAGACCTTTGGTATGGGGGCGGGGGAGGGCCATATGGAAAATTGCGAAGTGCTCGTCTCCGGCGATATCAACAAACCGGCGCAGGAAGTTGATCGCGGTTTTTTGCAGGTCCTCAGTTTCCAGGACATGCCCACGATTCCCAGTGACCAGAGCGGACGTCTTCAGTTGGCCGAGTGGATCACGTCTACGAACAATCCGCTTACGGCACGGGTGATGGTGAATCGGATCTGGATGCACCTGACCGGCACGCCGATCGTCGAGACGATGGATAACTTCGGCACCACGGGTCTTCCGCCAGGCAATCAGGCGTTGCTCGACTTTCTGGCGATTCGGTTCATGGAAAACGGGTGGTCGGTCAAGGAGTTGGTGCGCGAGATCGTCCTCAGCGACACCTACCAACTCGCCTCGACCTACGACGAAGGCAACTACGCCAGGGATCCCGCCAACAACACATACTGGCGTGCGACCCCCCGCCAGCTCGACGCGGAATCGCTCCGGGATCAGATGCTTCTCGTTAGCGGGATGCTGGATCGGACTCGGCCCGAAGGCTCGATGGCCCAGACCGCTGGTGATTCCCGCCTCGGGGAAGGTCGCCGCGGTGACAGCACTGCCCAGTTCAATACGGCGCTCTTCGAGGGACGCTCCCTTTATCTGCCGATTCTCCGTGATGAGTTACCTGATGAACTGGGTCTCTTCGATTTCCCCAATCCGCAGGGCACCATCGGTCAACGGGCCGTGACGAATGTCGCTCCCCAGTCGCTTCACTTGATGAACAGTGAATTAGTCCAACGTCAGGCTCGAGCGATGGCCGAAGTGTTGGAGCGAAATTTTGATTCGCCAGGCGATCAGGTCAGAAACGCCTTTCTCCTTAGCTACAGCCGCCCGGCGAGTGCTGCCGAGATATCACGGGGGCTTCAATTTCTTCGTGAATTCGATCCCGGAGATGCCCCGAAAATCGAACCCACCGCGCCCGTAGCGACCCAGGGAAAAGGGAAAGGTGGTAAGGGCAAAGCTGGAAAAGCCGGAAAAGGCAAAGGAAAAGGAAAAGGTAGGGGAATGAGTTCAACGGAAGAACAGCCAACCGCTCCTTCCGCGCTCGAACCCGAAAAACCCATGACTGAAAATCAGACCAAACTGGCCGCCTTCTGCCAGGCACTCATGATGAGCGCTGAATTTCGCACCATTCACTAAATTCCGGACCACCGCACTCAACCCTATACTGTCATGTTTCAAAACGACTTCACACGCCGCAGTGCCCTTTGTACTCTCTCCACCGGTCTGGGCGGAATCGCGCTGAGCGCTCTCACTGCCGACCGTTCCCAGGCTGCTGCAGCTGGGCCGCTTGCGGCCAAAAAGCCTCATTTTCAGCCCCGGGCCAAAAACGTGATCTACCTTTCCATGCGGGGAGGCCCCTCTCACTTGGATACCTTTGACTACAAGCCTCAGTTAACCAGGGACAGCGGGAAAATTGGCAAATACGGTGACAGTGAGCTGATGGGCTCCCAGTTCGAATTTCGCCAACATGGTGAAAGTGGTCTTTGGATCTCCGATCTCTTCCCAAACGTCGCGAAACACGCTGACGATCTCTGCCTGCTCAATGGTATGCACGGCGATACATCGAACCATCAGCCGGCTGTCACCGCGACCCACACTGGTAGCGTAAACTTCGTTCGTCCTTCGATGGGAGCCTGGGCGCTATACGGTCTTGGGAACGAGAACACGAATGTTCCGGGCTACATCGTTCTCGGCGGTGGTCAAAAAGGCGACTACGGCAGCGCCTTCCTTCCTGCCTACTATCAGGCGACGATGATCGGTGGCAAAGGCTCAACGCCGGGACCGCCCCGCGTCCCTAACATCAAGAACACGAAGATGGACTCCGCCGCTCAGCGGAAACAACTCGACTTCGTCCAGTGGCTCAACAACGAGCAACTCAAGCGAGACGTCCATTCGCCCCAGACGGAGGGCATGATCCAGTCCGCTGAACTGGCCTATCACATGCAGTCGTCCATGCCGGACCTACTCAACTACGAGACAGAATCCACTTCCACTCTGGATGCCTACGGCGTGAGCGGCACCGGAGCCGGAGGAGCCTTCGGTAAGCAATGTCTTCTCGCTCGTCGCATGGTGGAGCGCGGGGTGCGATTCGTCGAGGTCGTTCACGGCGGTTGGGACCACCACGACGATATCAAAGGAAACATGGAGAAATCATGTGCGGAGACGGATGGTGCAATTGCGGCGCTCCTCTCTGACCTCAAACAGCGGGATCTGCTCAAGGACACACTCATCCTCTGGGGCGGTGAGTTTGGCCGAACGCCTCAATCGAAAGGCGGCGGGCGTGGTCACAACTCCAAAGGGTATACCACCTGGATGGCAGGTGGCGGCGTAAAGGGGGGGATGCGTTACGGCGCGACCGACGAACATGGCTACGAAGCCGTCGAAGACCGGATGCATACCCACGACTGGCATGCGACCATCCTGCACTTGCTGGGGCTTGATCACGAGAAGCTGACCTATCGCTATGCCGGTCGTGACTTCCGCCTGACCGACGTGCATGGAAATGTGGCAGAAGAAATTATTTCCTAGCAAGACAGGGGTTTGGAGATTCACCTGTCGTAGCGGGTGGCTGTCGGAGGCGGTATTCCCGTCATCAGTGATTGCGCAGTCTACAACCGGGATTGAAAAATCCAGACTCCCGCAAATCTCTCCGTCAATCCTCTGCAAGATCATCGACATCACGGGATTTGAACTCTACGGTCTCAAGCACGACCCGGGCGAGATGACCAATTTTGTGAGAGAGCATCCCGAAAAAGCGGAGTTGCTTTTCGAAGCGCTGGTTCAGCCTATCGAGGCGGGTCAGAATAGCTAAGCTCCCAGTACGCAATTCATGAAAACATCCCCGTTCAAGACAGGCCGACTCTATCTGTTGGCATTCATTTTCGCCTCTGTCGTCTTCCCAATTGCTTCCGCGGAAACTCTGCCGCCACTCAAGAACGGCAAGGCTCCGCAATCCTTCGGGGAGATGTGGTCCGGTTTCGATCCCCGGGCCGAACCGCTCGATGTTGAAGTGCTTCACGAATGGGAAGAGAACGATGTCGTGATGCAGGTGCTTCGTTATCGCATCGGCATCTTCAAAGGGCAAAAATCAATGATGGCGGCGATCTATGGATTTCCGAAGGGCGGGAAGGATCTGCCGGGCTTGCTGAACATTCATGGCGGCGGGCAGTATGCCGATTACAAGGCCGTCCTGACAAACGCAAAACGTGGCTACGCCACGATCACGATCGCGTGGGCGGGGCGACTTAGCTCACCGGATTATCGTGTCTCGCCGAACGAGGTCGCGCTCTTCTGGGAAGGCAAAACGGACGATCCCAAGTATCGCATCACAACGGACTGGGGCGCGCTCGATGCCTACCATGCCCCGAGTAAACATGGAAAAGATGCCTTTCCCACCATCCCTGATGGCAATCAGGATTGGACCCTGGATGAGGTCGAGTCTCCGCGAAACAACTCCTGGTTTCTCGTGACGCTGGGAGCGCGGCGGGCCCTTACCTTTCTCGAACAGCGCCCCGAAGTCGATGGTGAAAAACTGGGCGTCTACGGACACTCCATGGGCGGAAAACTCACCGTCGCCACGGCGGCCTCCGATGAACGCGTCAAGGCAGCGGCACCCTCCTGCGGCGGGATCAGTGACCGCTACAGCGAGAATCCGCTGCATCGAAATACGGTGGGCGACGCAACCGCGTTGAAGGAGATCGACTGCCCGACGATCTTCCTTAGTCCGGCCAACGACTTCCATGGCCACATCAACAATCTTGTCGAGGCGACTCAGGAGATTCAGACGAAGGATTGGCGCGTTGTCGCATCACCACACCTGAACCATCGGGATTCCCCCGAGGGCGAAGTTGCCTCCCAGCTTTGGTTCGATCAGTATCTCAAAGGCTCATTTTCCTGGCCGGAGACACCTGGCGCGGAGCTGCAGTTGAAGAAGGAGACTGGCATCCCTGTCTTCACCGTGAAGCCGGACCAATCCCGCCCCGTGCTCAAGGTCGAGGTTTTCTACACGCAACAAGGCTTCGACGACGGCGATAGGGCGCACCGGGAAAATCGCATCAACCGCTTCTGGCATTCCGCCGAGGCAACTCAGGCCGGGGACACCTGGACGGCGGCGCTTCCCGTTTTCAGCCCGGACCTGCCGCTTTGGGTCTATGCCAATGTGCTTTACCCGCTCGATGAACCGGTCACAGGGGCCGGCTACTACTACGGCGTCTACACGACGGAACAATTTCGTCTGTCCACCCTCATTCAAAAGGTGAGCCCCGGGGAGCTTCGGGAAGCGGGCGTCACCGCTGTGCTGAAGCCGACTCCCGTCATCGAGACCTTTGACCCGGGATGGGAAAAGCAGTGGTTCACCCACAAGTCTGATACCTGGGAGATACGGACTCACAAAGTCTATCATCCCCTTTGGGCCGCCCCGGAAGGAGCCCGGCTGTCCCTGGAGGTTCGCAGCCCGGGCGCAGGCAAATTTGTCGTCGGCATCGACGGCTACGCCACCGAAGTCATCCTGAACGGAGGGACCGGGTGGCAAACGATCCTCCTCCCGCTCTCCGATTTTACCGATGCCTCCGGAGCTCCGCTGGATGGATGGAGTGGGATCAAGGAATTGCGTCTCCTTCCCGAGGATCGCCTGAGATCGGTCACTAAAGGAGCGGCTCCGCGTCTGCTTGGTGGTGCCTGGGAGGGCGAAGCTCCCGAGTTCCGAAGCCTTCGTTGGATAGGTCCGTGAGATGCCTACCCTTCCGTTTCCCTACGCAACAGGGTTGAAAAAGATCCGTCGTCCACTGGAATTCGATTCGGGAGTGACCCGGAAGGGAGCCTGCGAACTTTTCCTTGGAAATGGGGTGGCCAAAGGGGTGGTAGGGAGCGGATCAGGTGATGCGTAAAAAGCGTTCAAGAAGCTCCGTAATGGCATCGGAATGATGATCCATACGGGATTGACTCCCGACTCTACTACGGGTTCTCGTCTCAACGGGTGGGCACAAAAA
>JARGNG010000169.1 GCA_029213265.1 Verrucomicrobiales bacterium | reverse complement strand
TGGCGGAAAATTCTCGACGGAAAATTCGACGAACTCTTTTCCCTGATGGATCGCACCAGCCTCGTCGTCGGATCCAGCGCCGATCTCGACGAGCGGGGATTCACGGGGACGACTGAAGAGCTGGCCCGGGAAACGATTCGCGACGTCGATGAATTGTTCATCATGTCGGCAGCGACCGATCGGGTCATGGAGAAGGTCGAAACCCTCGTCGAACCGAAATCGCTCTCCGGAAAACTGAGCAACCGCTTTTCCTCCCGCAGGTAT
Source organism: Verrucomicrobiales bacterium (assembly GCA_029213265.1). Taxonomy (GTDB): domain Bacteria; phylum Verrucomicrobiota; class Verrucomicrobiia; order Verrucomicrobiales; family DEV007; genus Arctic95D-9. The sequence continues at coordinate 2,474 of JARGNG010000169.1, read as the reverse complement.
CGAAAGGCGGTCTCTCTCCTCACGGCGGAGCCGATTGGTTTTGATCGGAAAGATCACCTCGAAGCCATTCTCCACCCCAAGTCCCCTGCGAGGGAGGAAGGCCCGACCAGGACTCTGCTGGGAGAAGCGGACGACTACCAACCCTTCCGGATTTCCTTCGAAAAACTGAACGAGGAATACGACCAGCGGCAGGCGGCCGCGAGGGAGGAAATCACCCGCCTCGAGGCCGGCATCGACGGATTGCCGATCACACAGCAGGAATTATTGAAAACGCTGTCCGAAACGAGCCAACTGGCAGATTCTCTTGCCGCGCCGGGTGTGGAGGATACTCTTTTCCCGCTCGTGTCACTTCGGCAGGATTGGATCCCAAACGCGGAAAAGCATCTCGCAAAGGCCGGTGAGGAAGGAGAGAGCGACCCGGTCTCGGCTTTTGAAAACCTCCTTCCCGAGGCATCGCGCCTCGTCTTCGAAGCGCAAATGGTTGCTCAGACGACGGAGGCCTTTCGATCGATCGACCTTCCGGTGATGCAGCGATCCGTCGGGCGGTTAACCGCTCAGAAACGAAGCACCTCATGGCTTGACGATGCCCTTTCCGAACTGGTAGCCCGCAGCGAGCAACTTACGAAGCGCGGAAGCAAGACTTCGATTGCAGAAGACTGGACCGAATTCGATGACGCTCTCACGAAGCTGAAAGGGCGGATCCTCAGCTGTGAAGCGCTTTCCACACGTATCCTCGAAGAAACCAGCCAACGAGTTTCTCAAGTTCAAACCGAAGTCACTCAGGCGCGCCAGGATCTTGCAACAGGTCTCAGCCTCCCTCCGGAAAAAGTCCTTTCTGAAGCAGGACTTACCCCCGATGCCAAAGTCGGCGTGGCAGCCCAGGGAGTCGGTTCTGCGCTTGCGGCGATCGACAACGGGCAAGCTCTGACCGCCCAGAAGAATCTCGCCGAAGTCGAAGCCGCCCTCGACGATGCCAGTGCCATGATCCAACTCAGCCGCGAGTGCATCGAAAAGCATGCCGCGATTCATGCCGAGCTGACCGGCGAGCGAAACCGTTTGGTGGAAGAACGCGCCCCGGTCGAAGCTCTTCTCAACGAAATGCAAAACGGCTACGCCGCTTCCGTGCTCACTTTCAGCTCCCGCTTCGGGGAGAGTCTCGATGGCCAACTGTCCGTCGTTAACAGCATCGAACGCGCCAAACGACGTTTCGAAAAATCCGGCAGGGAACTGGAGGAAAGCACTGCTGCCTTTCGAGGCGGAAAGCTGATTCAGGCATACACGCTGCTGGAAACTGTTGCCAATGAACTCGGCTTTGCCCGGCATCAGCTCGCTCTCGTAAAAGATCAGCACGAGGCACTCCGCGAGGCGGAAGCAGGAAACCGGACCCGGGCCGAAAGTCTGCAGACTCATCTCGAAGAACTCCTCAATTTGGGCGGGGACCGACGGACCATTCAATCTACCATCACCTCTCTCCGGAGAACCGGGGAAAGAGTGCTGGCGTTTGTCGACTCCCTCGGGAAGCCGGACAGCGATCCCTTTATTCAATTCCGGGAGGGGGAAGATCTGGAGCGGCGACTCCATTCCCTCCAGGACGGGATCGACGGAGACTGGAAAGCCCACGACAATGCCAAAGCCGCGGAAACTTCGGCCCAGGCAGCGCTTACCTTCTGCCATCAGTATCTCAAAGAGGCCCGGACCGACAATATTCCAGACAGTCGAACCCTGACCCGGGCCGTCCAGCGCCATGGGGAACTCACCCACGATCTCGAAGCGATCGAGCGGGAACTGGAGGGTGCCCATGCCGACTGGAACGATCTCTTTTCCCGGATCAGCGAAATCGATGGAGAAACGGCCATGGTGAAGAGCACGCTGCAGGAGCAGCTGGCGGCCGCCCGCGAAGCTTCCGACAAGCTGAACGGTGCCGCATCAGAAATCCGAAAGCTCACGAAATGGCGGAGCTCCTATTCCGTCCGAATCAACCGCCAGGCAGGGAATTCTCAATTGCTTGCCGCAAAAGCTGCGCTTGCGTTGGGCAACTACGCTGAAGCGAGGAAGAGCGCGATCAGCTCACAAGGTGCCGCGATCCGCGAATTGCAGAGAGGCGAGACGAAGGAGGCCCAGAAAGCCAGCGCGGCCGCCGCAGCTGCGGCAGCGGCACGGAGAGCCTCTTTCAGTAGTTCCTCGAGCAGCTTCGGCAGCAGCTCGAGCTTTTCCAGTTCATCGAGTTTCTCCAGCTCCAGCTTTTCCTCCGGCTCAGGATTCTCGAGGTCGGGTTGGTAGGGGATGAGAATCGAGGAGAGGAAGCACACGCCAACAGACAGAGCGGGAGCTCTGTCCTCCTACCTTCGAATCGCCCAGTGCCATTGCCCCGAGGATAGAGCGCTCCTGCCCTGTCCTTTTCGCCGCCAGGGAAACTCGAGAAAACAAACCAATTTCCAGTTGCCGATTTCGAAATCCCAAATTATGATCCCGCC
>JARGNG010000063.1 GCA_029213265.1 Verrucomicrobiales bacterium | reverse complement strand
GAATCCTTTTCCGAATCCTTTTCCGAATCCTTTTCCGAATCCTTTTCCGAATCCTTTTCCGGTGGCTCATACGCACCGTAGTAAACCCGCCCGGCTGCAAACTGTACCGGCTCACCCGAAAACGGAGTGGCAATCAGAGAAGGTCGCCCTGCCAAAGGAAAAAGCAATTCGGCCGTGATCGCTTTGCAGGCGATCATTGGCTCTTTCGGACGCGGCGCATTGGTCTTCCAAACCCGGCCGGACACCTGCCAATCCTCCTCGTCCTCCAGAACGGAGAGCTCCATTTCAAACAGGGGTTCCGTGTCCAAATCAGCCGGAGCGGCAGCCAAAACGATCCCCCTCCGGACGAGCTCAATCTCGTTCCTCGTCATCACCAACCGAAGCTGAAATCCGTTTTTTCCGTACAGCCCCACCCCGATGCGAGACTTCAGTCTGCCGTCTCCCGGGGCCCGCCCTGACGCGATGATCGTTGCTCCCTTCTCGCGGATTTCCGGGCCGAATTCGATTTTTCCGCGAACCAGGGGAACCTCTCCCACCTTCAGTTTTTTTGCACCCGCATCGACCGACCACTTTCCGGCAATCGGGGTCGAACCTCCCGGATAAGAACCCTCCTTGGAGTTCTTGATGTCGAGCGTTGCAGCTGGTTTTTGAGGTTCCCTCTTCTTTTCCTCCGCCTCTTTTTCATCCTGCCCTGACAGAGCCAGAGCAAAACCAAAAAGGAGAACCACGGTGACCCTGACCATTCTCATTCGCGCCGAATCGCCTCCATCAAGTTCCCCCGCAATACTGCCTTTGCCGCCAGCCAGCAGAAGATCAGTCCACCAATCAGAACCGCTCCGTTGATCACAATCAGCAATCCCCATGGAAGCATTGCAGCTCCTTTGGTGAGCTGGGGAATCACCGCAATCAAAGCCGCGATCAAACCGAGCGCCACGCCGGAGACATGGAGAAACCAGTGCTCAGACAGAACCATCTTCGCAAGCGTTCCTCTCGTAAACCCCATCGCCTGCATCACTCCCAGTTGCCCGCGTCGTTCCAGTACATTGCGTCCCACAATGATGGCCAGGCCGAGCGTTCCGAGAAAGATCCCGAGACCTCCCAAGGTCGAAAAAATACTGAGATAGGTGTTTTGAACAGCATTGAATTCATTCAACCGATCCGGGGCCGGCCGCATTTCCAGCCCGAGATCACCAAACATTCTTGTCATATGAGTCGAAACGGCCTCCAGATCGCCCTTGCCTTCATCATCGAGGAGAAAGAAACGATACCCGCCTGAATCAGGGAAGAACCGAATGAAGTTTTCTTCCGAAATGAGCAGGCTTCCCTGTAAAATGGAGGTGTCCAGAAACCCGACGATCCGGACCGCAAACGAATCGCCGGAAACGGTTTCGTAAACAACGGAATCACCGATCCCTTTTTGCAGAGCATAGATGGCAGTGTTCTGGTCAATGATTCCCGAAATCGTGGGCACACCTGCAAGGCTTTCCGGCTCCCCTCCGAGCAGCCCCCACTTGCTGCCTTCCTTTTCTCCCAACGCTTTCGTAAACGAAAACGGATCACGCTTCGTCAGTTGTGCTTCATTCACACCCATCAGTCGAGGACGCTGAGCCCGATTCAGATTCAGACAGCTCGCATCTTCCCCGTCACTGACCCGGAAAGGCACGACCGTGAAAGGTTCAGTATAAGTGTCGAGACCGTATTTTTCCCGACCGGCTTTGCCATTAAGATCTTCATAGACAGGCAGAGTCGACTCCCCCACATAAGCAAAGCCACCGGTCCCGGAACTCCTTCGTTCCGCCCCCCGCTCTCCATCGAGACGGAACGAATTGATCGCGGTCACCATGAAAACACCGGCCGCCATCAGCCCGATCACGGCGAGACTGCGCCCCCGCCTGCGAACGGTATGCTGGCGCCCTAACGAAGCCACAGAATGGAGAACTTCCGACGGTCTCAGAAAACGGCGAATGAGAATGGAGCAAACTGCGACGCCGGCAAGAACGATGAGAAAACCGGCACCAAAAAACATACCCTGCTCGGCAATCGTTCCGGGGACTTTCGGAGCAAAGAGACACCCAAGTCCTCCTGCCACGCCCACAATCAGACAAATCCAGTCCCACTTCCATTTGGCATCTCCTGACAAAGCCATATCATCACCGCCGGAAATGAGACGGCCCGGCTGCACCGCCGTCACGTTGCGACTCGACCACCATACGACTCCCAGAGCCACGGCCACCGTGATAGCAAACGCAGTGACCAATGTGAGAGGATTCAGGTGATACACAAAATCAATGCCCGCCGCGGCATCCTGCCAGACTCCTGACATACCGTAGAGAGCGAGGCGCGTGTAAAGATAACCGCCAACCAGGCCGAGAACCGCCCCGGCCACGGCGAGCATAGAGGCTTCCATGATAAATAATTTCCGAACCCTCTTTTTCGTAAATCCAAGAGCGAGCAACAATCCGATCTCCGTGGACCTCTGTTCGATTCCGAAGACAAAAACCAAACCGGCCAGGGTCAGGGCGGCGGCGATCAGGAAAAAGCTCATGCTCGCGAAGAGCGACCCGAAATCGAACGAATTGGAGACCGCTGCCTCAGCCTCGGCGGGAAGATCCCGAACCGCCATGCCGAGGGATTCCAGTTGCAAATGCTCTCGCATTCCATTGGCCAGTTCTTCCGCCTGGAGTTTCGAGGTATACCGAAGGGCCGTCGCATTCCCAAACCGGTTCCCCCACATCTCGCGCGCCGCTTCGATGCCGACAAATGCCTTCGGGGTCGCTCGATACTGGTCCCAGAATTCATCATCCTTGTCCCGGATCCGATCCTGATCGATCGGAATGCCCGGTTCCCATTCATCCAGATCTTCGACATCGAAAATCCCGGGAAACTCGGGAGTCCAACTTTGGTCCCAGCCGTTTTCACTGATCGTCTGGATTCCGGCTACCTGAAAGGACTTGCTCTGCTCCACCAGCTTCCGTCCCGATCCGACCACATTGTAGGTCAAGGTGACGGTATCACCCTCCCTTGCCTGCAGGTCATCGGCCAGCCATTGGGAAAGAATGATGTCATTGTCTTTGACCTCCGGGGAGACAATCGCATTCAGTTCCGGACCGACGCCACTCACCATCGAGTAGGGGGTGTGATTCCCGTTCGCTGCAATGTCGGTCGCAAGATAGGTCAACACAGGCGAATGCTCCGTCGTTACTTTGTTGATTGCTTCGACAATCGCCGCATCGAAAAAGACGCGGGAACTGACGACCTGCTCCGTGCTGCCGTCGCCCACCGGCGCGACAGTGAGTTGCAAGTCATCGAGAGACCACTCGGAAGAGACGGCTTCAGAAAACGTCTCTGCCACTGTCTGATTGGAGGCGGCGATCAGATTGATCTTGTCCGGAGTTTCGAGAAGTTCCTGGAGGCGGGACAATTTCACGAACAAGGTCGAAGGGGGCACCTGTTCCGCCCGGAGCGAGTAGAGACCAAAGTCCCTGCTGCCGAGCACTTCGGATACTTTTACCGTAAAGGGAGTGGTCTGCTCAGACTCGCCCGATAGCGGAGCGTCTTTGGATAGCGCTCCCGGCAACTCAACCCGAACGATCAAGGTATCGCCCGCTTCCGCTTCCATGCGATTGGCAAAGGGTTCATTGATTGCAATCCAGCGATCATCGGCAAACCCTTCGGGAGCGTTTCCGTTCAATGACAGATCCCAAAAGCGATCGTCGACACCCAGGATCTGAACCTGGTTGACCCGCTTTCCGCCCGCCCGGCTGGAAGCCGTCCCCTGGATTTGCAGGATGGGAGCGACTGCCGCTCCATCGCCCAGTTTCTTTTGAATCCGGTCCGCCAATTCCCTCGTTACATACCGTTCCCCGCCGACAAAAACGGGGCCGATCCGGGAGAGACGTGCCTCTGCATTTTGACGCAGACTTTCCTTCACCGAATCCCCTACGACGAGAGCTCCGCTCAAAATGGCCGAAGTCAGAGCAACCCCGGCCAGGACCGAAAGGTTGACCCACCGGTAGTGAAAAAGAGATTCGAGAATGAGCCGGAAGGAGGTCATGGCTGGTGTTAAAGAACTTCGATTTTCCCACCCTTAAGCGTTCTCACTTCGCCGACGGCCCTGGCAATGTCCCGATCATGAGTGACAACGATCAGGGCAAGATCTTCGGAGTCGTTCAGTTCGACAAGCAATTCAATGAGCCGTTCCGCATTGTCCTCATCAAGGGCACCGGTCGGTTCATCGGCAAGCAGCAGTGCGGGGCGATTGATGAGCGAGCGAACCACCGCGACCCGCTGGCGCTCCCCACCGGAGAGCTGTCCAGGCTGGGAGTTCAGTTTGTCGCCCAACCCCACCCGGTCCATCAGATCTTTGGCGCGCGAAGCGACCTCTTCCGCATCCGGCTTCTCCTGCAATGCGAGAGTGGGCACGAGCACATTCTCGAGGGCCGTGCACTGGGGAAGGAGATGATGCATCTGAAAAATGAACCCGATCTTTTCCGAGCGAACCTTGGCAATGGCTTCTTCTGAAAGGCCTTGTGTGGAAATACCTCCCACAACGACATCCCCCTCGGAAGGTTCGTCGAGCGTTCCGAGAATATTCAACAAGGTGCTCTTTCCGCACCCTGACGGACCGACAATGGAAAATCGTTCTCCGGCGGATACGGAGAGGTCGAGTTCGTCGAGAATTTTTCGCTCCGCAGCGGACTCATACCACTTCGAGACCTGGGTGAGTTGTAGAATGGAATCACTCATGATTTTGTTTAGTCTTCCTTTCGGATCCAGCGTTTGGATTTGAATTCGAATCGAGGCAATGCCTCGTGCTCCACCAAGGTTACGGGAATCCGCAGGGTAAAGGCGTCCGCTAATTCACGGGCAACGCGTTCGGCGAGGTCGGGCTTTGCATCCGGTCCCGCCTCAATACTGACTTCCAGTTCAGCCATCGATTGGCGGGTTGTTTGAATGACCTGAAATTCGACAACCTCGGGAAAGCCACGGATGATTTTTTCGACCGCCGTAGGATAAACATTCACTCCGCGGATCACCACCATCTCATCGACCCGCCCGAGGATTCCGCCCTCCAGGCAAAAGACTGCTTCCTTCGAGTCGGTGGGAGCAAAAAATGACTTCTCCACCAGATCGCCGGTGCGATAGCGAAGCAGAGGACAGGCGGTCCGGGTCAAGGTCGTGATGACCAACTCCCCTTTCTCCCCGGGAACGACTTCCTGATGGGTCTCCCGATCAATCACTTCGACATAGTAGGCATCTTCGATCACACAAAGACTGAGCGGTTTTTCGCGATGCTCGTAGGTGACCGGCCCCACCTCAGTCATACCATGATGATCAAACACCTCCGCGCCTTTCCACAAATCGGAAATTCGCTGACGAACCTGGGGAAGGCTTCCTCCAGGCTCCCCTGCGACAATGATTTTCTTGAGGCGATAAGAGGAGGCTTCCGGATCTGCGGCAAAAACTTCCCCCAGTCGAAGAGCATAGGTCGGAGTGCAGCAAAGGACGTCCGCCTCGTGATTCACCATCGCCTGGAGTCGGGCCTTGCTGCTCAATCCGCCGCCGGGAATGGAAAGGTTTCCGCGCCGCGTCGCCGATTCAAACGCAGTCCAGAATCCGAGGAAGGGCCCGAAAGAAAATGCGAAGAAGACAACCTGATCTGTCGTGACTCCGGCTGCCTCAAAGACCCGGTCCCAACAATCCAGCATCGCCGACCAGCTTTCCGCCGTATCAAGCGAAGGCAGCGGCCCTCGTGTCGTTCCACTGCTTTGGCAATATCTCGAATAGTCCGACAGCGGATAGGTCAGGTTTGATCCATAGGGCGGGAATTCCTCCCGATCCCAGACGAGATCCATCTTCGTTGTGAACGGCATCTTCGTCGAGAAATCGCCGAGTGAAGCAATTTCAGCATCCACGCCTGCTTTGGAGAGACGCTCCCGGTAAAAGTCATTCCCCCGCTGCAGCTCTCCGATCAGAGTCTGCAGAAGCTCCAACTGAGTAGTTTCCGTGAGCGGTCGGTCTGCCATTTCCTGAAACTTACAGGGAAACAGCCACTCCGTTCAAGTCGCGGAAAAACGTTTCCACCGGTAATCGCTACTCTGATTTGGGTACGTCGACGGTCGCCACCTTTTTTCCGTGATCCGAGGGTGCCGGTTCAGGCTTGAACTTCACAACCAGATAGCCACCGAGAGCAGCCATCACAATTCCGACGACAAACTGCCAGCGCATCCCCGAGAGTCCACCCGCAGGAGGATGCATTGTCAGAGAAACAATCGCATTCACGATCGGAGCACCGGCAAAAATGATCGACATGACAATCGCAGGAGCGCTCTTGTTGCCCTGAGCGAAAAGTGCACCGAGCGAGAGCAGCACGAAGAAAGCACCAATCGCGCCGAGAATTCCGGCAATGAGGGAAAGCCAGAGACCTTTTCCGGGAAAGTTCCAGTCCGACCCCCGGGCAACCAGAATCGCGAGCGGGGCGAGAACGGCCGTCAGGAAATACGCCACACCGACAAACAGAAACGCTTTGTAGCGACCGTTTGAGGGGTCCGCCATTCCGACTTGCCCCATGTGAAGAAAAATTCCATAAAGGCCCCAAGTGAGGACTGTTCCAAGGGCAAACCAAAGCCAGGAGTAGCTGTTCATATCTTCCATTAAGGTATCGGGGTCAGGAGGCTTTTGAGGGAATTGTACCCTCGGGCGCGACAGCAATCTTCTCGCGCCATTCCTGAGGGATCGCAACCGCTTTCATGCGCCGATTCTCGTCGTCAAAGGTTACGCACACCACCGTGAACCGGCCTGTCGCGGCGAGAACACGCTCCTCTTCCGAATCGGGATTCTTCCAGAAGTTGAAGTAGTAGCCGATGGTTTTGTTTCTGACCTCCTCGACGAGCAGCTCGACTTCCACCTCTTCTTCGAAGCGCAATGGCAGACGGAAATCGGCCGATGCATGGACCCGCGGCCATCCGACATGAGGGTCAGCCCCTTCCTCGTGTTTTTGAAAAGGGTGCACCGAAAAACCGAGTGACCGGTAAAAAGCATGCTCCGCGACTTCCATAAACCGGTAGAAATTGGAGAAATGCATGATCCCCGCCACATCGGTGTCGGCGAATTCGACGCGGCGGCGACAAGTGAATCGGTGTGTCATGACCCACTCTCAATCGGGTGATGGAATTTGCAACCGCACAGCCAACCTGTGAAGCTTACGCACTCGCTTCCAACTCCGCCAACCGGTCTGCCATCTCGGCCGTTTGCAGGGTGTTGATTGTCTCCTCCAGATCACCTGTCATGACCTGGTCGAGATTGTACAAGGTCAAATTGACTCGATGATCCGTGAGCCGGTTCTGGGGATAATTATAGGTCCGGATTTTTTCCTCACGGCCGCCGGAACCGATCAGGCTTTTCCGGTGTGCCGAATATTTCTCGTGTTCCTCGCGAATCTTTGCCTCAAGCAGTTTTGCCCGGAGAATCTGGAGAGCCTTCTCTTTGTTCTTGCCCTGGCTTCGGCCATCCTGACATTTCACCATGATACCTGTCGGAATGTGCGTAACCTGGACTGCGGAGTCGGTCGTGTTGACGTGCTGACCGCCCGGACCACCGGCCCGGGTCGCCTGGATATGGAGTTCATCAGGCTTCAGCTCGACATCAATCTCCTCAGCTTCGGGAAGCACCGCGACCGTTGCCGTGGAGGTGTGTATCCGCCCCTGGGTCTCTGTGTCGGGGACACGCTGCACGCGATGCACGCCGCTTTCATATTTCAGAAAACGAAATACTTCCTCACCGGTCACTTTAAAAACGACTTCCTTGTATCCACCCACTTCCGAAGGGCTCGCCTCGACCGCTTCCGTTTTCCAGCCTCGTGCTTCGGCATAGCGCTGGTACATGCGATAGAGATCACCGGCAAAAAGGGACGCTTCATCCCCCCCGGTACCGGCGCGAATCTCGACAATGGCATCGCGATCTTCCGTCGTATCATGAGGGAGCAGCGCATACTGAACCTTTGCTTCGAGGTCCTCGATGAGCTGCTGAAGCGCCGGAATTTCCTCGGCGGCCATTTCCGCCATCTCGGGATCGTCGCCTTTCGCCATCCCGCGATTTGCTTCGAGTTCCTCCTTCGCCTTGCTCAGCGCCTCCCAATCGTCCAGCAGAGACTTGGTCCGATTGTATTCCCGGGTCAGCTCCCCGGCCTGGCGGGCATCTTCGAAAAAGCCGTCCTGAGCCATGAAGGATTCCAGTTCAGGAATTCGAAGGCGTTTCTTTTCGATGAGAATGGCGTAGTCCACGTCGGCTGGGGGTAAAGTTTCGGGGAAATTAGATACGAAAAACGGCGACAATACCCTTCGCGGGCATCATCACCGTTCGCAAGTGACGGTCTTCCAGAAATGGAATCCGCCGGAGAGAAAAACTACAGGTCCGAAAGCTTCGGCTTCTTGCGACGTTTGCCACCGCTTTCGCCAAATCGCTGCTGGAACTTGTCGACACGACCAGCGGTATCGACGAACCGCTGCTCACCCGTGAAGAACGGATGGCACGCGGAGCAAATACCGATGTGAAGATCCTGAACGGTGGAACGCGTCGAGATGACGTTTCCGCAAGTGCATTGGATCGTTGCTTCTGTGTATTCGGGATGGATGTCCGCTTTCATGTCCGTGAAAATTATGAGGGGCGGAAACTAGACGCGAAGAAACCAGCAGGCAAGCGGAAATTTGGGCTGCCTTCCCGGCACCGGGCCGGCTTCCCCCTTGCCATTCACTCCGAAAACCCGACGATAGGAAACCGTGAGAGAAAACCCGCAAAAGGCAAAGCTGACGAGCGACCCCACCCGGCAGGCGGAGGAAGACATGCCTTCCTTCGGATTGTCGGCTGCTTTTCTGGTCGCCGCCAACCTGATTCCGCTTTTCGGCGCCCTCCTCTGGGAATGGAGCGTGTTCGACGTTGTTGTCCTCTATTGGGCGGAAAACGTCATCGTCGGCCTCATCAATGCCGTTCGCATGATGTTGATTAGCAACAAGGTAGGCGGGGGCACCGCTTTTCTCGAAAAAAGTTTCTCGGCCGGCTTTTTCCTCGTTCACTACGGCATTTTTACCGTAGTCCATGGTGTCTTCGTGTTCAGCCTTCTGGGAGGAGGATTTCCCGGCAATGGTCAAAAAGTGGATTCCGGCGTTCTCTTCGACAAGTTGGGTTGGGCTGTTCTCGCTCTCATCGGGAGTCACCTTCTGTCGTTTTTCGTGAACTTTCTCGGTCGAAAGGAATATCAGAAACGAACACTGAAAGAGCAGATGTTCGCCCCCTACCCCAGAATGATCGCTCTCCATATTGCGATTATTTTCGGTGCGTTTGCCATTCAGGCCCTCGGGCAACCGATCATTCTTCTGGCGATTCTCGTGATTGGAAAAACGATTGTTGACTGGAAACTTCACGTGAAGTCCCACCGAAAACTGGAAGAAACGGCCTGAAAAATCACTTCCTCTTCCCTGACAGTCTCATTGCGTAGGCCAGCGAATCGATCTCGTCCGGCGTCTTGTCCCGCCGGATGGCTTTGATTCTGGGAAAACGCAGCGCCAGCCCGGAGTCGTGGCGTTTGCTGGGGTTGATCGAATCAAACGCGACTTCCAGAACGGTATCGGGCTCCACTTCATGAACGCCGCGGGATTTGGAAAGGGTCTTTGCGGTAAAGTGTTCGGTCAGCTCTTCGATCTCCACATCAGTCAGGCCGGAATAGGCCTTTCCAATCACGCGGAGCGCACCGCTTTCCCCGTCCCGAACGGAGAAGGTGTAGTCACTCAAAACATGCGATCGTTTCCCGTGCCCCTGCTGCGCTTTCACGACGACCACATCGAGTGTCGGCATTGCCTTTTTCAACTTCAGCCACTGTTTCCCCCGGCGCCCCGGCGAGTAGACACTTTCCGGGTCTTTGGCGATGAGACCTTCGTTGTCGCGACGGCGGGCGGCATTGAAGGCATCATCGACAGCAACTGAGCCCCCGGCAAAAATCACCTCGCAACACTCCAGCGAGCCCGATAGAGAAATCGATTCGAGAAGCTTTCTCCGTTCCCGCAGTGGCAGATCGAGGCACCCCTCCCCGTCAATACCGAGCACATCAAAAGCGATAAACTTCACAGGAACGGCCTCCCCGAAAAAGAGATCGCCCTGCTCATGATTCAGCCCCCGTCGACCGAGCCGCTTCTGAAGATCGAAAAACGTCAGCCTCTTTCCTTCGGCAAACGCGATGATTTCCCCGTCCAGAATGACATCGCGATTCAGGGCCCGCGCCGGCCCGATCAACTCGGGAAACTGTTCCTGCACAGGTCGGAGATCACGGGAATAGATTTCGACCCGATCCCCCTCCCTATGCAATTGCGCCCGGATTCCGTCAAATTTGTCCTCCAGCCAGATCGGCCCACCCTTTCCAAGGCGGGCCACGATATCTTCCGCCGTTTCCTCCGGACTGGCCAACATGACTTTGAGCGGGGTAAACCAGGTCGCTCCTGCTTCATCAAGCCGTCCTTCTCTCGCCAGTTCTGCGGTTCTGCCGAGATCCCCTGTCAGCATGTGAGCCCGCCTCACTTCACCCGGCTTTTGAGAAAAGGCCGACGAGACCGCCTCTTCGAGCAGGCCTTCTTTCAAACCGATCCTCAAATCGCCGGTGAGGATCCCCACAAAGAAAGCGGCCTCCGAATGATGGAAGGTCGATAAGGATTCCCTCAACAATCGAATCTTGTCCCCCTGGCTCGAAAGGTTCGCGAGATTCTGAAACAAGGATGCGAGATCCCGCATCGAGTGCGGTTGCGGATCGGTCTTTCCCTCCAGAACGAGATGAGTCGTTCTCGATGCATCCGCCTGCGAAGAGGAGATCTGCCGATACTGCGCGAGAGTGAGCCCGGATACCTCGAGCAACGCCTGCCGAAGCATCGCCCATCCCACATTGGCAGCGCGAACCTCCGAAGTCCGGGAAAACGCTTTTCCACTCAAAAACGTGATGGCATGGGGAAGCACCTCCGACTCGAGCGATGCCAGATACTCTGCCAGGATCTCCTGCTTTCGCAGCTTGCCTGTGACTTTTGCGATTGTTTCGCAAACAGAAGTGAAGTCGGAAAATTCGGAGGGAGGCCGCGACGCAACAGGGCTGGATTGCTCACTCAACCCTGTTGCCTCATCACCCGGGTCACGACCGGAGAGGGAAAACTCCAACTGGGTCTCCCCACGAAGCGGCCAGGCTTCGATTCCCCGGTCCCGCAGATCCCGGGCAAATTCATCGACGTATCCGTGAATGGTGTAGACCCGCGCAGGGTCCACTGTTTCGACAAATCCCAACAGATCATCGTATCCGGCATGATCGGAAAGCGGAAAGACCTCGTCGCATTGGTAGCGATACTTCGCCCCGGAATCCATCCCCCATCCGCTGATCATGGCGAGGCGGAGCGATTTGCGGATTCGCCGAACGGCCCGGCTCCGGGCAGCGTTCGGGGGCATCACGATCACATGCCCTTTCGGCAACCCGGAGTCCGGCTCGAACACTTCGCATTCCGGCAGTTGGTATCCAAGAGTGGCTACCGCGTCATTCATTTTCGCGACGGAAGAGTGAACAAGGAATTTGAGTTCCGGGGCACGTTCAGAAATCGAAAGCAGAATTTCCTGCGCTTTTCCGAGCGAATAGGCGAGAAAAGCCGGGGTTTCCCCATCCTCGATCGTCTCGCGCGCGAACTTGGTCATAGTATCGAGCACTTCGGCTGACGGAGGCAATCGGAATTTGGGAATTCCAAAAGTCGTTTCCATGATCAGCGTGTCGGCGCTGCGAGGCTGACAGGTTTCCGCCCCCGGAGCCGCCCGCGTCTTGAAATCGCCCGTATGAAGCAGGGTCGCTCCATCCGAAATCCGTTCGACATAGAGCATCGACGAACCCGGGATATGCCCGGCGGGGAGCAGAGACACTTGAAACCCGCCTTCGATTTCAGCCGTTTCTTCAAAATCGAGACTGAGAAAATTTCCTTTTCCACCGCCGAACCGCGCATCGATCAGCTTTCGGGTGGGAGTGGAGCACAGGATCTTTCCGTGAGGAGCGAAATGGTCGGCGTGCGCATGAGAAACAAAGGCAAATCCCCGCGCTCGATGAGGATCCAGCCACAGGCCGGCCTCCACCAGGAGGGGGTCCCCCTTGTCCACCCTGATTTCCATTTCGTTTTCCCGCGAAGCTTCCGGCATGTGCCCTTTGTTACGATTGCGGACTGCTTCTCTCCAGCGCAAAAACGGCCTTTCCAACTCGAAAGATTCGGGGGAGGTTGAACCTATGAACCTGCGTTTTGTATTTCTTTTCCTGATAGGCCTCTCGACCTGTCTCCACGCGGCGGACCGACCGAATGTGGTCTGGATCGTCTCGGAAGACAATTCCAAGCACTATCTCAAACTCTTTGATGACGCCGGCGTGGAAACACCGAACATCGCCGCACTGGCGGAAGACGGAGTCACCTTTACCCGGGCCTTTTCCAATTCACCGGTCTGCTCCGTTGCCCGAACGACGCTGGCGACGGGTTGCTACGCCCCTCGCATCGGGACCCAGTTTCACCGCCGCTCCAAGCTCGCCAATCTTTCACAGGGGCTTCGATTGTTTCCCTCTTATCTTCGGGAAATCGGCTACTACACAACCAACAATTCAAAAAAGGACTACAACTGCGTCGAGAGCGAAGGAACCTGGGACGAATCCTCGAAAACGGCTTCGTGGCGGGATCGCCCCGACAAGGAGGCTCCCTTTTTCCACATGGAGAGCCACGGCCAGTCCCACGAAAGCAGTCTTCATTTCACGGAAGATTCCTACCGAACGCAAAAGACGAAAAACGATCCGGAAAAGGTCCAGCTCCCACCCTACTTTCCCGATACCCCTCTCTTTCGCTACACCTACGCCCGCTACCTCGACAATATTCAAACCATTGACGAAATCGTCGGCAATACCGTCGCCAAACTGGAGGAGGACGGCGTGCTGGAGGACACCTTCATTTTCTACTTTGGCGACCACGGAGGCGTTCTCCCCCGGGGGAAAGGCTACATCTACGAGTCCGGCCTTCATGTTCCGCTGGTGATTCGCATTCCGGAGAACTTCCGGGAACTCGTCAATCTGGAACCGGGCGCCAGCAACTCAGGATTTGTCAGCTTCATTGACTTCGGGCCGACCGTTCTGAACCTGGCCGGAGTCGATGTGCCTACCGCAATGGATGGAGAGCCGTTTCTCGGGAAGAACGTCACCCTGGCGGAGTTGGCAAAACGGGACTCGACCTTTGGCTACGCGGATCGCTTCGATGAGAAATACGAGATGATTCGCACGCTGCGTATCGGGGATTGGAAATACATCCGCAGCTTCCAGCCCTACTATCCGGACGGTTTGCAGAATAACTATCGCTACAAGATGCTTGCCTACCGCGAATGGAGAGATCTCTACAACGAGGGGAAACTCGGGTCGGATCAACGGCACTTCTTTGAGCCGAAACCGGCCGAAATGCTGTTCGATCTTTCGACCGATCCACACGAAGTGAACGATCTCTCGGCGGATCCCTCGAATCAGGCCCGCTTGCTCGAAATGCGTGGAAAGCTCAGCGAGAAGATGAGGTCGCTACCGGATCTCAGTCTGTTCCCGGAGAATGTCCTCTACGACGAAGCGATGGACGCCCCCGTTGCTTTCGGAGAAAAAAACAGGGGGAAGATCTCCACCTTGCTCGATACGGCAGACCTCATGCTCCACCCGATCTCCGATTCGGAAGCCCCTCTCCGGAGCGCGCTTCGCTCTGCCGACCCGATGATTCGAGCCTGGGCGCTGACGAGTTGCGCTGCATTGGGCGAATCCGCCAGTGAGCTCATGGAAACGGCAAAACCGCTCCTCCATGACGAAGATCCCATCGTTCGCGTTCGCGCAGCTGAATTCCTCGGTCTGAACGGTGCTGTCGATCCGCGGGGGACTCTGATCGAAGTCGTCAACGAGTCAGATCATCCGGTCGTTCAATTGATCGCCTTGAACGCGGTAGCCTTGTTCCATGACCATTCCGGCACCTCCTATCCTTTTGAGGCTGACGATTTCACGGAAATCCAAGGAGAAGCGGAGCGGAGAATTCTCTACCTCCAGGACGACTGGATCGGAAAAAAGCCGAAGAAAAAGGGGAAGAAGAAGGGGAATCCGTAGATTTTCACCGAAAAACCCCCTCCTCGTTGAAACAAAGTGGGGAAAAGAGGTTATACAACTGGGCAAGCGTAACTGTCCATTGAATCATGCTTTGCCGGCAACCGGGCAAAGGCGGGAAGGAAAACTAGGTATTTCCACCCAATTGACGAAAAAATTGACACATATCCAGCGGGATCTGCCTCTCGACATCAGTCTTTACACACGTAACCTACGCGGCCTCTCTCTTTTGACCCTCCACACTTCTTATTATGAATCGACGCATCCTTCCTGCCCTCCTGGCTGCACTTTGCTGCCTGGGAGTCTCTCTCCTGTTGCTTTTATCACCGAATCGATCTTCGGATACTGCTTCCGTGAAATCGGAAAGCGAAAATCCTGTTTCCGCCCCTGATTCGGCGGAGCTCGCTGCGATGCTCGATTCTTCGCTCGCTAAAATTTCCTCCCCCAACAAGGAGGAATCAACCGCTCCCCAGACAATTGAAAGTCCGGAGAATAACGCAGAGGCGGAATCCGATGCCCGGGCGATCACGCTCGCAATGAGCGACGAGGACCGGGAACGACTTCGCCTGAGGAAGCAGTTCGCTGAAATCGCTTCCACTCCTATTCAAATTCCCCGCTCCGCTTTTGCCCAGCTCCTTTCCGCCAATCCCGGCGACGAGGTCGAGCTGCCCACCACTCCTCCTCTCGCGGGAACCGTGTCCCATAACTTCCTGCACAAAACCGGCGGCCGCGGCTTCGGTATCCGATTGCGCGATTTCCCCGGCGCGCAGTTCTCGGTTGCTGTCGAGCCGGACGGTTCCATTTCCGGTCACATTGTTCAGCAGGACAACCCCGACTCGTTTCTCGTATCCTCCGGCTCTTCCCAGCAGGAAATCATCTTGGAGAAAACAAGAACCGACCACATCATTTGTTCATGGAAAGACAGCAATGGAAACAGCAAATTCGGACATCTTGTCGCCGAACCTGAAGAAGGTGAGGAAATACCTGAGCCCGCAGGCGAATTTATGGTTCCCGACCTCGAGAGTCGCCCGGGAGCACCTCAAGTCATCTATCTCGATTTCGATGGGGAAGTGGTTGAAAACACATCCTGGGCCGGAGGCGCTCGGATTGATGCCGCAGCATACGCCTTCCCTGCCCGTATTCCGGGCATCTTCAAGGCAATGGCTGAGGATTTTGCGCCCTTCAATGTGAACGTAACCACAGTCCGGGCCTCCTTTGATAATGCTAACACAGCCAATCGTTGCCAGGTGATTTTCACCCCCACAAAAACTGCAGCCCCCACGGCTGGTGGCGTGGCCTACCTCAATTCCTTTGGCTCCTCCGTGAACTTCATGTGCTGGGCCTTCAATGCCGGTGAGCAATCTGCCGGGGAAACCGGAAGTCACGAAGTCGGGCACCAACTCGGACTTCGCCACGATGGTCGCTCGACAACGCCGGATCCGGAAACCTACTTCAGGGGACACACCCACACCCCCACCGGGATCAAATGGGGACCGATCATGGGAGCCGCCTTCGGACAGGATATTACTCACTGGTCGAAAGGCGAATATCTGCTGGCAAACAACCAGGAGGACGATTTCCTGAAGATTATCGATGACCTTCCTTATCTGCCGGATGACCATGGAGGAGGAACCGGTGGTGCGACCAATATCTCGACCGACATTTCCCTTACCTACGATCTGACCGGTCGGATTGGCCAGAGTGGAGATCGTGATGTCTTTCGTCTCGAACTAAAGAATAAGGGGGGAACGGTGACGGCCAACGTGGACCCGACAGAAGACACCTACGCAAATCTCGATCTGGTCCTCGAGTTGCTCGACTCAACCGGAGCTGTTTTGAATACCGTGGCCCCGGCTAACAACAACAACGCTTCTCTAACCGTTCCGAATCTTGCGATTGGAGTCTACTACATCCGTGTTTCCGGTGGTGGACTGGGAGCGACCGGGTTCGCTGAAAACGGATACAACAACTACTGCAGCCTCGGAAACTACACCTTGAATGGAACCTATCCGTTCCTGCTGATTCCGGACCCTCCTGACGGTTTGACCGCAACCGACGGAACCTCGACTGACAATGTTTTCATTAACTGGAATTCCACCGAGGATACCGACGGATACCGGGTCTATCGCAGCCAGATTAACGATCCGGAAACGGCCCCTGTGATTGCAGATGTAACAGCGACATCCTTCACGGATACAACGGCCCTTCACAACGTCGTCTACTACTATTGGGTTAAATCCTACAATGTTCAGGGCGACTCTGCCGACTTCTCCAACGGCGACGACGGATTTCGCCGACTGCCGCTTCCGGATACCCCCGGCTCCCTTTCTGCGACAGACGGAAGCTCCACGGCCTACACGAGAGTTTCCTGGGCCATTGCCAACTTTGCATACGAATACGAGGTCTACCGGAATGATGTGAACAGCACGACGGGCGGAACTTTGATGACCACGACATCGTCGAGCAGTTACGATGATACCACCGGCACCCAGGGAGTCGTATACTACTACTACGTCAGATCGATCAACCCCGAGGGCTCCTCAAGCTACTCAAGCGTCAATTCCGGGTTTCGCAGAATCCCTCCCCCCTCCGCTCCTACGGGAGTTGCCGCGAGTGACGGAACCTCGGCCACAGAGACTGTGATCACCTGGAATTCCGTTCCCACCGCTGCCAGCTACTACGTCTACCGGAACACAACCAACTCGTCCGCCGGCGCACTGAACATTGGCGGAACAACCGGAGCCCTCACCTACTCGGACACGAGCGGAATTGCCGGATCCACTTATTACTACTTCGTCCGCGCTGTAAATGGAGAAGGATTTTCCGGATTTAGCGGTGGAAACTCGGGATTCCGGCTCGCCGTTCCGCCACTCGCCCCATCTACCATCGAGGCCTCGCAGGGAGAGTTTGAAGGAAACATCCGCGTTGGCTGGGAGGCCACGGCAGAAACCGTGGATTATGCTATCTACCGGAACTCTGTGAATTCCATCTCAGGAGCCGTCCGGGTTCAGTCACAACCGGGACTGATCTTCTATGATAATTCGGCGGAGCCCGGACGCACCTACTACTACTACGTCGTCTCCCGGAACAATGCCGGCTCATCTTCGTTCTCGGCAGCGGCGATCGGTTATGTAGGATCAGAGGATCCAACGGACGATCCCTACGAAAACAACGATACCTTTCTCAATGCCCACTCGCTCAAGTCAATGGAAGACGAGTGGCTGAGCAGCGATGAGGGAAAGGCCATCGCAAACGATATGGATTGGTTTGAAGTGAAGACCTCCAGCAATGGCAATCGCCTGGACTTGGTTGTTTCCTTCGAAGGGCAGGCCGGCCCCATGGCAGTCAAACTGTATGACAGTGCCGGGAACGAGGTCGCAACTGCCACAGATGGTGTTTCCTCGAAGGTGGTTTCTTACGAAGGAGCGAGCCCCTCCAAATCCTATTACATCGCGGTGGAGGCCAGTGCTGAATCCGAGACGCCCTACGATATCACCTGGTCCTCGCTCGAGGCAGGCGAAAGCGGAATCAGACTGGACGGGACCGTTGGCACCTCATCGTCTTCGAAACGGGGAGAAGGAATCATCAACCCGAGCGCAGCGGGTCAAACTGTCAGCAGCCTGAAGAAATCCTACAGCACTCGCAGGGCATTGTTTGACGTGAAAAACGACAGCGCCATCGGAGAGGATGTCAATACAACAAGTCGGGGAGGAACCCGATTCTTTAAGACCTCCTATTACAGCCTGGAAAATGGCATTCGTGAAAACGTCACCGCCGAAATGGTTTCCGTTGGCCGGACCGTCACCTTGGACGCCCAGGGCAAGGCCTATTACGAAGCCAGCGTGACTCCCACGAAAGCGCTGAAAAAACACCGTACAGGCAAACACTATCTCGCCATGAAGTCGACTTCCGTCACTTCTCCGGCGATTTCCGATACCAACCGCTTTCACGTCATCAAGCTGAAGAAGCCAATCAAAAATCGAAGCCGTCGCTAACAAGGACGCGAAATTCCCGCTAAAGACAGGGACATCGATTTTTGCAGCAATCTTTGAAGCGGCTCCCCTTCGGGAGCCGTTTTTATGAAAGCGACTGCAACCCCGGAGCGGAAGAACCCGGATCCAACGCAAGGCCACGAAATCCGGGAGACTTACTGCAAACTCCCGATCTCATCCTGGTCTCGCTGCGCGAGTTGGATCTCTGCATTTCGAAAACACGCCACTGCAGTTTGTTCATCACCAAGGTCGCGGCAAACATCTCCGTATTGCAGGAACAGGGAAGCGAGACGCTCATTCATTTGAGAACGAATCGGCTCGTTAATTGACACACCGCTCTCGAGAACCGTTTTCGCTTCATTGACAGTTTCGACTCCTTTTTCAGCGATCTTGAGAGCGGCTTCTTTCTCCGTTTCTAAGAAGGCGAGATGCTCAAGGCGAATTTCCGCCAGCGTTAGAAGGCCGGCTACACTTGAAGGCTTTTCTCCCAACGCTTCCTTCAGAGCCTCAATTCCCCGCGTCGAGAGGCGATATCCAGCGCTCCATCGACCTTCGCTTCGCTCCAACTGCCCGAGACGACTCAGACAGCGACAAATCAGGGTTGCGACCTCCATGTCCTGGGGGGTTTCCGTGTTGAGCGGAGTGAGAAGGCGCAAAGCTTCGTTGTAGAGCTGATCAAGGTCATCCGCGGTAGCGTTTTTCGTTGAAAACAGTTCCCCCAACTCCAGAAAGCTGGAGGCAAGTTGAATCGACTGGAGGGGCGAAAAGCCATTTATATGACGTAACTCCTCCAGTGTCTCCATCGATGCGACATGAGCATTGATTGCTTCTTCCACATACCCGGCATTGGCCAGGGAAGACGCAGCACTAAACTGCAGCTTTCCGATCAGTTCCGTGAGAGATTCATTTTCTCTCGGAGAATTTTCTCTCAGAGACATCGCGTGTTCCGCAGACTTGGAGTAGGCACCGATCGCTTTTTCAAATTCCTTGTGAGCATCGTAGGCACGCCCCAACTGGTAGCTTGTCCCGGCCTGACGCATTACGATTTCAAGATCATCCGGATCCTGATTCAGTAGTTTCTGAAAGTAGTCGACCGCATTTTCGAGAGCAGCGAGGGCCTCTTTCCCAATGGGATTGGAAAGCAACGAACTGATACCTTCGTGACTGTCCGCGAGACGAAGGTAGATATCCTCCACTTCCGACTCATCCGCGGTTTCGCCGGCCAGAACCGAGTCCAGGGCGGGAATCGCCTTCTGAAAATGGGAAATTGCTTTCTCTCTCAGGCCAAGCTTTCGCTCAATGTGCGCAAGACTGTGCATCGCTCGTGCACGCTCCAAACCGATTTCCTCCTCCGACACTTTCTCCAGAATTTTGAGGTAGTATTCACGCGACTCTTCCAACTCCTCTTTTCCCAGGGTGCTCACTCCACTTCCCCAGGCAAGATCGCCGTGAGCCATTTTCTGAAAAAAGGAATCTGCCGCCTCTCTGGATTTTTTCAGATCCGTGACTGTCTCCGCCCAGCGTTCGTCCAGATGAGTGATTGTCGCCTTTTGTGTCAACACGACCTGATCCAGCTCGGTGACTTTATTCTGGAAGAAATAGGTCTTCTTCAGGTAATCGACCAGGTAGTAGGTTGCGCCGAGAAAAGATACCCCGAGACACACCGCCATCGCCCGGGCCCCGAAGAGTTTCGCACGCTGCTTCCTGCGTTCTTTCACGACTCTTTCTTCCGCGTTCTCAATTGCGAAAAGATGATCAAGGGCTCGGAAACGATTGCGGACTTCACGCATGTCGACCGGTCGCTTTGCGACATCCAGAGAAAGGCATTCCTCCACAATTTCCCGATAGAGTTTGAATTCCCGACTTCGTCCAAAACTCATTCCCCAGGAGTATTTGGGAGACTCGAAAACATCGTCAAGGAAGGCCGCCGCATCAACCGGAACGGGTCTCCCGCCACTCTGGGCCTCCTCTTTCCCACGCTGCTTCATGTAACGGAGTCCCCGGGGATGTCGCTCATTGATCAACCAGAATGCCAAAACGCCGAAACTGTAGACATCCCACTTCGATGCCTTTCCCTCGGCCCAGTCGCTTCCTCCGGATTCGATTTGTTCCGGCGCAGAAAAGAATACGGATTCTCCTGGATCGACATGATGGATATCCCCGATCAATCCTGTTCCAAAGTCGGTAATCACAGGTGTCAGGGATTTCTTCGAGTCCGTTCTCAACCTCACATTTCCGGGGTGAAGATGTCCATGATAAGCTCCGTATTTGTGAGCATGGCCAAGAGCGTCGGCACTCTTGCGAATCAAGGCCCAGATCTCTGCCTCTTTCCACGATTGATGAGAAAAAAGCGTCTCCTCCCCGACTCGCTCCATCAGAACCTCGTAGGGAGGGGAATCGAATCGAAAGTCGAGAACGCGGTTCACCCCCTCCGCCTCAGGCATTTCTTTCAAATTCCCAAAATTGCGCGCGAGGAAGTTCCGATCCACAGCCATAGAGTTGTAGCGCTTGATCGCAAAACCGGAGACGGAAGCAGCAAAGACTTCACCGCAACATCCGCTGCCAAGTGATTCTACTGCTTTAACAGATGATAAGGTCGGTTCAGCCATGGAATAGGAAGGAGGAAGGACTTTTCAATCCCGTAAACTGCTCGAATTGCCAGAGAATACTCTGAAAATTATAAAAAACAGTCTAATTTGGGAATAGTATTTAAAAATATTTTCTCAGACAAGCGAATTCTTCCGCTTTTGAGAAGTTTTTTTGAGGAATCGGCGATCTTTTCCTGTAGTAGAACGACCCTCAAGTGGCACAGGTGGTCGCCCCCCCCCCCAATCTCGCGAATCACTTCCCGATGCCCAGGTTTGACGCAACTTTTGCACAGTGTATCACCAATGATGCGGAGCGCATTTTCAAATGTCAGCCAGACTTCCTGCGTGCCTCGGATTCCGCCACAGCGGTCCGGGGCTTCTTAGAATGGAAGTCGTCGTTCTCACCACCTTTTTCAGCATTTTCTTCGCGATCCTGTTCCTGCTGCTATT
>JARGNG010000062.1 GCA_029213265.1 Verrucomicrobiales bacterium | reverse complement strand
TTGAACGCGAAAGCACGGAGGAATTCCTCTACCAGGGTGAAATTGAACTTCTCTCCGACGTGCGGAACGCTTTCAGGACCTCGATATTCGATGAAAGGACGACCGCTCAAGTCGAGCGCGACGCGGACGAGGGTCTCATCCATCGGAAAGTGTCCCGACCCGTACCGGGAAATCCCGCGCTTTTCTCCGAGAGCATCGTTGAATGCCTGCCCCAGAACGATTCCGGTATCTTCGACGGTGTGGTGAAAATCAATTTCGATGTCGCCTTTGGCCTCCACGGTGAGGTCAAAGCGACCGTGCTTGGCGAACAGCGTCAGCATGTGATCAAAAAACGGAACGCCGGTATCGATCGACGAGGAACCGGTCCCATCGAGATCGAGTTCGAGATGGATTTGTGTTTCCCCTGTGTTCCGGGATAGTGAGCTGCTTCGTGATGAGGACGCCATGATATCTTGCGGTTTCGGAGTGACGAAACCTGAGTAACTGTCTACCTTTTCCCCCAAGTCCTCAACAGATTGTTGTGATCTCGCTGTCGATAGGGCAAACTGCGTTGTAGAAATGGCTTCCCAACCTCATGCCGAATTCGCCCAGTTTCGCTTTGTCCGGGACGGCTCGGGCAATGTGATTACGCTGCCTTCACAGGGAATTGACGAGCGGAATCTGCTTGTGATCGATTATGAAAGATGGGGGCTTGCCCGGCTTCATATATTTGAGGAAGCGGCGATTCGAAAGGACAAGCTAGAGGCATTTCAGGACGAATTCGCGAGAATAGCCGACCTGCGCAGCAATTCACTGACAAGGCTCGTTTCGTGGGGGCGCGATGGAGAGGAGCTATTCTACGCGGACGAAATGCTCGATGGGGAGCCGATGCCGGAATACCTTGGTCGAACCGGCGGTGTTCCGTTTCCAGTAGCGGGCGAGTGGATGGTGCAGCTGATTGAATTTCTGGGTTCGGTTCCTTCGGACCTGCCCTCCTTTGAGCGCTTTTCGACCCTCAACTTTCAGGTAATTCTGGACTCCCAGAGTCAAGTTCGCCCTGTGTTTTCCGAGTTCTTTGGCTGGACCAAACCAGGTGCCCAGGTTCAGGAGCATACGCTCGAATGGAGTCTTGCTCAGATCTTCTGCTCCCTAATGGCAGGAGTTCCGGTGAGAACATTTCACAATCAGTCGTTGCCGAGAAACTTTGACGAACTGGAATCTGATACCCAAACCGCTGTTCTTGATGCCTTGATTGACGGAAAAGCGGGAGCGTTGGCTGATTTTGAGAAAGCCATGCGCGCGCTTGCCGAGTCCGCCGATGAGGTGCGGAAGGATGTGTCGCTTCCCGAGTTGGCGGTTCGACGATGGTTGCAGGCGGAGCTGGAGAATTCCTATCCGGGGGAACCTGAGTATTTTTTGCCGGAAGAGTTCTCAGCACAGAACGAGCGATACGGTCTCAGTATGATCATTCGGGGAACGAAAAGTTGTGTTCAACTGCTTCCCGGTCCCGAATACATGCCCCGCGAAGGCTGGCTCAATCAGCACCATCTCGCGACGCGACGGGTCGGAAGGGCAATGATGCACCAATTGCATGTGAACTTCATCGAGGATCGAGGTGCCGTGACTCTTGTCGGGGAAGAACAAATTGACGGGGTCGATTTGGGAAGCCTGATCCGGGAAATGGAGCCCTGCCGTCCCGATGTCGCCGCAAAGATCGGGGATAGGGTTTTGACAGCTCTCAACGGACTGGAGAGCAAGGTCGGATCGTGTGCCGTTTGGTGGCTGCCTCCGGAAAACGTGATTTTCCAAACGGGAACCCGTTCCCTTTCCGGATCGACCGGGCTGATCGGAAGAAAGGGTGACTCCGCGTGGGAGGAATTTCCGGTAAAGTTGAGGCTGCATCAGACGACGAGAACGCTTTGCAAAGGCGTGAGTCTCCCAGGGCAGGTCCGAAAGCTATCGCGGAAGCCTGGAAAGCCGTTCAAAGATACGCGACGGCAGGCAATTGCCCTTCCCCTGCTCTTTTTTCTGCTGACGAAGGAGCGCTTTCGCTGGCGTCAGTCAGTCGAAGAGCAGTCCGAACTGCGTGGCGGGATCGCGAGTCTCTTTGAGAGGGCGAGAATGAACTTGCTTGAGGCACCGGAAGAAATTGAGGGAGATCTGTTTTCGGATTTCTCGCAGGCAGTGTCTTCGGGAAATGTCGGGGAAGGGGAGGCCGCCCCGGCCGGAGTGGCAAGTAAAGACGGATTTGAGGCTTTATTGCGGGAAACGCTCTACCAAAAGAAGATTGATTTAACCGGAGTCAAAGGGATACCCAAGCCACCCGCTGGAGTCACTATCGCGGGAGACGACATCACCGAAGCCGAAGCCGAAGCCGAAGCCGAAGCCGAAGCCGAAGCCGAAGCCGATGCCGATGCCGATGCCGATGCCGATGCCGATGCCGAAGCCGATGCCGATGCCGATGCCGATGCCGATGCCGGGGCGCGTCCGTGGTGGAAATTCTGGTCTTCGCACCAGGTGTGGATGATTTTCTGGGCGGTGCCGGCTGCGCTTTTGGTAGGCTATTGCCTCTCCGGCTGGAACAGGGAAAAAGGGCAGTTTGAGGTGAATGCCTCTCCCGAATTTGCTCTGGAAATGTATCATTCTCTTCCGCTTCTTTCTGCGGACGAATTTCGTGAACAACTGGAATCCTATTTGATTGAACAGGCTCGCCCTGACTTGATTCCTGAACTTTTCCATGAGGAACCGGATCAGAGCCAGTCAAAGATTCTTGCCTATCTGGAGGAAAGGGAGCTCGAACTCGATTCCGGGGCGGCGGGTCTGTTAGCTGCACGCTCCGGTCTGGAATCAGAGTTGGAAACTTACCACGAACGGCTCCTGAGGGCAGCCGACCTGGGGAATGCAGAGGCGCAGCTCCGTGTTGCTGAGTTGGCCCTGCTGGAGAATAGCCCGGTCGTAGATGTCGCACAGGCGGAGGGGTATTTGCGAAAATCGGCCGCCCTGGGGCATGCTGAGGCCTGCATTCTTTTGAGCCGTGTTCTCCTTGAGCGTGGCGCCTACGCAGAGGCGAGGCGCATCCTCGCTCCTGCGACGAAGGCGGACCATGTGCGGGCAATCCATCAACTGGGTCTTCTCCATGCGATGGAAAAGGAAAAGAAGGCGAACCCGGAAGAAGCCGTCGGGTGCTTCGAGCGGGCCGCCTTACTTGGCAATACCCGGGCCATGGTTTCCCTTGCGCGCTGCCTCGAATCAGGTTTTGGAGCCGACCCTTCCTTTACGGAGGCAAGCCGATGGATGAAGCTGGCTGCATCAGCCGGAGATGCGGAAGCGCAAGCCTGGTGCCAATCTCGCCAGGTTGATGTGGCACCGATGGCACTTCGCGAGTAGCGCTCTCGTTTTAGAAATCCGCAGATCCCGGAGTTCTCGGGAAAGGAATTACGTCACGAATGTTGGCGACCCCGGTTACGAACATCAAAAGTCGTTCGAAGCCAAGGCCGAAGCCGGCATGGGGGACGGATCCGTAACGCCGAAGATCTACATACCACCAGTAGTCGTCTTCTTGCAGATCGTGTTCCTTCATATTCTCCCGAAGGATGGTGAGTCGCTCTTCCCGTTGGCTTCCCCCTACGATTTCCCCGATCCCGGGAACGAGCAGGTCCATCGCAGCAACCGTTTTCCCATCATCATTCCGCCGCATGTAGAAGGGTTTTATCTCCTTCGGATAGTTGTAGACGGTTGTAGGACACTGAAAATGAGTTTCGGTTAGGTATCTCTCGTGTTCCGACTGGAGGTTGGCGCCATATTCGACAGGATATTCGAAGGTCTGTCCGCTCTTCTGAAGCAACTCCACTGCTTCGGTGTAGCTGACGCGCTCAAACTTGCGGTCGCGTACCCATTCGAGACGTTCGATAAGCCCCTTGTCAATGAAGCGGTCAAAAAACTGGAGGTCTTCGGCGCAGGATTCAAGGACGTCGGACACGAGAAATTTCAGCATTTCTTCGGCCAGATCCATGTCCTGATTTAAATCACAGAACGCAATCTCCGGCTCGATCATCCAGAATTCAGAAGCGTGTCGCGAGGTGTGTGAGTTTTCGGCGCGGAAAGTTGGACCGAAGGTGTAAATGTTAGAAAGAGCGCAGGCGAAGGTTTCCCCTTCCAGTTGACCACTCACGGTGAGATAGGTGGGATCGCCAAAAAATTCGTCGTCGCCAAGTTTGATTTCCTCTCCCGCCGTCGTCACAACGCGGAACATTTCTCCTGCCCCTTCACAGTCGGATCCCGTTATGATCGGAGTGTGAACATACAGAAACCCGCGCTCCTGAAAGAAGCGATGGATCGAATAGGCCATACGGCTGCGAACCCGGAAGACAGCCCCAAAGAGATTCGAGCGGGGCCGGAGATGAGCAATGGAGCGAAGGAACTCCATCGAGTGGCCCTTTTTCTGAAGCGGGAAGTCCGACTCCGCCTCCCCGAGCATCGTCACGGAGGTCGCCTGCATCTCCCATTGCTGGCCTTTCCCCTGGGAGGGAATGATCTTTCCTTCGATGGAAACGGAGGCTCCCGTCGTCAATGGCAGGACTGATTCATCGTATCCGTCCAGCGTAGCGTCGGCGACGATTTGCAAATTGGAGAGACAGCTTCCGTCATTGATTTCGATGAAGGAGAATGCCTTGGAGTCTCGTTTGGTCCGGACCCACCCCTGAACGAGCGCCGTTTCTGCGGCAGACTCGGATTTGAGAATTTCAGCGACTGGAGTGCGGGTCATCATGGAAGGACTATCGAAATCAGGACGCGGTTTTCAACTGCTTTCGGCATTCCCGGGGCAATTGTCCTATCGTGCGCCAGTATCATCGAGAACATATCGAAAACCGAAGTATCCCTGCCGGGAATCGAGGGGGACTGCATTCCGATAGGAAACCCGGAGCACGTCCTTTTCATGTGAATCCCAGCCTCCGCCGCGAACGACGCCCAGATTGGACGAATTCGGGTTAAACGGGTCGCTCACCCATTCCCAGACGTTTCCGCAAAGATCGGAGAGGCCATTTTCCTTTGCGGGAAAGCTTCCGACCGGAGAAGTCGCGGTGAAGCCATCGCTGTAGTTTTCGATGACATACTGACCGAACTCGGGCTGTGCGGCGAGGTCCGCCAGGTTGCCCGCGCCATTCGGCGGGGGCCAGTCCTCACCCCACGGGAATCGTTCTCCACCGTTGCGACTTCTCTCTTCCGGATTTGAGCCCGCCGGTTCGGTTTCGCCAATCAGGCGGCTCCACTCGAGATCAGTCGGGAGGCGATAGAGCTGCCAGGGGCGGATGATACCGAGGTTTTGCTCCCGCTGGGTAAGCCAGAGGCAGAATGTCTCTGCGTCCGATAGAGCGATTCCCGCGACGGGATGATTGAGTGCTTGAGAGAATCCAATGTTGGGCATCTGCCCGGCTCCGGATTCCGCTACGAATTCACGGTAGTCGCTCACCCGGGTCTCAAATTCGGCAACCATGAGATTTCCGACGGGCAGCAATTTCATGCCCTGGCTGTTTGTCCAGGGGCTTCCGTAGATGACCGATTGGTCTCTTTGCAGGGTGGTGAAAACGGGAGTCGCTTCGGTTTCCGTTACCTCCACTTTCATCACTTCGCTGACCTCGTGACCATGCGCACGAAACTGGATCCGGTTGGGGCCATAGCGAACGTTGGTAATCGTCGTCGGGGTGACGCCGCGGAGTTCGTCATTGAGAAAGACCTCCGCACCATCCGGCTCGGAGTTCACGAGCAGGGTTCCAACGCGACTATCAATCTGGCAGAAGAAGGCATCTGCGAGATTCGTTTGCACCGGGCGAACCGGGCGGTGGTATTCACCCTCTCCGAGGAATCCCCGACTCCGGTCCCGGCCTGTCATCCAGTCACAGAATTCGTAGAGTTGGTCTTCGTTTCGAACGAGAGCGAGTCCTTCGAATCCGGATACTGGAATTTGCTTTCGGGTCTCTTCCAGAAAGAGGTTGAAGGTTTGCATCGAGATAGGATCGGTCGTGCGATAGGAGCCATTTTGTTCCTGGATGAAAGTCAGGCCGATCGAATTGATCCAGGGGTTTCCGGGTATGGGGCCGAGGTTGGGGAGCAGCTTGATGTTGTAGAGCTGAAACCCATCCTTCACCACGCCGCGAAACACGGTGTCCCGATAGTCCGGGTGTTTTAGGAGAATCTCTACAGGTCCCGGAGGAAGTTCGATGGGCGCTGTCTTGGTGCGGCCCCGCTCCTCTCCATCGATCCAGACGGTCGCGCCGCTTGGCTCGCTCATGATCTCGACCTCTCCGCGGACGAGGGCGGGAACGACAACGGCTGTATCCTCTTTCGGTGGAGTGGGATCTGTCGTGGGGTTGTCAGGATCCGGGGGGGTGGGCTCAGGCTCAGGCTCGGGGGCCGGCTCGGGCTCTGGAACGGGTTCGGGTTGTGGCTCTGGTTCAGGAACTGGCTCCGGTTGAGGTTCCGGATCCGGTTCGGTAGGATCGACTTCCGGAGAGGGCTGATCCCCGGTCTCGCTGCCGGGACTGATCTTCGCGATCAGTCTGGAGTAATCCTCCTGGAAGGATTGATTGTCTTTCCAGAGCCAATACCCAATCCCACCTCCGGCGAGCAGGACAAGCAGAAGGGAAGTCGCGACAAATTTACCGAAGGCCCCGCCTCTATTTTCCCGTCGTCTCTTGCTGCGTCGACCTCCGGGAAGATTCACGTCGATGACTTGGCGGAGTGCGAGGGCAAAGGAGTGGGCCGAGTCATATCGCTTTCGAGGGTCCGGAGATCCTGCCCGGCAAATGACACCGTTCAGAGCCCGCCATTCATCGCGGTTGACGGTCTGCGGGATTTCCAAGTTGGTGGGCAGTTCCGGGAAATCGAGGCGGTCTTTGTGCGTGTGGACTTCATAAAGCACCATGGCGAGCGAGTAGAGGTCAGCCGCGCTGGTGCCGGGGCCTTCCGGCGGGACATAGCCTTCGGTTCCGACATAGGTTCTCTGACCGCTTTGAGCAACGAGGCCGACATCGGCCAGTTTGGGGACTCCTTTTACGAAAATGATATTCGAAGGCTTTACATCGCGGTGAGTCAATCCCGCCAGATGAAGGTGTCCGAGTGCGCTGGCAATCGACATTCCCAGCTCAACGGTGTCCTGAATCGAGCGGTTCGGGTTTTGCCGCAGATCGGAGGAAAGGGTCTTCGCCTTGTATGTCTCCGGATCGACCTTTTCCAGCTTGCCGGAAACGTCATCGGCCAACTCCATGACGTAGTAGTAGAAGCCATTCTCGTCATCGCGGCCCACATGGAGAACATCCACCAGACTTGGGTGGTCCTGCGAAACCTGCTCGTAGTGCTGAATCCCCTGAAATTCCCGCTCAAAGGTCCTTTCGTATTCAAAGTCCTCCCGGCGAACCACCTTTACCGCCCGATACATTCCTGTGACAGAGCGGCCAAGATACACTTCCCCGTAGGCTCCTCCACCGATGCGACCGAGAAGCTCAAAGTTGGGAATAGAGGGGTTGTTGGGAGGGGCGGAGATGGCCAAAGGTAAACGATTCCGCTTCTCTTTCCACCGAAGGTTTCCGGTCAGCGCGGAATCACAGAGGCGTCCGTATCCAACAGTCTGTCTTGTTTCGTGAGCTCAGGAAGGACTTCGAGGAGGACGATTTCAAAGACCGTTTCAGAATCGATTTCTTTTCCTTCCCAGCCGGAGGCCTGAAGGCTTTCCCGGCCTGCATCGGCTTCGCTGACTCGATGGCCGAACCCCCATCCAC
Source organism: Verrucomicrobiales bacterium (assembly GCA_029213265.1). GTDB lineage: Bacteria > Verrucomicrobiota > Verrucomicrobiia > Verrucomicrobiales > DEV007 > Arctic95D-9. The sequence continues at coordinate 13,756 of JARGNG010000062.1, read as the reverse complement.
CGTAGGTAAAGCGGGTTTCGACTTCGTTGGGAACGGACTCGGCATACATCCCGAGGTGACGGGCCCCATAGAACAGTTCGTTACTCGCATTGAATCCGGAGCTTGCCTCCAGTTCGCTGTTGGAGAAGCTCAGGCTCGTGCTGGGAGCGAAAACCGCCTCCCCGGTATCGACCCTGCGAATCGAAATCCAGTTCGCCCAATCAGGAAGTTCGGTAAGATCGCGTGCCCGTGCGTTGGCGCTGCGATACACTTCCTGGCCCCACAAATTGACATCATTGGAGCGGAACACGACCAGGATCTTCGGCTCCCCTGTTTCCGCTGCTTCCGGTGGGGAAACGGGTTCTTCCGCTGCTTCCGGACTATGGGTCCCGTTTCCGTTGGATGGTGCGATTTTTTCCGGGGGAGCCCGAAATCCGTTGTCGGGTTTTGGGGGCACTTCGTGACCATGGACAGGAAAGCTCTTCTCAAAGGGGTTTCCCTGTAATGGCTGTGGTTGTGCCTCTCCCAGTAGGTCAATGATGGCATCCAGGTCGGCCCGAAGCGGGGAGTCATCACGGTGATCGAGAGAGTCGGTCACCGAGCCGTCGACGAGGAGAATTTCCCGTATTGCTTTGTGCTTCGGGGACTTTTCCACCTTAAGAAGTTCTCCAATTTTTCGATCGGCATCGTCTGTCAGGATTCTCCAGTCCGAAGGCAGTTCTTTGATTCGTTTCTTCGCCAGGATCAGCGCGTCTTTGAGTTTTTTCTTTTCAGAGTCCCCCAGGACCAGTCCGGTTGGGAATGACTCCTCCAGGGCAATTAACTCTGAACAAACAGGCCGAAGCTGATTCCGGGCTTCCTCCAGTCGTTTGATATGGCTTTCTGCAATTTCGAGGCACGCATCCTGAGCTGACGAGTGGGAGGAATCTTCAGATCCGCCTGAAAGTTGCCTGGATACGAGAGTGAGTCGTGACAGATCGGTCCCGACCCGCTGGCGAATATCGCGAAGAGTTTCCGCGACACGGAACAATCTGGCTTTGATTTCGGTGGAGGAAAGTTCGGGAGCGTGACCAAGATCCTCTACCATTTTCACAAGACGTTCCTGTTTTTCCGCGTCCTGACGTTCCATCAGAATCAGTTTTTCATGGCGCCACTGGAGTTCGGGATTGTCGTCAGTCTTTTTGGGCTCGCTGGACGCCTGCTTCTCCGCTTTCCCGCTTCTGCCGATGAGCCAACCGAAAAACAGTCCCACCAGCCCGGCTGCGATCATCGCGAGGTGGATCGTGAAAAAGGGCGACTCCGACCAGCGCAGAAGGAATTCCGGAATCCGGAATTCGCTAATCTGGGCCAGCAGAATCATCCCGGGTTGGCAGGTGGGTGTCATCAAGCTGTAGTTGAACTGTAGACTTACCTTTGAATAACTTTTGACTCCCGCCAAGCCAAATCATTCTCATTTCGTTACAGGAAAATGGGAAAGGTAATCCCGTAGATCCGAAGCGCTTCCGTGAAATTGAAGGTTGTCGCAGTCTCAAAACTTCGATATTCTGCGCGGATGAAATTTCCCAGGATTCTCACTTTATTGTGTTGCGGTCTCATGCTCGCTTCCTTTTCCTCTGCCGCTGAATTGACCCCGGAGCAGATCGAGTCCCTTCGCGCCAGGCTGAAAGCGCTCAAAGAGAATCTCGACAGTCATCTTTCGTCCCGCAACAGCGGCGCAGGCCAGGTTTTTGCGGAAGCATCCGGAGATCCTAAAAAAGCGATGGACCTCTACCTCAAGTGTCACAAACTGGTAAACTTTGATGAAGAAGGGCTTCCGGAGTCCGATTTTCGCGGATGGAAAGAGGATAACGAAGATCGCATGAAGGATCCGGCCTTTGTCGAATCGCTTCAGCTGCAGTTGAAGTATCTTGCACTGAGCTGCAAGGCCGCCGAAACGATGAAGGTGGATGCAATTTTTCCGGATTTACTCGCCTACGTCGATGGTCTCAGCCGGATGGAAGAGCTTCCGACGAATGCCATTACAAGTTCTGTTGGAAGATCGGTCTTCGCGGAGGCTTACAATCTTGAAAAACTCTTCGCCGATAATCCTCAGTGGGAGGCGGTCCCGTTTAACATCGGTGGCATCTATGATTCGGTAATCCTTCCTTATCTGCGTGAGAACAGTCCTTCCGGACTGATGAACGCATGGGACAAGCGAATCGAACAGGAGACCAGGATTGTGATGATGTTGGAGGCTCATAAGGAAAAGGAACTCCGGGGCATGAACCGCGACCAGCAGCGGCGGACTCGTGGCAACCAGAATCGGGACGGAGGAGTCATGGGGCGCCTCGACAAAGACGACTTTATCAATGAGTCACTACCACGGATGAAATGGGCAAGGCTCATCGATATGTTCAACTATGTGGATCAAATCAACGGAGCCAAGGCAATGCTTGATTTTGTGGAAGAGAATTTGACGGGCGACATGGGAGAAGAGCTCTACGAGCAGTTTTCCAACCTGATTGCAGGAGCTGCCGAGCCAGCACCTGCAGCGGAAGATGCTCCGGCAGATTCCAACTGAGGGGGCTCTTCCCGATTCCCCTATGAAAAAATTCTTTTTCCCCGCCATCGTGGCGTTGGTGATGGTTGGCAATTCGGCTGCGGACGCTGCTGATGAAGTCACAACTTTGGAGCCAGGCGCGAGCGCGCCTGATTTTGATCTTCCCGGGGTGGACGGGAAACAGCATCGCCTGAGCGATTTTGCAGACAGCGATGTTCTCGCGATTCTCTTTACCTGCAACCACTGTCCCAGTGCTCAGGGCGCTGAATCGAGAATCAAATCGATCGTGTCTGATTATGCGGAGGAGAGCTTCCAACTGGTCGCGATTTCCCCGAATGATCCGGAGTCAGTCCGGCTCAATGAGTTGGGCTACTCCGTCTTCGGCGATACGCTGGAGGACATGAAGAATCACGCAGAGGCAAACGAGTTTACATTCCCTTTTCTCTACGATGGCGAGACTCAGGAAGTATCGAAGGCTTACGGAGCAAAAGCCACCCCTCACATTTTCCTCTTCGACAAGGCGCGCAAGCTTCGCTACGTCGGTCGAATCGACGACTCCAAATTTGGCGATCCTTCGACGGTCAAGAGCCACGATGCGAGGGTGGCAATCGATGCTCTTCTCGCTGGAAAAGAAGTTCCTGTCGCCAAAACGAGGGCGCACGGGTGTTCTACCAAATGGGCCTACAAGCGCGACCTGGTCACCAAATACAATGCTGAATTCAAGGCAAAGGAAGTGACGCTGGAGGAAATCAACGGGGACGGCGTGAAAAAGCTTCGGAGCAATCCCACCGATAAACTCCGCCTCGTGAATCTCTGGGCGACCTGGTGTGGTCCCTGTCTCGCGGAGATGCCATCCCTGGTTGAGGTGGGGCGTCAATTCGAAACCCGCGGGTTCGATATGATCACGATCAGCAGTGACAGTGTTGAGGCGAAGGAGAAAGCCCGGAAGTTATTGGGGCGATTTCATGCCGCGATGCCGAATCTGACGGCTGCGTCTGTGGAAGAGGAGGGACGCACGACGAACAACTATCTCTTCGACGGGGATACGGATGCTCTGGCGGAGGCGCTCGATCCGGAATGGGAAGGAACCCTCCCGCATACCGTGCTTATCGCACCGGGTGGGGAAATCATCTATCGCCACTCCGGGGAAATCGATCCGATTGAATTGAAGACCGTCATCGTGGAGCGGCTGGGACGATGGTATTCTCCGAAGTGAATCGATCTCCCGGGGCTTTGTGTCAGCCTTCGATCAGTTTCTTCAGATCCCATCCTTCGCGGTAGTCGCGTGAAAGATATTTGTTCGCTTCCGGCATACTCGTGAACTCCATTTTCTCCGCGTCCCATTTGAGCTTCTCTTTCGGGAAGCGAATGGCGACATTCGCGAGTAGGATAGTCTCGGTGAGGCGACCGCCGTAGTCGAAGCCGTCGGTAGGCTGTTCCTCGAGAATGCAGCCGTCGATCCAACCGTGGTAGTGGTCCTTGTCCTCGGCCATCTCGTAATCTGTGTTCAGTTCCCCACCTTCGAAGTAGAGGCGCGGAGCCTGAACGTGGGGGATTACCAGCGTTCCCTTTTCTCCGATGAGCATCGATCCGGAGGAAGGTAACGCCTCCCGTGCGGATAGGTGGGAGCCTTTGGTTGAAGGGCGCCGCCCGCCGTCGTTCCAAGTGATCTTGAGGCGCTCACCGGTGGTATATTCGGTTCCTGGAACCGTAAAACTGTAAGTCGTCTGGGCCGGCCACACTTCGTCATTCATGCCCGAGTGATCAGCCAGATAGTCGTCCGTCGGCCCCATAATTTTCAAAGCGGTGTAGACCGGATCGAGAATGTGGCAGCCGAAGTCGCCGATCGCTCCGCTTCCAAAGTCCTGCCAGTCGCGCCACCCCCACGGGTGATAGCAACGGTGCGACGCACTGTAGGGGCGCATCGGGGCGACACCGATCCAGCTGTCCCAATTGAGGGAGTCAGGAACAGGGTCTTCTCCTTTCGGCCTACTGATGTGCCCACTTCTTCCATGGCCCGGAGTCGGCACCCAGCTTTGCACTTCTTTCACCTTTCCAATCCGGCCCGATTGCACAAGCTGGACTGCAGTACGGTAAAATTTGTGGGAGTGAATCTGATTGCCGAGCCGGGTAATTACGCCGGTCTCCTTTGCGACTTTCATCATTTCCCGGTTTTCCCAGACATTGTGAGTCATCGGCTTCTGGCAGTAGACGTGCTTGCCGAGTTTCATGGCACTGATGGCGCAGAAGGCGTGCATGTGATCCGGCGTCGAAACGGTGACCGCATCAATCTCGTCGGCCTTTTCCGCAAACATTTCCCGGAAATCCTGGTAGATCGGGGTCTCCGGACTGAGCTTTTTGACATTGAGAGTGCGGTTCGTATCCACATCACAGAAGGCGACATACTTCTGGTAGTTGTGAGTAGACATGGCCTTGATGTCGCTGAATCCCTTTCCATCAGAGCCAATTGACGCGAGCTGCAGTTTCGAATTCAAATTCTGTCCGCGAACGATGGCCGGAGCGGCAGCAAGAGCGGTGGCGGCGGCTCCGCCCTTGAGAATGGATCGGCGTGTTGTCATGCGAAAACGAAAGCCGATTTCACCTTGTTTCGTCCAGCGGGAATCCGCCGCATTTGCGGAGTTACCGGACTAGTGGTGGAACCGGTAACGGGTCCGATTGACGGTATGGAATCTGCCTTATCATTCCCGTTCCGTCGCTGATTTGGCAGGACGTATGGAGAAGAAGCCTCAGGAATTCGGAAAGCGAAACGCACACGCTCCCTTGCGCTACTCGGCCGGCACCTCGTATCGCCCCTGCAACCGGGCCAGTTCCTCCTGGAGACCTTTTTGGATTTCCTCCATCTCCGGATCACCATAGCGGCTCTCCAGTTCCTCTGGATCCGAATCCAGATCGTAGAGTTCCCAGGTATCGAGATGTTCTTCGGGAAAGCGGATCAGCTTGTAGTGCCCGTCGGTGACGCCAAAGTGGAGCGGAACTCCATGGCCACCGCTTTCATAGTAGTGGTAGTAGTGTGAGGATCTCCAATCGTCCGGGGTGATGCCTTTCCACACCGGAAGCAGGGATCGGCCCTGCAGATCCCCGGGAATTTCTGTCTTTGCAATATCGAGAAAGGTCGAAGCGAAATCGAGGTTGGAGACGAGATCGGTTTGATTCACTGTGTTCGGCTTCACGGTACCGGGCCAGCGGACGATCAGGGGAGTGCGAAAGCTTTCTTCATACATCCAGCGTTTGTCGAACCAGCCGTGTTCGCCGAGGTAGAACCCCTGGTCCGAGCTGTAGATGACTACAGTGTTTTCTGTGAGGCCTTGTTCATCGAGGTAGGCGAGCAATCTTCCCACATTCTCATCAACCGCTTTGACGCAGCGCAGGTAGTTCTTGATGTATCTTTGATAGTGCCATCGTGTCTTGTCTTTCCCTTCGAGCCTGGCAGCGAGGAATGCTTCGTTGCGGGGACGAAAGTGACCGTCAAATACCCCGAACTGCTCGGGGGTGAGCTTGCTTGAGTATTCGATCATCAGCCGGGGCTTTCCCATGTGATCTGCAATTCCCATCTCGTGACCGGGAGCCGCATTGCTTCGTCCCGAGTAGTCGTCGAACAGGGTCGACGGTTCCGGAACCTCCACATCGTCGAGCCATTCGAGGTGGCGCAGGGCCGGTTCCCATCGGCCGTGCGGAGCTTTGTGCTGACTCATTAAAAAGAAAGGTTTGTCAGGATCTCTCTGCTCAAGCCATTTCAGCGTCTGATCGGTAATGATGTCAGTGGTGTAGCCGGTGTGTTTGACCTGCTTTCCATTCGTGAGCAGCATCGGGTTGTAGTATTGCCCCTGTCCTTTGAGGACTTCGAAATGGTCGAAGCCGGTTGGGGTGGATTTGAGATGCCATTTCCCGACGATGGAAGTTTGATAGCCTGCCTTTTGTAAAAGCTTGGGTGCGGTCTGCTGGGAACCATCGAAACTGTCTCCGTTGTTCCGGAATCCGTTGAGATGGGAATATTTGCCGGTTAGAACTACGGCCCGGGAAGGGCCGCAGATGGAGTTGGTAACATAGCACTTCCGGAACAGCATTCCCTCCTTCGCGATCCGATCGATATTGGGGGTGGGTGCCAATTCGGCGAGGGCTCCCCCGTAGGCGCTGATCGCCTGCGTGGCGTGATCGTCGCAGAATAGAAAGAGGATGTTGGGACGATCCGGCTTTGCAAAGGTGGAGAACGAAAACGCGATCAGGAAAAGGCTGGCCAGAGGAAGTCTCATGGCCCGCAATAACGCGAAGAGGGATCGACTCCGCAAGCAGATCGGCCTAGCCTGTTCGCGATGAAAAACACCCGCTCTGTTCAATCCTGTTGGATCCAACGACTGACCCTGTTGGGGGCTGCTCTGGCTGGCCTTACGATCGCCTTTACCAGTCATGCTCAGCAGAAGAAAAAGAAGAAGCCTGCTCTCCCTGCGGGAGCCGTGGTTGAGAAAGACATTGTCTATGCAAGGCACGATGGTGTGGATTTGAAACTCGATCTGTACCGTCCGGAGAATGAAGAGGGGAACGCTCTACCGCTTGTGTTGTGGATTCACGGTGGAGGTTGGCTCAACGGCAGCAAGGACAACTGCAAAATTTCTTTTCTGCTGGATCACAGGTTTGCCGTGGCGAGCGTCGGGTATCGACTGACCAATGCTGTGCAATGGCCGGGCCAGATTGAGGACTGCTACGCGGCTGTTCGGTATCTCCGAAGTCACGCGAAGGACTATGGTTTGGACGGGGATCACATCGGCGCGATGGGAGGTTCCGCGGGTGGACACCTTGCTGCGCTGATGGGAACACGCCCCGCAGGAGAGGAAAAAATAAGCAGCCGTGTGCAGGCGGTCTGCGATTGGTATGGGCCGACCGATCTACTGATCATGCCTCCGAATGTGGTCAGCGAAAAGCGTCCGATCGAGAAAGTGAGTCAATCCAATGGGGCCAAGCTTCTCGGTGCGACGGTGCGGGATGTGCCCGAACTGGCGAAGGATGCGAGTGCCTTCTATCAGGTGAGCAGCGACGATCCGCCGTTTCTGATCATGCACGGAAGTGAGGATCCCGGAGTTCCGGTCGAACAGAGTGAAAAGTTTCGCGAGGCGCTGGAGAAAGCGGGCGTTTCCTCGGAACTGGTCATTATCGAAGGCGCCGGCCACGGGGGACCGCGTTTCAACACCGATGAGGTGAGGGAGAATGTCGCCGCGTTCTTCGGGAGGTGGTTGCGATAGCAGCCTTTCCCTGAATCGTCTCTCTTACCTTGCCGTTCCTTTCGGTTAACCCGGAAAAACCCACTCGTAGCTGTCGGTGTGACAGTAGATTTCCTCTTGGATCTGCCGACAGAGTCCGCGCATGCCGGGGAAGAGGGTCCGGCTGTCGAATCCCATCACGGCGAGACGGCGACGAATGAACTCCTTCTCCTCTGCTGGAATGGTGATCTTGGCGAGATGGATTCGGTCGTTCCCCAGCTCAAAGTGATCTTCGAGCGACTCGGGGGCGGCATTCTCGGAAGGAAGAGGGTGAGAAACATAGCAGGTTTTCTGATTCAGCATTGCCGGAGTGGTCTTTTGCGGCATGTAGATTCGTGCGTGCTCCGGAACCTGCTCGTAATCCTGCGAAATAGTCAGTTCGGCTTCTCCGGGAAGAATTCTCCAAACTGCGCCGTCATCGTCGAAATGGGGTGCGGTGGCAAAGTACAATGCAACGAGCGCATTTTCACTCCAGGTCGAAAGCCGGGTCGGCAAACCGTAGTGCTGGGCGATCGACATCCATTCCAGCTCGCTCATCGGCTCGTATCCGAGTTCACCTCGGGCGCGTTGCTTGAGACGGAGGAGGAACGCGCCTTCCAGCTCGGCCCACGAGGAAAATTCTGTTTTTGCGACCTCCTCGCGGAGGAGGGTGGGAAGGAGAGACCAATCTCTGGAAGCCTGTCCGCGGTAGATAGGGGTTCGCTGAAATCCCAACTGAGGAACCATTTCCTGGAGGAAGTCTTCCACATTGGATACCAAAACATTCTCAATTTCTCTCATGACAGCCGAAGTGATTTTGTATATTTTTTGAAGAAATTTGAGATAGTTAGGTGAATTTATCTCAAATGGGTCGATATTTGATCAAGATTCTCTCGCTCACATGATTGATTTCTCATATGTGATACAGATGTGCAACAGGAAAATGGAGAATTTAGTGAAAATTTGAGAAAGGCTTGTAATAAGATGAGTACGATCTGTTTTGATGACCTCGTTTCCGCGGTCCCCTATCTCGAACTTCAGCAGCTCGACAAGCTGGAGGTGGCGGTGCAGGTGGCAAAAAAGATTCGGATGGAAGGAGAGTTGAGCGATGACTCGGCGAACTTCATTCGCAGCGAAGAGGGCCCGGGTTTGAATGACCAGGGCCTCGCAATCCTCGAAGATGTGGAACACTACCAGCCCTCGCTGGCGGATCAGGCCCTCTTGAGCGCACTGGTCCTGAGCGATGGGTATCAGCAGGATGTGTTCTCAAGTCGGGATATCAATGACATCATCAAAGAAAGTGGACGTCCCAGAATCACCCACGTGACTTCGGTAGTCACGGCGCTGCTCGACAAAGGGTTTCTTACGGGATCAACAAAATCCCTGTCTCTATCGCGGGAAGGCAAGGCAAAGGCGAGAGCTCTGATCGGAATCCTACGCCGAAGGGCTGCCTCGGAAGCGGTGTAGTAGTTTGGGTCACTTCCGCGAGATTCGTTGAATCAGGGCGAGGAAGTCCGGAACTGCTCCCGCTGCATTTTCCCGGCTCGCGACGACGTAGCTAAGTTTGGCAATTCGATTCCGGGAAAGGCGCAAGGGCTTTCCGTTTCCGGTTAAGCGGTGAAGGGAAGCAGGGAGAATCGCAACACCGGAACCGGCGATCGTCATCGCTGCGACCGCCTGAGCGCGCCTTGCCTCCTGAACGATTCGGGGGCGGAAGCCCGCTTCGTTGCAGATCCGGCGAACGTGGGCGGCGTAGGCCGGTGCGGCTTCGGAGGCGATTGAGACGAAGCCTTCTTCGGCGAGCGCGGTGAGCTTCACGGTCTTGTTGTCCGAGAGTGGGTGGTCAGGCGGGAGAAATGCCATGAGCGGTTCGCTGCCCCACGGAGTCAGGGGGATTCCGGATGAATGGTTTTCCGGAGCAATTCCGATGAATCCAATATCAAACTCGCCTTCGGCCAGCGCGCGAAGCTGCTCCGAAGGAAGCCGGTCGTGCAGGTTTATGCGGATGTGAGGGTTCTCTTTTCGGAAACGGGAAAAGGCCTCCACCATACCGGAGGAGAGAACGGCACTGACGAATCCGATTTCGAGATGATCGGTTTCGCCCTCTGCCGCTCGCCGGGCGGCATCACCGGCGCGCCGGACCCGGTTCAGGATATCACGTGACTCAATGAGAAAGGCGTCTCCAGCCTGGGTGAGTTCCACCTTTCGTTTGCTTCTTTCGAATAAGGTGACGTCGAGCTTTTCCTCCAGCTGTTTGATAGTACGGGAAAGGGGAGGCTGGGCGAGATGGAGTCGTTGCGCCGCACGGGTGAAGGACAGTTCCCCGGCTACGGCCAGAAAGCATTCGAGTTCACGAAGGGAGAATTCACTCATACTAAAAAAGTATAAATCATTTCGTTAAATGATATTTCCATCAAGAGGGAAAACAAGGCAAAGTAGCGATATGGCTTTCAAGAAATCTGTTACTCCCGCTCACCGGCAATTTTCCTCCCCCATGCTCGACGGTCCCGATCGTGCGCCGAGCCGCGCGATGTTGCATCCGGTGGGATTTTCGAACGAAGATTTTCAAAAGTCGATTATCGGGGTGGCTTCGACATGGAGCATGGTGACGCCCTGCAATATGCACATCGACAAGCTCGCCAAGGAGTCGGTCAATGGAGCCGATGCGGCAGGCGGCAAAGGGGTGGAGTTTAATACCATCACCATTTCCGACGGGATTTCCATGGGGACGGAGGGAATGAAATATTCTCTCGTCAGTCGTGAAGTGATTGCGGACTCGATCGAGACCGTCGTGGGCTGCGAGGGAATGGACGGAGTCGTCGCGATTGGCGGTTGTGACAAAAATATGCCCGGCTGCATGATGGCAATCGCGCGGATGAATCGTCCCGGAATCTTTGTCTACGGCGGAACAATCAAGCCGGGCTGCTTCAAGGGCGAAGATGTGGACATTGTTTCCGTGTTTGAGGCGGTTGGAAAGCACAGCGCCGGAAAAATCGACGATGAGGAATTGGAAGGTGTTACCGAGACCGCCATTCCCGGTCCGGGTTCCTGTGGCGGAATGTATACCGCGAACACAATGGCGAGTGCCATTGAGGCACTGGGAATGAGTCTGCCAAACAGTTCGGCGCAGGCTGCGGTGAGCGATGAAAAGCTGATGGATTGCTTTGATGCAGGAGCGGCCGTGGTGAATCTGATCAATAAGAGTATTCGCCCCCGAGATATCATGACCAAGAAAGCCTTCGAGAATGCGATCACCGTGGTGACGGCTCTCGGCGGATCTACAAACGCGGTTCTTCACCTTCTCGCGATTGCCAATGCGGCAGGAGTGAAAATCTCGATCGATGATTTTACCCGGATCGGAAAGCGGGTCCCCGTGATAGCCGATCTCAAGCCGAGCGGTGCGAATGTGATGATGAAGCTCGTCGAAATCGGAGGAACGCTGCCGCTTATGAAGATGTTGCTCAATGCCGGGTTGCTCCATGGCGACTGCATGACCGTTACCGGGAAGACGATGAAGCAGAATCTGGCCAAGGTAAAAGCATCGTATCCGAAAGGTCAGACGATCATTCGGAGTCTCAAGAAACCCATCAAAAAAGACGGTCACCTGGTTATTCTGTACGGCAATCTTGCCCCCGAAGGTGCGGTTGCGAAGATCTCCGGAAAAGAAGGACTCACCTTCACGGGAACGGCCAAAGTTTATGATTCAGAAGAAAAGTCGATGAAGGCGATTCTCGGGGGCAGGATTAAGAAGGGTGATGTCATTGTGATTCGAATGGAAGGCCCCAAAGGCGGCCCCGGAATGCGCGAGATGCTCGGGCCAACCGGAGCGATCATGGGTGCCGGCCTCGGTAAGGATGTCGCACTGATCACGGACGGTCGATTCTCCGGCGGAAGTCACGGATTTGTGATTGGTCACGTGACGCCGGAGGCCTTTGTCGGCGGTCCGCTCGCTCTCGTGAAAAACGGTGACAAGATTTCCATCGACGCGGAATCGCGCGAAATGACTCTCCATATTTCAAAGAAGGAAATGGCGGAGCGGAAGAGGAACTGGAAACAGCCGAAGCCGCGCTATACGAAGGGTGTTCTCGCGAAGTATGCGAAGTTGGTTTCCTCCGCTTCTGACGGAGCGGTGACGGACGACGGGCTGTAGGATAGAATTTTCTATTCCACCACGAGAGGAATCGTCATGGAGATGTCCTTTGTTCCGACCTTGAAGGAACACGCTGCGAACTGGGGTTTGCCGCGTGGGATCTTCCTGATTACGGAGAAGGCGAGCGGTTCCTTGGGCATGCCGACGAAGTTTTTGTCGAGCCTTCCGTTGCCGTTGAGGTCCTGAATGACGACGATGGCGTAGGTTCCCGGCTTCACGTTGGGAATCTTTGCACGGATCTTGCTGCGAGAGGTTACGGGGACCTTTGGAGATCCCGGGAGGGCGGTTCTCGTGAATGACCCGGCCGAGTCGTAGAGTCCGATCAATAATTCACCTTTGGCGCCGGGAATGTTGGTAACGGTGACGGTGATGGTCGCCCCGCCGTCCTGGGAGAGCCCCGAGGGGGCCAAATTCAGAAAAAAAAGAAAGAGGAAGAATCGCGACATGGGATACATGGAATGAAGTTGCGGCTAAGAACGGGCCAAATGGGCTGAAATGCAATCTTCTTGACCTAGGTTCTTACGGCCTCAATTCTCAGAGAATGGTCCGAATGCTTATTCTTTTGCTTATTCTGCCTCTGAGTTTGCCGGCGGAGGACCCCGTCGACCTTACCGCCAAAGCGAAGTCCTACCATCGGACTCAGCAAAGCCCGACAGAAGGCGTGATCTATGCGGAAATTCGGGACGGGGAAAAGAACTTTGGCTGTGCCGGCGTCATGGGGGCGGACCGTCCGGAAATCTCCCCTCAAACTCTTTTCGAGATTGGATCGATCACGAAGACCTTCACCGGGATTCTCCTTGCTGATGCGGTTTTACAAAAGAAAGCAGATCTCAACGATCCGGTTTCCAAATATCTCCCCCCGGATCAGTTGAAAAATTTGGCAGAGGATTCTCCGCTCCGAACCATTACCCTGAGGCAACTTTCGACGCATACCTCCGGGCTTTCCCGCCTTCCCGGCGATCTTTTTGAAGGATCGAATCCCGGGGATCCGTATGCCCATTATACTGTCGAAAAACTTTGGTCATATCTCGCCCGAATGAAGGAGTCGGCTTTGGAGAAACCGGGCGAAATGAGTTACTCGAATCTCGGTGTTGGTTTGTTGGGTGCGATCCTCGAAAGGATTTCGGAAATCCCGTATGAGGAGCTTGTTTCGCAGAAGATCTTCAAGCCACTGGGAATGGAAAACTCCTATGTTCAGAGACGGACGGGTAGCATTCCGAAAGAAGTGGAGCCACTTTTTGCGACAGGGCATTCCCGGGGACGTCCCGCTCCTCACTGGTGTATTGATGCGCTTTGCGGCGCCGGAGCGATTGTTTCCTCGGCGGAGGATATGCTGCGATATGCAGACGCCCACATCTCTGATGACACCCCTGACGATCTCAGGAAGGCAATTGAGTTGGCCACCCAGGTTCACGAAGGAAGCATGGGGCTGGGATGGTTTGTGAAAGAGGCAAAGATTTCTCACGGCGGAGGGACAGGCGGTTTCCGTACGAAACTGGAAATTGATCTGGAACAGAAAGCTGCATCGCTGGAATTGAAGAACTCGACCGGCAAGAGAGTCACCTTTTCCAGCACGGGAGATTTTTCTGCCGTTGAAGGATACTGGCGGACGGATCTCAAGACTCCCAGGCGAACCCTTCCCATCCTGATGCGAATCCGAAAGGATGGTGCGGTCTATTCCCACAGTCTGTCGCAGGGCGCCCGGGGCATCCCCGGTGCGGACGCCTTCTGTCAGAACAATAGCCTCAAGGTCGAATTTCCCGAGATCAATGGCCAGCTTAAGGCGACGCTGAAAGACGGTGAACTGGTAGGAACCTGGCGGCAGGGAAAAAGTTT
>JARGNG010000061.1 GCA_029213265.1 Verrucomicrobiales bacterium | reverse complement strand
TCATAAATTGGGGACTGAAATAATCTTTCGCTCCCCACCAGGTGCCGTGGAAAAAGTCGAATCCCCGGTCCAGCGGAAAGATGGGTTTCTGGGGCGATGTTTTGTCCGTCGTCGTCAGATGCCATTTGCCCACGATGCCGGTTCCATAGCCATTCTCTTTGAGGATTTCCGCCAGGGTCGGAGCATCGAGGGAAAGCTGCCCCCGGTAGCCGGGTTGCTGATAATCGGTCGTCATTCTCCCCACCCCGACGGCATGGGAGTAGCGCCCCGTGAGCAAGGAGGCGCGCGACGGAGTGCATCGGCAGGTATTCTTGAAGCCGCTGAACCGCACACTCTCCTCCGCGAGACGATCGAGATGAGGGGTTTCAATTTCGCCGCCGTAACAGCCCAGATCGGAGAAGCCAAGGTCGTCCGCCATGATGACGATGACGTTCGGCTTTTCAGCTGCCTGAGCCTCCAAACTGAGTGCCGACGCAGACAGTTGCAGCGCGATCAGTGTCGCCGCTGGTCGTCCCCACCATGCCCCCTGATTCCTGATGAACGTTGTCATTCTATTCAAAGAACCAATGGATCAAGCCAATCCAGTCAGGGTGCCTTTGCTGCTTCCAAAACGGTCGGCCTCGAGGCCCATTTTCTGAAGCATGCTGACGAACACATTGCAGAGCGGCTGGTTGTGAGTCGAATTGAACGCGAGATGCTGACCATGATCAAACCCACCCCCGGCGAGAAGGATTGGAAGGTTGGCGTTGTTGTGGATGTTGGCATCCCCCATGTGGCAACCGTAAAGCACCATGGTGTTGTCTAACAGACTGCCATTGGATTCTTCGACTTCCTCAAGGTCGCAAAGCAGGTCACCAAACAATTCCATCTGCCCGATCTCAATCTCTTCCAGCTGTTTCAGCTTCGTCTCGTCTTTGCCGTGATGGGACAGATTGTGGTAGCCACCCACTGAGCGACCGTCCTCAAAGTTCACCCCCGGAGTGCGCACGCTGCCGAGGAACAAGGTAATGACCCGGGTCGAATCCGTCTGGAAAGCGAGCCGGGACATGTCATTCATCATGCGCACCATTTCGAAGAACTCCTTCTTGTCCTCCGGGTAATTCGGCATCGCTTCATCGACCTTCGGCTTGGGCCGGGTTTCCCACGCCTGGGCCTCGTCGAGTCGTTTCTCGAGGCTGCGGACAGCGGTCTGATACTGATCAATCCGCTCGCGGTCAGAAGCGCTGACCCGTTTGCTAAGGTCTGAGCTCTGACCCATCACCACATCGAGAATACTCCCCTTGCGCTGGAGCCGCAGCAGTTGCTTTTCGATCGTCTTTTGATCGCCCTGGAGAAACATCTTCTTGTAGAGCTCAGCCGCGCTCTTGATGGTGGGAATCTCAACCCCCGCCTGGGTGTAAGACAGGCTCCTCGTATCGTTGATACCAAGAGACAACGACCGGAAGCGGGTTTCATTTCCGATCTCATTGGCCATGACCTGGTCGAGGGAAATCGTGTTGCGAAAGCTCGCCCGCCCCGGATGGGGTGCGGCGGTCAGGAAAGTTTTGTCAGCCCGGTGTCCCCCGTCAACGCCGGGATGAGAAAGACCACTGAAAACAGTAAACTGATCCCGGTGCTCCGCGATCTTTTCGAGGTAAGGCGACAATTCGTAATCGCGCCCCTCTGTCTTTGGAAAGAAGAGCTTAGGAATGAAACCGAGATCCTGGTTGATCGCGATCATGCGCTTGGGTGGGGCGGCCGACTCGGCTTTTGCGAGAGATTCAAGCCAAGGGAGCGCGAGAACGGCACCCGCACCTCTAAGGAAATGGCGACGGGTCGGCCCGGAGTGTTGGAGTGTTGGAGTCATGGAGAGACAGGGTTGGAGAATTGGAGAGACGGTGTATTGGGATCACGCCAGCCGGTTGGCAGTTGCGGAATCATCTGCGCAGGAAGCGCTATAAATTTCGTTTGTTTCTCGGACCACGAGACTGTCTGTCCAGTCGCCATCGTCACGCTTACGTTCAAGACTCTCGACCAGCTTCAGGAGACCGTTCTCCAGTTTGAAGGCGAGAGCATCGAATTCTTCAAAGTCTTCTTCCGAGATTTGATCAGCGGCTCTGAAGGCCACAAAACCGGACACGGATTCGCCCAAAGAACCAAGAGCAAAGTAAAGGAACTGAATGTATTCCTTGATAGATCGACGGCAATACCCCTCCGCGATGTTCCGATGAAATGAATCGGCGGAAGCAATGGCTTGGCTAGCGGTTCTACTCATTTCGAACGGCCAACCTTTCGTCACTCTGCGAGTCATGCAATAGAGCTCGATTGCATCACTCCAAACCCAAAGCTTTTGGTATCCCCGGTTTCGATTTTTGCGTTCGGCCTTCATTCCAACACTCCCCTACTCCATCACTTCTTTCGAAAGAGCGGACTCTGAACAATTTCGTGAATGATCGTGCGCACGCCGAACTCCGACGCGCGACTCTTTTCGAGAATGGCCGCCACCTCATCGCGGTCGGCGAAGCCAACCGGCGCTCCCGTGGCATACACGAGGAGCTGCTCGGTGACGTTGCGGGCAATGGTTTCTTCATCCTCGATGAGGAGCTTCTTAAACTGAAGGACATCGTCGAATGGATCCCCCTGGGGCGTCACCCCGGAGGCATCGACTCCCTTCCCGATGAAGTGAACAAACTCATTGCCGCTTCGGCCCACGCCTTCGATGCGCTCGGACCCATCGCCCAATGAGCGGTAGCGCGTCCGCCAACGCCCCATTACGTCGAAGCTCTCCAGCGCGAAGCCCGGAGGATCGATTTTCTTATGGCAGCTCGCGCAGGACGCATCCTCCCGGTGCTTCGCCAGCAGTTCGCGAATGGTCGCTGCTCCTCGGATATCCGGCTCCACGGCAGGGACCGACGGCGGTGGCGGCGAAGGATGATCGCCGAGCAGTTTCTCCATCACATAGACGCCACGCAGCACCGGTGAGGTGACCGTTCCGTTGGCCGTCACCTTGAGCACCGATGCCTGGGTGAGGATGCCTCCGTAGGGACTGCTTTCCGGAAGGCTGACGCGTTCAAAGGCGGGACCCACCACGCCGGGAATGTCGTAGTGACGAGCGAGGCGTTCGTCGACAAAGGTGTAGTCGGCGTCGATGACATTCCGAGCAGGGCCATCACCGGCAATGAGGTCGGCGAAATAGAGACGCGACTCTTCGACCATCGAATTCACGAGCCACCAGTCACCGGCATACTCCGGATAGAGATCACGGTCAGGGTCGGTGTCGTTGATCTCGTCGAGCTTGAGCCAGGCATCGAGGAACTCCTTCACGAATCGCTTCGATTCGGGTTTGTCGAGCAGGCGGTCGACCTCGGCGCGCAGCGTCTCGGGATCGCGAAGCTTGCCTTGTTTGGCGAGGGCGCTGAGTGACTCGTCCGGAATCGATTCGCCCAGGAAGAAGGAAAGCCGCTCAGCCAGGGCGAAGTCATCCAGCTCGCCGGGTTGGCCGCAGTGGAAGAGAAACTCGGGCGACGCCAATACCGCCGAATACGTCGCGATCATCGCCTCCGTAAAGGGTTCGCCCTCCTTCAGCAGCTGTTTCGCATAGCCGTGGAATCGATCGAACTCCGCTTTCTCCACGGGACGTCGATAAACTCGCTCCATGAATCCTGACAAAAGCTCCTTCGCCTCCTTCAAAGGTTGTTCCGGGACGGCCACGACATGGCTTCCCGACTGCTTCAGGGGGAGATCGCCAAAAAGCGCCCGGTAAGAGGCCGGCGGCCACTCCTCGATAAACGGTCCCTCCACTTCCAGCCAATGGAAGGCGACCCCGGGATAACCGTCCCGATCAAACTTCTGAATCGTATGCGGCATCGCCGGAACCATCGGGCTGGGCAGACGCATGCAATCGAGCTTCACCATCGCTCCCTCCTCGAGGAAGGCCTCCATCTCGAACACCTCAGGCGCCTCGGGGGGCGCTTCGAACTTCCCGATCGGCAGCATGCTCTGGTTGTTGGGCTCATCGAGGGTGGAAGAGTAGACTTTGACCGGTTCACTGCGCTTGCCGGGAAAGACACGATCATTCACCGGAGTCGGATAACGCCGCGTCGCATCGAGCACCAGGTTCGGATAGTGGCGCGGTTGCTTGTCCCCTTCCCAGTCGACGTAATCCGTCTTCCGAAGCACGGACCGCGCCTTCAGACGCACCTTGTAGTCACCGCGGGTCGGTGCTTTGAACTTTTCAAACCCGTAATAAAACGGCGTGTAGGCTCCTCGGAAAATGGCGGTAGAGGCTTCCTCTTTTGAAAACTGAGCTTTCTGGATTCCCTTTTCCAGGTCATCGACCGCCACAAACTGGACGGCATCCGCGATGACCCATCCCTTGGCATTCTCGTTGCTCAGCGAGACTTCGGCCATGACAGCCCCGGACTCCTTTTCTCCGCTGGATTCAAACGCAAAACGTCCCAGCGGAAACCAAAGACCATCGATCGTGGGCGTGACACTTTGGTCGATCGTCAGTCGAGTTTCACCCTCGGCGTGACGCACCCGATAGGGCGCTTTCTTCGCCAGTCCCTGGCCTCCGCCAAAGCTGACTCGCACTTCGTAAGTCCCCGGTTTCGGCAACTCCGCTTTCCAGGTGATGGCGTAGTCGCCCGCGTTCTTGTTGTCGTCGGCGAGGTAGTGCTTCCCAATGTGGTTGGAGCGACGCGTCGACTCGCGCCAGGGCCCGGTCAGTTCCGCCGCCGTGTCATCGACCGTGATTCCTTCAGCTCCCTTCGCTTGAACTTCCCGGGACGGGTCAAAGCCTCGTTTCTTGAAGGAATACTCGTCATTGATCTCCAGGCCCTCCAGCGCGAGGGAAAATCGCGCCCAGCCACCGTTGCCCCCGCCGGCCCACAACCGCCCTTGCTCGCGAGCGTAGTAGCGATTCGTCTCGGGCTGAGGTTTCTTCGCGGAGAACTCAAGCGCACGACGCAGGGCCGTCTCGGCCACATTCAGGTAGGCATCGATCTGGACATGCGAGACATCGAGAGCGGCCCCCACTTTCGCAAAGCCATGAACCTCCCCGTCCAGGGGCAAGTCATCCGCCACCTTGAGGGTGGGATCGTGCAACAGGTCGCGCAGCACATTCTGGTATTCAAACCGGTTCAACCGCCGTGAAACCGAACGCCCCTGCTCACCATGCGCTTCTTGCTGCACTTTCAGGATGCGATCCGCCAGTATCTCCACGGCTTCCGCGCGATCCCCATCGTCCAGGCGACTCTTCTCTGGCGGCGGCATCTCTCCCGCAGCCAGAAGATCGTGCACCTTCACCCACTGCTCAGTAAGGTGGGGATCCTCGAGATTCCACTCCAAGGAATAGAAATCCAATCCACCTTTGGGATCGAGGTCATCGTGACAATCCACGCAATGATTCTCGATGACCCGATTCAGCGCTTCCGGCAGTTCAAAATTTTGTGCCGAAGCATTGGCGAGCGCGGTGAAGGTCAGGATGAGTGCTATTGAAAGGCGATTCATCGTTCTGAGATTAGCAAATAAAGAGTGGAGTTTCTCGCGTATTCGTAGGCGATCAATCCTCAGCAACTGCTGCTTCTGCTATTGAGGGCTTGCCGAACAAACATCGCCGCACTCGGCTGCGTTCTCTTCCTCAATCATGCCGAATGCCACCCGGGCAGTTGCCGCGGTGACGCCGCTATTGACGGCAGATGTGACGGCGACCAGCGCATTGAGCTCGTCGTCCGTCAACCCGGCACCACGTGCCTTTTCAATCCGATTTCGCGTGCAGACCTGACAACCACGAGTCATCGTCACAGCTAAGCCGATCAGATGTTTCTCTCGTTCGCTCAAGAGTTCTGTCGCATGCGTTTGTCTGATGTGATCTACGATCAACTGGTCGTCGTAAGGCATGTTGGTTTGTTCGTTTATGTTGGGATTGCGAGCTAGTTTTAATCAGGTCCACTTCGAGACCTTAAATCGTTCAGTTATAGTCTTATCCGGGATTTCTTAAAACCTGCTTTGGAGACGACGAAAAAATTCAGTTCTGCTCCATCATCACCAACTCCAGCACCGGACCCGCCGCCTCGCGATGCTGGCTGGAGGCAAATCCGTGAACCAAGGTGGAACCCGGTGTTTCACAATGAATCAGGAACCCGACCTCGCCGCTCTGGTCGGCTTTCAGGAAGACGAGCAGTTTCGGAGTATCGAGAGTTACCACCGCTCGCTGCTCGGCGCGAGACACGGGAAAAGTCGCCAATGGCGTCGATTCTTCCAATTTCGGTGCGTCCCCCCACCTCAAACCGCTGTTAGACCATTGCTCCCGTTCGTCATCCGGTAGGCCGTAGAGCCCAAATTCGCTGACCTTCGGCATGTCGGTGACCATGCCGAGGCCCGTGGGCACGGCATTGAGAATCAAGCGGGCTGCAGAGACCTTCTCGAGATCGATCCCCGATACGTCAAAGGCGAGCAGCGCCCGTCGATTTACAGGAGTGCGAGGAGCGACATACTTGACCATTAGAAACTCCGGACTGAGCCTGTCCTTCCGAAAGGGATCGGCGAAGATGATCGACGTCTCTCGCCCACCGGTGCTCAGAGCTACGATTTTCTCCCTGGCATCCAAACCTCCCTCTGCAGTCGGATCGTTGTTGGACTGGAGCTGCTTTTCATTAAAAAGGGCAGTCTCACTGGTGAAGAGATGTTTCACTTCTCCGCCGGAATGGTGGATCGCGACCTCCCCTTCGTTCACAGCCAACCGAGCCTCGTCCTCCCCGTCCCCAAGAGACAAAGAAAAACGGGTACCGTGATCCACGATCTGGCCATACCGGGTGTCGACCTGGAAACCGACCGCACTCTCCGGCACGTGGAAGGAGGCGTTGCCGTAGTCAAAGATCACCTGCATCTCGGAAACTACTTCAATCTTCGCCGGACCTTCCAGAATCATCTCCGCGCCGGAGTGAAACCCCAAGGTGGCCACCCCTCTCTGCAACAGATAAGTGCCGGGACCAAATTCGGCTCCCTCGATGGTCGGCTGGTCGCTTTGCCAACCGGCGAGTTCACTGGAGACAATCCTTCCCACACTAGCTGGCTGGTCATCCTTGAGCGTCAGTATCGTTGCAAGGACCAGCACCGCCGCCGCCGCACCGACGAGAAGAGCCATGATAGGCCGGGGTGTCCGATCTGCCTGAGGCATGGGAATCACCTCTTTTTCCCGCAGAGCCATGCTGCGCAAATCGGTTTCGCACATGGCTTCGTGGAGGTAGCGCTGCCGCAAGTCCTCGTCGGCCAACATACGGTTCTCGAGCTCGATAATTTCCTCGTCACTCGCCCGGCCCTGGAAATAGCCGTCGAGGAGTTCTTGATTCGTGTTCTTCATGCGTGAGCCAGCCTTTCTTTGACACAGTTGCGGAGACGATCTCGCAACCGTCCCAGCTTTTTATAGAGCGCATTCGCTGAGGTGCCGCCACGTTCTGCGAGTTCTGTGATTCGTCCGTGATGGAGGTAGGGAGCAAACACCAATTCACGTTCTGTATGGGACAGCTTGTCCAGGCAGGACTCGAGCGCCTGCCGGCGCTTGCCGTGTTCCGCTTCGTCGATCCGCTCGGCTTCGTCCGCCAGCATCGCGATCAGCTCGTTGCTGAAAACAGCGCCATTCCTCTTTCTCTGCTCGAGGTACCGATAGCAATGGAATCGGACGATCACTTTCCCCCAGGGCAAAAACCCTTCCTCGTCGTCGAGTTGCCCCAGCTTTTGCCACATAATGACACTGGCATCCTGAATCACATCATCCACGGCATCCCAACCTGGAAGCAGGCTTCGCGCAAAAGCACGCAACGCGTTTTCATGCTGCAACAGGAGCCGCATGTAATCGGCTTCGCTCAGCACGGGCTTGTGGTCTTGTTCCGACATTCCATCTACCTTTCCGGGAATTCCGGAAACCTGCCGCATTATTTCACATATTTCGAGCCTCTCCGGAAGTTCTGCCCTCACGCAAAGAAGCATCCGATTTTTGTCCAATCGATCCGCCATTCATGGACCTGATAAGGAAACACGGTCTCTCCGCCCCCATCTACCGAATATGCAAAACCGACGACATTTCCTGAAAGCCTCCAGCGTAGGCGGGGCTGCCGTTTGCCAGAACTCAGCAAACTGTTTCGAAGGCTGTTCAAGACAGATATTGGAAAATACTGTTAACTGGTAACCTTCCATGGAATTAGCCATTCAGAATCTATTCAGCCTGGAGAGTCTTCTTGCCATACTGATTGGCACGGCCCTCGGGGTTTTTGTTGGTTCGGTACCGGGATTGACGGGGACGATGTTGATCGCGCTAATCGTCCCGCTGACCTATGGACAAGATCCGGGCCTGGCGATGACCTTTCTCGTCAGTATCTATGTGGGGGCTGTCAGCGGGGGCATGATCACCGCCACACTACTCAGGATGCCAGGAACACCGGCCTCGATCGTGACGACCCTGGACGGCTTCCCCATGGCCCGAAATGGACAGCCGGGGAGAGCCTTGGGGCTGGGCGTGATGGCATCGTTTGTCGGGGGCCTGGTTTCCTGGATCTTTCTCGCTACCCTGGCGTATCCCATCTCCATCCTGGCTACCAAACTCAGTTACTTTGCGTACTTTTCCCTGGTTCTCATGGCGCTGGCCCTGATTTCCAGTATCGGTGGAAAGTCACGCCTACGGTCACTTTTCTCCGGGTTTCTCGGTATTCTCCTCTCCATGCCCGGGCTTTCACCTGCCACCGGGCAGCCGAGACTCACCTTTGGGTTCACCTCGATGAACGATGGCTTTGCCGCGCTGCCCGTATTGATCGGTCTGTTCGCGGTCAGCCAGATTCTCCGGGAGGTCATCCATCTTTCCCGCAAAGCCAAACCGATCGATATCGGAGGCGACTCCCTAGTCCTGGGATTCAGTGACCTGAAACGGCATTGGATCAACTTGCTCCGTTCGTCTGTGATCGGAACCTGGATTGGTATTCTCCCGGGAATTGGCGCCAATATCGGATCGGTAACCGCCTACTCGGTCTCGAAGGGGCTTTCCAAGGAACCCGAAAAATTCGGCACAGGTCACGAAGCGGGGATCGTCTCTTCGGAAGCGGCCAACAATGGGACGATCGGCGGGGCCCTCATTCCCCTTCTCGCGATCGGGATTCCCGGCAGTATTGTCGAAGTGGTGTTGCTCGGGGCCTTGATTCAATTCGGATTGCAACCGGGCCCCAAGCTTTTCTCCAACAATCAAGACGTGGTCTACACCATCGTCGGAGCCGTCTTTCTGGCCAATATTGCGATGGCCGCCATTATGCTTCTCTCGATGCGGCAGTTGGCAAAACTGACCCGAGTCCCGCGTCCCTATTTGCTGCCCGTGATTCTCTTTTTCTGCGTGATTGGTTCGTTCGCCCTTGCGGGTAGAACCTTCGATGTCTGGGTCATGCTTGCCTTCGGACTGCTTGGATTTTTCCTCGAGAAGATCAAAATACCCCTCGCGCCATTGATGATCGGATTCGTTCTCGGGCCGATTGGTGAAAAGGCATTGAGCCAGGGGCTCCAGGCATCGAATGGGAGTTTTGCTCCCCTTTTCACCGATGTGATCGCTCTCCTCTTCTTTCTCGTTTCTCTCACCACCCTCGCCTTTCCCTGGATCAAACCCCTCTTCACCCGGAGCAAACCTCAAGAGTAATGCAACGGCCCGGAAACCTCGTTTTTCACAGCGTCATGGCAATCTTGATTGTCGTCTTGTTGCTTTGGCACTTTGGCCTGTTCGGCCTCGCCAGGAATGGGGGACTCAACTATCCGACCAAACCGATCAAGGTCGTCGTCCCTTACCCGGCAGGCGGAGGATCGGATACGTTCACCCGAATCATCGAACGCGCGCTGGTCGACGACACGTTGCTTCCGGTCCCCATCGTCATCCAGAACCTGGGAGGCGGCAGCGGTACGATCGGGAGCCGGGAAGTGTTGGAGTCTGCTCCCGATGGGTACACGCTCTTGATGCATCACCATGCCTTGCTCGGTGTCTACGTCGACGGAGTGGCCGACTACGGCCCCGAGGACTTTGAGGTGTTTGCCCGGACGGGAAGCATGTCCATGGTGATCATGGTTCGAGAGGATTCCAAGTACCGGACCCTGACTCAGTTGCTGGAGGACGCCAAAGAGAACCCGAGCAAGGTGACCTTTGGAGCCAATCCTGGATCGCAGGCTTACTTCACGGGAAAGCAGCTGGAACTTGCCCACCCGGGAGCCAGGTTCGCCATGGTCAGTGCCGATGGAGGTGCTGATCGCTATGCGCGTTTGATTGGAGGGCATCTCGACGCCGGTATCTTCTCCCTCTCTGAATACCTTGATTTCCTCAGTCCCCAGGGAACTCCCCCCGAACAAAATATTCGAGCGCTTGTCCTGATGTCTCCGGAACGTCACGAGGCAATTCCCGAAGTAGAAACTTCGAAAGAGCAGGGATTCGAGATCTACATGGAGAACGCCTACTACTGGTGGGCAGCCAAGGGAACCCCTCAAGCGATCCAGGACAAACTTGCCGGCATTCTGGAGCAGGCAATGAAGAACGAGAGGGTCCTCCAGGAATTGGACCGCCTCAAGATCAATGCGGAGTACCAGCGCGGGCCGGAAATGCTCGACCGGATGAATGAGGTTCTCGCAGAGATGACCAGGGCGAAAGGTGCTGCTGAAAATATGGAGGTTCGGGACGGAACGAGTAAAGACCACGCCTTTCCCGATATCCCTCTCTACGTCATCATCATCGCGGCACTGCTCCTGGTCGGGGTCATCGTTCAGTCACTAACAGGTCAGTTCAAACCGGAAGAGAATACTTTCGAAGGCGAAAGCGAACCGACTGTCGAACACAATGGACGGGCAATCATCGTCTTCCTCATGGTCGTGCTCTATGTGTTTCTCCTCCAGCTTGGCATTGTCCCGTGGACGATTCTTTCCACCATCATGATCTTTGTCATCGGGGGAATCCTCAGCCACTGGAAGCCCTCCCGGCTTCTCGTCATCGGAGAGTTGGCCCTGGTCTTCTCTTTGGGCACCGCCTTCATTTTCACCGAAGTCTTGACCGGAGTCATCCTGCCCTAGGCCCTTCTTCACGACACGCTACAAACCACACTCTGCACACAGGTTTATGTCCACTCGCCCCAATATCATCTTCATCATCACCGACCAACAGCGTTTCGATACGATCAACGCACTCGGCTATCCTTATGTCGATACCCCGAACCTCGACCGGCTGGTTAACGAAGGCGTCACCTTTACCAATTGCCATGTCACTGCCCCCAGTTGCGCACCTTCGCGGGCCAGCCTGTTCACCGGCCAATACCCCCATACGAACGGGATTTTGAAAAATGCAGACCGATGGACAAAGAGCTGGGTGAGTGATCTGGCGGACTCAGGCTATCACTGCGTGAATGTCGGAAAGATGCACACCTTTCCTTTCACCACGCCCTGCGGGTTTCACGAACGCTATGTGGTGGAGAACAAGGATCGCTATCTCGAAGGGCGATACTTCTTCGACGAATGGGACAAAGCTCTTGCTGCACGTGGATTAGTGAAGCAACAACGTGAAATCTATCGAAAACGCGATGACTACGCAGATCGAATCGGCTCGTTCACCTGGGATTTACCAAAGGAAACCCAGTCGGATAATTTTGTCGGGGACATGAGCCAATGGTGGCTGAAAAATCACCCGAAAGAAGATCCGCTGTTTCTGCAAATTGGTTTCCCGGGACCTCACCCACCGTACGATCCCACCCCGGATGCGCTGGCTGAATATGAAGATCGGGTAATCCCGCTACAGCCGGTTACGAAGGAAGATCTTGACGGACAACCCAAGTCGTACCAGGCGATGCGAGTGCATAATAACGAAGTCGATCACGACTCTGTCATCCTGCCTCCCGAACCAACTCCGGAGCAACGCCTCGATCAACGCCGTCACTACATGGCAAATGTCACCATGATCGACACCAAGATCGGCGAGATTATGGCATCGCTGGAGGAACAGGGTTACCTCGAAAATTCGGTCATCATCTTTACCAGCGACCATGGCGATTGCTTGACGGATCACGGCCACTCACAGAAATGGACCTTCTACGAACAGGTCACGAAAATGCCCACGATCGTCTGGTCTTCCAATGGACGGTTTGGCTCAGGCGGCCGTAAGATCGATGAATTGACTTCTCTGTTTGATCTGGGCCCCACGATCCTTGAGATCGCGGACTGCGAAGTGCCGGAAAACTACACGGCCGAATCACTCATTCCCGCCCTGCAGGAGGATCCCGACTGGAGCGGCCGCGACTATGTTTTTGCCGAAGGTTGCCGGGACGGAAATTTCGTCTCCGCCGACTACCAGACCATGATCAGAAGTCATCAATGGAAACTCGTGCACATCACGGGAAGCGATCAAATCGATGGTGGCACCGAGGGACAACTGTTCGATCTGACCAACGATCCTGACGAACAAACCAATCTCTGGGACAGCCCGGATCATTCCGAAGTAAAAAACAAGCTACTACTCGAACTGTTCGAATGGCGGGTCAACACCGGCTACCACGCAGCCAGTCACTACTCCGACGCCCGGTAGAGAAATCTCATTTCGAAACGCTCACTGTTCCACTAACTCAACGAAATCCCCACCCATGACGAAGATCCATTGCCTGTTAACCATCCTGTTAGGATTCGCAACAGCCCTCCAGGCCGACTCACCGAACATCATCTTAATTCTGACCGATGACCAGGGTTGGAGCCAGAGGTCTGGATTGATGGATCCCGAAAACCCAAAGACCGGTTCCAGCTACCTACACACTCCGGCAATGGATCGAATTGCCGATGAAGGAATGCGGTTTACCGGCGGCTATTCCCCCGCCCCGCTTTGCACCCCGACCCGACGCAGCATCCTCTGCGGGACGAGCGCGGCCCGCTCGGGATCGGAGTTCGAGAGCAAGTGGGTTCCCGCCGATCACCTCACGCTTCCACGGGCGTTGAAGCAGGCGAACCCTGAATACCAATGTGCCCACTTCGGGAAATGGGGAGAGAAGATGATTTCTTCTCCGGAAGAGTGCGGCTACGACGTGAGTGACGGACATACCGGAAATGTCACCGGAGGCATGGCAGATAAGATGCAGCCGGCCCACATCGTCGAAGATCCGAAACGGACTGGCTCTGTCACGAACCGGTCGATCGAGTTCATCCGGGAACAAACCAAAGCAGGCAAGCCTTTCTACGCCCAGGTAAGTTACTACGCGGTGCACCTCCGCACCGAATTGTTGCAGGCTTCACTGGAGAAGTATGAGAACAAGGGCGCTCCGGATCGGGCTTATTCGCAGGGGTGGGCCGGAATGCTGGAGGAATTGGACAGAGGCATTGGCAGAATCCTCGACGAGCTGGATGCCCTCGGAATCTCTGACGAGACCTACGTGATTTTCACGACCGACAACGGAGGGCGCGGCACCGTTCCCGGTGGCAATCCCAAGAGTCCGGCGCCAAACGTTCCCTTGTCCGGAGCCAAGCATTCCCTGCTCGAAGGCGGCATCCGTGTCCCCTTGTTGGTTCGCGGCCCCTCGATCGAAGCGGGATCAGTTTGCCGGGTCCCCGTGGCAGGCTATGACTTTCTGCCGACCTTTTTCGAGTTGGCCGGCGGAGAGGGAGATCTCTCTGATGAACTCGACGGAGGGAGCTTCATTAGTCTATTCACCGATCCGGAAACCGATACGGTGAAGCGTCCGATCGAAGGCTTGATCTTCTCCCGTCCTCGGCAGGGAATGGCCGCGATTCGGGACGGCGAATGGAAGCTGCTGGCAAAGGTAAATGCGGAGCGCAAAATTCAGTCAGCCCAACTCTTCAATGTCGTTGAGGATATCGCGGAAGAGCGGAATCAGACAGCCACGCAACCCGACATGGCCAAACAAATGCGCAAGCGGCTTCAAAGCTTTCTCGATAACATCGTCGATCCCTCTCCGACCCTGAAGCGAAGAAAGAAGGGCGCATGAGAATGTAGAAAAGGGTCTCCGCACCCGCTGCGAAGCCATTAGCAAAGCTGCCGCCGGGTGCGGAGACCCGGCACAACTATGTCATCGAACAGATCCTGATAATAAAATGAAGAAGCTCGTTTTGATTCTGAGCCTATTCGCCGCCGGCACGCTAGCGCAGGCGGACGATAGGCCAAACGTGGTCTTCATCCTGAGCGATGACCAGAGCTGGGACGATTACGGCTTCATGGGCCACCCTCACCTCAAAACACCCCACCTCGATCAACTCGCCGGCGAGGGTCTGATCTATGAACGTGGCTACACCACCGCGTCGATTTGCCGCCCCTCATTGGCCAGCATCGTCACCGGCCTCTATCCCCATCAGACGGCCGTGCGGGGCAATCGCCCTTACATGGGAAAAGGCGTTGACCACAAACGACTGCGAGCCAATAAAGAACTGTGGCCCCTGGCACAAGAGCAATCGAAAACCATGACTGCCACGCTGGAGTATGCGCCTTCCATGGTAAAGCAGCTGCAGGATAACGGGTATGCCACGCTTCAGACCGGGAAGTGGTGGGAGGGAGACCCTCTCGACCACGGATTTGACGAGGGTTTTGGGCATGGGATCGGTCGCAAAACCATGGAGCCCATCCACAACTTCGTGGAAAAGGCGCAGAAGAACGAACAGCCTTTCTTCATCTGGTATGCCGTTTTCCTGCCCCACACTCCGCACAACGCACCGGATGAGCTCTACCAGAAATACAAAGACCTGGCCCCTGATGAGTCGACCGCGCGCTACTGGGCGAACATTGCCTGGCTCGACGAGACCTGTGGTCAGCTGGTTGACTATTTGAAAGAAAAGGATCTTTACGATGATACGCTTTTCGTTTTCAGCGCCGACAACGGTTGGAGGCCCGACCCGGAGCAGGCCGGCTGGTACGTCAGGTCCAAAAAGACACCGGTCGAGGCGGGAATTCGCACGCCGATCTTCCTCACCCACAAGAACCATATTTCACCCCGTCGTGATAAGACGACCCTGGCCAGCAATATCGATATCGCGCCAACGATCTTGAAAGCCTGCGGCATCGAGCCTGACCAAGCAATGTCCGGGCTGGATTTGAGGAAGCCGGAGGTCCTTGCCGAGCGCGACCGCATCTTCGTGGACGTCTACTGGGACAATATTCAAATCGATGCTTTGGAGGACCTGGATAGCGATCTCATCGCGCGTGTCGTGGTTGATGGTTGGGACAAGCTGATCGCTCGACCGGATGGTCTTGAGCTCTACGACCTGAAGAATGACCCAGACGACCGCACCGATCTCGCGGAGCAAAATCCCGAGAAGGTGAAAGAATTGTCTGCGTTGATGAACGACTGGCTGGAAGCCACTCCGATCGTCTTTTCGCCTGCCCCCTGATACTACCATGAAGAAGACAAGAACCAGGTGGATGCTAAATGTAGAAAAGGGTCTCCGCACCCGCTGCGAAGCAATTGCCAGAGCCTTCCGCCGGGTGCGGAGACCCGGCACTACACTACTCCGCTCGACACTTATTGCGTCGACGTCACTACTCGCACTTTCGATTCTAAACCCGGAAGCCCAGGCAGAATCAAAGCCCGACCCAATCGTGGCGGCCGACCTGCTGACGGTGAAGGAACCAAAGTCGGAAGCGGAGTCACAGTTGCGGGTCATTCGCTTGACGACGCGGGACGGCTCGACCGGCTACGGGGATTACCTGGATTACGGTCTACCTGCCGAAGATGCGGAGGAAGTCCTGGCTCGAATGGTGAACCGATACGCGCTGCAGAACTACAAGCCAAACATCTTCATGCCCGACCCGTCGATGCGGGCCGTTGGCGCCGGTCACACGGTCCTCGGCGAGACGGCACCAGACGTTCTCAATGCCATAACACCGTATTGGCCCGGGCGCGCCTTGTATCACCGAGAAGGCTTTGGCCGGATGTGGCAGGGCCCGGGAAAATCAGGATTGGTTATTGCACTACAGACAGCTCTGCTCGATCTCGCTGGGGAAACTGGCCCGTGCCAGGTGCGGCTTTGTCCGTCGATTCGGATTGACCGAAAGGAAGACGGCAAGCGCCGCCTCTGCACTCCTGAGGAAATGCAGCAGACGGTGGCATCATTCAAGGAGGCGGGCTTTACCGCCGTCCGACTGGAATTGGCCGGTGCCCTCGATGATGAGATGAAGGCGCGCGGCGAATGTGCGCCATACCGCTACCCGCAGGAGGTGTTGGGTCAGATCGACAAACTGGTGTTGGGAGCGAAAAAGGGCGCTGGCACGGAAATGGATATCACTGTCGCTGCCGATAGGAACTTGAGCACGGATGGGCTGACTTACCTCGCGCTGCGTTGTCAAAGGAACGAGGTGACTCTGCTCGAGAATCCCATGGCGGTCCGCCACCTGATTGCACAGGGGCATGCCCGCAAGGAGTTCCGTCAGCCTCTCGGATTCGGCGGAGACTACCACCTGCTCGAGGATTTTTCCCAGGGCATCAAGCATCAGATCGGCACGGTTCTGACTCCGGATGCCGGCCACATTGGCGGGGTGACGATGATTGCCCGAACCGCCGACCTGGCCAAAGACGCCAAGCTGAAAGTGGCTCCTGTGGTGCAAGGCGGTCCGCTTTCCCTGCTGGCAGTGGCTCGGTCGCTTTCTGATCGCGATGAAGCGCTGTGGGTGACCTCGCCTTACCAGGACGAATGGCTGAAGGAGGACGGCGTGCTCAAACGCCCCTTGCAGATAGCGCAGGGATCCCTCGTCACCGAAGCGTGTGAAATTGATGAAGCGAAGTTTCAGATCAATCGAATCGCCGAACTGAAAACAAAGAACAAGGAGAAGTGATGGACCATCAACTAGCGAGCCGAAGGCTCCACAAGTAGAAAAGGGTCTCCGCACCCGCTGCGAAGCCCGTGCCTGGAGCAGGCCTACGGCCACTGTCGGGTGCGGAGACCCTTCACTACATTTTCAATCAAGTAATGAACCACCTAACCAATCGCCGAAACTTTCTCAAGCAGGCCACCCTGGGGACCGGTGCCCTGGCGGGACTGCCTTCACTCAGCCAACCGCTCCTGGCGGCGGACTCGGGCAGTCGCATCGAAGCCCTCGAACTGCTTGTGTTGAAACAAAACAACGAACAGCGGCGCGTGCTGAAAATCATCTCCAGCACAGGCACCGCCGGCTATGCGGATTTCCCGGACCTCGACTACGCACCGGCACTGGGTGGTGTCGCCGGGGAGCATCTCATCGGTGCCAATCCCTTCGCAGTGGAAGCCATCTGGTCCTCCCTACGGCGGGCCGGCGTTCTCTGTTCGCATCGCACCGCGGTGGATTATGCCCTCTGGGACCTGCTCGGCCGGGAAACCGGTAAGCCCGTTTACGAACTGCTCGGTGGTCCCGTGCGAGACCGGATCCGGATCTACTACTACGGCAAGCCGCCCAAAGCCCAGTTGGAAAATGAAGAGGCCTGGCGCTCGCTGGGGCGAGGACTGGCCAAGCAACCAGGTGCGGTCGTGAAGGTCGATCCCTGGTTGGTTTACGAGCGATTTGGCGATAGGAAAGTCTGGGAGGACACGGACGATGAGGCGGGCGGCAGAATGCCGACCGAGGAGAACATCGCCTACAACGAAATGGTCTTCCGTTGCCTTCGTGAAGGCGCAGGCGACAAGGTGGACCTGATCCACGGCGGCCACGGCCAGTGCAGTGCCGAGGGAGCCATCGCGACCTGCAAACCGCTCGAAGCGTATGACCTGCTCTGGATCGAAGAGCCGACGTCGCCCACCAGCAGCATGGATGAAATGGCCAAGGTAGCCGCGGCCACCACGGTCCCCATTGCGACAGGAGAAAACCTTCAAGGCCTCGAAGATTTCACCCGCCTGATCGACAAACGGGCCGCGTCGATTCTCAATCTATCGCCCCCCAATGTGGGCGGCCTTACCGAAGCCCGCAAGATCGCCACCCTGGCCGAACTGCGAGGCGTTCAGATCGCGCCGCATTTCTTTTCCTATGGTCCACTGAACTGGGTCGCCATGGCCAACTTTTGCATGGCCACCCCCAATGTCTTGATCCTGGAAGCGAACACGCTGCGAGAAAATCCGACCGGGCACATAAGCCGCAACAGGAATCAGTTCTTTAAAGAACCGATCGAGTTCGACGGCTACTACTTCACGCCTTCCGGCAAACCGGGATTGGGTTATGAATACGATGAGAAATTCGTCGTGAGCCGGAGAAAGTTAGCATGAAAAACACCCTTCTCCTTTCAACACTAATCCTCGCGCTTGGCTCACTCGCAACCCCTGCCAACGGGGCAGAGATTCTCTGGAGCCAGTACTGCCAGCACCTCGGCAAAATGAAGCTGCTCGTGCATCTGGATACCGACCCTACCGCGACCACCGGGGGCAAGAGCGAGTCGGTGAAACTCTGGCTTAGGGAACAAGCCGAAGAAGAATGGAAACTCGCCGACACCCGGCCCGTCGATCCACTCACTAGCACCTCTCTCTTCGTGCTCGATAACTGGCCCCGGCACACGCGCACGTTCTTTAAGGTCACCTGTGGCGACTCTGAGTGGGAAGGCATCTTCCGCGCAGAACCGAAGGACGGTTCTGTCCTGAAAGCCGTTGGTCTTTCCTGCCACAAGGACGTTGCCTGGCCCTGGAAGGAAGCGATCGCCGAGGTGATTTCCCACGATCCGGATCTCGTCATCTTCACCGGCGACCAGATCTACGAGAACGATTACGGCAGCCCCGCCTTCCTTGCCAAGACCCGGGAGGAAGTTCCGCAAGGGATGAAGAACTACCTCGAAAAGTACCGAAAGTTCGGCGAGGCCTTCCGCGAACTGATGCGGGATCGTCCCACCCTCATGATCACCGACGATCACGATGTTTTTCTCCCCGACCTCTGGGGCAACGGCGCTGTCCTCATCGATGGCAAGCGCACGACTGGCGGCTACCCCGCCCACCCTGACTGGGTCAACGCGGCCGAATTCACCCGGACGGGCCACCTCCCTGACCCGATCAATCCCGGACCGCACGGCGACGGGATCAAGGCTTTCTACACCGCTCTCGAATACGGGGGCGTGCGCTTCGCCATCCTCGAAGACCGCAAGTGGAAGAGCCCCCCTCCGAAGTGCTCACGGAACAAATTGTCCCTCCGGGCTACGAAGCCCCCAGGAAGCGCAGGACGCATACCGATATGGAGGTGGTTCTCGACCCCGATTACGACTGCACCCAACTCGACGACCCCGGGCTTCAACTTCTCGGCCCCGAGCAGGAAGCCTTCCTCGCTGACTGGTCAGCCGATCTCAAGGCTTCCGGCCAGATCGGCGCCGTCATCTCCGCCAGTCCCTGGGTCCATGTGGCCATGTATTCACCGACCTCCGCGGACCTCGACTCCAACGCCTGGCCCCAGTCCGCCCGAAACCGGGCCCTCAAGGCCATTGGCGATGCACCAGTCGTCATGCTGCACGGCGACGTGCACCTCGGCACCCTCGGTCGACACGGGGTGGATGAATTCGACGATGGCCCGGTCACCTACTCCCTTCCCTCTTTTTCGTCCCCTGCGAGCCGATTTTGGAAACCGCTCGAAGCGGGTCAGAACCGCGAACCCGGAGCCCCCGAAAACACCGGCCAATTTCACGATCGCTTCGGCAACAAGGTGACGATATATGGAGCCGGTAACGGTCTCAATGGCTACGGCATCATTCTCTTCGACACGAAGAATCGCGAAACCGAGCTCCAGTTCCATCCCATGGATGAAGCGCGCCAGCCGATCAAAGTCGACGTACCCGGCTGGCCCCGCACGGTGAAGTTCCGATAGGTGAAGTTCGTGATGAGCTCGACACCCTTGACGTAAGTAGGACATTATTCAATTCCCGCACCCATGCTTCTCCCCAAACTAACACTCAGCTCCCTTGCCCTCGTCGCCTACATCCTGCTCGCCAACGGTGCAACCGCCGATGAGCCACAGCCCAATCCAGCTGCGGACCAGGCCGCGTTCGAAAAGGCCGAGGCCGATGTTGCGTGGGCAGAGGTTTTTTC
The DNA here is from genome assembly GCA_029213265.1 of Verrucomicrobiales bacterium. GTDB lineage: Bacteria > Verrucomicrobiota > Verrucomicrobiia > Verrucomicrobiales > DEV007 > Arctic95D-9. The sequence goes on along the minus strand of JARGNG010000061.1, from coordinate 1,569 downwards.
CGATTCCGGCACAGCGGATTGGCAGGAACAGTGGTTTCTTGATGGCGAAGTGGGCAGCGTAACGAACAGCCCGGAGGGCATGACCCTGACAGCCGGTCCGGAGTTCAGAAACGATGCCCATCACATGGTGCTGTGGACGAAGGACAGTTTTTCGGGTGACCTGAGGATCGAATACGACTACACCCGGCTCGATGAGGCACCCAACTGCGTCACCATCCTCTATCTCCAGGCAACGGGGAGCGGCAAAGGTCCTTACGCGAAAGACATCACGAAGTGGAGTGAGCTGCGAAAAGTGCCTGCGATGAAGATGTATTTCGACCACATGAATGCCTATCACATCAGCTACGCGGCCTTCCCGGGTTCGAAGAAGGCCTATCTCCGTGGTCGTCGCTACCTGCCCGAAAACGAAGGACTTAACGGCACCGAACTGAAACCGGATTACTCCACCCCCACGCTGTTCGCCACTGGGGTGAAACACCGCATCACCGTCATTAAGAAAGATCGCGACCTTCATGTGCGAGTCGAAAATCCTGACGAGGTCGTCTATTGCCACATGAACAACCCGGACCTGCCCGCAATCACCGAGGGGCGCATCGGATTGCGGCATATGTTTACCCGCTCGGCTCGCTACGCGAATTTTCGGGTGAGTCAGCCGACCGCCCCTGCCCCGGCTGAAACCGCCTCCGGTCTTTCCGACGCTGAAATCCAAAAGCTGCGAGAAACGGCCGCCTCCCGCCGCCGGGCTGCTTTCGAATCCGAGTCGGGCAAGCCCTTCGTCTCGCGTGACATCAGGGTGGATTGGAACGACCGCGGCGATTTCACCCGGCACTACATACAAGATGTGATTCACTTCGCCACTCGTGCGCTGACTCTCAACGAGCAGATCGACGAGGCGAACCTGGCCGTGCGCGAGATGTGTCAGTATCACCTCGATCGGCCACAGACGCTGCTAGAGATTCACAGCTTTCCCAATGCGCCCCGCTTCCTCGCGAGGCTTTCCCTTCTCTATGGACCTGACGGCAGTCGAACCAAGGGGCTTATCACTGAGGAGACACACGAGGTCATCTTGAAAACCCTGTGGACGTGGTGTCAGGCAAAATTGAAGTTCGCCGACACGGCCATCGAACCATGGCACACCTGGACGGGGCACAGTTCCGAGAACCATCATGCCAACCACTTCGCATCCTGCTGGGCAGCGACTCTGCTCTTGAGCCGGGAGCCGGCCTATCGCGACCTCATCGCCGATCAGCACACCGTGAACGAGCACTACGCGGCGTGGACCGCCTGGATCATGGAGTATCTGCGCCAGCGTGGTCGCAAGGGCATGACGGTGGAGATCGACTCGGCCTCCTACTCACAGGCAACGCTAGCAGCCATCTACCTGATCCACGATTTGGCAGAGGAGCCGGAATTGCGACAGCTCGCCAGTCATTACATGACACTCGCCTGGGCCTTGTGGGCGGAGCAGCAGATCCAGGGAGTCAACGGCGGAGCGAAGACCCGTCAATACCCGGATTGGAACTCCCCCGAAAAAGTGGACACGTTTTGATTGATCCGCTTGGTTTTAGT
>JARGNG010000014.1 GCA_029213265.1 Verrucomicrobiales bacterium | reverse complement strand
TCGATGCGCTCGGTGATCGGCGTCAGGCCTGGGTCGACGCCTACGATCCGGGAAGTCATCTCGGCAAATGCACGGTGCCAACCTTCTGGGTCAACGGTACGCACGACAAGCACTACGTTCTCGACAGCTATGCAAAATCGTATTCACAAGTCCAGGGACCGAAGACTTTCCGCATCGAACCGCGGATGGGCCACAGCCACGGGGCCGGGTGGGCTCCTCAGGAAATTGCGATGTATGTTGACTCAATTCTCAAAGGCGGAGTCCCCCTCCCCTCCGTCGGGGAGATGATGGTGGCAGAGGACGGCACCGTTTTCGTCCCTGTATCTTCGCAAACCAAACTGGTGAAAGCCGAACTCCACTACACGTCGGACGAAGGGCCACGAACGGAAAGAGAGTGGAAAGTAATCGCAGCCCGTCTCGGAGACGGCAAGGCGGTCGCAAAAGGCCTTCCAGAAGACGCCAACACCTGGGTCATGGTGGTGACGGATGAACGGGACGCGCTGGTGACGAGCGGAGTGGGCTTTCGCGGGACGCCTTGAAACTTTCTCAGCTCCGCTCGCGTATCACGGCCCGGGCAACCACCAGATCTCCGGGGACCGTAATTTTTCCGTTCGCTTCCCGGTTTTCGACCAGAGAAACCGGACGTCCCAGCTTGCCGATCGCGGAGACTTCGTCGGTCACGACATCACCAGCTGCCAGAACAGCGGAGTAGGCTTCGCGAAGTAGATCGACCTGGAAAATCTGCGGAGTCTCCATGGCCCACAGATCCTCCCGGGACACGGAACCGCACACCTCGCCCGCGTCATTGCCCCGCTTCAACGTATCGGCAACCCGATGGGCGAGGACAGCGGCACCGGTGCGTTCGGCGACTTGCCCGCATTGAATAATGGCCGCAGGAGTCACGAGAGGCCGGGCTCCGTCATGAACCGCAACGAGATCACAATGAGCCCCGACCCGCTCAAGGCCGGCATTCACCGAAAGATGCCGCTCGGCTCCGCCTTCGACCGCTTCCACAAATTTATCGATCTGCAGCCGCTTCGCGGCGGATTCTACGGCCGGAAATTTCTCCAAAGAAGTGACGACCCGAATTTCTGACACGGCATCGCAATTTTCGAAAGCGAGGATCGAACGAACCAAGACGCTCTCGCCACCAAGATCGGCCTCGAGCTTGTCGAAGCCCATCCGCCGACTGCTTCCGGCGGCGACAATGATCGCGGAGATTTTCAAGAGGCCTGAAAGGTCTCAGCTCAACTTGCTCATGACCGCCTGGGAAAGGGTCTTTCCATCGGCACGTCCAGCCGTCTTTTCCTGAACGATCTTCATGACCTGACCCATTTCCTTACGGGAAGTGGCACCCACTTCGGCAATGGCTTCGTCAACGATTTTGGCAATCTCCTCTTCGGCAAGAGGCTCCGGAAGGTATCCGTTGAGAACTTCGATCTCGACCTTCTCCTGATCCGCCAACTCCTGCCGACCTGCCGCTTCATACTGCTCGATCGAATCCTGACGTTTTTTGACTTCCTTGCGGATTACATTGGAGATCTCGGTGTCGTCCAGTTCGGCATCCGCCCCTCCCTTTTCAATCGCCGCGTTCTTGATGGAAGACTTCAGCATCCGGATCGTATTGAGGGCGACGGTGTCTTTTGCACGCATCGCTGTTTTCATATCTTCCGTAATCTGTTGGGAAAGTTCGCTCATGCGCTAAGCTACCCGCAAACCCCTATTTCGCGACGTGAAAAACGAATCCCCCTCTCCCACTCCCCGCACCAACCTCGGCGGCCGACTTTGGAAAATTGCCATGGGTGCGCTCCTCATGGTCGTCGGCTCGGTTTTTGTCAGCTACCTCTGGGGTGCCTATCAGCGCGCTGCCCTGATGGATTCCTGGGTGGAAACGCCCTGCACGATCCTTTCCACCTCAATGGATGACACCGGTCGAAACCAGAAGGGAATGCCCAAATACACCCTGTTCGTTTCCTACGAGTATGAATTCGAAGGGAAGAAATTCGAGGGAGGCCGCTTCAAGCGCCTCCCCTCCGAAGCGAGCGATCCCCGCAAAGTGAAAGCAAAGCTCGATGAGCTCGAGGTCGGCTCCCAAACGGTTTGCCATGTGGACCCGAAGTCTCCCAATGAGGCGGTCCTCAAGAAGGACACGAAGGCAGCGCTCTACTCGATTTGGTTTCCGTGCCTCTTTGTGATTGGCGGAGCAGGCATGATTCTGTCAGCCTTGTTTCGAAAATGAAAACAGGACTTCTTCTCGACCGCGACTTTTGCAATCACGATCCGGGCGATCACCATCCCGAAGCGCCCGGACGAATCGAAGCCATTCTGTCGGAACTCTCGAAAGAAGGACTCGACCAATCCTGCCCCTCCCTTGACGAACGAATTGTCACCGACGAGGAAGTGCTCCTCGCCCACACCGATGGCTATCTGAAAACGGTCCTTCGCGAGATTGACGGAAGCTCCGGTCAGCTCAGCACCGGCGACACCCAGTTCGGCCCCCAATCCCTCACCGTCGCACGCCATGCTGCCGGTGGATTGCTCAACGCGGTCGACGGCGTAGTCGGCGGCGAACTCGACAATGCCTTCTGCGCGGTGCGCCCGCCCGGACACCACGCGACTCCGGATCGGGGCATGGGCTTCTGCATTTTCAACAACGCCGCCATCGCAGCCCGTTACGCGCAGAAAAAGCATGGCCTCGAGCGCGTCGCGATCATCGACTGGGATGTGCACCACGGTAACGGAACCCAGGATATTTTCTACGACGACGGCAGCGTCTTCTACTTCTCAACCCACCAGCATCCCTGGTATCCGGGAACCGGAGCCAAGGCCGAAACCGGCATTGGCAAAGGCCGAGGAACGACACTGAATGTTCCCCTCCCCGCAGGCTGCGGCATGGACGAAATCGGAGCTGCTTTCCGCGGAGCGTTTACCGCGAAGATGAAAGACTTCCAACCGGACCTCGTCATCATCTCCGCCGGCTTCGACAGCCGGTTGGGAGATCCGCTGGGAAATCTGACCCTGTCCGATGACGATTTTGCCACCCTGACAGAGATCCTGGTCGAAATGGCAGGCGAATATGCCGAAGGCCGACTCGTTTCGGTTCTTGAGGGAGGATACAATCAAGCAGGCCTGGCCAAGGCGGTCCGGCATCATGTTGAAGCCCTGCGTAAATAGGCCTTCGCCCCCGCACCCGGGTTGCCCTACCGCACTGACCTCTGTTACTCTTTCCGTATGGATTTTCGTTTCCTATTCACCCTTCTGCTGTGTTTCATTCCTTTGTCGGACGCTGCCGACCAACCCAATTTCATCGTCATCATGGTTGACGACATGGGCTACGAAGGAGTCAGTTGCTTCGGGAATCCCTATTTCCAAACGCCGGAAATCGATCGCCTTGCTCAGGAGGGAATGCGCCTGACCGACTTCCACTCTTCCGGAACGGTCTGCTCTCCGACCCGGGCCGGGCTTCTCACAGGGAGATACCAACAACGGGCCGGGATTGAAGCGGTAATTCACCCGGTATCCGATCATCCCGAGCACCGAAAGGGCCTGCAACTCGCGGAAACCACTTTTGCCGAAAGCCTGAAAGCAGCCGGCTATACCACCGGCCTGATCGGGAAATGGCACCAGGGCTATCCCGTGAACTCGGATGATTTCCATCCGCAGAACCACGGCTTCGATGAGTTTTTCGGCTACCACAGCGGCAACATCGACTTTGTCAGCCACGTCGGCGACCACTACGAACACGACTGGTGGCATGGCAGAACGGAGACTCCGGAAGAGGGTTATTCCACACACCTGATCAATGAGTATGCCGATGACTTTGTCCGGCGTCACGCGAAGGAAAAGGAGCCCTTCTGCCTCTATGTCGCGCACGAAGCAATTCACAATCCGGTGCAGGTGCCGGGAGATCCGGTTCGTCGAACTCTCGACAACTGGGTTCGCTGGAAGTGGAGGGAAGTTTCCGAAGAAGAACGGATCGAAAAATACAAGGGCATGACTCTCCCGATCGATGAAGGGGTCGGTCAGCTCCGGAAAACGATCCTGGAACTGGGCATCGAAAAAAACACCTTCGTGCTCTTCTTCTCCGACAACGGTGCGTCCGGAGATTTTCCGAGTGGCAGTCCCCGCTTCCGCGGCAACAAAGGATCCGTTTACGAAGGGGGACACAAAGTCCCGGCCATTGCCTGGTGGCCGGGAATCATTCAAAAGGGTTCCGTCAGTGACCAAACCCTGTTGAGTCTTGATGTGATGCCGACGCTTCTCTCGCTTGCCGGAGCGAAGGTCCCGCCTCAGCCATTGGACGGTCTGGATCTTTCCAAACTGCTCATCAATAGTGCGACGCTTTCACCGCGCCCTCTCTTCTGGGCCTCTCTCAGCAACGGAGGAAACCGGTCTGAAGCAATGAGAGAAGGCCCTTGGAAATTGGTCGTCCTGCATCCCAAAGCCAGGCCCGGCACTTTCGAAAATGAAACCGTGGAACTCTATCGCCTCGATCGGGACCCTTCCGAATCCGTCAATCTCGCCGGAAAGCACCCCGACCAGGCAGCTTCGATGCTGGAGCATCTGAAGCAATGGTTTGCCGAAACCCAGGCGACCGCGACCCCTCAACCGGGCGGATGGTTGGCAGAGTAGCGGAAACTACTCTCCGCTACAGTAGCGGGCGAGCGCCTGGCCGAGCTGACGCCCGACGGCTTGGTATCCTCCCGTTGTGCTGGCCGATGTATTCCAGGCGGTTTCGAGGGTCACGGAAATGGCATCCGACTCCAACGAGGCGACCCAGTTTTTGCTGATCGCCTTCCACGCTTTGCGATCATATTTGGCGCCGGATTCAATGGTGCCGCCGGTGAAACGAAGTGGACCGGTCATTTTCTCTTTCACCAGTTTCAGAAAGCGATCCTGATTGGCCTTTCCAGCTGGAGTGAGAATCTCCCGGGGCGGAACGTAGAAATAGGGAAACCGGTTCGTCGCTCCGGGATTGTGAAGGTCCACAAACGCCGCGAGCCGACCTGCCGCGGCCGCTTCTCCGATTTCCTTTTGTGCCGCCGTCACCGCGTTCCAGTGAGGCTCCTCGGTCCAGTCCCGGTTGTGGTCCTGCGGTTTCTGCGACTTGCCTCCCGCACCTCGAAAGACATTGTCGATATCCATGATGGGCACAAAGACCACCTCAACCTGCTCCCGGAATTTCTTTGCTTCCGGTGCGCCGGAGACGAGCCATTCGGAAAATCCTTTCCCGACCCAGCTGGCGCCCGACTCCCAGGCATGCTGTCGGGCCTGAATCCAGACGAGAGGTTTCTTCGAGCCCGCACCCACTCGCAAAGCGGGGGTATCACGGCCCTCCAGGGTTTGACAGAGGGAAAATTCTTCGGCTTCCGCTAGACTGGCCGCCAGTGAATCCACCAAAGCCTTTCCATCCGCCGGAACAAAGGGCGGCCCCCACGCGACGAGAAGACTCTCTGATTCAAACTTCAAGGGATATCGGATTCGCTTTCCCTCCCGATCTCCCGGTTCGGTGTGCTGCCAGGTTTTTCCATTATCCCTGCTTACCGTCGCCTGATCGGGAGTGGCCCAGGGAGCGTCTCCTACATCGAGAGTCCAGCTTTCCCCTACCGGAAGCCCGGTCAGTTTCACATACCACCAGCACCGCCAGCCCCGGTCCGGATGATCGGCAGGATTGAGGACGATGCGCTTCTGTTCCACTTCGATCGATTCCACTTCTCCGGATCCCCCCGGGAAATTGGAATGGACTTCGATTTGAGCAACCGAAGCCACCGGAAAGAGAGCGAAACCGCAGTAAAGAAGATGTCGGAACGATGTCATGGAAACGAGCGAATCGTAGAAATCCGGAAACCTTCCGACAAGATTCCGCTGGCCGCGTATGAGCCAGCGGGAAAGCTTGAACCGGAAAGCCTCACTGAGAAGAATGCCGCCATGTTTCGAATCGTTCTCCTCCTCTTTCTCGCCACCGGAATCTCTTTTGGCGAGGAGGCAACTGGTCGTGTCTTTCATGATTTAAATGGCAACGAAAGGTACGACGAGGGTGAATCCGGTGTCCCCGGCATTGGTGTTTCGAATCAACGGGAGGTGGTGACGACCGATGCCGAAGGCCGATGGACGCTCCCCTGCGACGACGACACGATTTTCTTTGTCATCAAGCCGGCGGGGTGGAAAACACCGGTTAGCGAAAGCCAACTCCCCCGGTTCTACTACATTCACAAACCAAACGGCTCGCCTCCCAACCTACGCTACCCGGGTGTTGATCCGACCGGGCCCTTGCCGGACTCGATTAATTTCCCCCTCTCCCCCTCCGAGGAACCGGACACCTTCAAAGCCATTTTCTTCGGTGACCCGCAGCCTTCCAATATCGAACAGATCAACTACATCGCTCACGACGTGATTGCCGAGTTGATTGGAACGGATGCCAAGTTCGGAGTCACTTTAGGGGACATCATGTTCGACAAGCTCAATCTCTTCGAGCCTTCGAATGCCAATGTCGCCCTGGTCGGAATCCCCTGGTACAATGTTGTTGGTAACCACGACATCAATTTTGATTCCCCGACGGACGTCAACTCCGATGAAACCTTTCACCGCCACTTCGGCCCGAATTACTACAGCTTCGACTACGGGGCCGTACATTTCATCGTGCTCGACGATGTCGAATGGGGACGGCAGAGCTCCAGTGGAAAGATGACCTACGTTGGCGGGCTCGATGATGATCAACTGACCTTCGTAAAGAACGATCTCGCTCTCGTTCCCGAAGAGAAACTCATCATGCTGATGATGCACATCCCCCTCACCGGAGTGGAAAACCGAACGGAACTCTATCGGCTCATCGAAAAGCGCCCCTACTCCCTGAGTATCTCCGGACACACCCACTGGCATGCTCACCAGTATATCACCAAGGAAGATGGATGGCAGGGGAAGGAGCCACATCATCACATTGTCAATGTGACTGTGTCAGGCACCTGGTGGAAGGGAAAGAAGGACGAAGTCGGCATTCCTCACGCAACGATGAGAGACGGCGCTCCCAACGGGTATTCCATCATCACATTTGACGGGGTGAATCACACTCTCGATTTCAAAGCGGCCCGCCAACCGGCATCCTATCAGATGACCATTTTCGCCCCCGACGAAATTGCTTCTGCCGAAACGGAAAAGACGCCTGTCTACGTCAATGTTTTCAATGGATCGGAAAAATCAAAAGTTCGCATGAAAGTGGGAGAGAGTGAGTGGGTGACTCTGAAGAAGGTCCTCGAAGAAGACCCCTTCTACGTGCAAACGAGGGACAGGGAAATCGCAGCGGATCCCGAATCCAAAAGGCACCTCAACGGACCGATCCAGTCCGGGCACCTCTGGAAAGCAATGTTGCCGGAGAGCCTTCCCGTTGGAAGCCTGCAAATTGAGGTGGAAGCAACCGATGCCTACGATCGATTGCACAAGGACAGCCGACTGATCCGGGTGACCGAGTAACCGTCCTCACTTCTTCTCCGCTTCCGGCATCTGTCCTTCTCTCCAGACTTCGTATTGGCGATGGGGTTGCTTGGACTTGGCGACTACGAACGACTTTCGTTTTCCGAATCTTTCCGCGACCCCGCCGGCCACTTTCGAGTCGTAAGCGCCTGAATGAACATGAAGAAGATATCGAAGAGTGATCGGTGATTCCTCCGACAAAGTCATACCTTCGTCCATGCAGAACGAAGCCCCCATCCATCCGTCTGAACGCACGTGCCACTTCGTCGGGTAGCGCGGATTGTGTGGGTGATCAAAGTAGGTGATTCCCTCCGTGACGACCTTCCGGTCCGGTCCGCCACCCGTGGCTACCGGCCCGGAGTAGTCCATCCACTTCGCAGCCTTGCCGAAAATATCCTTCTCCCCGACCTGCCCCTCGCTATTGGAAATCACCCCTCCCCCGAAATAGTGGGAGAGTGACTTCGATACCCGAACCGCGAAAAACCCGAAATTCGTTTTGCCCAATTCCACCGGTTTCGCTCCCGGAGAAGGTCGGCAGTTGGTCTGGATTTCGAGAAAGTATTCCCCTCCCTCTCCGGGCAGAAGGGCTGCGAATACATCCTGCTCCATGACTTCCTGCCCCTCCTCGTCATACCAACCGAGAAGGGAGGCCATGACCGCCTCCTCGTCGCCGTCACGGTATCGATACCAGTGTTTTTGACGAATCGTAGCTTTCGAGGAATCCGCCCAGTAGCTGACCCCGTTCACATCATGGTGGGCGAACCAGACCGAACGATGATGGTCATGATTCTGGGCACCGGGGTGTCCCATGCGTGTCAGGGAAACTCCGGAAGGGCCCTTGAGCGGATAGAAAAACGGCCGCGGATACTCCGATCCGAAATGCCAGCTCAACTTTTCCTCCCCGTCGACCTCAAAGGCCACCTGCTGGCGGGGGAGAGGAAGAAGTTCGCACCGCTCCGGCCTCCAGGTTTCCTCGCTTCTACCAGGCTGGCACGCCAGACCCAGGATGACGCAGCAAATCGTTTTCCAATTCTTCATTCATTCATCCAAACCCTGATCCCGGTCTGCTGACAAGAACCATCCCGGACGAATTCCCGCATTGAAGGATCCCGAAAGAGAGCGTTTCTTCCCGCATGCTCCGTCCCTTCGCATTTTCGCTCCTGTCCGTATTCGTGTTCTCCACCCTTTCCCACTCCGCACCCGAAGACGTGATTGCGGAGATGGAAAAGATCCAAAGCGAGTCGGCCACCCGGACGGCTTCCCTCGGACTTTGCTTTGTCCCCATCGACGGAGAGCCCTCGGACGCGAAAGGCTACCACATTGACACAGGATTGATTCCCGCCTCTACGATGAAGGCGATTACCACCGCGACTGCGAACGAAGTTCTCGGGGGCGACTTCCGATTTACGACGGAACTCCAAACCGCCGGTGTTCTTTCCGAAGAAGGCGTCCTCAAGGGAAATCTGGTCATTCGCGGAGGCGGAGATCCCACTCTCGGTTCCTCCAACATTGCCGCGACCTTTTCGAAATGGCAGACGGCGATGAAGGAAGCGGGGATTCAATCCATCGAGGGGTCTATTGTCGGAGATGCCACGATCTTTCACAACCAGATGGTCCCCAACTCCTGGCAGTGGGATGACATGGGGAATTACTATGCGGCCGGCCCCTGCGGGCTGACCTTTCATCAGAACCTTTTCCACTGCAATTTCAAGACTCCGAAAGTGGGAGGGAAAGCGCCGCTCTCCTGGACCGACCCCAAGTTGCCTGGCGTCGAGTTCATCAACGAAATGCGGGTCGGATCCTCCAGCTCAGGCGATCAGGGATACGTCTACGGGGCTCCCTATGGAAAAGTGTATTATCTTCGCGGTTCGGTTCCTGCGGGAAAAGGATCCTTCACCATCAAAGGAGCCCTTCCGGATCCCGCTTTTTTCTGCGCCCGGGCTTTCTCCAAATATCTCAATGAGAACGACCTCTCCGTGTCCGGTGACCCGACAACGGTTCGCCTCATGACCATCGCGGGCGAATCGCTCGCGGCACGGAAAGTGATTCACTCGCAGGAATCCGGGACGCTGGCCTCAATCATGAATATCACAAACATGAAGTCGAACAACCTCCGTGCGGAATGCATCCATCGCATGATCGGGGTCAAAAAAGGCGACGAAGGCTCGATCAAAGCCGCGGCAAAAGCGGTGCGTGATCACTGGTCGGCAAAGGGTGTCGATATGACCGGATTTTTCATGGATGACGGATGTGGTCTCGCACGCGCCAATACGGTGACTCCCCGGCAGATGGCCATGATTCTCTATCACGCTGCGAAAGGGGATTCATTCGACACCTTCCACGGCACCTTACCTGTTGCCGGCCGTTCCGGAACCCTCCGCAGCATTGGCGGCGGCTCCTCTTCTGAAGGTCGTGTTGTCGCCAAGAGCGGAACGATCGACCGGGTTCGCAACTACGCAGGCTACGTCAATACCCGCTCCGGGAAGCGATACGCGTTTGCACTTTTCGTAAACAACTACTCCGGCGATCTCGGAACCGTGAAGTCACAGATCGTTCGGATCTGGAACCGGTTGGTTGCACTCTAGCCGCATCGTTCCCATGAAAATTACCTTTTGCCTGCTCCTCTTCTTATCAACCAGTGCCAGTTTCGGGATCGACCCGCATCCGGAAGCCGTTCCCAACTCCCACGCACCCGGGGAAGTCGATGTGGAGAAAAATCTGCGGTATGTCATCGCAGATCCAAAAAACCTTGATGGAATCGTTCTGGATGAAGTCGATGCCGAATTGGTGGGAAAATGGCAGTACTCGACGCACACGCCGCCTTACGTTGGGATCGGGTATCTGCATGACCAGAAGTCAGCAAAAGGAGAAAAGTCGGTTACCTGGAGACCGGTGTTCCCCGAAGCGGGGGAATACGAAGTTCGTGTGGCCCATTGTTACAACGTCCGCCGATCGACGAACACGCCCGTTACGATCCACCATGCCAAGGGCTCAACCACGATTCGAATCAATCAGCAGGAAACACCGGCGCACGGTCGGCTCTTTCGTTCCCTGGGAGTGTTCCCGTTCGAAAAGGGACAGTCCGGATCCGTCGTCATTTCCACCGAAGGAACCGAGCCGAACAAAGTTGTGATCGCCGACGCCGTTCAGTTTCTCAAGAAGAAATCCTAATCCCGCTACTTGAGACCGAATTGTTTTCGGAGCCCGTCCAAAAACCAGCCTTCCGGTAGCCAGCTCTTCAATCGCGTAATTGTCTTGGCGTCGGAACCGACGAGACAGCGCAGCTTGTTTCCTCCTTCACCGATCGTTTTCACAATCGCTTCGACAACTTCTGCAGGATCCCCACCTCCGGCGAACTCATCATCAAGGTTTCCGGCCACCAACTCCCTAACGGAGTCATAATCAGAAATCGCATTTGCGTTCCTCACCATCGAGTCTCCCAACTTCGTCCGGAAGAACCCGGGCTCAATGAGTGCCACTTCGACAGGGAAAAGACCGAGTTCGGCCCGGAGAGTTTCGGTATATCCTTCGATGGCATGCTTCGCGGCCCCGTAGAACCCCTGACCGGGAGTTCCGACAAGCCCGGCGAGAGAACTGATCGTTACGATCAACCCGCTGCCCTGCTCGCGCATCAGAGGCAACACCGCTTGATTCATCCGAACCATACCCCAGAAATTCGTTTCAAAGATCTGACGGGCGTCCTCGAGTGACGTCTCCTCGAGAAGGCTGTTGTGGGACTGGCCCGCATTGTTGATAAGAATATCGATCCGGGAATGACGCTCTTTGACCTGTGAAACAAAAGTCTCCACGGACTCGTCCGAAGTGACATCGAGCGTAAGCATTTCAAAATTCTCCGCAGCAGCCTCCGGGTTCCGGCTTGTCCCGATGACTTCAAAACCGTCTTCCACCAACCGGTTCGCCGTCAGCTCGCCAAAGCCGGAGGAAGCGCCTGTCACTACCACTACCTGTTTCTCACTCATGATTTCGGAAGCCAGTAATATTTGCGCTGGAATGGATAACCCGGCAGCTCGACACGCCGTGTTCGGCGCGGTTTGCCATACGAAACGAAATCGGGATTTGCTCCGGCGGCGTAGAGCGAAGCAAGCGTATCACGTTTTGTGCCGGAGAGAATTTCAGGCGGTTCGTCCCCCATCTCCTTTACCAGCGACTCCACAGAGTCAGAGGCTCCCATTCGGAGGAGATACTTACTTCCCTGTGCATGGAGGTGAGCTGACCCCCGAAATCTGAGCCAGATCTTATGCTAGGTTCCTGGGCCGAAACCCGAGAACCGAAAATGAAAGGAAAGAGACACAAGACCGAAGAAATTATCCGTATTTTGCGAATGGCCGATGGAGGCCAAACCGTGGAACAAGTCTGCCGGGAGGCAAACATCTGCGAGCAAACATTCTATCGATGGCGCAGGAAATATGGCCGCATGGAGATGGCGGATGCGAAACGATATAAGGAGCTGGAAAACGAAAACACAGAGCTCAAGAAGATGCTCGCCGATGAAATGCTGAAGGCGAGGGTGTTGGAGGAGGCGCTCTGGCAGAAGTCATGGCGCAACGGGGAGCTCCTGAATACATCCGCAGCGACAATGGAAGCGAATGGAAGCTATGCGGACATAGACAGCACAATGTGCTGCCCGGAGGGTGAGCAAAGCGAATCAGTTTATTGCGAAGGAGGTCCAGGAGTGGTTCGCAGAGCTAGGCATTGGGACCATTTACATTGATCCCGGCAGCCCATGGCAAAACGGCCACGTGGAGAGCTTTCACAACCGGCTGCGGGATGAGTGCCTTAATCAGGAGCTGTTCCCGAGTGTGACCGAAGCGCGCGTCGTCATCGAAGAATGGATGCTCCTATACAAACGCATACATCCTCACAGCAAATTGGGCTTTCAGAGTCCGGATCAGTTTGCTACAAAAAGAAATCCGGGATTGATCTCCGCTTCGGCTACGCCTTCGCTCCGATCAATCCCGACCTAACCAGAACAACAAGCCAGTCCCGGGAACCTAGCATTCAAAGTGGCCCAAAAAGGGTGTTCAGCTCAATGGGAAACGGGTGAACCGGGGCACCGCAATCTACCGGCGTGAGAGGCATTCTTCAACGAAGAAGAATACGAGCGAGCGGAAACAAGTGGTGCCTTCCCAGCACAGAGGCTCGAGCCTGGGATGCTCATTTCACAGGCAGGATGCCTGTGCTACTTCTTGCCCCTAGTTCGGCACGACGGGCATCAGCAGATTCCCTTCATCATCAACTGGATAGACGGCTTCGTGAAGCTGCAATTGAGAACTCAATCCGGCCATCATGCGTTGAAGCACCTCGGGCTCGGCATCCGCGAGATTCTTCGACTCGAATGGATCGCTGGCGAGATTGAACAGCTCATAGTGGCCGCCTTCAAACTGCATATGCTTTCCGGTCGCCGGAATCTCCGGAAGAGTGTGATAAACCACTTTCCAGTCCCCATCCCGCCAGCTCGTCCAATAGTTGCTGCGATGAATGCCGTGAGGATAGTGCATCAAAAACTGCTCGGGGCGCCGCGGGTCCGCTTTCCCCTTCAGAAGCGTCTGCAAGGGCTTTCCATCCACGCGATGAGAGGCGGCGGCTTCTGCTCCCGTCAATTGCAGTAGAGTCGGAAACAAATCGGTTATCGAGGCCACCTGCCCCTGAATCGCACCCGCCGGGATGGGCAGCTTTTTCTGCCATTCGTTTTCCGGATTTGGCTTCGCCCAGGCCGCGATGAACGGGACTCGCATTCCGCCCTCGTAGTGAGCCCCTTTCTTTCCCCGGAGTGGAGCGGCACAGGCCACAACGTGCTGATCACCCAGCGGCGCATCGGAACCGTTGTCCCCCAGGAAAAACACGAGAGTATTCTCGGCGACTTTCAGAGATTCAAATTGATCTAACATATCGCCAAGAGACTTATCCATTCCTTCCACCAGAGTGGCAAAGGCCTGCGCGTTTTTTGGCTTGTCCGAATCGGCGTAGTGAGCTGCAAAGCGGGGATCCGACTCGAACGGCGCGTGGACGGCGTAGTGGGAAAAATAGAGATAAAACGGATCGCCCGAAGCAACCGTCTCAGCGACGTGCTTCTGCGCTTCGATCGTCAGAGCTTCGGTTAAAAATGTTTCCGTGCCGTGGTATTGATCGAGATGGGGAACCGAACTCCGTTCCCGCTTCGTCCCGGCTCCATAATTTTTCTCTCCGAAATAGCTCCCCGGAGCCCCAATCGAACGTCCTGCCACATTCACATCAAATCCCAGTTTGGCGGGATCCGCTCCGGGGTAGTCCTTTGGACCAAAGTGCCCCTTTCCCACATGAATCGTTCGGTAGCCTTTCTCTTTGAGGACTCCCGGCAAAGTAATGTCGCCGTAGGATAGCCCCTCCCAGTCCCACTGGGCGGGGCCGTTCTTGCCGGCATTATTTTCCCAGGGATTGATCCAGTTCGTTGCCCGGTGGCGGGCCGCATTCTGGCCCGTCATGATCGAAATCCGGGTTGGGGAGCAAACGCTCATCGCATAGAACTGATTGAAGCGAATGCCCTGCGCCGCGAGGCGCTCCATCGAAGGCGTCCGGTAAAACTCGTTCAGCGGATATTTTTTCGGCTCGCCGTTTTCGTCGGTCAGGAAAGGCACCGAGGTGTCCATCACGCCCATGTCATCGACGAGGAAAACCATGATATTAGGTTGCTTCGGGGCGGCATCCGCCAGCGAAAGGGCGAGGAACAGGAAAAGCGGCAGAATCAGTTTCATCGTCCCATTCTATCGGTCGAACCCGCTCCTGTCTGCCGGGAATTCCGGTGTGATTACGTGAACCAAAAACACAATCCATGATTGTTGGATCCGAACCGGCCTGTCATAAAAGACGAAATCCACCCCTGTTTGCTCCATGACCAAACTCTGTTCACTCGCCTTTCTCGCTGCGCTTTTCCTCTTCTCCGGACTTCCCGCGCAAGCGGCCGGCACGAAAGAAAAACCGAATTTCATCTTCATCCTGACAGACAACCACGGCGCCTGGACACTCGGATGTTATGGAAACAAGGATATTAAGACGCCCCACCTCGATCGAATGGCAGCGGAGGGAATGCAATTCATGCGCGGGATGGCAAGCAACCCGGTTTGCTCTCCGACTCGAGCGACCTACCTGACAGGTCTCCTTCCTTCCCAGCACGGTGTGCATTCCTTTCTCGACGGGAAATACATGATGGGACCGGAGGCCTACTACGCACTCGAGGAATTTGAAACGCTTCCTGAAATCCTCCACGACGAAGGCTACGTTTGCGGCCTCAGTGGAAAATGGCATCTCGGTGACAATATGAATCCGCAGGACGGATTCTCCTACTGGGCGACGATGCCACGCGGAGGCACAAGCAGCATGTACGATGATCCGGTCATTCTCGACGGAGAGCTGCTCGACAAATCGCCCAAATACATGACCGACCTCTGGACGGAGCGCGGCATCGAATTCATCGAGAAAAACAAGGACGGCGATAAACCCTTCTTTCTCTATCTCGCTTACAACGGCCCCTACTGTCTCAGCAACCTGCTCCTCCGTCCTTCCAAAAATCGATGGGCCGAATACTACGAGGACAAATATCTCCCCTCTTTCCCGAGAGATACCGCCCATCCCTGGCAATATTCCAATCTCAACTTTCACAACAATATCGTCAGCATCCGGAGAGTCGCCGCCGAGGTAAGCGGAGTGGATGATGGAGTTGGAGAAATTTTTGAAACCCTTCGCAAACACGACCTTGATGAGAACACGGTCGTCGTTTTCGCCGGGGACCAGGGCTGGATGGGTGGCCAGAATGGATTTTTCGGCATGGGGGATCACACGAAGCCCATGGCCGCCCACGACATGATGATGCAGGTGCCGTTTCTCTTCTGGCACCCCGAAGGAATCAAAGAGGGCAAAAGCGATGCCATGGTCACCAACTACGATTTTCTCCCCAGTGTGCTCAGCTACCTGGGCCTCGAGGACCGTATCCCGCAGGGCGGGCCAAAACTTCCGGGGCGGAATTTCACTCCCATCCTGCGAGGGGAGGAGGTCGACTGGGAAACCGAGATATACTACGAGATGGAAAGTTGCCGCTCGGTCCGAACCGAGAAATGGAAATATGTCGAACGACGCTCCCCTGAAGGGCCCGGGGAGCTCTATGATATGGAGATTGATCCGATGGAGCGATTCAACCTCTTCGGACAGGACGGCTATGGCGAAACACAGGAAAAGATGGCGGCTATGTTAGTCAAATTTTTCGACGACTACGCAGATCCGGAATACGATATCTGGAACGGCGGACGCTCCAAGGCCCGCCGCCATCACGCTCCGCCCGATCACCCCGACTACCGGAAGCCGAAACCGCGCCCCTGGGGCCCAACCGTAGAGAAAGGCGTTTTCATCGAGAAATAGGAAAATCGTGGCATATTGCCTGCTCCTCCTCCGTCCTTTCTGAACCCACAAATCTCATGAAATTACTCTCCACCACTATCGCCCTCGCCCTGTCTTTCGGCTTTCCACTCAACACCCGGGCCGACTGGATCGAAGACGCCGTAAAGCAAATCCGGGCAGACTACAACGCAACGGAGAGCGCCAGTTTGACGAAGCGCTCCATCAAGCTGGATGACGGTCCCGAAGTTGCCGAGCTCACGAAATACTACCGCGGGGACACTCTTGTGAAGATGGTTTTCACCAGCGGAGGAGATCACGGAGCCGCGACCGATCAGTACTACTTTAAAAACGGACAACTCTACTTTATTTACCAGAGTGCCGGCGGCTGGTCCTTTGATCCCTCCGGTGGCGAAGGCGCCACGATCGACACCGGACGCGAACAGCGAATTTACTTCCAGGACAACAAGGTAATTCGACACCTCGTCAAGGAAGTTAAAAGCCGCGACGGGAATATGATCAAACAGCTGCTCGCCAAAGCGGCGAACACTCCGACCAACGATCCCGAAGGCGCCACCTCCCTCGGAAATGCCGGATATCGACTGCTCAATGTCACCACTCGACAGCAGCTTGAGAACTTTCTGTATCAGTAGCAGCGAATCGGACTATTCGTATTTCATCGAGTAAAGATCAGCGTTTCGAAGGGTAAACCGAAGTTTCCTCGCTCCGCCTTCCTGAAACGGTGTCCCATTCGCCCACTCAACCGGGGCTGCAATCGAGTCTCCCTTGAGTGGCTTTGATTTGGCCAACACTTCGCCCTTTTCGTTCAGGCGTTCCACGAGAAGGGAACCACCCTTCCGGACCGTATAGTTCAGAACAAGAGATCCCTTCCCTGCTTGGAACGGATTCGTCACTACGCGTCCGCCTTTCTCACTCCCCCGGAGGGAAACAAAGCCGTCAGCACGGTAGACAAACCGGCGGACCCGTCCCGGCACCGGACCATAGTAGGCCTCCGTCGCGTAGACCGACAGTTTTCCGGGCTCGCTTGGCAATTCGACCATTCCCCAGACCATGTAGTTGCTTCGATTGCCGGCGCGATCACTGGGAGCGGATTCAGGGACAACGGGGTCGTTGTATCTCCGAAAGTGAACTCCGTCACGACTCATCATGAAGATCGGCTCAACCCGCTGACCCTCGTCGGGCAGGTATCGAGTCGGGAAACCGACCAGAAGATGGGGCGCCCGCAAATAGGGTTGAACGGCGTTCGTGTAGAGATGCTGGTGTGGCGTCCCCTTAGGATAGGTCACGTTCGTCCCCGGTTCCCAGTTGACGTAATCCTTTGAAGTAGAAGTCCGGATCGCACGAACGCCCTTCGGCTTCCATTCCCCGCCTTCGGTTCCGCCTTCCGAAAAGATGCGGTAGTATGCGCGATAGAGCTTCGCGTGATTATCCCAGAAGGCAATGTTCTGGGAATCAAAAGCTCCATCCGTGATCACCGCCTCCTCTTTGATCTTCTTCCAGTGAATTCCATCAGGTGATTGATAGACAAACAATCCACCTACCTTCTTCTCCCCGCCAATTCCCTTGTAAAGGGCTTCCGGGGGGCAATCCGGGTTGGCATCTTTAAACGCTGCAAAATTGTGAGTCGAATTGTCATCGAGAATGATGTTGTTCGCCTTTGAGCCCTCCCATTCATGCAAGCCCAACTCAGGTTTTGTAAAGGTGAGCCCGTCTTTGCTTTCCGCATAGCAGGTGAATTCCCGATGGAGTTCTTTTACAATCTTGTCCGGTTGGTGCGCCCAACCCCGGTAGATCATTTTGACAAGATCATTGTCCCTGAAAACGGTGTAGTAGCCGGAGGTGTTCCCCTCCCAACCCGCGTCCGCCGTGAGAACCACACCCTTCGGCTCCGGCTGGTGCACCTTCCGCGTCACGCCCTCTCCCATTTCCGAAATCAGATAATCATCCGCGAAGAGCTCAAGACGATTGCCAATGTCAATCGGATCGGCGTGAGCCATACAGGAAATAAGGACAAAGGCTGGGACCGATAACATTCTCATGTCGAGCACTCTAGGGATTGAGCCCGGGTAGAGAAATCCCGTCATCATGGTAATCCGCATCCCCGGCGCTTGGCGGATTCCCGTTTCTCGGATCAGCCGAAAGTCGCTACCCCCCTTTCATGCGCGCTTTCTTCTGTCTCGGCCTTCTTGTGGCAATGGGTGGCTCCGCACTTCCAGAAGAAGAGAAGCCGAAGCAGGTCGCAGGGAAAGCGGAGTCAGCATGGCAGCTCGCTCCCGACGCGGACATTCGTATCGATGGATGGTGGGGACGCGGCGATCAAATTCAGCCCGGCGACCGCGTCTGGGTCTGGTTTGCGATGACGTCACTCCAACGCCACCTTCGCGAGATAGATGCAGGTCTTTTCCTCGTGCGAGGAATAGTAGCTCACCCAGAGGATATCATCTTTCCAGACCATTCCGGCGTAGCTGGTGTCGCCTCCGCTGGGAAGCTTGAGGCATTCCATCAGGGTTCCTTTGTCCGGATCGAGCCAGGACAGGGAAGTTCTCGCTCCCCCATCGTACAACCGCGTCGCGGCAAGAACCCTGCCGTCGGGAAGCTGGATCATGTTGGGGCCTCCAATACGTTGATTCAACTTGGTCCAGGTCCACTGGTCATACGGTGGATTCGCTTTTCCGAGAAAGGCCATCTTGTCACCGGTCTCGTGTCGGAAGAGACAAAGTGCTGAATCGTCTTGGAGGAAGAGAATACGGTCCTCGCCGACACCTTTGTCGAGATTCAATTCGGGAATCAGAGCTTCGTAGGTTTTTCCGTCTTTGCTTCGATAGAATCGGGCGATTCTCTCGGTCCGCTCGCGGTCGGTCCGGTATCCCATACTATAAACGTGACCTTTGTGCCATTGAGCCCGCCAAAGCCAGAAACCGGGATCGCCAATTGAATTGGCCTCACTCCAGGTTTTCCCTTTATCTTCAGAAAACCAGGAAAAGGAATGATACCGGATGGGCTTCTCCGCCTGCATTCCCGCTCCATTGAGCATGAAATGACCGTCCGGGGTCACTGTGAGCTTCGCATCGCGAAGATCTTCAACGGGATGAGTCACGAGGGCGAGAGACTCCCAGCTGTCCCCATCATCCGAAGAAATGACCCGAATTGACCCATCCGGTGAAACGTGGGCGCTCCCCTCGCGAAAGACACAATACCAACGCCCTTCGTGAAACAGCAAGTCGGTAAAGGCGTTGTGAGCCGCCTGATCCCAGATTTTCTGCACTGAAACTAGCCTGGGGGCGGCCGACGCGGCCGTGGCAAAGGTTGATAGTCCGAACAGGATGGCAAAAATATGACGGTTCATAGGGGGACGAGACTGACAGAGCACCCGTTTTCCGTCGAAGCTGCATTGTCCGGATTCACGTGAAATCGGGTTGACCGATGGTCCGGTTGGGCCTATCTGTTCCGCCCTTCATTTTCGGGGGTTATTTTTCCAGACAGAACAGGAGCCAATATCATGCGCAAACGTAGAACGACTCAGAAAACGCCTTTGACTCGTCCCCGTAAAAAAGGGGCCGCGAAAAACCGTCGTCGTCTCGAGCAAAAGCGCCGCCTGGTTGCTCTCGGAATGCCGGAAGAGGAAGTTACCAAGCTGACATCCCGCGACGTTCTGACATTGCTCAAGCACCCGAAAAAGGTCGAGCAGGCGCATAGCTAAATCCGCTGGCGTTGTACCGGGGACTGCCTTCCACCCCCCCCTTACCTCTTTCCAGACCGGAATTTAATCCGGCCCCTTGTATTACTGTGTTCTTGCCACAGTCACTGATTTTCTGTAACACATTGGAATTCCGATGTAATACAAAGAAAGGGCCGTAGCGAATTCGCGCTGGTCTTTTTCATCTGACCGGCTTGTTTTATGAATTCCACCCATCGCTTTGTCGCCTTCGTGCTGCCCGTCGCAGCGTTCCTTCTGTTCCCTTCTCACCTCGATGCCCGCACCTGGACGAGCACGGACGGTAAGAAACTGGATGCCATATTTGAAAGTTTCGACGGCGAAACGATCCAAATGAAGCTCAAGAACGGGCGCAGTGTGAAATTCCCGGTTTCACGCCTCGTCAAGGAAGACAAGGAAGCCGCTGAGCGCTTTTCCCTGGTCGGGGACGATGCGATGACGGTGTTTTCGGCAAAAAAAATCGATTATCTGCTCGCGACCAATCTCGCCAAGAACGGGATTCGTTCTTTCAACGAAAGGCTTCCTGACGATCTCTTTGTTCGCCGGGTCTACCTCGACATCATTGGCCGCATTCCCACACGCGAAGAATTCCTGAAGTTTGCGGAAAGCGCCCGGAAAGACAAACGCGCCATGCTGGTCGACGAATTGCTCGCGAGTTCGGGGCGGTCCAGTCATCTCTTCAACTATTTTGCGGACATGTATCGTCTCAAGGGCTCCGGCGTCGCTCGCGAACTCGACTACGCTCCCTACCTGGAATGGTGGCGTGACTCCCTGGAGGAGAATGTTTCCTACAATGAGATGGTCCGGGAAATGGTGACTGCGACGGGAAATATCGGCCACAATCCGGCAATCGGGTTCCTGGAGCGGGACGAGGGCATGGAGTTTGACGCGTTTTCCAACTTCGGCCAGGTCATGATGGGAATCGACGTTTCCTGCGCCCAGTGTCACGACCATCCTTTCGAGGACTGGACGATGAACGACTTTTATCAGATGGCTGCTTTCTTCGGCCAGACACAACGCTCCACCGGCCGGTATGCGGCCGCAGGCAGCGAGAAAAGTGTATCGGTCGGAATTCCCAACGCCCCGAAAGACTGGGCTTCGAATTTCAAAAAATACGCGGCCAAGAACGGAGTCGACATGAAAGACCGCCGCCAGTCGCGGACGTTTAACTACTATCTCGGAGCACTCGGACTCAATGTTGCAGACAACGAGGCGATCGAGATTCGCATTCCGAAAACGATCGACGATCTCGGCGGCCAGGTCGTGACACCGGCGACGCTCTACGGGGAAGATGCAGCCGGCAGCAGCATGACCCGTCGCGAGGCCCTCGCTGAATGGCTCACCAATTCGACCAACGAACGTTTTGCCGTCAACATTGCCAACCGCATGTGGGAGCGCGCTTTCGGAAAAGCTCTCGTCGAGCCGGTCATCGATTTCCCAATGGACTGGGAAAAGCAGACCGGCCAGCCTGAGGTGCTCAAGTTTCTCGGTCAGGAAATGGCGCGAGTGAATTTCGACCTGCGGGAGTTCATGCGAATCCTCTACTACACTCAGGCCTACCAGGGATACTCCACTTACGACCGGGCCATTGATGAAGGAGATCACTACCTTTTTCAGGGACCGGTCCTGCGCCGCATGAGAGCCGAGCAGGCATGGGATTCCCTGCTGACATTGGCCTACGGATCGGAAATCGATTCCATCTACGGCGGCGACGGATCGTTTCTCCGCGAGCTTATGAACGTCAACTTTGAAGAGGACTCGATGGAGGAAGTCTTCGAGAAATTCAAAGCCTACAAGAGCGTTCGCAACGTGGGATCCAAAATCCTCGTCGATACCGGATCGCTCGATGCGAAGGATCCGGAGATTCCGCAGGTCGCCGGGATTCCGATGCTTCGTTCTTCCCGCATTGCCCAGCCTGCCTCAGCGTCCTCCTTACTGAGTTCCTTCGGTCAGTCGGACCGAATGGTGACTGACAACCACACCTACGATGGGACGGTGCCACAGGTGCTCGCTCTCATGAACGGACCGGTCACGGATCGTCTTACCGGTGGCGAGTCGAAGATTGTGGAAGATCTCGAAGAATTCGACGGACCGGACGACAAGGTTCGCGGAGTCTTTTTTACGATGCTTTCCCGTTACCCCACGGAAACAGAACTGAAGAAAGGCCTCGCTATTCTCGAAGACTACGGAGACGACGGGATTCGCGACCTTGCCTGGGTTCTTCTCAATACTCCTGAATTTCTTTTCGTTCAATAGTCAACCCTCTTGAATCCCCCACCCAACCCTGTTGCCTTTCTCATTTCACTCACTTTTCAAAATGGACATCAAACACCTCGCGGGAAACTCTGATTTCAGCCGCCGTCATTTCCTCGAACAAACCGCCCGCACCTCGCTCGGGGTGAGTCTTACTACCACCTTTGGCTCCGCTCTCTCCGGTCAGCTTCGCGCCGAAGAAGCCAAGACTCCCGAAGGCGGCGGATCCGCCAAGAGCCTGATCTACATCTACTGCAGCGGCGGCATGACTCATCTCGACACCTTTGACCCGAAGGAAAACAAGGAGGTCATGGGAGACACGAAGGTCATCAACGGCAGTGTCGATGGAATGCGGTTCGGAAGCCAGCTCGAAGGCATCGCAAAGAACGCTGACAAATTTGCGGTCGTGAACAGCATGTCGAGCCGGAACGGCGCCCATGCACAGGCGCGTTACCAGATGATGACCGGCTACAACCAGCGGGCGACGATCGTGCATCCGCACATCGGGCCGTTTGCCGAAAAGTATTTCGGAAAGCGCGGCGACCTCCTTCCCGACAGCGTTGTGATCAACCGGGGAACTTCGAATTCGGGATACCTTGACCCGGCGATGAGCCCGCTTCCGGTCGCAAATCCCGAGTCCGGGATTGCAAATGCGAGCCTGACCACGACGGAAGAGCGTTTTTCCAAGCGCATGGAAATGTCGCTCGATATCGGCCAGAACTTTATCGACAAGTACAAGCACTACACGAGCCCGAAAGGCTACGTGGAATTCTACGACCAGGCCTCCCGCCTGCTTCGCAGCGAAGAGCTGAAAGTGTTTGATCTGTCCGAAGTGGAAGAACGGGAAAAATACGGCATGAACAGCCTCGGTCAGGGATGCCTCCTTGCGCGACGTCTCGTCGAAAACGGGGTTCGTGTCATCGAAGTTCACAGTGGTGGATGGGATATGCACAACGATGTGGTCGGCAGTTGCGAAACCCGTCTTCCTCCGTTCGACCAGGCGCTTTCCTCCCTCGTCGAAGATCTCGAATCACTCGGCCTGCTTGAGTCCACCATGGTCGTGGTGAGTTCCGACTTCGGCCGGACCAGCCGGATCAATGACCGGGCCGGTCGTGATCACCAGCCCGCTGTGTTCTCAACGGTTTTTGCCGGAGGCGGCATCAAAGGTGGTCAGGTCTACGGATCGTCCGACAACGAAGGGCGTCGCGTCGCTGACAAGGCCGTCAGCGTGGAGGACTTCCATGCCACGATCGGATACGGACTCGGAATCGATCTCGAACACGCGATCTACTCGCCGTCCGGACGTCCCTTTGTCTTCGGCAATCACGGAAAGCCGGTCACTTCGCTCTTCGGATAGGAGGACAGATCGCTACTCACTGATAGTTACGCTTCCGGAAGTCTCCCTCCGGTATCCGGTGAATTTGTTTTCGGACAGAATCACACGGGAGCCTTCACGGGCGAAGACTCCGGTCCCGCCGCCCGTTCCTTCGAGGGCATTGCCGATGAGAACAGCGTCCGATTCCCCATTGATTCCAATTCCGGCGGTCTTATTTCCTTCGATCTCATTGTGAAGAATAGTCGGGTTCGCCGATTGAGCCCCGATTCCTGAAGCCTCGTTTTCGTAGCAGGTATTGTTCTGGATGATCGCCGAGGAACCGTTCATCGAGCCAATGCCTACCCCCATGTTTCGGAAGCAGTGGTTGTTTGTCACGAGCGGCGAACAGGGCTGGTCATCAACGGAACGAATCGCAATGCCGGTGCCGCCATTGTGATGGACAACATTGTTGAGTATCCGGCATTGAAACCCCGCAATGGCAACTGCGGGAACACCGAAATGGGCGATGTCATCGTGAGCCTGTCCCTTTCCCCTCTCGCCCCATTGCTTCTTCCAAAGTACATCATCGTAGGAGCCTGTCCCCGTAACGCTGAAACCGTCGAGAGAGCTTCCTTCAGCGAGCGTGACTCCCGGCAGACCCGGGTCACCTTCGCTACCGTCGAGGATGGTGTTTTGAGCGCGAAGCAGTATCCCTTCGGCATTCTCCTCGGCATTCCCGGCACTCCGAAGCTGGATCCCGGGCTTCTAACGGATCTTTTCTTTCCAAACGCCAGCAGCAACAAGAACCGTGTCGCCGGCGGTGGCCCCATCGATTGCCTCCTGAACCGTCGCGAAATCTCCGGGGACACGGAGTTCGCCACCATGCAGCGTGGAAAGTAACAGCAGTCCGTATAGAAATTGAATTCGTGTTTTCATGGGGAGAGGTGTTTGGAAAAGAAGTCGACAACCCGTGTTCGATTGGGCCCCTGGAAGAAGACAGCACCACCGTGCCCGGCGCAGTTCTGGAAGTGACAGGCAACCGGAAGTCCGGCCGCGTCATAGGCATCGCGAATCCTTTCCGCCTGATCAAGAAAGACAGTGGCGTCCTTTTCCCCGTGAAGAATTAAAAGCGGTGGATCATCCTGGCTGACTTGCCACGCCGGAGAAGCGAGCTTCGCCTTGTCTGGTTGTTCACTCGCCTTGCCATTGAGGAGGAGATAGGCCGAGCCGTCCGGTGATTCGGTTTTGGCAGGTTGTGTTTTCGAGCGGAGCACAAAATCCGAGGGGCCGTAGTAATTGACGACCGCCTGAACACGGGAACTCTGGTCGGCTTGCCCGCCGACGTTGCCTTCGAGAGCTTCCACATCACCGCTCATTCCGAGCAGCATGGCGAGATGCCCTCCGGCGGAAGTTCCACAAACACCGATCCGGGTGGCGTCGAATCCGTATTTTTCTGCGTGAGCCCTCAGCCAGCGCACCGAGGCTTTCACGTCGTGAATTTGCGCCGGGAACGTCGCTTTGTCCGTAAGCCGATAGCTCACGCTTGCGAGAGCAAAACCGTGATCGGTCATCCAGGGCACGAGATTTTTCTGATAGCTGCCGTTTCTCCATCCGCCTCCGTGAATGTAGATCACGAGCGGAGGATGGACCGCCTTGTCAGGAAGAAACAAATTCAGCTTCAGGTCAGTTCCGTCGACCGTGGCAAAGACAAGGTCCTTATGGACGACCCGGGATTCTTCTGCGGGAATTACTGAGGTTGAGCCGACGAGAACAAAGAGGATAAGGAAAAAAAACCTGGGGCCGCAGTGACTCATAGAAATAAAGTATGAGTTCAGGCGGCGGTGAACTCAATCGCGGATTTGCGCTTGGCGGAGGCGTCAAACCGAACAGAACTCCCGCTCTGTCCATCACGCGTTCCGAATCCATCCTCGCTATTTCAATCTCTCACGTTCTCGAGGGCATCCTCCAGCCCCGAGCAAATCGTCTCGAGAACCTTGATCCTCGCATAGCGTTTATCGTTCGCCTCCACGAGTGTCCAGCGGGCACGATGGGTGCTGCTACGTTCCACCATCTCATTGACGGCAGCCTCGTAAGCATCCCATTTCTCACGATTCCTCCAGTCCTCCTCGGTCAGCTTCCACTGCTTGTGGGCAAGTGATTGACGGCGTTCGAAACGCTTTTCCTGTTCCTCCTTGGTGATGTTCATCCAGAATTTACAGAGAACGGTCTGATTGTGGATCAACTGATCTTCGAAGTCATTGATCTCAGCATAGGCCCGCATCCATTCCACTTCGGTCGCAAAGCCTTCGACCCGTTCCACGAGAACACGACCGTACCAGGAACGATCGAAAATGGTAACCCTTCCCGCCAGCGGTATGTGGCGCCAGAATCTCCAAAGGTAGTGATATTTGTTTTCCTCCGAACTCGGTTTTTGAATCGGAATGACCTGAGAAAGGCGTGCGTCGAGGCCGGGAATGATCCGGCGAATCGCCCCCCCTTTGCCTGCGGCGTCCCATCCCTCAAAGACACATACGGTGGAAACGCCACGATCCCTCGCTTCGCGGGAGAGCTGATCGAGCCTCCCCTGCAATTTTTCGAGGCGTTCGTTGTATTCCGGCTTGGGAATTGCCAACGACATGTCGAGTTGGCTCAGAATGGTAACCTCCGGAGTGGGATTGTAGGATAGCTCGGGAACACGATCGACATCTACAGGAGCACTCAAGGCTTCGGCTTCGCCGATCGCTTTTGCTTCCAGCACTTTTCGATGCCTGCGAATTCGCTCCAGGAGTGTTCCGGCAACAGACAGCGTCCGGTAGCGCTCGTCGGCGCCTTCAACGATGTGCCAGGGGGAAGGGCCGCGACTCGTTTTCGAAATGGCCCGCTCCGCCGCATCGGCAAAATCATCGTAACGCTCCCAGTTTTCCCAGTCCTTTTCCTTCACCCTCCACTGGGTGAGAGGATCATCTTCCAGTTGCTTAAGCCTCCTGTGCTGGGCCTCCCGACCGAGATGCATCCAGAATTTCACGACCAGGGCACCGTCGTCTGCGAGCGCTTTTTCGAAGGTCAGAATTTGATCCAGCGATTCATCGAACTCCGCTTCGGTCGTTGCGTTCTGGACCCGGTTCAGGATGGGGTCGGAATACCAGGCACTCAGAAAAAAACCGATGCGTCCTTTGGGCGGCAGGTCTCTCCAGTAACGCCAAAAGGCGGGGCGTTGGGCGGCCTCTTCAGTCGGTTCACCATACGCGCGGGCAATGAGCCAACGGGGGTCGAGCCACTCGTGCAGCAGATTGATGGTTTCACTTTTCCCGGCTCCGTCGACACCTCCAAAGAGGACAATGACCGGGAACGGTTCTTTTGTCAGTTGAATTTGGGTTTCAAGGAGTTCCTGACGAAGCGGCGGGGCCTTTTCGGCGTAGTCGTGCTTGGAAACTTTGCGATCCAGTTCGGCGGTATCAAACATAAGGCGTTGGTATTCCCTGCCAATATTCTCGACGAAACGGGCGGATTGCCAAGTGGGGAACCGATTTTTCTCAATCTCCGAGCCGGGTCAACTGGACGTGCACAACCAGCGCGCTATGCCCCGATCCCGAATAGGTGCCGGAAACGGGCGGCACATCCCGATAATCGCAACCACGTGCCAAAATGAGGTAGGTTTCATCGACCACTTTGTTGTTGGTCGGGTCGAGCCCGATCCATCCGTGCCCGTCGATGTAGACCTCTACCCAGGCATGGGAGGCCTCGGAACCCCGGAGGTGCTGATCACGTGTCGCATCAAAGAAATAGCCGCTCACATAGCGGGCCGGAATTTGAATGGAACGACAGAGCGCCACCATCGCGTGGGCAAAATCCTGACATACCCCTCTCTTTTCCTGAATGACTTCATTTGCGTGAGTGGAAACCGTTGTCGCATCCGCGTCGTACTCGTAATTCTCGTAGATATATTCCATCAGCGTATAACTGGTTTGGAAGACATCTGTGGAAAAAGCCTGCACATCGAGAGCCTCGCGCCAGACCTGAGGAGTCCGCTCAATGAAGGTGCTGTCCTGCAAAAAGGGGTGACAATCTTCAAGTCTCCGGCAGATGCCGAGACGGGAATGGGGAAAGCCGTAGGGCAGGTCCTCAAAATCCACTTTACTACGGGTCGAAACCGTTGCCCGGCTTTCGATAACGAGTCGACTGTGAGGTTCGGGTATCTCAAAGTGATGAACCCGATTCACGTTCAGATCCTCGTAGTGAGTGAGTCGAACCGCAGGAAGGACAGAGATAAAGCTGGACTCGCAGGACTGGTATTTCGTTGTCGGCGGTGTCAATCGCAACTCGTTGACACTCTCCGTAGCGAAATCGGAGTAGCGGTATTCGGTGCGGTGATGGACGTGCAGGCGCATGATGACTTATTGCTGCTGCTGCCACTGCATCTGCAACGAGTCGACGCGGACTACATTCCGAACTTCGGAAGGAAGCAGTACATATGTTTCAAACACCTTTTGTCCAATCTGATTGAGCTGTCCCTGAAGGTCGTCAATGTAACTGTGGAGCCCCACTTCCCACACGCTGTGTGCATTTGAGAAATTCATTTGAGCAAGGATACTGCCCGTAAGTCGCTCCCCTTCATTGGCAAAAGAACCGCTTGGCATGCCCGAAATTTTGTGAAGAACGCTGTCTAGTTGCCGAAGACAAAAGCGAATCGAACGGGGAAACGTTTGGGAGAAGAGGAGAAAGGACACGACATTTTCCGTCATGACATCTCCCCGGAATTCCGTTCGGAAGGCGGCGAATCCTGAGCAGGAGCGAAGAACGGAGACGAGTTGATTCCGGTCGATCGAATCGTGATAGGTCAACATGTCGAGAATCCGGCTCGTCTTGTCGGATCGCTCCAGAAATTTACCGACCTGAATAAATTGCCAGCCTTCGTCATGAAGAATGGTTGCCTCGATGAGACCTTCGTAGAGGAGACAGAATTTAATGACCTCGCGATAGAGCGCCTCGGGCTGCCGGGAAAAAAGTTCCCGCGCATCCCGCGATCGCATGAAGAGATGGAAACTGTTGATTTCCAGCCACATTTCTTCCGAAATCTGATCGCGAACCATGCGCGCGTTTTCCCTGGCATGACCAATGCAGGCTGCGATGGAGTCCGGATTGGAATTTGAAAAAGTGATAAACCTGCCCACGTCAAGCGTTCCACTTTCTTCCTCCTGCGCCTTTTCGAAAATTTCCTCGCTGCAGGTGGCCAATAACGCCGGTCTCCACACATATTCATCACCTCCCGCATCGAGAGAAGCGTAGCTGCTGACATTGACAATCCGGGCAAGATTTTCTGCCCGTTCGAGGTAACGGCTGAGCCAGTAAAGGCTGTTGGCGACGCGGGAAAGCATATCGTGTGAATCAGTGGTTGAGAACCCAGGTGTCTTTGCTTCCGCCTCCCTGGGAGGAGTTCACGATGAGGGAACCTTTGTTGAGAGCGACCCGGGTGAGTCCACCGGGAATGATGTTGATATCCTGCCCATACAGGATAAACGGGCGAAGGTCAATGTGACGGCCTTCAATGATGTGCTCGTTGCAAATGGTGGGGTGGCGGGAAAGGGAAACCACCGGCTGGGCAATGTAATTTCTCGGGTTTTCCCGGATTTTGTCCGCAAACTCATCCTGTTCCTCCTTGGTCGAGGCGGGCCCCATCAGCATTCCATAGCCGCCGGATTCGTTGGCGGCTTTAACGACAAGGGTCGGAAGGTTCTCCAGCATAAACTTCATGTCTTCCTCTCTCCACGCAAGATACGTCGGAACATTCCCCAGAATCGGCTCCTGGTCGAGGTAGTAACGAATCATGTCAGGAACGTAGGCATAGGTCACCTTGTCATCAGCGACCCCGGTTCCAACGGCATTGGCGAGAGCCACGTTTCCGCGCAGATAGGCATCCATCAGTCCGGGCACCCCCAGCATGGAGTCTTTCCGGAAAACAGTGGGATCCAGAAAATCGTCGTCGAGTCTCCGATAAATCACATCGACCTGAACGAGGCCTTTCGTCGTGCGCATGTAGACGTAGCCGTCTGACGTGATGAGATCGCGTCCCTCCACGATCTCAATTCCCATTTTGTGAGCGAGAAAGGTGTGTTCAAAGTAGGCGCTGTTGTAGACCCCCGGAGTGAGCAGGGCACAAACCGGTGTCTGTCCCGGTCGGGGCGAGAGGTGCCGGAGTGTTTCGAGGAGCAGGTCGGGATAACGGTCCACCGCCCGAACACCGCACTGGCGATAGAGGCGGGGAAAAGCGCGTTTCATCGCCTCCCGGTTTTCGAGAAGGTAGGAAACTCCCGAAGGGCATCGCCCGTTGTCTTCCAGAACGAGGTAGTTGCCATCTCCGTCGCGGATCAAATCACTGCCACAGATGTGAATGTAAATATCACCCGGCACATCCACCCCGATCATCTCCGGCCGATAGTGGGCGGCAGTTTTCACGACGTCTTCGGGAATGATTCCATCCTTGATGATTTTCTCCCCGTGATAGATGTCGTTCAGGAAGAGGTTGAGGGCGATGATTCGCTGCGTCAATCCCTGCTCCAGAAGCTTCCATTCTGAATCGGGAATGATGCGTGGAATCAGGTCGAAAGGGAAAATCCGCTCGGTTCCTTCGTCGTCGCCATAGACCGTGAAGGTAACGCCCTGCTGAAGAAAGCCGTTGTCGACGCGATGCTGCTTTTCCTCCAGTTCGTCGATCCCGAGTCCGGCGAATCGATCTTTCAACTGTTCATAGTGAGGAAAGGGTCGCCCGGTGGAATTGGCGAACATCTCGTCAAAGAAGTTTTCTTTCTGATAATTGTCGAACATGGGGGGGCTCTGTTCGAGCCCTATATAGCAAGGGTCGTGCCAGTCCCGAAGGAAGGATTCCTTCGCCCGATTACAGAATTGTAATGCCATCGAAGGCACTTTCTTCATTCGAAGGGGGGAAACTGGGGATGAAAAGAAAAAGTCGCTCTCATTCCGCGAGCGAAAAAGACAAACGAAAGAGCAACCCAAACCCCAATAGAGAGATGAAAATTAAAACCCAATTGCTTGTCCTTGCCCTCGGCATTTGCCCGGGTATCTCAAACATCGCCCAGAGTCAGGGTAGCGACCGACGCCCCGCCGGAATTCCGCGGCCGATGGAGAGACGGGAACACCCGGCATCCCGCACGCCTGCTCCTGTGCCGGAGGAAAACGAAGTCATGATGGAGTTTCCGCTGGAAACCAGAACGATCGATGGCGCGGGGAACAATCTCACCAATCCGACCTGGGGTTCAGCAGAGACCACCGTTCTTCGCCTCGCTTCGATCGCTTACACCGATGGCCTCGACAGCCCTGCCGGAGAAGGCCGTCCCAGTGCACGGGAGGTGAGCAATGCAATTTTCGCACAGGGCGCAGCAGTGGAAAATGACTACGGTGCAACCGACTATCTGTGGCAGTGGGGCCAGTTCCTCGATCATGACATTGTCGAAACACCGACGATCAGCCCGGAGGAGGCCTTCGATATTCAAGTTCCCACGGGCGATTCCTGGTTTGATCCTTTCCACACCGGAACGCAGACCATCGCGTTGAATCGATCTCTCTACGAGGTCGTCGACGGCGTTCGTGAACAGGTCAATGCGATTACCTCCTACATCGACGCTTCGAATGTCTACGGCTCGGATGATGAACGCTCCTTTGCCCTTCGAACCCTGGACGGAACCGGAATGCTGAAAACTAGCGATGGCGATCTTCTTCCCTTCAATGAGGAGGAACTTCCCAATGCCGGCTCAACCAGTTCTGCCTTCTTCCTCGCCGGCGACGTCCGTGCAAATGAGCAACTGGGACTGGTCGCGATGCATACCCTGTTTGTGCGGGAGCATAACCACTGGGCCGGAACCCTTGCTACGGCAGATCCCACACTGAGCGACGAAGAACTCTACCAGATGGCGCGAATCATTGTGTCCTCCGAGATGCAGTCGATCACCTACCGGGAATTCCTTCCGCTTCTGCTTGGCAGGAAAGGCCTCCCCGCCTATTCGGGATACAAACCCCAGGTGAATCCCGCGATCGGGAATGAATTCGCTGCAGCCGCCTATCGCGTCGGGCACACCATGCTTTCCCCTACCCTGCTTCGGGTTGATGCCAATGGAGATGAAATATCCGGGGGACACGTTTCCCTCGCCGATGCGTTTTTCAATCCCGGCGAGATCCTCGACTTCGGAATCGCTCCGATCCTGCGCGGGCTCGCTGCTCAGAACTGCCAAAGCATCGATGCACAACTGATTGATGAGGTTCGCAACTTTCTCTTCGGCCCTCCCGGAGCAGGCGGATTCGACCTCGCCTCTCTCAATATTCAGCGCGGAAGAGATCATGGTCTTCCGGACTACAATCAGATGAGAGTAGACTTCGGACTTCCCGCCGTCGCGAGCTTTCAAGAAATCAGTGAGGACGCGGATGTGGTTGCCAACCTGGCTTCGGTCTACGGCTCAGTCGATGGGATCGATTGCTGGGTTGGCATGCTGGCGGAGACGCATCTCGAAGGAGCCATGGTAGGAGAGACGCTTTCCATCGTTCTCGGAGATCAATTTCGCCGCCTTCGCGACGGAGATCGCTTCTACTATCGCAACTATCTCCCCCGTCCCCTCATCGAAATGATCGAACAGCAGAGCCTCGCCAAAATCATCCGTCGAAATACGGAGATCGGCGATGAGCTTCCTGACAATGTGTTCCTTCCCGGAGCATCGGTATTTCAGGATTTTGAAAGTCCGGCTCCACACCCTGTGGTTCGAAAAAAGAAGCAGAGCAAGAACCGGAAAAAGAGCAACCGGAATCGGAATTCACGCCAGTAGGTTCCCCTCAACCGCCAGGGAAAGGCTGCGGAGGTGAAATGCTGCGCAGCCTTTTTCCCGGGCAGGCGGGTCGGACGGAGCAGCTTCCGACCGGGCCTATTTCTGCTTTTTCGTCACCACCTTCAAAATACTCACATCAATCGCCGAAGGGGTGGCGGCTGAGTTGACCGTATAGGCGATTTTTTTGCGTATGCTTCGCTTCTTCGATTTGCTGCCGACCTGGGTTTCGATCTTTACGATTCGACCCCGGTCCTGAGGATCGGAGCTGTATCCCCTCGATTTGACAGCGGAGGTGAGATTCTTCCGACCACCGGTGACGCGGAAAACCCGGAAATTCAATTTCCCTCCCGGATTGGTACTCCGAAGCTGAAGAACATCCCGGTCCCCGTCATTTTCCATCGAGAGGTAGGAATTGCCTTTCTTTCGCCCTTTCGTCCGGACGGTGATCTCCTGTCTCTTTCCGGTGCTTGTGTAGAAATCATCGAGACGATGGGTGGATGAGTTCGATTTGAGCCCGATCCGATTGTCTGCCTGAAAGCTGATTTCCGCCGCACCAATATCGGGAGCCGCTCCGAAGTTCCGTGTAAACCCACGCTGATCCGTTGCTGGCGTGTTGAGAGAAACACCCGCAGCATTGAGGACCGGGGAGCCTGCCTGGGGAAGCATCGCAATGATGTCGCCCCCAAAAATCCCCGCGGACCCGAGTCCGGGATTGTCGGAAATGTGGTTCTGATTCACCGGTGAAATCGTCGCCCCCGAATTTCCCGTGTTGGAATGGGTATTGTTAGGATCGAGAGGTATCCCCGGGGGGAAACCAACGAAATTTCGTGCCACGATCGTGCTTTCGAAGTCCAGCCTTCCGGAATCGCCATCCAATCCCCCGCCCGGTCCGACGGACACATTCTCGGTCACCGTAACATGAACGAGAGATACAATCGTAATGGACGGCCCACTCGTGCTGGACTGATAAATCCCCCCTCCGTTGTCCGATGCTCCGTTCGAAGCAACCAGAGTGTTCACAATATCAAGAGTGTCGTCACTGGATAGGGCCGCGACAAAAATTGCCCCCCCGTCCGCTCCGAGTCCGTTCGTCCCGGCCGGCCCCATCGCGCCGCCGTCCCCGGTCTCGTTGTTTACAAAAGCGGATCGTTCAATCGTTCCGGCGGTTCCAGTCTGGAAAATGGCGCCGCCATCCCCTGCATCTCCTCCATCACCCGAATTGATTCCGCCGTCGCCACCGTCTCCTGCTTTATTCAGGGCAAAGGAGGTCTGGATGACCGACAAATCCGCACCCGATTCGAGTCGAATCGCTCCCCCCAATCCTCCATTCCCGCCGGAGCCCATATCCGCCGGCGAACCGCCTGATCCAGCGCGATTGCTGGAGAACTCACATCCTTCCAAAGTGACCATCCCCGAAGCGACAACAGCACCTCCCGAGCCGCCATCACCGCCGTTGTTGGCAGCATCCGCGCTTCCCCCGTCGCCGGCCCGGTTGAGGCGAAAATCGGTGTCGATCGCGAGAATGCTCCCCGTCGTGTAAATCGCCCCGCCATCGCCGCCATTTCCTCCCGCCGCTCCTGTTCCGTCGCCACCGGAGGCAGCCTGGTTGCCGGAGAAAACGGTGTTCTCCAGGGTGATATCGGCCGTGGAAAAGATCGCACCTCCTCTTCCGCCATCCGCTCCCGCTGAGGAAGTTGCGCAGGAATTCTGAGTAATGATGCAATCGTAGAGTTCCAGATCAACTGAAGTATGGATCGCTCCCCCGTCCGGGGCCGATGGGTCGCCGCTTCCCGGTTTCCCGGCAGTGAGTGTGATGTTTCGAAGAATGACCCGTCCGGAACCTGTGAACCGGAAAAGCCGGCTGTTGTCGTCGGCCGTGATCGTGAGCCCGTTGCGCAGGTTTGAAGCGTCCAGCTCGATCGTGCGTCCTGCCGCCACGGCCTCCGCCAACTCTCCCGTGGTCAACGTCAGGACGCCCCCGTTGATGGATGGATCGCAGCGAATCAAATCGACTCCGACGCTACCGGCGCTCTGCAAAATTTTCCGCAACGATCCGCTACCGTCGTCGTCGAGGCTCGAAAGAGTAAAATTCGCACCACTTGCCGCGAAGGGGAAAGAAAGAACCGCCGCGAAAGCGAGGAGAAATGGGGGGGGCTTCATAATAGTTCGAAAGACAAGAGTCTCCCTATTCTTTGACCTCGCCGTGACTGTTGTGACATCCGGCGCGCGAATCGGTTAAAAATCGACTGTAAACGGTTTGGGTGAAGGCGACAATCCCGGAAGCTTCTATGAAACGATTCCTGCCCTTTTTCCTTCTTCTCGCAAGCCTCTCCCTTTCCGCGGACGAACACGGAACCTTGATTTTTTCCGACGACTTCGAGAGACAGGAATCCCAGGAGGAAAAGGACGAAATCGGCAAAGGATGGGGAAGCAACAGCCGCACCCGGGCAAAAGGAAACAAGCAGGTCGATTTGCGGGACGGTGCCATGTACATCTACCTTCACGAAGAAGCGGATCACGCCGTTTCCGTCACTCATCCGGCTGAGTTTACCGACGGAGCGGTCAGCCTCCGATTCAAACTGGATGACCCCAAAGACAGCATCGGACTCAACTTTGCTGATCTGCAGTTCAAGGAAGTGCACGCGGGCCATCTCTTCGTTGCAAAAATCAGTCCGAAGCAGGTCGGGATTCACGATCTCAAAACCGGGAACATGGATCTGAAAATGCGGGAGGCCCGGCAGGCGAACCAGCTTACGGCGGAGCAAAAGAAGCTACTGAAGGGGAAGCAAAAAACATTTCCGAATGTCCTCGAACTTGGGGAGTGGCACGATCTTCTCGTGCAAATTTCCGGAGACACTTTGACCGTCACCATCGATGGCGGGGAAGTGGGCCGCTTCCAGTCGGAAGGGATTGCGCATCCCACCAAGCGCCTTCTCCGTCTCGCGGTGCCTCGCAATGTCTACGTCGACGACGTCAAGATCTGGAGCAAGGAGTAGCCGCCGATCTTCACCTTCTTGCGTCTCTTGACCTGACTCGAAAATTTCATCACGCTTACTAACCATGAAAAGGTTCGTTGTGATCTCCTCCCTTGGCTTTGTTGCCGGCATTCTGCCTGTTGCCGCAGAGGTCGACTTCGTAAATGAGATCCAGCCGATCTTTGCCGAGAAATGCACTCTTTGCCACGGACCCGATGACAAAAAGGCCGGACTTCGACTGACCTCGATTGAATTCGCCTCGCAGGAGCTGAAATCCGGCGAGAAAGCCATTGTTCCCGGAGATGTGCTGGCTTCTCATTTGCTCGCAAGAATTCACTCGGAGGATCCGGATGAGGTCATGCCGCCACCGGACAAGGCGGAGCCGCTCACCGCAAAAGAGAAAGAAAAACTGGAGCAGTGGATCGCGGAAGGCGCCGACTGGCCCAAACACTGGGCCTATCGCGAGCTCGCGTCCTTCGATTCAGGAAAGCTGTCGGAGGGCCAATCAGCGATCGACTTTTTCATTTCGGAAAAGCTCCGTGAAAAAACGATCGAGCCTTCCCCGCCGGCGGACGACATCACCCTGATCCGACGCCTTTTCTACGACCTCATCGGCCTGCCCCCGACTCCGGAGCAGGTGGCCGATCATCTGCCGCGTTTTCAGAAAAACCGGAACGAAGCTCTTGATCGACTTGTCAGTGACCTGCTTGCCTCGCGCCACTTTGGGGAACGATGGGGACGCCACTGGCTCGACCATGCCCGCTACGCCGACTCCGATGGCTATGAAAAGGACAACAACCGCATGAACGCGTGGCGCTATCGCGATTGGGTCATCAATGCGTTCAATGCAGACCTGCCCTTCGATCAGTTCACCATCGAACAGTTTGCGGGAGACCTGCTTCCCGATCGAAGCGAGGACCAGCTTCTCGCGACCGCCTTCAACCGGCAAACCCTGACAAACACCGAAGGGGGAACGGACAAGGAGCAGTGGCGGGTTGCCGCAGTGATGGATCGAGTCGAAACAACCGGCACCGTCTGGCTCGGCCTGACCGTCGGATGCGCCCGCTGTCACACTCACAAGTACGACGAAATCACGGTCGACGAATACTACGAACTCTTTGCCTATTTCAACAACGGCGATGAAACCGCGCAAAAGCTGTCCGCACCTCCGGCGGATGTCGAACGCTGGAAAACCGCCCTCGCAGGGAAACAAACCCAATTGGAGGAAGCGAAAAAATTGCTGACCAAAGCGGAAGCCGACCTACTGCCCCGGATCCCCGAACTGGTCGCGGAGACGAAACAGAAACTTGCGGCAGCATCGGAAGAGGAGGTCTTCGCCCCTCTCCCGATTCAGAAAATGTCGGGGCCGAAAGGAGTTACCCTCACACAGAACAAAGAAGACCAATCCGTTCTCGTCGGCGGAACCAGTCCCGATTCCGGAACCTATCGGATCGAGGGGGAAATCCCCGCCGGAATGCAGATCACCGGATTTAAACTGGAAGTGCTCCCCGACGATTCCCTCCCCTCCGGTGGCCCCGGTCGGGTGGAGCACGGGAACTTCGTTTTGAATCAACTTGTCTTTCAGGTCGGCGGCAAGCCGCAGCCCTTCGGCGATGCCGAGGCCACTCATTCGCAGGAAAAGACCTGGAAGGTGACCGGCGCGATCGATGACAATGTGAAGCCCAAAAACGAAGGAAGCGGCTGGGCCATCGGGCCGCAGTATGGGAAAGCGAATCATGCTGTGTTTGGCCTCGTTCATCCCGTCCAGAGTGACAAGGCGCAGAAATACATCATCGCGTTGGTCCAGAACTACGGCACAAAGCACATGATCGGAAAATTCCGGCTCAGCGTTTTGACTTCCCCGACCCGACTGGTCGCCCCTCCGGAACTCCGGAACATCCTGACGAAAAATCAACCGGCCGGCACCCAACAGGACAGTGCCCCGTTAAGTCGTTTCTATTCGCGATGGGATCCTTCCGTTTCCGGGCTGAAAGCCAAGGTAGCCAGGCTCGAAGCGGAACTTCCCGGGAAGCCGGAAATGGACATCCGGGTCCTGACGGAACGGGAAACGGACCGCCGCCGCACTCACGTCTTTCGCCGGGGCGAATTCAAAGAACCGCTTCACGAGGTCAGCCCCGGAACCTTTGCCTCCCTTCCCGCCGTCGAACATCGTGGAGAACACGGAGACCGACTCGATTTCGCGAAGTGGCTCGTAAGCGGTGAGAATCCTTTGCCGCCCCGTGTCATCGTCAATCGAATCTGGGGACACCTTTTTGGTGAAGGGATCGTGAGAACGGTGAATGACTTCGGCGTTCGCGGAGATCGGCCGACCCATCCGGAGTTGCTTGACTGGCTCGCTTCCGAATTCATTCAAAACGGCTGGTCTCGAAAGAAGCTCATCCGCGAGATCGTTTCCAGCGGGGCCTACCAGCGATCCTCAGCGCACCGGCAGGACCTTGTCGACATCGACCCGAAAAATCACTTCCTCGCCCGGCAAAATCGCTTCCGGGTTGAGGCGGAGATCGTTCGTGATATTTCCCTCTCGGCAGCAGGGTTGCTTTCCCAGAAAACAGGCGGACCGAGCGTGTTTCCTTTGATCCCTCCGGGGGTCACGGATGCCAACTACAACTCCGCATTCAAATGGGTCGTCAGCCCCGGCGAAGACCGGTTTCGACGTGGATTATACACGTTCTTCAAACGAACCGCGCCCCATCCGAATCTGATGACCTTCGACTGTCCTGATTCCAACGTCACCAACGTGAAGCGGACCCGGTCAAACACCCCGCTCGCTGCTCTGATCACCTTGAACAACGAGACCTTCACGGAGTCGGCGCAGGCGCTCGCGGCCCGGGTCCTGCGGGAAGTGAAAGAAGAAAGCGACGCCGCCCGACTCGAGCGCGCCTTTCATCTTTGCCTTTCCCGGGCACCGGAGGATCCCGAACGCGAACGGCTCGCGAGCCTTCTTGAGAATGCCCGCTCCTACTATCGGGACAACGGGCAGGATGCGCTCGCCTTCGCCGGTGCAAACCTGCCGGAAGGAGTCTCTGCAGAGGAAGCCGCCAGTTGGGCCGCCACGGTGCGCGTGATTTTGAACCTCGATGAATTTTTAACGAGAGGGTAAAGCCATGAATCCATTTGAATCCAAATTGAATCACTCGCGACGCGAATTCCTGACCACTTCCGCATCAGGTCTCGGAGGCATCGCCCTCGGATCCATGTTGAGCCAGGATGGATTGCTCAACGCCGCAACGGCAAAGGATCCGGATCAATTCAATGCTTTGAACTCCCATCAGGAAGCGAAGGCTAAAGCATGCATCTTCATTTTCATGGCGGGTGCGCCCTCGCAACTGGACCTCTTCGATCACAAGCCAAAGCTGAATGAACTCGATGGGGAGAAAATGCCGAAGGAGCTCACCGACAAAGCCCGCTTCGCTTTTCTCCAGCCTGACACAGCCACCATCATGGGCTCTCCTCGCAAGTGGAAACGCCACGGGGAGTGCGGAATGGAGCTGTCTGATCTTCTTCCGAATCTGGGGACATGCGCTGATGACATGCTCCTCGTCCGCTCGATGCACAGCGAAGAATTTAATCATCATCCCGGCCAGTTACTGATGCAATGCGGCGTCTCCCGGTTCGGCATGCCGACCATGGGATCGTGGCTGAACTACGGTCTCGGTTCGGAATCGCGAAATCTCCCCGGCTACGTCGTTCTTACCGCAGGACGCGGTTCCTCCGGCGGATCGACGCTCTGGCAATCGGGTTTTCTCCCTTCGAAGTATTCCGGGGTTCAGTTTCGGAACGAGGGATCGCCGGTTCTCAATTTAAAAAACCCCGAAGGCCTCCCTGACGAACTGCAGCGCGGCGGGCTCGACGCCCTCAAGGATTTGAATGAACGGAAGTATGCCGAAATCCGTGACCCGGAGATCGCGAGCCGCATTGCCAACTACGAGCTGGCCAATCGCATGCAAACAGCCGCGCCTGAACTGGTGGACTTGTCAGGGGAATCGCAAAAGACGCTCGATTTCTACGGAATCGGACGGCCCGAACCGGAAGGAAGTAATTTCCGGGGTTCTCTACCCGGGAAGCAAACCTACGACACCTTCGCGAGGAATTGCCTCCTCGCCCGACGAATGGTGGAAAGAGGGGTCCGCTTTATCAATATTGTTCACGCAAGCTGGGATCAACATTCCGATCTTGATACTCAGCTAGGCTACAACGCCGGTGCCGTGGATCAGCCCATCGCCGCGTTGATCAAGGACCTCAAACAGCGGGGTCTCCTCGACTCGACCATGGTGGTCTGGGGCTCGGAATTTGGACGGACTCCGCTCGGCGAGAACCGCCGTGGACGTGCCGGTGTAACCGGCCGTGATCATCATCCTTTTGCCTACTCCATGATGCTTGCCGGAGGTGGACTCAAGGGAGGAATGACCTACGGGGAAACCGATGAAATCGGCTGGAACATTGTCGACAAGCCGGTCCACGCGAATGATCTCCATGCGACGATGCTGCATCAGTTCGGTCTCGATCACCTGAAGCTGACCTATCGCTTCCAGGGACGAGACTTCCGGCTTACCGACGTCGGTGGGAAAGTGATCACGGACTGGATTGCATGACGCTCAATCCCGCGAGGGCACCAGAACAGGATCGAGTAGTAAGGTAGATTTTCGATCGCGGGCCGGGTCCTGAATTCGGGAGAAGAGCATTTCAAAGGCAAGCTTTCCCCGAGCTTCAGTCCCCAGATCAATCGTGGCAGGACGGGGATAGAGCCCGTCAAGATAGGCGGTTTCATTATCGCAGGAAACGAATTCGAAATCTATTCCCGGACGCAGGTTCAATCGGCGGCATTCTGCATGCGCGAGTGCCGTCATAAAATCCGAGGGAAGAAAAAGCCCCGTGGGACGGTCCTTCTTTTTCAGCCCCGCCAATTTCTGAATGAGGCATCGCATCCTATCAGCGGCCTCGGGCAAATTCTGCTCGCGCTTCGTAAGTGCAATCGAGGCGGCTTTCATTTTCTCCTTTCTCGCAGATTGCACAAACGAATCCAGTCGAACCGAGTAGGATGGATTGTCGGATTCGATGCAAAGAGCGGCAACATTTTGATGGCCCCGCTCTTTCAGAAACTTCGCGGCGATCCGGCCAACCGCGTCATTGCCCGGAAGGACCGAATCGCCTGTGCCATCTTCGTGAGTCGTCAACCAGAGAGAGGGAATTTCCGCCGCCGTTCGGGCGAGGTGATCGCGCGATCGAAGTCCGTGGAGAAGAAGGCCATCGAGATTGTCCGGGTGAATCCAGCTCGGGACAGTATCAAAATCATCGAGCGAAAGCAGCGATACGACGAAATCATGTGCCCTCGCTGCTCGCCGGGCGCCTTCATAAATCGAAGCGACGAAGGCACTGTGATCAGTCAATGCCCCATCAAAGGTAAGCAGGGCAACATGATGCCGCAGTCTGGTTTTACGCGGTTTTGCCGATCGACCCGGCCTCTGTTCACTCGGAGGAGCCAGGTATTGCAATTCGGCCATGGCCTTGCGAACGGCTTCCTCGGCCCGCGAACTCACGCCCGGTCGCCCGTTGATGATTCGGGAGACAGTCGCGTGAGAGACGCCCGCGCATCGGGCAACATCTGTCATCGTGGGCGCTTTCATTCGATGCCTTCATTGTTCCATCATCATTATGCAAAATCAAAATGTAAATTAATTGTATAATAAAATTGCAAAGGACAAGATCCGGCGTAGCCTCGATATCTGCGATGAGTCTACCTTCCTTCGAGCCCCTGAAGCCGCTCTACGGCGATATGCACAATCATTGTGGCATTTCCTATGGCCACGGCTCCCTCGAAGACGCGCTTTCCAATGCGGAGGAGCAATTGGATTTTGTTTCGATCACCGGTCATGCTCATTGGCCCGACATGCCGGAGCCGAGCGAACGCATTCAATACATCATTGATTTCCACGAAGAGGGTTTCGCCCGGCTCAAGTCTGTTTGGGAAAGTGCGCTGGAAACCATGCGGGAAAGAAACCGGGAGGGTCAATTCGTGATCTTTCCGGGATTCGAAGTTCATTCCTGCGAGTCAGGCGATCGGAATATGCTCTACAAGAACCTCGAAGGAGACCTCTTGTATCCGGAGAATCTGGAGGATCTCCATGCGCAGTTGCAGGAACTCCGGAATCAGGGAAAGGACAGCATCGCACAGCCGCACCATGTCGGATATCGAAAGGGAACCCGGGGAATCGATTGGGATACCTTTGATCCCCGCTTTGCTCCCTTTGTGGAAATGCTCTCGATGCACGGATGTTCTGAAACCAGTGAAAACACCCGCCCCTTTCTCCACTCGATGGGACCGTCGGACTGGGAAAGCACGGTTGCCTGTGGTTTGGAAAAGGGACACATCTTCGGCTTTTCCGGTGGCACCGACCATCACAGTGGACATCCGGGAAGCTATGGACACGGCCGGACTTTGCTTTGGTCTGAAAACGGCTCCCGGGAAGCCATTTGGAAGGCTCTCTATGATCGCCGGCTCATCGCGCTGACGGGGGATCGAATCGAACTGCAATTCGCCGTGAACGGAAATCCGCTTGGTTCCGTGCTTCCAGCCTCGAAGAACCGGGAGATCGAAATTGACGTTCGCGCCGGAGGACCGATTGACTGCGTCGATGTCATCAAGGACGGAGCCTTGTGGAAACGGTTTTCACAAACGGATGTGGAACCTTTCGCGGATGATTCCGAACTGATTCGCACGAAGCTTTTCCTCGAACTCGGTTGGGGGGCGAAGCACCGGACTGCGGAATGGGAAGTCGAATTCGGAATCGAAGAAGGGAGAATACTTGGCGTCGAACCCAGATTCCGTGGCCTCGAAGTCGTTTCGCCCTCCGAGCGGGACACCGAAGATGGCGAGTCGTTCTATCGATCACGCGTGGTTTCCAGCGGGGATGACGCTGTTTTCTTTGAAACCGAATCCAGTGGAAACCCTACCAATTCGACGCCCACTACGCAGGGAATGTGTCTCGAAGTGGAGATGCCACGCCATGCCAAAGCGTATGCCGTCATGAACGGCGTTCGAGCCGAACATAGCCTCGAAGATTTACTCAAAGGAGCCCGAAGCGGAAGCCTTGATCACACCGACGCGCCCTCGTGGAGATTCCACCGGGCACCGCTTCCGCACGAATGGAACTGGAATTTCTCTTTCGTTGATGAAGGGAGCGAAGACGATGGATTCTACTATGTCCGCGTCCGGCAATTGAATGATCAGTGGGCCTGGAGTTCCCCCGTATTTTTGAGAAAATGAGTACCCTGCGAGTTGGAATCATTGGAACGGGCAGTCGCGGCATTACCTGCATCGGCCGTCAGATTGCGGAGCAAAGCCGGGAGCTCGATATAGTCATCACGGCGTTTTGCAATCGAACGGAAAGCCGGATGCAGATTGCACTGGACGATGTCAATGAGGCGGCGGCAAAAGCGGGGAACGAACCCTTTTCCCCCCGGTTCTATACCAAAGCGCAGGGTCTCATCGATGAT
Organism: Verrucomicrobiales bacterium; assembly: GCA_029213265.1. Lineage (GTDB taxonomy): Bacteria > Verrucomicrobiota > Verrucomicrobiia > Verrucomicrobiales > DEV007 > Arctic95D-9. The sequence continues at coordinate 78,967 of JARGNG010000014.1, read as the reverse complement.
CCCGGCGTCGACCTGATCGTGATCACCTCCCCGACCGCAGCCCACGCCGAGGCAACCATTCCGGCGCTCCTTTCCGGGAAGAAGGTCTACCTCGACAAGCCGATCGCCCATACAATGGAGGATTCGATCGCGATTCGAAAGGCGGAGGAAGAAGCGGGCAATCCGATGATCATGGGATTCACGAGGCGTTACGAGACGCCCTGGCTCAAGTTGCACGAGATCGTCGAAAGCGGGGTCATCGGCGATCTCAAGATGATGCTGATTCGGGCGGTTCTCCCCTACTCTTTCTACTTTCAGACATGGCATCGCACCCGGGCCGTGAGTGGTGGCGCCCTGAACGACAAAGGCTCGCACTACACCGATGTCTTCAACTGGTTCGCCGGGGATGCGCGGGCGAACCGGGTCAATGCCTTTGGCGGACGCCATGTTTTTGAGGAGGAAAAGGATGCCCCGGAATTCTGCTCGGTCTGTGATCGGGACTGCCCCTACCGCGCGGAAGTGGCGATGCCGGATACGCAGGACCAGATGAAGGGGGCGGTGGATCGCAGCTACGAGACGGAAACGGATCCCTTGAAGCGGAAAGACAACTGCGTTTACAAATCGGGAGCCGATATTTTTGACCACGCCTCGATTCACTATCAATACAACAACGGAATCGTTGCTTCGATCTTCTACGCTGTCTACGGGCCGCAGGCGGAGGATGAAGAGACCCTGGAACTGGTTGGGACAAAAGGTAGAATTATCCTGACGAGGCTTCGCGGCGAAATCGATATCGTTACCGATTACGGAACCAGGAGCCACGAAGTTATCCACTGCAAGTCCGATGATTTCGAGAGCTCTCATTTCGGTGCGGACAAGAGATTGGTCCGGGAGATCGCCGCTTTTGCACGGGGGGGGGACTCACCGGTCGATGGAAAATACGGGCTGGAAGCGACCCGGATGATTCTCGCGGCCCTCAAGTCGATTGACGAGGGCGGAGAGACCGTGCAAATGATCGATTTTTTTGAGACGGTGTAGCCACGACCGCTGAAGCGTGGTTGAGAAGCCACCTTCTTGCGAAGGCGGCCACGCTGCTGCGGCAGACATACGATATGAACACGAAACTCCCCCCCAACTACATCCGCCTCTGTGCGATGATGTTTCTTCAATTCGGCATCTACGGATTGTGGCTTCCGATCGCGGGGAAATTCCTGACCGCCGATCCGTCCGTGGGCGGGCTCGGATTCTCCGAAACGCAGATGGGTGCGATCGTTGGAATCGCGGCTTCCGTCGGGGCGCTTTGCTCCCCTTTCCTCGTTCAGTTCGCTGATCGAAGATTCCCTGCCCAGCGCGTCCTCGGAATTCTCATGATGATCGGAGGGCTCCTCAAGATCGCAGTGTATCCGCAATCCACCTTCGTAGCCTGGCTTCTCCTCTCCGTCTCGTTCACGCTCATGTTTATGCCCGCGGCGGCCATCTGCAACGCGCTCGCAATGCGGCATCTGAAGGAACCGGCGAGGCAGTTCCCGAATGTCCGACTCTGGACGGCGGTGGGCTGGGTTCTGATGGGATGGACCTTTTCCCTGCTCGTTCTCAAGACGAATGTGACCGGCAGTTGGCTGCCCCCGTTTTTCAAAGGGGATGACGTTCCCATGGTGATGGGGGAAATGAAAAAGTCGGTGATGTGGTCCGGGATCATGGCCTTCGGATACGGAGCCTGGGCTTTCTTCTTTCTACCCAACACGCCTCCGATTCCTTCTCAGTCGCAGCGACCGGCCGTGGCGGATGCCTTTGCTCTTTTGAAGGTGCCGTCGATCGCGGTGCTCCTTTTCGTGACGCTGATCATCAGCCCGATGAATACCATCTATTTCATGCAGTGCGCGAAATATCTTGGCGAGGCGGGGCTGGACAGTGCGTATTTACTGCCCGCCATGGCCATCGGACAGATCTGCGAAATCGTGATGTATACGGTACTCGGCCGGCTCCTTCCAAAGATCGGATTCAAAGCCGTTCTTGCGATCGGCATCGGTGCCTACGCCTTTCGCTTCTTTCTTTTCGGAACCGTCGGAATTCCGATGTGGGTGATCCTGATCGGTCTCGGAGTTCACGGAGTCTGCTATGCTTTCTTTACCAGCACCTGCTTCATTTACATCAACAAAGTCGCCTCCAAAGATGTCGCCAACACGGCACAATCCGTCTTCAATTTCATCTGGTATGGAATCGGGCCGCTTCTTGCCGTCGCGCTCAACTGGGTACTGGCCCACTTTTTCGCGAGTGGGAAAATGTTCGTCCTCGCCGAGTTTCGCCCCTTCTGGTACTCGCTCGGGGCGATCTCGCTGGTGGGGATGATCGTCTTCCTTCTGAGATTCCGTGTGGAAAGCGAAAGCGAAGCCTGAACTCACTCCCGCGACATTTGATTCGCCCGTATTCCGCCATCGACGAAAATGGTCTCGCCGGTGATGTAGGCGGAGTCGTCACTGAGAAGGAACAGTGCCGTGCCAACACAGTCTTCCGGTTTCCCCATTGATCTCATAGGAATGTTTCTACCGGCGTGCTCACGAGCCGATTCCGAGTTGGCAACGCCTTCGGTCAGTCGCGTGTGAATCAATCCCGGCGCGAGAGCATTAAAGCGAAGTCGCGGTGCATAGTGGACCGCAAACGCCCGGATGACTCCGCCCAACGCAGCACACGCGGGATCGTAGGCGAGATGATCCGGTTCCGATTGCTCTGCATTGATGGAGGTCACCCCGACGAAGCTGGCGCCGTCGCTCGCGCAACGCGCAAACTCCGAGGCGAGCAAATAGCCCGCTCGCGCCTTGATGTTCATCGTTGTATTCCAAATTCCCACCTCGCTTTGATCTCCCGGATTCCCCTCCAGATAAACCCCCGCGCAGTGGATGAGACCATCGAGGCCGCCGAGGAGTTCAGCAGATCTCCTCACCAATTCAAAAGCCTCTGTTTCGGTCTCAAGATCTGCCCGCAGGTAGAGAGCTCCGGATCGCTCGAACTCCTCCCATCTATGAGGCGTTTCCTCCTCCGCCGCGATGACGAGTGAAGTGACACCGCTAGTTTGCAGGCCTTTTCCGATGGCTCGTCCGATGCCGTGGGTGCCCCCGGTTACAAGGACTCGTTTTTCGCTCCAGTTCACTTTGGTAGCCTATCGAAAGCGTTTCTTTGCAAAAGGAGAAAATGAAGTGTGTCCATGCGGGCAGTGTTTTCTTATCGGCGCGCACGATTCCTGCTTACTTGTTTTCATTGTGACTGAATCTGAAACTCTCTCAACTGTGGAAAAGGCGCTGCAGGTCAATCTTGACCCGCGGCGATATGGAACGTTTGCGGAAATCGGGGCCGGCCAGGAGGTAGTACGCTGGTTCTTTCTCGCCGGGGGCGCTGCCGGGACGATTTCAAAAAGCATCTCGGCCTACGATATGCAAGTCAGCGATGCCATCTATGGCCAATGCGAGCGCTATGTCTGCCGCGCCCGTCTCGAGAGCATGCTCAAGTATGAGCAGGATTTAAACATGGAACGGCTCCAGGCTCATCGGGGAGATACCACTGCCTTCTTTTCCTTTGCCGATACGGTATCCGCCAGGAACTATCACGGGACTAATGAATGTCACGGATGGCTTGGGTTCCGGTTTCAAGCGCATCCCCGGGACGAAAGCAGCCAAATCCTGATCCATGTCAGAATGCTGGATAAGACGAATGCGCGTCAGCAGGATGCTCTGGGAGTTGTCGGAGTGAACCTGATCTACGGGGCCTGCAAACTCCACCACAGCCCTGAGCAACTGATCGAGTCTCTGCTCGATAACCTTTCGACCTCTCGAATTGAGATCGATATGATTGAGTTCAGCGGGATCGAATTCCGGAGCGTCGACAACCGGCTCATGAGCCTGAAACTAGTTCAGTTGGGACTCACAAACGCTGCCATGTTCGGAGCGGAGGGCAAGGTGCTGCAGCCTTCCGAAGTCTTGCGAAAAAGAGCCGTTCTCGTGGAACGCGGAAGCTTTCGGCCGGTTTGCAATGCCAACATCGATATCATGAGGAGTGCTTCGGAGCGGTTTTGCGAAGAACCGGACGTGGACCCTGACACCACTCTTCAAATCATGGAGATCACCATGAAGAATCTGATGGCAGGTGGTCAGATCGACACGCGGGATTTCCTGGCACGAGCCGACATGCTGGTCGCGAGTGGAATGACAGTTTTGATTTCAAATTACTTCGAATACTATCGGCTGGCCGCCTACCTGCGCCGCTATACAAAAGCCAAGGTCGGAATCACGATGGGAATCGGCAGTCTTCGTGAATTGTTCGACGAGAAATATTACACAGAGCTAGACGGAGGAATCCTCGAATCATTCGGGCGCCTTTTTAAGAACGACATCAAATTGTACATCTACCCTCTGAACGAAAAGGACTCGGATAAACTAACGACGATCGAGAACCTGGAAATTGCAGGGGATTTGAAGCATCTCTTCGATTACCTCATTGCCCATGGAAATATTGAGCAACTCTACAATCACGATGAGGGCTGCCAGAATGTATTCTCGCGCGACGTTCTCGAGAAGATCGCAGAAGGAGATGACTCGTGGGAGGAAATGGTTCCCCATGAAGTAGCCGAGGTAATCAAATCCCGGGGATTCTTTGGCTACCTTCCGAATTGATTGAGAGAATCGATTCCCGGCCCGGTTTCATACCAGACCTGGTCGAGCCAGAGTCCAGTTGCGGGAGCGACTTGGCCGATTTGAGAGTGATCGCAGCTTTGGAGGATCATTTCCATATCACAGGGAGGGCGCCTGCCTTCTCCCACTTGCTTGAGGGTTCCGGCCAGGCTGCGAACCATTTGTTTGAGGAAACCGGTTCCACGAATTCGAAACCGAATGACGGATTGGCGTTCGGGACAAAAATTGCCGGGCAGAGGAATTGGCTCTTCCGTAACCTCGACCTCACGGACCGTCCGAACGGTGCTGGTCACCGCATCACTGGAATTTCCAAATCCGGAAAAATCATGCTCACCGAGGAGACAACGGGTCGCCTCTTGCATCCATTCAACCTCAAGCGGATGCCGGTTCCACATCGAATATCGCTCCAGATGGGGAAGGTTTGCCAGCCCTTGCTGAAAGTAGTAGCTGTATTGCTTCTCCGTGGCATCCCTCGCTGAGAAGGCTTCCGATACGGGAACGAGTTGATGAATCCGGACGCTGTTGGGAAGAAGCCGGTTGAGTCCGTCGAGAAAATGATCTTCCGCATGATAAGCGTCCGACAAGGTGAAATGGGCTACCTGGCCACTCGCGTGGACGCCGGCATCAGTGCGCCCGCTCGCGACCACGCTGATCGTTTCTCCGCACAACGAATCAATCGCGTCGGCAATGGTTCCTTCTATACTTGGTTTCGGATTGGCATGCTTTCCCGTTCCCAACTGTCGCTGCCATCCACAGAAGTCAGTGCCGTCGTAGGCGAGTATGATGGCATATCGTGTCGGCATCGGGTGAAAAGGATACTCTTGCCAAAGCAGAATGCGCAACGATTTGTGCTTCTGCCCAGATTTTTGATGAGTGAAGAAGAAATACCTGATGATTGGATTCCGAGAGAACGGGAGATTTCTCTCTGTCCCTGCAAAAGTTGGAAAGAATACGCCGTGTGCTGCATGCCGTTTCACTACGGACGGGCCAAACCGGAAACGGCCGAGCAACTGATGCGCTCCCGATACAGCGCCTACTTCTTCCGTCTTGTTGATTACCTTGTCGAGACGACTCACCCTGACACGCGCACCAAAACGCTGAAGAAAGAACTGGAACGCACCATTCACCAGGTCAACTGGAGCAATCTCACCATCCTCGATACCGCCAAGGGAGGAAAGGGCGACAAGGTTGGGAAAGTCGAATTCGTTGCCGAATACTACTTCGAAGAGGAGCCCTACGAGCTTCATGAACTTTCCCGCTTCAGAAAATACAAGGGAGCCTGGAAGTACCTCGACGGGAAGTCCTAGACAAAAAAGAAACCCCGCTCCCGGCGGCGGGAGAACACCGTAATTCCTGGAACGAGGTTTCAGCACATTGGGTGACTTCCTAAAAAGCCACCACTTGCGGTTTGGCAGAGCTTCTTTCGGCGAAACAGACCGGAAAGTCAATACGCGAGAGCGGCCTTGTCCGTTCTTCGAGACGGCCTATTCTGGAACCATGAAATTCATCACCAGCCTCGCTGCCATTTTTCTCCTCGGAACCTTTAGCGGTTTTGCGCAGAAAAACTACCCGCCGGTGATCGAAGGAACCAGAGAGATCGTCTACAAAGAAATTGGCGAAACTAAGTTGAAGCTGTGGATGTTTTCCCCCGATGACGGGAAAGCCGCCGATTCGCGACCGGCCATTATTTTCTTCTTCGGAGGAGGCTGGAAGGGAGGGTCGCCCGGTCAGTTCATTTCCCAGTCCGAATATCTCGCAAAGCGGGGCATGGTTGCCTTCGTCGCGGACTACCGGGTTTCCTCGCGGCACGGAACCAAAGCAAAGGACTGTGTCGCTGACGCTCGTGACGCCATGCGGTATGTACGATCTCACGCGTCTGAACTGGGAGTGGATCCGAATCGCCTTGCCGCCGGGGGCGGAAGCGCTGGTGGGCACATTGCCGCCTGCCTCGGCGTGATCGAGGACGACGCAGCCTCAAAGCCGAATGCACTGGCCCTGTTCAATCCTGCCTGCGTGCTGGCACCTATTGACGGAAAAATGCCCTGGCTCGAAGATCGTTCGGAAGAATTGACGGAACGCATGGGCGTCGATCCGAAGGCCCTGTCACCGGCTCACCACGTCTCCGCGAAAGCTCCGCCCTGTATCATCTTTCACGGGAAAGCGGACGACACCGTCCCCTATGCCACCGCAGAAGTTTTCGCGGAAAAAATGAAAGCGGCCGGAGTGAATTGCGTCCTCGAGGGCTACGAAGGAGAAAGGCACGGCTTTTTCAACGCAGGTCGCAAACCGGCGGAGGGAAATGAGCCCGCACTCCCTCAGACACTCAAGCAGCTCGACGAGTTTCTGGTCGAGTTAGGCTGGTTGGAGTGAGACAAACCGTTTTCCAACCCTGTTGAGCGTTTGACCCAACAGGGTGGAATGAATGGGCGGGCCTATCCGATCTCAGGCGGAGCAAAACCGTCGCGGTAGGTCCGGGAAAGAATCGTCTTGTTCGCTTCCTCGTGATTGGTGAAGCGATAGTTTTCTGCATCCCATTTCAGCTCCGCGCCCGGAAAGCGGGTGGCCTTGGTCGCGAGGAGAGCTGGCTCGGTGATTCGTGAACCAATGTCAAACTGAGTCCAGAGCGGCTTCACATCACCGAGGCAACAATCGGCCCAGTCCTTCCAGTGGTCGCGGGGACCAACTTCCGGCATGGGCTCGTTCTCGACGAGCTTTCCTTTGCGATAAATTTCCATCTTGCCGCCCGGCTCCACGAAAAGAGCCCCCTCTTCGCAGACGATCAGCGTGCAGGTCCCCTTGATCGTCTTGGGCTCAGGGAGTCCAAGGGAAGCAAAGGAAGGCTTGATTCCACTGTCGTTGAAGTGAAGCGGGAAAGTATCACCCGCAAACTTGTCTCCGCCCGGATACGTGACGACAGACTGGTTGTAGCCGGAGTGGCAAACACCGGCAGGCTTGATCGTATTGGTTTGCACTGCAGTCGGGGCAGCCAGGTCATAGGCAAAGTAGAGCACGTCGATCACGTGACAGCCCCAATCAGCGAGCATGCCACCTCCGGTTTCCCAGTAGGAACGCCAGCGTCGCGGGTGGAGGTCTTCGCTGTAGGGAAGCTTTTCGGTGAGAGCTCCATGCCAGAGGTCCCAATGGATCGTGTCCGGCTTTTCCTGTGCTTCGCCGTAAGGGCTCCAGGGATCGACGAAATAAGTTCCGCGGCTCATGCCTCCGACCCAGATGTGTGCTTCGACGGGGCGACCGAGTGTATTCGACTTCAGAATTTCCACCGCCTGCATTCGACCGGTGGTGCAGGCCCGCTGATTTCCCATCTGGGTGAACAGTTTCGGGCGCGCCGCAACCGCTTCGCGAATGATCCGGAGCTCGTCGAGCTGATGAACGAGCGGCTTCTGGCCATAGACGTGTTTGCCATGTTTCAAGGCGGTCACCATCATCGGGCAGTGGTGAAAGTCAGGCACGTCGACGATGACGGCGTCGAAATCATCGACCTTGTTGGCGAAGGCCTCGCGATAGTCCGTCACGGTCCAGTAATCCCCATGGTAGTCTTCGATCCGGCTGAACATGGTCTCATCGGTGTCGCAGAAACCGGCGAACTCGACCATCGGATGCCCCTTCAAACCCTTGCGTTGCATTCCACCAATACCGCCGGTTCCGATCTGGAAAATACGAAGCTTGCTGTTCTTGTTCGTTGCCGCGCGAACCGTGGCCGCATTCGAGGCAAGAACTCCGGCACCGAGCGCGGCGGAAGTCTTGAGAAAATTGCGGCGGGAGTTGGGGATGGGAGCTTTCGATTCAGTCATACTCCGGACAATACCGGTGCAAACCGATGCTGGCCAGCCCGCAGAGGGGGCGTTTTCGGGGGGTGATCACCCACTCCGACGGACCCGCGGATTGATCATCGAATACATTCGCGCGTCGTGAGCCACTTCACCGATAAGGAGTCGCGCATTTTGTATTCCTTCATCAATCGCCCCGACATGACGGGCGACCTGATGGCTCGCTTCATTTCCGACCGCGATCACGATTTCAATACGAATTATGTCGAGTTCCTCGAAGGCGAGATCGCGCAGCAATTCGGTAGCCCTCGTCGCAGCGCCCTCCCCGAGGCGGGAGGCCCTCACCCAGTAACCAAGATTGCAGAGCTTGTCGAGGCGGCCGAAACTGTTGAGTCCGCAGGCGCCGACAATCTGTCCGTTCCCGCGATCCACAATGAGGTGCTCGTATTTGATTCCGGTTTCAAAATCACGTCTGCATTCGGCGATCCATTCGTGAACATCGGAAGGGGAAAATTCCGGAGTGAGCCAACTCATCCAGTGGCTGATGTGGTCCCGTGATTCTTCGATGGCCTCGAAAAATTCCCCGGCATCTGATTCTTCATATTTGCGGATCGCAAATTGGCTCATGTGCGAATCATGAGAGGCGAACAGGAAAATGGCAAGAGGCCACTCAAGGATTCGCGAACGCGTCTCTTTTCTCTTTCAGAAATGCAGACACCCTGCTTCCCTGGGAAACTTTCCCGAAACGACCTCGATGAACACGAACAAAATTGGACTCGGCTGCGTCACATTTGGAAGAGAGATCGATCGTGACGCCTCCTTCGCCCTGCTCGACGAGGCGGCAGATCGAGGCATTTCCATGTTCGACACCGCCGCCGCCTATGGAGACGGGGCGTCGGAGACCATCCTGGGCGAATGGCTTTGTGCTCGTGGCATGAGTGAAATTTGTGTCGCGACAAAGATTCTTCCTCCATTCGAAGCCAAATCGATTGCGGAGAATGTGGAGCAAAGCCGCGAGCGGCTTGGAGTCGCGACCATTGATCTGCTCTATCTTCACAGCTGGGAATCGAGTGCGGCTTCCCCTGACTGCCTCGCGGCGCTGGATGAGTTGGTTCAGAAAGAAGTCGTGAAAAAGTTGGGAATCAGCAATGTGGACAGAGTGGCCTTTTCGAAGGTGTTGTCTTGTCAGGACGAGAATGGGTTTGCCCGTTTTTCCGCTTTGCAGAACAATTTCAACTACGCCGTTCGCGACCTCGATAAGGACGATTTTCGATTCTACCAATCAGAAAGCGTCGATGTAATTACCTACAGCCCGCTTGGTGCAGGGTTTCTGACCGGCAAACACAAGCGCGGAGTCGAGTCCGGCTCACGCTTCGAAGTAATCCCGGGACACCAGGATGTCTATTTTCATGAGCAGGCCTGGAAGAGGCTGGCCCACCTCGGGGAAGTTGCGTCACGCTTCGGATGCGACCAGGCCCACCTCGCCCTCGCGTGGGTGCTTCATCAGCCTGAAATCGATTGTGTCCTCGTCGGAGGAAGAACCGTTGCGCATCTGGACCAGGCGTTCACCGCACTGGAATGGGAAAATGCCGGGGCGTTTTCAGAATTGGATCAATTTCTTTGAGCCACTCACTCGGACTTCAATCCCACGGTATTCACGGAAATGACCCGGTAACGATAGTCCTTTCCTTCCTCTGCGGTTGCATCCGTGAACTTCATCTCGACCAGCGGAGCGGCGGGCGTGTCACTGTATTGCAGTCCCTGGAAAATGAGGCGACCAAAAGGATTCTTCGGCTTCTCCGGAACCGTTGCAATTTCTGTTCCGTCCCGTTCGATTACGAAGTGAGCGATGCCACTCTCGAGATCGGCTTTCGCCCCCCAGGAAAGTTGATCTCCTTTTACAGAAAGCTTCTCCGGTGCCGGAGGCGGAGTCTCGTCAGGAACGACGGTGTCGGTGACGTAGTGCATCCACGCTTTGGCAAGGGATCCGTCCGGAAGCCAAACCGCCTCCTTTGCATTTCCGGTATAGTCGGCAGCAGGAACGGCGGTGGTTTCCAGAACGGTCGCAAGCCAGGCACTCTCCGTCGGCATGGGGCGCAGAGGATCGCCAGCCTGTTCCGGCAATCGTGCGGAAAGACAGTGATCGAGCCAGGGAATTGCGAGGTAGCGCTGGTTCCCGCATTCGTGGGCCGTGAGGGGATCGACCGCAATTCCGATAAGGCCGCCTTTCCCTCTCACTGCCGCAAAAAAGGCTTCATTGGCAGGCCACACTCCGGCGAAGCGGCCGTCTTTTACGGTGACGCCTTCTTTGGTACCGGGATTGCACATCATCGGCACGCCGAGCGCGGCATCCGAAATGGTGTGTGTTTTGATAGAGGGGCGGTCGGGATTCGTCTCCACCAGCGGGACTCCGGAACGATGCCAGACAGCGACCGTTCTTTCAGGATGAAGCAAGGTCATCCCGCCAACCCAGTGACCACCTCCGCTATGTCCCCACAGCGCCCAGGGAACCGTGGCGAGCTCGGGATGACCTGACAGTTTACCCAGTTCAGCGAGTCCTTTCTGAAACGCTTCGCCGGATCCGTTTCGCGGATCGCACCACATCTGACAGTCGGCGTCCTGCGGCTGTTCGTAGGAGGGGGCCAAAAGCGCGCAACCGTGCTTTTCGGCCAGTGCCTGCCAGTGCAAATCGAAGGCTCCCGTCTGTCCTGACTTGCAGGAGCCCTCCCCACAACCATGCTGGTGCACAACCACGCCGCGCAGTGTTTCGACTCCGGAAGGAATCCAGACAGTGTACTGCACCGGAAAGATCAGTTCACCCATTTCGGAAGAGGCCTCGTAGCGAACGCGAAAATAGGGAGCCTCCACCGGCGGAGCTTTGTCATAGGGCGGGTTTTGCGCCTGGAGTGGCGAGAGCAGGGCGAAAAGAAAAATCGGGAAAAGAACCTTCATGGGAGTTTGGATATTTTGAACGGCAGAAAAGGTAGCATTCGCGTCTGTTTCCTTATCTCATTCCAGCAGGAGTGAAAAGACTTCTGTAGGCAGCTTCCTGTATTTTTTCTACGACGCCTTTTCGCACGTCCCCATCTTCCCGTGTGCCCCGCACTCCAGGACACACCTTCATTCAAGCAACTCAAGAATGACTTCGCATTCGGGTTCGACACAGGAGATACCTCTTGACTGTATCACTAGATGGGAATATAGAGATAATAAGGAAATGAGAATCTTACTTCTTTCTATATTCCTCTTTGCCACCCTCCCCATGCCTGCCCACTGCGGTCCCGGGGAGGAAGGGCATCACGGGAAAGGACATGGTGGCCATCGCGGAATGCCGGAGGAGTCAAAATCTGTAATCCACGACCTGTTTGGCCAACACGAAAAAATTACACGCGCCGTCAAACTGACTCCGAAAGGCTACACCGCGGAAACCACTTCCAGCGATCCAGCAGTTGTTTCCCAACTAAAAAAACACGTCAAGCAGATGAAAACACACCTGAACTCCGGACTCGGAGTTCGCCAGTGGGATCCCGCTTTTCGCGAATTTCGTGAACACTACGGTGATCTCGAAATGCAAATTCAGAACATCAAAAACGGAGTTGCTGTGAGTGTCACCGGTTCCACTCCGGGGGCGATTGCCGCGGCCCGGAACCATGCCTCCGTCATCAGTAAGTTTGTGAAAAACGGATCCTCCGAAATGCATGCCACCCATCCTGCCGCTCGATGAATTACTTTTTTCTATCAGCCTCATTTGCGCTCCTTCTCCTCGCGACCTCCTGTGGTCGCACGGGATCGAACACCTCCTCGATTGATCCCGGGGAGAAGGAGATGCAATCCGTTCAGGAAATCGGAACATCGGCTGCCGATAGCTTGATGAAATCACTGGGCGGCAAGTTAAAAAGCGCCCTGCAGTCGGGTGGCCCCGTCGCGGCCATTCAAGTCTGCCAACTCGTCGCGCTCCCTTCGACGGCAGAAACGGGAAACCAGTTCGAAGGAGTCCAGATCAGGAGAACGACTCTGAAGCCCCGCAATCCGGCCAACACACCGGACGAAACGGACCGGGCCGTCCTTCTCGAACTGGAGCAGGCAGCGAACAACACCGAAGCCCCACCGGAATCCAAAATCATCTGGGAAGAGAAGGTCGCCCGCTACTATCGACCTCTCATGATCCAGGAGGTATGCCTGAACTGCCACGGCAAACCGGAATCTTTTTCCCCGGAGTTGAAAACCACCCTCGCAAATCTGTATCCCTCAGATCAGGCGACTGGGTATTCGCTGGGAGAATTGCGCGGGGTAATCCGGGTAGACGTCGACAGAAAACAGGCTCATAAATAGTGAGTTTCCTCTCCATTGAATATGATCCTGACCCGAAGTTCCGTCCTTGCCGTTGCCGCAGTTCTCGCCGTCACTTTCTCTTCCGGCCAGGACGAAAGTGTAAATCCGGGCATCAATGATTCCTTCCAGAATCCGGAGCCGGAGAAGTTCGTGGAGCGTTTTGAAAAGGAAGGGCGCGAAGTATATGACAATCGCGAGTCCATCGTCACGCACCTCGATTTGAAACCGGGAATGGTCGTCGCAGATGTGGGAGCGGGAACGGGCCTCTTCACCCGTCTCATCGCTCCCCGGGTCGGGCCCAAAGGAACAGTCTACGCCGTCGATATCGCGAAGTCCTTTGTCGACCATACCGTGATGAGCTGTCGCGTTCGCGGAATGAAACAGGTTGAAGGAATTGTCTGTGCTCAGGATGACGCGAAGCTCCCGCCCAACTCCGTCGATGTTGTTTTTCTCTGCGACACCTATCACCACTTCGAGTATCCGGCGAAAACAATGAAGTCCATCCACGAGGCTCTGAAACCCGATGGAAGACTCTACCTTCTCGATTTTGAACGAATCGAAGGGAAAAGCTCCGACTGGATCCTCGGTCACGTCCGTGCCGGGAAAGAAGTCTTTCAAGGCGAAGTGGAAGCGGCCGGTTTTAAACTGGAGGAGGAACTCGATCTCTTTGAGGAAAATTATTTCCTCCGCTTCAAAAAGAAGGTCAACTAGGGCATGCCCCGACTTCTCCTGCTTCCCGCCCTTCTCTTCTGCCTTCTGTTTTTCGATTCGGCGGAAGCAGCGTCGAAGCATCCAAACATCATCTACATTCTCGCGGACGATCTCGGGATCGGAGATCTCTCCTGCTACAATCCGGAGTCAAAAATCCAGACACCTCACGTCGACCGGATGGCGGCGGAGGGAGTGCGCTTCACGGATGCCCATACGCCTTCGGCAGTTTGCACCCCGACCCGATACGGAATCCTGACCGGCCGCTACTGCTGGCGAACCCGATTGAAATACCGCGTCCTCGACGGATTTGACCCGCCCCTGATCGAACCGGCACAGGTCACCGTCCCGACCCTGTTGCGCAAAGCCGGCTACGATACCCACTGCGTCGGGAAGTGGCATCTCGGCATGCAGTGGACAGATCGCAATGGTGCGGCTGTTCCCGCGGTGCCGATTGACCGGAAGGCACCTCCCCGTCCCGGGTTCAACATCGACTTCTCCCGACCTGTCACCGGAGGCCCGATCGACGTCGGTTTCGACACCTACTTCGGCATCTCTGCCTCCCTCAACATGTCGCCCTTCTGTTACCTGGTGAATGATCGGCCCTACCGGCTTCCGACGCTCAAACAGGAAAAGATCCGCACCGAGTTCATTGCTGTCGATGAAGGGGTGCGATCACCGGACTTCTCCATCTACGGTGTGATGCCGCGCTTTGCGGGGGAAGCTGTTCGAGTTATCGAAGAGCAGGCCGAAAACCACCCCGACCGGCCTTTCTTTCTCTACGCCCCCCTCTCCTCTCCCCATTTGCCGGTCGTTCCCAACGAAGAATATCGCGGCAAAAGCGAAGCGGGAGAATACGGAGATTTCGTCGTCGAAACCGATGCTTTCACCGGAGCGATTCTCGAAGCGCTCGACCGCACCGGGTTGACAGAGAACACGCTCGTAATTTTCACCTCGGACAACGGAGGCCTCTACCATTGGTGGGAACCGGAAGAGGCGGACGACGTCGCGAACTACCAACTGCGGGGGCGCGGCGCGGCCATGAAGGAATTCGGGCACCAGGGAAATGCGCACCTTCGCGGCACCAAGGCGGACATCTGGGAGGGCGGTCACCGCGTTCCCTTTGTCGTTCGATGGCCTGGAAAAACGCCCAAAGGAACCGTCAGCGATGAACTGATCGAATTAACCGATCTCCTACGCACCTGTGCCGCCATCACTGAAACAGCCCTTCCCGGAGAAGTCGGGAGCGACAGTCGAAATATCCTTCCCGCCCTGCTTTCGGAACGACCGGAATCTCCGGTTCGCGACTTCGCCGTGCACCATTCTCTCTGGGGCGTTTTCGCCATTCGTCAGGGGCCCTGGAAAATGATTCCCCATCGCGGATCCGGGGGATTCACGTTTCCGAAGGAACTGGATCCTGCCAAAGTGGGAGGGCCGGAAGGGCAGCTTTATCACCTTAAAAACGATCCCTCCGAGGCAAAAAATCTCTGGGACGAAGAACCGGAAGTAGTTTCCGAATTGAAGAAACTGCTTCAGCAGGTGCAGGACGCGGGTTACTGAATGACGGGACTCTGCCCGGAGGGAGATTGTGATACCTTTCCCTCCGTAAATGGCTGCTTTCTCATCATCCCGCCGTGATTTCCTGGTTGCATCGACAACCGGAATTGCCGGATTCCGCTTTGGCACCTCCATGTTTGGAGCAGGTGGCACCGAAAAGGCACCGGTTTCCTCCCCGGCCAAATCGACGATCCTCTTCTTTCTCTGCGGGGGCTCTTCCCATGTCGACATGTGGGATGTAAAACCGGACGCCCCTTCAGAATATCGAAGTCTCTTTCAAACGATCCCGACAGCGGCTCCTGAGATTCATCTCTGCGAACACCTTCCGATGACGGCCAAAGTGGCCGACAAACTTGCCATCGTCCGCTCGGTGACCGATGCGGGAAGAGCCACCGGCGATCATCATGCCGGCTACTACTACAATCTCACGGGGCACCCTCCTGATCAGTCCTTTCGAACGCAGGGAAATGATCGACGCCCCCAACCGAACGACTGGCCCTTTATGGGCAGCGTCATTGGATCGAGACGTCCGCCCCATCCCGACCTGCCGCAGGTGATTTCCCTGCCCCACAAGCCGAGCCGGCCTCCCTACACGCGCCCGGGTCAATTTTCCGGGAAGCTGGGTCCCCTGCATGACCCACTCTATCTCATCGGAAACGATGCCGAGCCGATGGAAATCAGTGCTCCGTCCCTGCGACTCCAGACGAGCAAAGGCCGACTCGAAGACCGTCAGGCCCTCCTTGAAGCGATGAACCACGCCCGCGCGGATCTCGACGCCAACTCTTCGATTCACGATCTCGGGGAATATCAAAACCAGGCCTTTGATTTGCTTTCCTCCGCATCAACCACTTCCGCATTCGACCTGCAACAGGAAAGCGAAGCCACACGCGAGCGTTACGGAAAGACTACCAACGGCATGAGCCTGTTGATGGCGCGCCGTCTCGCCGAAGCGGGAGTGCCTTTCATCACTGTTTTCTGGAGGGAAAACCTTTCGCTGAAATCGAAATGCCGGAGCGCGGGAGGATGGGATACCCACGGGAACAATTTTGACTGCCTCTCTCAATATCTCCTACCCGAGTTTGACCGGGGATACTCGGCACTGATCGAAGATCTCTCCCAGCGCGGAATGCTCGATGAAACTCTGGTTCTGGTTTCCAGCGAAATGGGCCGGAAGCCGAAGATCGGAGACCGTCGCTCCGGAGGCGTTTCCGGAGCCGGAAGAGATCATTGGACGGCCTGCCAGAGCATCGTGATGGCAGGAGGCGGCATTCAGGGAGGCCAGACCTTCGGCAAAACCGATCGATACGGGGAACTTCCGGTGGAAAACGTGGTCGGCCCCGAAGACATTACCAAAACCGTGTATCACGCCATGGGGGTATCCGATCTGAACGCCACCGACCGCGCGGGACGCCCCATCAATCTTCTTTCCGAAGGCAACGCCCTGACCGAGTTGTTTTGAAAGCGATCTCACAGTTGAGGAAAGGTATCACCGGCTCCCTGTTCTTCGTAGTCGGGGCAGGCCTACTTTCCATTGGTGCGGAGGCTCCGTGGTCCTTTACGCCGCTGACGGAGCAGGCCGTTCCCGTCGTAAAAAACTCAGCGTGGCCGAATACGGAAATTGACGCCTTCATTCTCGCCAAGCTGGAGAGCAACCAACTCCAGCCTTCCCCGAAAGCGGGTAAGCGGGAACTCCTGCGGCGTCTTCATTTCACCCTGACAGGATTGCCACCCACAGCGGAGGAAGTTGCCGCATTCGATCCTGACAAGATCACCGAAACGATTGAAAAGCTGCTCACCTCTCCCCACTACGGCGAACGCTGGGGTCGCCACTGGCTCGATCTGGCCCGCTACACCGACACGACCGCGTCCTGGCTCGACTCGACAAGCTCCGCCTTTCTCTATCGGGACTGGGTCGTCGACGCGCTGAATCAGGACATGCCCTACGATGATTTCATCAAGCGGCAACTCGCGACCGACCTGATGCCCGAAACTCCGCCGATCGACAACGCTGCGATTGGGTTTCTCGGATTGAGCCCCACCTACTGGAAGGAACTTCAGCTCCCTCCGGAAATCATCAAGACAACCGTAGCCGATGAATGGGAGGAACGAATCGACGCGGTCGGCCGAACCTTTCTCGGGATCACCCTGGCCTGTGCCCGCTGTCACGATCACAAAACCGACCCCATCACGGCCGAAGATTACTACGCCATCGCCGGTGTCTTCGCGAGCGTCAAACTGGCCTCCCGCCCCACCATTCCGGAAGCGGAATGGCGTCCCATCGCCAAAGCAAGAGAGGCCGTCGGGAAGCTGGAGGAACAGCAGAAAGCGCTGAAAAAGAAGAAGCCGGCCCCTGAGGATCTGGACAAGCAACTCGCAGCACTGACGGAGAAGGTCGACGGTATCAAAATGGCCACCCCGCACTACAACGTGGCTACCGTCAATGGAGTCGAAGAGGCTGCCCTGTTTGTGACGGGAAAGGACGACGGAAAGCACGGTACCAAGCTCGATTACCACGATGGTGAAGCCCGGGACCTTGCCATGCACAAACGCGGCGATCCCAACAACGTCGGAGACATCGTTCCCCGGCGCTTTCTCTCTGCCTTTCCCACCGAGGCAGGGAAACCGCGCCCATTCACCAACGGAAGCGGAAGACTCGACCTGGCGCATTCCCTGGTGGATGAAGCGGCTCCTCTCACCGCTCGCGTCATCGTGAATCGGGTCTGGCGCCATCACCTCGGAAGAGGAATCGTCGGCACTCCCAGCGAATTTGGGCGGGCAGGTGAGGAGCCAACGCATCCGGAACTACTCAACGACCTCGCTCTCCGGTTCATCAAGAATGGATGGTCGCTGAAATGGCTTCACCGCGAAATCCTTTCTTCCGCGACCTGGCAGCAGACCTCCCTCGCGACCGAAGCGGCCCTGAGAAGCGACCCCGGAGGGAAGCTTTACTCCCACATGCCAAGACGACGGCTCGATGTCGAGGTCTGGCGCGATGCCATGCTCGCGGCAACCGGTGAACTGGATCCTTCCATCGGCGGAGCGCCCGGGGATCTCGAATCCACCAGCTTCGTCCGGCGGACGATCTATGGAAAGGTTCACCGGCGCGACATCAACAAGATGCTCCGCCTGCACGACTTCCCCGACCCGACGGCCCACAGCCCGGCGCGGCCGGAAACGTCGACTCCCCTGCAGCAGCTTTTTTCTCTCAACAGCCCTTTCGTGATCGAGCGAAGCAAGGCTCTCGCCAACCGGCTCACCACCGCGGAGCCAAAAACGGAAAGCCGGGTTGATCTTGCCTACCGCCTCCTCTTTCAGCGCGAACCGACCGCCACCGAGCGCAGCCTCGGCCTCGAATTCCTCGCCAGCGGCGAACCTCTCGAGCGCTACACCCAGGTGTTGCTGACGGGAAATGAATTTCTCTACCTTGATTGATCGATGAGCCATCCTTTTACTCAACCTCTCGTCGATCGACGCACCGCTCTCTCGACGCTCGGTGGAGGGCTCGGCTCCCTTGGTTTTGCCTCGGCACTGCAAGCTGCCGGAGAGCTGCCCGCCGGATGCCACTTCCCCGGAAAAGCCAAGCGGGTCATTCACCTCTTCATGAACGGCGGCCCGTTCGGCCCCGACTTTTTCGACCCCAAACCGGCGCTGACAAAATACGCCGGACAGCGCCCCGAAGGAGCCGACCTGCGCACCGAACGTCCCACCGGTGGACTCATGGGAGTGCCCTATCAATACAGCCATCACGGCCAAAGCGGACTCCCCATCAGCGAACTCCTTCCGCTGACCGCAAAGCATGCGGACGACCTGTGTGTTCTGCGTTCCTGCTACACCGACAATCCGAATCACGGGCCCGCGCTCCTCCTCATGAACAACGGGACAATGACTCCGAAAGTTCCGAGCATGGGAGCGTGGATGTCCTACGGACTCGGCACCGAAAATCGCAATCTCCCGAGTTACATGGTTCTCTGCCCCGGAAAACCGGTCCGCTTTTCGATTCTCTGGAACAGCGCATTTCTCCCTTCGAAACATCAGGGCGTCTACATCAATCATTCGAAGATCGATCCGGATCACATGATCCCGTGGCTGCGAAATGAGTCCATCGCCCCTGATGACCAACGACGGCAACTCGATCTCGCGAAGCGATTGAATCAAAATCACCTCCAGTCACGCGGCGGACTGGACCAGGCGCTCGAAGGAAGGATCGAGGCCATGGAAACGGCCTACCGGATGCAGTTCGAAGCCACCGATGCTTTCGATATTCAACGCGAACCGGAATCCATTCGGGAAGCCTATGGAAGCAGCCATTTCTCCAACGGCTGCCTTCTCGCACGCCGTCTCTCCGAACGCGGGGTTCGCTTCATCCAGGTCTACTATGGAAACGGCCAACCCTGGGACACCCACAGCGGGCACGATGAAAAAACCCGGAAACTCGCCGCCGATATCGACCGCTCCATTGCGGCTTTGTTAGAAGACCTGAAGCAACGGGGCCTGCTCGAAGACACCCTCGTCGTCTGGGGCGGGGAATTCGGTCGAACTCCTGTGACCGAGAACAGCAACGGTCGTGATCACAATCCCCACGGCTTCACGATGTGGATGGCCGGCGGAGGGATTCGCGGAGGCTACGCCTACGGAGCAACGGATGAGTTTGGATTCAAAGCCGTCGAGAAGCCACTTCACGTCCACGACTTTCACGCCACCGTCCTCCATCAACTCGGGGTCGACCACGAGAGACTGACCTACCGCTACGCAGGCCGGGACTTTCGCCTCACCGATGTCTATGGAAACGTGCCCCGGGAAATCCTCACGTGAGCAAACAGGGTCAGGTCACTGACTCAACAGGGTTGAATCGATCGACGTTCTGAGGCAGCCTCACGAAACTCCATGAAATCCCCTTCCCCGGCCCGTGCCGCCAGCCTCATCTGTGTGCTCAGTGCAGTGCTGTTCGCCATTCTCTACATTCCGAAAAGCGCCTACCTTCCCCGCGCTTCCTATGGTCAGCTCCTGCATGAGGAAACGTCGGCGTTTTCGAGAATCCGGGTTCGGGGAACCGAGTCGAAGAGGCATCTGCTGTTTGTCGCTGATTCGGGAACAGAGCAATTGCAGTCGACGATCGATCTGAACGAGCCGGGCGAACTGCAGGTTGCCTACACGAAAACCCTGTTCGCCTCGCTCTTGTTTCATCGTCCACAAAACCGGGTTCTCCTCATTGGCCTGGGAGGCGGCGGCATGGTCCGCTTTGTGGATCAAAATCTGCCGGATACGGTCATCGAAGCTGTGGAAATCGATCCGGCCGTGGTCCGACTCGCGGCCGAATATTTCGAGACAAGAGAAAACGACCAGGTCGTGATTCATACCGAAGACGCCTTTGTTTTTCTCCAGCAGGAACACCAGCCCTTTGATGCCATCTACCTCGATGCCTTTCTCCGGCCCAGCGTCGACAAGGAGACCGATGGAAAAACAGCCCGGCTCAAAACAGTCGAGTTTCTGGAGACGATGCGGGATCAATTGACCGAACAGGGAGTGCTCGCCTGCAATCTCATTTCCTACCGGTCAACGACGCCGGGCGATCTCGAATCACTGCGTGAAGTCTTTCCGACGGTGGAGGTATTCGGAGTACCCGGGACGGGCAATCTCGCAGTGATCGCGAGCCGTAAAGAAATCGAACGAACTCCCGAAGAATGGCTTCAAGTTGCGAAAAGCCTCGAGACGGAACTCGCAATCGGCCTGCCATTCTCTGATTTTGTCAGGGAGATGCAGGACTAGCGCCCGATCGTAACGGATTCCTCTTCGTCCATCTTTCCACCCGGCCAGGCCGGCGCCGGCAATTCTCTTTGCCAATCCGGATCCTCGAGCGTTCCCCGAAAAACTTTGCCCCCACTGGCGAGCGCAAGCTGCTCCAGTGAAATCGGGGCGGGGCAGGTTTCGAAAGGCATTCGGATGTACAGTTTTACTCCCGCTTCCCGGACTGCGAGCTCAAGTAGTTCCTCATCGAGAGTGCAAATCCCGTAGCGATGCCCCCCGGTAAAGCCGTTCGTAAAAAGATAGATCGCATCGACGCCCTCCTCGCGGACCATTTGTGCGATCTTCCTGGCTACCGCATCGGGTCCCTTCGGCCTGACATGCTGATTATTGAGCTCGATCAACTGAGTCGCATAGACACGGGACGCCTCCTCCCCGGCCGTCTGTTCCTGAAACTTCTCCGCGTGCTGCCGCGTTTCACGTACGAGCGCGATCGTATCGGCAATATATCTTCCGTATAGATGACCTCTGTTTTCGTCACGGGAGTACTTGGCGAGATCCTGCTTCACGTAACCGAAAGCGAAAAGGACTCCCAGCTTCTTTGCCTCGATCGCCGCGAGATCCTTTTCGATCGAATCCCGCTGGAAAAGCGCTGATAACAATTGTTCATCCCGGTCAGGCGAAGTCGTTTCGTCAGGAAAGGGAAGCAGGCTGCCCTGGTGAATCCAATCATAGGAATTGAAGTAGTAGGGCCATTCCTCCTTCGCCCCGAAAAAATGAAGCTCGTGGCGACGGAATAATTCGCGGCTCCACTCCATGTCGAACTCCGCCGTTTTCCCCTCGTAATCCGCTTTGCGCATCCAGGTGACGTTGTTGACTCTCCAGGGAAATCCAAACTGCTTTCGAAATCCCACCGGCGGCGCCTGCCAGGAACGCATGATGTATCCACGACCGTTATTGACGAGGCGATACCAGGCATCCGGACGTTCTTTCAATTCCAGAGGGTCGCCCTCCAGTTCAAAACCTCTCCGCAAACTCATCGCAGAACGCTGCAACTGTTCCTGCCAAATATTTCGAATGATCAGTTTACGAGGGGGACGCCCTTCCTCCTGCGCACCGATCTCCTTCTCCAGAGTAAAATAGCCCCCGACACTCTGGAGACCTTTCAGAGCCGAAATCCAGTAGACCGTATCCGCCTTTTCCTCCTGATAGAGTGCCCGTATCGAATGCAGCGCATTGAGGCGGGCCGGAATGGAAAGGGTCACCTCTCGGTCGAGGGCCGCTCCTTTCAATTCCCGAATCGGCATCGGCTCGCGTCCGAGCGCGATCAATTCTTCATTGAGCAAGCGCAGCTCTTTCCTCACCTGCGGAACGAGGAATCCCATTTCGGGAGAGATGTCCAGCAGGATACCCACCTTCGGAAGGACCCTTGTTGCCGGTAATGCAACGGTACCCTGAGCACGGGCCAATCCGGCGGCACAAACCGCCACAGTCATGAGAATGGAGAACAAACGAAACATCCGCTCTCAAGCATGCCCGTGATTGGTAGCCTGACCACACCGAAACTGTAAAAGTTGTGTAGCAGGATTGCGCTCCATCTCCGTGGCATCACGCCAGTTGACCGGCCTCTCCCCCTCCTTCACCTTTTGATACCATGGCCCGTTCTGGATTCATTGCGATCTCTGCAGTTTTCATATTTCTGCTGAGCAGCGCGGAGGAAACTCCCATCGACCCGCTCACGATATTTCATCGGGAGTGTGTCAGCTGCCATACCGAGTCGAAACGAAAAGGCGGTCTTCTCATAGATTCGAAAGAATCCCTCGTCAAAGGCGGCGACACCGGATCCGCGATCGTTCCGGAAAAAGCATCGGAGAGTTATCTCGTCGAAACTCTTTTCCCCGACCACGACTCTCACATGCCTCCCAAAGGTCAGCTCGAACCACGGGAG
This sequence comes from Verrucomicrobiales bacterium, assembly GCA_029213265.1. GTDB lineage: Bacteria > Verrucomicrobiota > Verrucomicrobiia > Verrucomicrobiales > DEV007 > Arctic95D-9. The sequence continues at coordinate 56,234 of JARGNG010000014.1, read as the reverse complement.
ATCGCCGCGATTGAAAAGTGGATCGACAACGGGGCCGGGTGGGACGCCGAAAAATGGGCAAAATTGAACCTTCCGGAAAAAACCGAGCTGACTCGCGGAACGATGCCACAACGGTATCAACCGGTGCTCGCCATGGCGCTATCGCCCGACAGCCAGACTCTGGTCGTGGGAAGGGGAAATCAAATCGAGTGGTTTCGCGTCCTTGCCGCTGAGGGGGAGAAACCTCCGCTTTCGCTCGAATCTACGCATATTTCAAAAGGACACACCGATTCGGTCCAGAGCCTCGCGTTTTCCCCCGATGGAGCCCGCGTCGCTTCAGGAGGGTTTCGAAAGCTTCTTCTCTGGGATCCCAAAGCACCGGAAAAGCCGGTCCAATCATTTGAAGATCCCTTTCTCGGTCGGCAGTCCGCACTTCTCTTTTTGAAGGAGCCGAATCGGATTTTGATCGCGGATTCCCTTCCCTCCCAACTCGGCCGGCTCCATGAGATCACGCTCGAGACCGGAGCGGTCCGGAGTTTCGATACGGCGCATCTGGATTCCATTTTTCAACTCACCCCTAATCACGGAGGCACCCAATACGCGACGACTTCTGCCGACAAATTGGTCTTGATCCGCGATACGAAGACGCACGAAATTGTGACTCGTCTCGAGGGGCATACTGGATATGTCATGGCGGCTGCGTTCAGCCCCGGAGACAAGCGCATTGCGACCGCCGGAGACGATGAGGAAATCAAGGTCTGGAATCTAGAAACGGGAAAGAAAACCGGTGCCTTCGGGAATGTGAAAAGTGGTCCCTACTACGGTCTCGACTGGCTGATTGATCCAGCCAACGAAAAGAAACACTCCGAAGAAAAGGACCCCGAAAAAGCGAAGGAGATCAATACCGACCGGATTTTCTCCGTCGCTGAGTTTGGAAAGCCGGCCGCCTACATTGAGCTCAATGAACATGAAGGAGAACAGCGTTCCACCGGAGCGAAGGAGCGCGCCTTCGACGCCGTCACGACACCCCTTTTCGCAATGGCCGTTCACCCGGAGAGACAGTGGATCTTTGCCGGAGGGGAAAACGGTGTACTCTATGTGTGGGATGAGAACGGGAAACTGAAACAGACCATTAAATCCTCAAGCGAGGCGACCCCGCCGGCAGTTGCCAGCAACGATGAATAGACGCTTCTTCACTTTCAGCATTGCCCTGCTGTCCTTGGTTTCCGCCAAAGGCGACGAGGCAACGATGTCTTTTGAAAACGATGTCCTCCCTGTGCTGACCCGCGCGGGCTGCATGGCTGGCGCCTGCCATGCGAAGTCGGATGGACAGAACGGATTTCAACTCTCGATCTTTTCCTACGATCCCGATTCCGATTATCGGGAGATCGTATATGATGCTCGCGGGCGCCGTATCTTCCCCTCCTCTCCCGATCATTCCCTGCTTCTTCTCAAAGCAACCAATCAGGTCCCTCATGAGGGGGAAAAGCGATTTGGAAAGGACTCCGAATTCTATCGGGTTCTACGCCAGTGGATCGCCGAAGGGGCTCCCCGATCGATTCCCGACGAACCGGATCCCGTCAAAATCACCCTGGAACCTTCCTCTTTGAAGTTTCAAAAAGGGCAGTCGAAAAATCTGAAGGTAATCTGCCACTACAGCGACGGATCGAAACGCGACGTTACGCACCTCTGCGAATACACTTCCAACGATGCAGCCTTTGCCAGCGTCGATCATGACGGGAAGATCACCGCCGGCGCGGTCCCCGGTGAAAACAGCGTCATCGTCCGGTATGTGGATCAGGTCGCCGCCGCCAGAATCGTTCTTCCTCCGGACTCACTCCTGCCGCCGGAACGCTACTCGAAGCTCCCCAAAAACAATCGCATCGACGAACTCGCCTACGCGAGATTCCAGGAACTGGGGCTCTACCCATCCGGGCCCAGCCGGGACGATGAATTCCTCCGGCGCTCCACACTCGATGTGCTCGGACGACTTCCCACGGTGGAAGAAGCGAAGGCCTTTCTCGAAGATGCCTCTCCTGACAAGCGCACCAAATGGATCGACTCTCTTCTCTCGCCCGAAAACCGCTACGACTATGGCGACTACTGGGCCACGAAGTGGAGTGATCTTCTCCGACCCAATACACAGCGAGTCGGAGTGAAGCCGGTCTTCCTCTTGGATCACTGGATCCGTGAGCAGTTTCGCGAAAATCGAAGATGGGACGAGTTCGTAACCGAGTTACTGAGCGCCTCCGGCAGCACTCATCAATACGGACCTGTCGCCATCATTCGGGACAAGCGGGAGCCATCGGACATGGCTGAGTTTGTCGCGCAGATCTTTCTCGGGGTCCGCCTCAACTGCGCCAAGTGTCATCATCATCCCTCCGAGAAATGGAGCCAGGATGACTACTACGCGATGGCCGCGTTTTTCGGATCCATGAAACGAAAGGGACAGGGCATCTCCGCCCCCATTTCCGGAGAACCCGAATACTGGTGGTTTGAGCCGGGCGGCACGGTGAAACATCCTGTCTCCGAAGCGGTCATGATTCCCAAGGTTCCGAGCGGCCCGGAGTTCCCCGAAATCGCAGGCACTCAGGACCCCCGGTCCGTTCTCGCCGGGTGGATCACTTCCCCGGAGAATCCCTTCTTCGCCAAGGCCATGGTCAATCGAATCTGGGCGGAGTTGTTTGGAAAAGGCCTCGTCGATCCTGTGGACGACTTCCGCGAATCCAATCCGGCTGTCAACGAACCCCTCCTCGTCCGGCTTGCTGACGATTTTGTGAAAAACGGATTCGACCAGAAACACACCATCCGGACGATCCTGAGCAGCCGAGTCTACCAGCAGAGCTCCGAGCCGAACGAAACCAACCTGGCCGACAATCGGAATTTCTCCCGCAGTTATCGCCGGCGCCTTCCCGCCGAAGTGTTGCTCGATTCGATTTCCAGGATCACAGCCCAGCCTGAGACCCTCCAGGGCCTCCCGGCCGATGCGAAGGCAATGCAGCAATGGAATCACCTTTTGCCGAATGACTTTCTCGATGCCTTCGGCCGCCCCGATTCGAGCGCCGCGCCCCCCATGGTTCGCGAGGTGGAAAGCAGCGTTGTTCAGGCCCTGCACCTCATGAATTCGAAAGATCTGCAGAAAAAGCTCTCCGGAGCAAACCCGTGGCTGGAGAAGATGACAGAGCTGGAACCTGACAAAGCCACTGAGGAAATCTACCTCCGATTGTTTTCACGCCGCCCCAACGAAGCGGAAGCGAGAATGTCAGTCGAGCATCAGAAAGAGATCGCAGACCCTAAGCTTCGCCGTGCCGCCCTCGAAGACCTTGTCTGGTCACTGCTGAACACAGCCGAATTCGTGCTGAATCATTGATCTCGTTTTCGAAAGTCTCACGACTTACGCTACCTCGGAATCTCCGCAGAGAAAATCACCGAAGCGCAACTTCCCGCACTCCTTTTTCCAAATCCGCGAGGCCTTCGAACGGATAGCGTTCGGGGAGTCCCTCCATCACCATTTTCCAGAGAGGAAAAGCGAGGCTGCCGCCGGTCGCGTCGTCGAGAATAGTTTGCGTTCCCTCCGGCAGGCCGATCCAGACTACGGTGGTAACAGAACTGCTGTATCCCGCAAACCAGGTATCCGCGACACCATCCGAAGTTCCCGTCTTCCCCGCTACCGGGAGGCTCTTTGCAAAAGAGGCTCCGCCATGTGCCGCGGCGGTTCCCTGCCGCACCACTTCCCGAAGTGAGGCCGTAATCTCATCGCAAACCGATGTCGGCAAAACCCGCTTCGGACGGGAGCGGTTTTGAAATACCGTCCGTCCCTTAAGGTGAACTTTCTCAACGAGATACGGCTCGATGTAGTGACCGCCTCTCGGGAAAACCGAGTAGGCGGCAGCTAGGTCCACGGGGCGAACCCCGAAAGTTCCGAGCCACGAGGAAGTGTGCTTCGCCGGAGGTGCATCGAGCAAATTCACATCCTGCAACAATCCGGACCAGGATACAAAACCAGCTGCATCACCGGCTCTCATCGCCATGCGATTGCTACTGTAGGCCAGCCCTTTCCACAAAGGGTGAAGCCCCTGTTTCAAAGCGAGCGTCTCACGGGGTTTACGCAGCCCCTGAAACTCGGGTGATTCAAAATTCCGCAGCGGAGCATTCGAAATCTGAGCGAAGGCCGACAGTTTCCGGCTTTTCATCAGAGCGGCATACAGGAATGGCTTTCCTGCGCTAGCGACAGTCCGTTTGGCCTGCAAAGCACAGTCGTAGGAAAGACGGTCAAAATCCCGACCGCCCACCGACGCGAGCACCGCGCCGCTTTGGTTGTCGACGACGACAACGGCCCCTTGCAACTGCCCCCCCGGAACTCGGAATCCTCTCGTTTTCTCGATCCTTTTGAGTTGGCGAATCAAGGAGTCGCGAGCCAGGTCCTGAACCTCCGGATCAAACGTCGTCGTAACCCGAAGTCGCTCCTCGCCGGCATAGTCCGTTTGCAAACGCCCTTCCGCCACCAGCCCATCGAGTTCGCGCCGAACCCCTGCCGAAAGAAAGCCGTCTCCCTTTCGCGATTTTCGATGGGGTCGTGAGGCGACATAAAAACTGGCCTTCTTCGCTTCGGTCTTATCGATCATTTCGAGTTCCCGCATGTTGCGAATCACGGCATCGCGGGCACTTCGTGCATTGTCAGGATTGAAATAAGCATTGTTCACCGAAGGGCCGCGAATCAACCCGGCGAGGTAGGCGGATTCCCCCAGCGTAAGGCGCTCGACCGGCTTCCCGAAATAGCAATGCGCAGCCTCCCGGATCCCGACGGTCTGGTAGCCATATTCCACCCGGCTCAGATACGAGGCGAGGATCGCCTGTTTAGCCTTCTCACGACTGCCAAACTCCCGAAAAGCGTACCATTCGATCCGCGGCGCCATCATCAATTCGAATGCTTTGGCCCGGAATTTATTGATCGCGCGGTCCTGTGGAAACCGGTAGACACGCTCCACCAATTGCATCGTGATTGTCGATCCGCCCTGAGCAATACGTCTCTCTTTCACGTCAGCGATTCCCGCTCTCACGATGGCCTGAGGATCAAACCCGGGATGAACAAAAAACCGTTGATCCTCGCGCGCCAGCACCGCATTGACCATCTCGCCGGGCAGTTGGTCGAATTTCACCGGACGGCGGTCACCATACTCAGGCCAGCTCATGAGAGGAGCCTCATCGCGATCCAAAAGAAGGGCCTGCGCCTGCGGCTCAAAAGCCCAGGATGAACGGGCATTTCCAAATTCCCACAAAGGCTGACCGAAGAAATAGAGAGGGCCGCAAAAGAAACAAAATCGAACGAACTCCCTGAATTGGCCCCTGCGCTTTTTCCGCCTCCGGCGTCGCCGTGGAGGCTTCGGAGAAGAGGCATTCACATCCTCACCGATTTCCGAGCCCACCTCTGCTCGCTCGTATATCGAGTCCACGAACGCAGGGAATCTGTCGGCCGGATACTCCATGGAGAAGGACATCTATTCCGACAGGTAGGGGGTTTCTGGTCAAGTTGGGAATCTTCGCCTTCGATACGTGAGTGCGGGGCCGGGCAATCATGCGTCACTGCCATCGCCGGGGCCTCGATCCCGAATTGGCAAAAAAGACTCCTAAGGGCTGCTTTCTTTCGTCTACCCTACTCGAGTCCCAATACCCCCCTATGAAAAGATCTCCCTTCGCTCTGGCTTGCTCTATCGGCTTAGCCGTCGCATTTCTCACCCCTTCCCTTCAAGCCGGATTAAGGGACGACATTATCCGATTGACCCACCGTCTTGAGGAATCGACCACCACCCTGAAGCGCGAGTTTGATGTCCATTACCGGGGCACCTATCAATATCGCGCGCTCTCGGGATGCATCCGCAATTTGCAGAGTAAAGCTCGACACATTCATGGGCTGGCCCACGGAAGCCCGGCCGCAGCCCGCGAACTGCGCCAGGACGTTCGCAGCATGGATACGTCGGTTCACCAAATTCACAGTTATCTCGATCAGGCGGAAAAAGGAGGAAAACGAAAAACAGGAAACACGTCTCACGTCCACAATGAGCTGAACAAGATCACTCGCACGCTCCAATCTCTCGAAGCACTCGCCACGGAAAAAGTACAGCGTCAGAATCGGCGCCCCCCGGCTCAATTCCCGATCCCCGTTCCGAATCCGCTGACTCACAATTCGGCTCCTCTCCATCCGCATTATGGAAGCGGAAACCGGAATGTCGGAAATCTCTTCTTCCCGAATCAGAGTTCCAACTACTCGCAGTATGGTTCTCAAAGTCAGCCTCAACGGTCTTCCGGTTACAGTTCCCAGTCCTACACCAACCGCAGCGTAACCACGAGCAATAGGTTCGGCCGCACGACCTCTCATCATGGATACTCCAGCTCACAGCAACCCATTTACCGGAATGACCCGGCCCGCCAGATCCTGGAATCCATTTTCCGGGGTCTCCAGCCTCGATAGAGGCCTCTGACTGCCCGCAATTACGCCCTTTGCCCCCGCTGGCGGGGGGCGTAACTTTATTCAGGACGAATGAGGCACAACTATTTCAGTCGCAATTGCGAGGATCGAAACAACGGTTTCGGTCGACGTCAGTTTATCCAGACCGGACTGGGCGCTCTAGGCGGTCTCGGCCTGACCGACATGCTCAAACTGCAAAGCGCGGGGGCGGCCGGGCCGGGGAAGAAAGGGAATGATACCCGCTGTATTTTCATCTGGCTCGACGGGGGGCCCTCCCACTACGAAACGTTTGATCCGAAGCCGGACGCTCCTTCAGAAATTCGTGGCGAATTCGGGACAGTGCCGACCACGGTACCGGGCGTTCACTTCTGCGACAAGTTCCCCCATCTTGCGAAAACCTTTGATCACTTCACCGTGATCCGTTCGATTGCTCACAATCAAAACAATCACGGTGCCGGAAATCACTATTTGATGACGGGCCGGCCGACTCCTGTTCCGGTCGGATGCGGAGCCTACGTCACATTCCATCCCAGCATTGGATCCGTCGTCAGCGAAAATCGACAGGTTCCCCACGGACTTCCCGCCTACGTCTCGACGCCGAGAATGTCACGATCCGGAGGACCTAATTTCCTCGGAGCGCAGCATGCCCCTTTTGTCATTTCAGACAACCCGAACAGCGATAGCTTTCGCGTTCGCGATGTAACGCTTCCCAAGGAAATCGAGGACGGTCGTGCGAAATCCCGCGTCGAGTTGCGTCGTTCGCTGGATCAGATGCGCCGCATCACCGATGCCGCCGCCGAGGACCCTGCCGTCGCCCTGGATGAATACTACGCCTCGGCCTTCGACCTCGTCACCTCAACCGAGGCCCAGAATGCCTTCGACATTACGCGGGAAAAGGAAGAGACACGGGACGCTTACGGGCGCAACGATTTCGGTCAACGCCTCCTTATGGCGAGACGCCTTACCGAAGTGGGAGTTCCCTTTGTGACCGTCTACTACGGGGGTTGGGACGATCACCGAAAGCTTTTCGAGAATTACAAGAAGGACAAAGCGGAGCGGGTCGATGTCGGTGTCAGCGCCCTGATCCAGGATCTCGCAGATCGCGGTTCGCTCGATAACACGATGGTAGTTTTGTTAGGTGAATTCGGTCGCACCCCGAAGATCAACAAAGACGCCGGCCGGGACCACTGGTCCTTCGCCATGAGCGTCATCATGGCCGGCGCAGGAATTCCTGGGGGACAAATCGTGGGGGCAACGGACGTCAAAGGGTACTACGCCAACGAAAACATTTACGCACCGGAGGACTTCGCGGCAAGCCTCTACACAAAGATGGGGATCGATCACCAGACTACCCTGCATGATACCTCAGGGCGCCCCGTCCAATTGGTCAACAACGGCCGACTCATCAAAGAGCTCTTTGCGTGAAAACGGCGTTCGTTAGTTTCCTGATTCTCACGCTGGTGCTCCCGGGGTTTGCAGAACCCGCGCAACTCGATACGATTTGGCCCCCCGGAGGAATGCGCGGCACGGAGGTCGAGGTAACTTTGACCGGAAAGCTGGAACCCTGGCCCGTCCAACTGTGGTTTTCCGGGAAAGGTCTGACCTTCACACCCGACAAGGAGAAGAAGGGGACTGGAAAAATCAAGATAGCGCCGGAGGCAGAAAATGGACCTGTGGTCATTCAAGCCCGGAATCCGGAAGGGGTGAGCTCTCCTGTTTTTTTCCTGATCGGAGACAACCGGGAAATTCTCGAAAGCGAAGAAGATAAAAACACAATCGCCCAGGCTCATCCGATCGAGATGACCGGGTTGCCTCTCGTGATCAATGGGAAAATTCCGTCCAACAACGAGCTCGACTCTTTCCGGTTCTCCCTCAAGAAGGAGGAAACCCTCCACGCAGCGGTGGAAGGCTACACCCTCCGTTCGCTGATCGACCCCGTTCTGCAAGTGTACGACGCAGCGGGAAACCGGATCGCGATCGAACATGACAGCCCCGCCCACCTTGATCCCCGCCTTGCCTTCACCGCCCCTGAGGCCGGAGACTTCGTTCTCGCGGTCATGGCGTTTGCCCATCCTCCGGCAGCGAGTGTCTATTTCCGGGGGGACAAGAAAGCGCAATACCGCCTCCACCTTTCACGAAAGAAAGAAGACCTGCCCGCCCGGCTTTTTCCGGAATCACCCGGCCCCGACACGGCAGAGCCGAAGCTGGAAAGGGGAAAGTCCGTCACCGGCACACTCGGAAAACCGGGAGAAGTGGATTCCATTCCCATCACCGCGAAAAAGGGAGACTCACTGTTTTTTCAGGTGGAAGCACAGGCGCTTGGTTTTCCGACCGATCCGGTTCTTCGAATTCGGAAGCCGGATGGATCCGAACTAAAAACAGTCGACGACGCTAATAAAGTGAATGACCCGGAGTATCTCTGGAAGGCTTCTGAAGACGGAGACTTCACGGTCGAAATCTTCGACCGATTTCAGCGGGGAGGAAGCACATTCCGTTATCGACTCTCCGCCCTTGAGCCGAAGCCTGACTTCACCGCAACGATCGAAAAATCAGAATACGTGCTCGAAGCGGGAAAGAACGTCGACATCAAAGTTACGATCGTAAAAACCCGGGGCCACAAGTCAGATCTCACCTTTGAGATTCCGGGTCTCCCTCCCCGGGTCAAACTGACGGCTCCTGATAAAGTCGCGGAAAAGGGAGGCGACGTCGTTTTGAAACTCGAAGCAGAAAAAGAGACATCGGCCTTTCAAAAGGATCTTACGATCCACGTATTCGAAAAAGGTGAGGACGGGAAAAAGACAGGCAAACCGAAGGTCGCCGCATTTTCCTTCAACGATGACAACTACCGCGGTCCCTACGTGATGGTGAAAATTCCATCCATCTGGCTAACGATTCCCCCGGCCAGGGAAAAAGAGCCCGCGAAAGAGAAGGAAAAGAAGTAATCATTTTTCATTCTTATGGCAGAGGAACAGGCTGAACGCTCAAGGGAAGCCAAAGAGTTGAAGTGCAATGATTACAAGTCGCATACCAGCGGAGGAATGCTGGACCCTTCTATGCCGTTTGTCCAAACGTGAGATTCTCCCATTCGAGGCGACTTTGACCCACGAACTGTCCATGAGCGTCACACAAACAGGCTCAGCGGTCATGTTGCGAAAATGCGCAGAGAAGCTTTGTTGTCTCATGAAACCCACTTTTCCCGCCCTGGTGCGTCACAGTATTTGCTTTCTTTTTTCGATCGGAAGCTTTCTGGAAGTTGCTGCAGAGGACCCATTTCAAGTCTATGCCCCGAGTCGCTCCACGAACCAGGTCTGGGTCATTGAAGCGAAGCCGACTGCCGATGGCACACTCACTCTAGCGGTGAAAGAAAAGATCGGGTTGGATTTCTCGCCGGCTACGATCACGTCTCATCCCGAAAAGCCGATCGTCTATGTCACTACCAATCGCGGAAAAGAAGGCAGCGCCCCGGGGGCCGCGATTTCTCTGAAAAGTGACGGTACAAAAGAGAACGTAATCCCCTTCGAGGGAGCACACGGCTACTCCTACCTCAGCCTCGACCGGAGGAGCCGGTTCCTCCTTGGCTGCAACTACGGAGACGGCTTCGTGGATATCTATTCTCTGGATGAAAACGGCCGGGTTGGAGATCTCATTTCCACCCTCAACGAGGGCCGCAAGAACGCGCACTGCGTTCTGCCTTCGCCCGACAACCGCTCGATCTACATCCCCTACGTAAAGGATACCAACGCGCTCTATCAATACCACTTTGATCCCGAAACCGGTGCACTCTCGCCGATGGAAACGCTAAACGCGGAACCGCCCGAAGGAACCGGACCCCGCCATCTCGCCTATCACCCGACCCTGCCGGTTCTCTATTTCAGCAATGAGCAACATCTTGGTGTCTCGGTCTATGACCGGGCCGAATCCGGGCTGCTCACGATCCGTCAGGTGTGCGATCTGACCGGACCAAAGGCGCCGGAAGAAGGAGTCAGCTCCTCCGATATCCTCATCACACCGGACGGCCGTTTCCTCTTCGCCGGCATTCGAGGACACAAGCATGAGTTTGACTTCATCTCCCGCTACGAAGTGCTTGAGAACGGCGAGGTCAAACATCTCGGCCTCACCCCCGCCGACAAAATCCCCTGGGGGCTGGCTCTCTCTCCTGGCGGCAACTACCTCCTCGCGACCGGTTTTCAAAACGGCTCTCTCATGGCCTACCGCATCAGCGAAGAGGGAGACCTCAAACGAGTTGCCACCCTCAAATGGGACAATCAGATTTCGGATTTGGTCACACGCTAGCAATCATTTCCCGATGCGCTTCGCCGGACCGATCCTCAGTTTCCTTCTCCTCCCCGCTGCCGGGCACCTCCAAGCCGACTTGGGGAAGCCCTACTCCGGTGGTCGCCCGGTCACCCGGGATGACCCGAATGCCGTGCGATGGGTAGCGTCTCCGGAATACTGGAACCGCTACCTCATCCAGGTGTGGCAGTTCCAAACCGACGCGGAGCGGGATCTCAATCAATATCGTTCCGTCGGCCTCGGGGCGTTCCACATCGACCGGGGATGGAAGCAGGAGGATCGGGTGGCCTTCGCAACAAAAAACCAACTCCCCTACTACGTCGATCACGCCGCGGACAAGGGTCTTCTCCATCTTACCGGGCGCACCGGAGTCAATGAGATCCTGCGGAAAAAGGAACTCGTTCCCCGCCCCGTTTCCCTGAGTGATCCCGCTGTCATCGGGGAACTGAAGGAACACCTGACGAACAACGTGTCGACGACGAAAGCCGGTCCGGTCCTGGCCTACTCCTTCGACGACGAGATTTCGCTGGGCGCATTCAATACTCCCGCCGAAGTCGATTCATCTCCCGCCACGGTCGAGGCGTATCGCCGCTGGCTACGCACCAAATATGTATCAATCAGCAAGCTCAATTTCACCTGGGCTGCCGACTATGTTTCCTGGTCGGAAATTTCTCCCCTCTCTTTTGAAGGCATTCGAAAAGACCACGCCAAGCCCCCTTTTTCCAATTGGCGCCTCGCTCCGTGGATGGACTGGCGCGCCTTCATGGATACGCATTTTGCGGACGTACTGGGCGACTTGACGCGGTTCACCAATGAGCTCGATCCACGCATCCCCGCCGGCTTCGTCGGCGCACAGCAACCATCCGCCTACGGAGGCTACGACTACAACAAGCTGGCCCGGAATGTTCAATTCATCGAGGCCTACGACATCGGAGTGACCAACGAGATCCTTCGTTCCTTCTGGTCCTGGCCGGAAAAGCGACCCCGTGTCCAAACTTGGTTCAGCAACGGGGATCCCAAACTGGATCGTTGGTTCCATTGGTACTATCTGCTTCATGGAAACCGGGGGGCAATAGCCTGGCCCGATACAAAGGGACACGGCCCCTGGTTTGGAGAAAATGGTATCGCTCCGTTCCTGCAGGAAAATTCGGACGCTCTCCGGGAAGTACAGGGCGAGGTTTCCAGATCAATCCTTGCCCCCGAATCCCGTTTCGAAACGGATGCGATTGCCGTTTTCTATTCCATGCCATCGATCCGCGCCTCCTGGGTCACGGATGTAATTCCTCACGGGGGAACCTGGCCGAACCGGTCCAGCAGCCTCGACAACCAATGTCAGTCCGCCGGGAAAAATCGCGTCGCCTGGTGCAAGCTTCTCGAGGATTGCGGCTACCAGTACAATTTTGTTTCCAATGATCAGGTCGCTGCCGGACAACTCATCGAAGACGGCTACCGGGTCATGATTTTGAACCGAGCGCTTTGTTTGAGTGACCGGGAAATGAGCGCCATCCAAAGGTTTTCGGAAGCCGGAGGAACCGTCATCGCCGACTACTGGTGCGGGGTTCTCGATGAAAACGGCAACGGTAGGGAGAAAAAGTCCGTCGGGCTTCTCTTCGGCCGGGACGGGCGCATGGACAGAGGATACTTCGGTGGAGGCGACCAGCTTTGCGAACTGAACGGCGAGAAATATAAGCTGCCGTATCTGGAGCGACTGGATTATGAAAACAGCCTGCTCCATCAGGGAATTGTCATGCCCGAACGCGTTCAGCCGGCTGTCCGGATTCGGGAGGCGGGGAATGGCCGACAGGTCTATTTGAATCTTTCTCCGCTCTCCTACTTCGCCAATGCCACTCGCAGTTCGAAAGAAGGAGAGACCTTTCGCAAGATCCTTTCGGATATCCTCGTTCCCGCGATCGGGACTCCAACCATCACTGCGCGCGCTTCTTCCGGAAATCAGGATTTCCCCCTCATCGAGGTAATCCGCTGGAATCTATCCGACAGCCGCCAACTGATCGGCTTCGTTTTAAACCCGACCCGACAGGGATCCATCAACAGCATTGGTGAAGTGACCGCCAATATCCCGACCTCGCTTCGGGTGAAAGCTCTTCATCGCCACGGCTGGGAGAACGCGATCAATCTTCGATCCGGCGAAATGCTTTCTGACGGAGACTCGCTTGCTTTCGACTGGAATCCCTTCGAGCCGATCCTGATCGAATGTGATCGCTTCCTCGAGAATCGATAGAGCGAAACTTTTTTCTTATTCCAGAGTTTTACGCTGGAGATGAAACCAGTCGTTCTCTTTCTCCTGTTCACATTGTCCGCCGCTTTTGTCATGGGAGAGGGGTCTGAAACGAATCGCTCATCATCATGCTGCGATCCAACTCCTCTCCACGAAATTCTGGGATGCTTACTTGAAGGGTGATTCCGAAGCGAAGGAGTGGCTCCAATCCGAACACGCGCGAAAGGAGAGCCAACTGGTTCCCGAAGACGTCTGGGAGTGGAAGTGATTGGGCTCCCGAAACCGTTTCGGATGCACGCATTCGAGCGATTTGTTTCCGGCGGAAAAACAGCGAGCCTTTCCGATGAAGTTTCTGCTGTCGGCTGCGTTTTGGATTTGCCTTTTCTGCCCGCCCCTCACTTTCGGAGAAGACTGGCCCAACTGGCGCGGGCCTCGCTTTGACGGCATTTCCACAGAGACACTCCCGGGGGCGCTCCCTGACGCTCTCCCCGTAATCTGGAACGCGGATGTTGGGATCGGATTTTCCTCTTTCGCCGTTGTAGGTGACCGGGTCTTGACGATGGGGAACAAGGAGGAAAGGGACTCCGTCTGGTGCCTCAATGCAAAAACCGGCGAAGTGATCTGGCAGCATGTCTATGACTGTCCCCTCGACCCGCTTTACTATGAGGGAGGTCCCGGAGGAACGCCGACCGTTCACGAAGGCTCTGTCTATACCCTCTCCAAAAAGGGGCACGTATTTCGCCTCGACCTGGAAACAGGAAACGTGATCTGGTCGCGTGATCTCATTGCCGATCATGGCCTGAAGTTGCCCGAGTGGAGCTTTGCCGGTTCCGCCTTCGTCGAAGGAGAACTCGTCATTCTCAACGCCGGCCGCGGAGGGATCGGGCTTTCCCGGGAAACAGGCGAAACGATCTGGCTGCCCGACACGGATACATCCGGCTACGCTACCATTGTTCCATTCCAACCCAAAGAAAACGAGACGCAGCACCTCCTCTTTTCTGCGAAATCAATTTCATCCATCAATGGTGCCGACGGCTCTGTCCACTGGGATTTTCCCTCGAAGTCGAGTCGCGACGTGAATGCCGCCGACCCGGTCGTGATCGGTGATGAGATCATCGTTTCTTCCAGTGGCGGAACGAAGAGACTCCGCCCGACGGCGGATGGAAAACCTCCGGAAGTCGTCTGGGAGCAGCACGACCTGAAATGGTATTTCAATCCGGGCGTCCTCATTGATGGTCATCTCTACTCCCTGCACGGAACCACGCATCGCCCCACCGAACTGATCTGCACGGATGCGGCTACCGGAAAAACGGTCTGGGCAGAGGAAGGGTTCGGCAGCGGCGGCCTCGTCGCGGCGGGAAACCACGTCATCGTTTTTGATCTTGGGAAACTCACCATTTTCCCGGCGACACCGGATGGCTTTCGCCCGGTTTTGCAACAGCCCGTGTTGGAAGGCAAATGCTGGACGGCTCCCGTCATCGCAAACGGGCAAATTTACTGCCGCAATGCCGAGGGCCGAATTGCTGCGGTGAAGGTGGTCAGCCCGGACCGCTAGCTCTCGTAGTCCGCTCCGTTCAGACTCTCCACGACACTCTGCAACCAGGTCTCCAATCCACGTTTCAGATCCTCGACAATTTCGGGATGGGCATCTGACACGTCGTCGTCCTCGTGAGGATCCGCAGCCAGATTAAACAGTTCCCACTTTACCTTCTGACCCTCACTCATCGAAAAGCGATGAAGTTTCCAGTCGCCTGAAATCCAGGCGGAATGACCGGGAAAGACATCCGTTGGGAACTTCTGGCGCGGCACTCTTTCCACCCGCTTCGTAACGCGCTTCACCTTCTTGTCACTCCAGTTCTCGAAGGTGGGAAGAATCTTGGAAACCGGTCCGGCAGGGTTCGTAAACTGTCCGGGAATGTTGGCATTCCAAAATCCAAGCGGCTCAGAGCGCAGGTTCATATTTCCCCGGATCAAGGGGGCCAGGCTGATTCCATCAAGGATTGGCACCCCCTCGTCGGAGACGTCGGCAAGATCGAGCAGGGTCGGAAAAATATCGACCGTTGAACAGCGCACCGGGGAAGACTTCGGCCGATCAATCACAGCCGGCCATTCCATGAGCGCAGGAACCCGGAGTCCCCCTTCATAAACATTGTGCTTTCCTCCACGGTATCCTCCCGTGTTTCCCACTCTCTTCAGGGCTCCGTTGTCACTGGTGAACCAGAGAATCGTGTTGTCGCGGATTCCGATCTCCGCGAGACCATTCCGAAGACGACCGAAGGCACGGTCGATCCCCGTGACTTCCCCGAGAAACTCCCGCATTTTCTTCGGCTGATCCCCGTAGAGCGCGGCATCCTCCGGAGCGGCCCGATGAGGGTAGTGCGGGGAGCCAAACCACACGACAGCGAAAACGGGAGCTTCACTTCTCGCTGTCTCGGTAATCCATTCGAGGGCGGCCTCGACGGCAATCATACTGCTCTCGCCTTCAATTTTGACTTCCTTCCCCTCGTCACTCATGACGGGATTATTGTCGTAGAAATTGGGTGCACTGAACCAGCGGGTGAATCCATTTTCCCCCGGGTTCACCGGACTCTCGGCACGGACGGAGCCGAGATGCCACTTCCCGAAGTGGCCCGTCGCGTAGCCCTCCTTCTGCAGCACTTCCGCAATGGTGATTTCCTGCGGCCGGATGGGATGGCCCCAACTGAAAACTCCCATGCGATTGGGGTGGCGCCCCGTCAGCACGCTCGCCCGGGTCGGCGAACACGAAGGAGCCGCTGCGTAAAAGGAATCAAACCGGAGCCCCGACGCCGCCGCCGCATCCAGATTTGGAGTCTGAAGATGGGGGTGCCCATTGTAGCCCACATCGCCCCACCCTTGATCATCCGACATCACCAGAACGATATGGGGTCTCTTCCGCACGGCTTCCTCCCCTTCCTGAGCATGCAAAAAAGCAGTCAACGAGGTAGTCGCGCAGAGCAGTAATGAGGTGAATCGAATCAAGGATGTAAGAGTAGAGTGAACGCAGCACCAGTTTTTGCTATCTGCCCCGGAAAGCAAGCGGGAATGAAAGGGCTCCTGATTCCAAATGGTTTGGTTTTTCACCGAATCCGCGAGAGCGTAAACACGGCAGTTGGATGGACAAGAATTTCGTATAGCCTTTCGATCCATCTCCCTTCCAATGAAATTGATTCCAGTTCCTTTCGCCTTCTGCCTCCTTGCTGTTTCCTTTTCACTTTCCGGAGAAGACTTCGATCCGGGACGGCTCACTCCGACAACGCTGGCGACGGGATTACTTCGACCTATGGAACTGGAAGTAGCTCCGGACGGTCGCGTCTTCTTCATCGAACTGGAAGGACGGCTCCGCATTCTGCAGCCCAACAGTGGAACAATCGTTGAAGCGGGAACGCTGGAAGTGACGACCCAGCAGGAAAACGGTCTCATTGGAATCGCGCTCGATCCCGACTTTTCAAAAAACAACTGGATCTACCTGCAATACTCCCCGCCAGATTTTTCCGGCCAGCATGTGAGCCGTTTCAAGATGGACGGAGATACGCTTGACCTGGAGTCGGAAAAACTTCTCCTGAAATTCGAAGAGCAGCGCCTGCAGTGCTGTCACCACGCCGGTTCTCTCGAGTTTGGTCCGGATGGCTGCCTCTTTATCGCCACGGGAGACAACACCCATCCGGGAGGCGACTCCAAAGGCTTTGCCCCGATCGATGAACGTCCCGATCGCATGCCCTGGGACGCGCAGAAATCGGCTTCCAACAAGTTCAGCTACAACGGAAAGATTCTCCGGATTCTACCAAAGGACGGTGGAAGCTACGAGGTCCCTGATGGCAATCTCTTCCCCAAAGACGGCTCCGACGGCATTCCTGAAATCTACGTTATGGGATGCCGGAATCCGTGGCGGATCAGTGTCGATCAAAAGAGTGGCCACCTCTATTGGGGCGAGGTCGGACCCGATGCGGGGACTCCGGGGGATCGCGGACCAGCGGGTCACGATGAAATCAATCAGGCACGCAAGGCCGGCAATTTCGGCTGGCCCTACTTTGTCGGACCGAATCTTCCCTATCACGATGTTGATTTCGAGACCGGAGAGATTGGCAAGCTCTTTGATCCGGCAGCTCCGGTCAATAACTCGCCATACAGCGAGGGCGTGCAGACCCTGCCACCGGCTCAGCCCGCCTTTGTCTACTATCACCGCAACGAAACCGAAGATTTCCCGATGTTGCGGACCGGAGGACGAACGGCCTGTGCCGGCCCTGTCTATCACTATGACAAAGATCTGGAAAGCGAAACCAGGTTCCCCGCTCATTTCGACAACACCCTCTTCATTTACGAATGGAGCCGACACTGGATTTTCGGAGTGAAGCTCGACGAAAATTCCGACATCGTTTCCCTCAAGGAATTTATGCCGGAGTATGGTTTCGTCAGGCCCATCGACATGGACTTCGGGCCGGACGGCTCCCTCTATCTGATCGAATACGGGGAAACCTGGGGAGTGAATCCGGACTGCAAGCTCATCCGCATCGACTATGTTCGCGGGAACCGCCCGCCCAGGATTCAAGTCACCGCGACCGGTGCCGTTGGACGACCTCCCCTCGACGTGAAATTTTCCAGCGAAGGCACGACCGACCCGGACGGAGATGAACTGAACTACGAGTGGAAAATTGTTCCGGGAAGCGACTCTTTCAAAGAAACTAAACCCAATCCGCAGCTCGCCTTCGGAACAATCGGCTCCTATCAGGCGGTCTTAACGGTGACCGATTCCGCGGGAGCATCCGCGACGGCATCCGTCCCTGTTCTGGTTGGTAACGATCCCCCGGAAGTCACCTTCGAAACTCCCCGGGATGGCGATTTTTACGACTTTGACCAGTCGATCAACTGGTCCGTTCGCATTACCGATACTGAGGACGCGGAGCCGGTTGCAGAGCGTGTGAAGCTGTTTCATCAGCTTGTCCCAGGGAAGTTTAAAGAGACCGAGGCCTCCCTGACTGGAGCACAAACCCTCCCGCCCGGTTTGGAGCTGATGAAGAAAAGCGACTGCTTCAACTGCCACATGGTCGATCGAAGACTGGTCGGCCCCTCGTACCTGGAGGTCGCTGCGAAATACAAAGATCAGGAGCACGCTCTCGACGAAGTCGCGAAACGAATCGTGACCGGCTCCACCGGTATCTGGGGAGAAATCCCGATGATTCCACACCCGCAACATGGAATTGAGCAATCCCGTCAAATGGCAGAGTGGATTTTCTCGCTGGGAGCCGAAGAGTCCGATGCTGTCCTCACCGGAGCAACGGGCGACTTTCAAATCGCCACGCCCGAAAAGATCGATCCGAAGACCGGTTCGGGGGTTTTGATCATCGAAGCGTCCTACCTCGATAGCGGCGCCCCTCCCATAGCGCCCTTGAGCGGGGTATCGACGATCCGTTTGCGGAGCTCCCAACTATTACCTTCGGAGTCGGATGCTCACGAGGGACTCAGCATTTCCGGCACTCGTGCCGGGGCGATCTCCGACGGCGGATGGCTGAAATTTGAGAACATCAATCTGACTGACCGGACCAAAGCGAAAGTGCAGTACGCTTCCGCCGGAGCAGGAGGCACGATCGAAATTCGCTACGGATCCCCCGAGGGAGAACTTCTGGGTAAAGTGGAGGCACCTCCGACCGGAGCATGGGACAAAAAAGTGACCAAAGAAGCCTCTATTCAACCCGCTTCCCGGCGAGGAGATCTTTACATCCGATTCTCCCGGCCCGGAAAAACCCATCTCATGAACCTGGAGTGGATTGAATTCGCGAGGTAGGAAAAGATCTGGGGATCCTGACTTCCAAGAGGGTTTCCTCAACGACCAAACCCTGTTAGGTTTCCCCTATGCCTGAAACTCCCGACGAAAGTATCGCCCTCCTTATCGATGCCGACAATGCGCCGGCTGCCAAGATCGACTTCATCATTACCGAACTCGCCACTCACGGTGTCGTCAATGTTCGCAAAGCCTATGGGAACTGGACAAAACGCGGCCTTTCAGGTTGGACCAAGGTTCTCCACGAATATGCGATCGAGCCGGTTCAACTCTTTGACATGGTCAAAGGAAAGAACGGCACCGACATGCGATTACTCATCGACGCGATGGATCTGCTTTACACCAAGGATGTGCAAACTTTTGCTCTCATCTCATCTGACTGCGATTTCACGCCTCTCTGCACCCGAATTCGGGCGGAGGGAAAGCAGGTCATTGGATTCGGAGGACAGAATACTCCGGCTCCTTTTATTAATGCCTGTACCAAATTCCTCTTTCTCGATGACGAGGCCGAGTCAGCGGAAGCCAAGAAAGAGCGAAAGAGTTCGGGCAACCAGCTCAAAGGAAACACCAAGCTCATGAATACTCTCCGGCGGGCGATCGATGCTTCGGCCGACGACGATGGCTGGGCCTCTCTCGGTCCTGTCGGGGCTCATATTTCAAACCAGGGGCCTTTCGATCACCGAACCTACGGCTACAGCAAACTGAGCGATCTTTTCAAGGCGATTGACCTCTTTGAGGTGGAAAGGATGAAAACCGGCAATCGCACGACCTACAAGGTCCGAAAGAGGTGACGTGTTCGTTTTTTCGCTGCCCGTTACACGCCATCAAAACGACGTTTTGTCGAAAGAATCAATTTTCGAGGTGAAATTATCGGAAAACGGGGGTATGGGTTGCCATCGGTTCGAGAAGTGACGAAATCAATTTCTGGAGTTTCGTTACGTGAGTCATAAGAGTCAGTGACGATTCGAAACCCGCTGAAAGGGGACAGGTGAAGAGGACGAAGCTAATAGCGAACCGCCGATTATTATGAAAATGTATGTAGGCAACCTGTCGTTTGATACGACTAAGGAAGATCTTGAAACCCTCTTTTCCGACCACGGCACTGTGACTGATGTTCACGTACCGCAAGATCGCGAAACAGGACGACCCCGCGGATTTGCGTTCGTGACCATGGATTCCAAGTCCGCAATGGAGGCAGCGATTGAAGCAATCGACGGCCAGGATGTGGATGGACGCACCCTCAAGGTGAACGAAGCCCGCCCTCGCGAAGATCGCGGTGGTGGTGGTGGTGGCGGCGGACGAGGACGATACTAATTCGTCCTTGCTAAAGCTTTCAAAAAAAAGGCGGCCCTCCTCACGGAGAGTCGCCTTTTTTATTTCCGGAAATCACTTCGGTTTCGTGATCATCGGAAAATCATCGGTCCGGAAGGGAGTTAGCGGAAGTCCGTCTTTGGAGTGAACGTTGCAGACAGGATTCTCGGCCCAGGCATACCGGACAGCCACGGGAGCCGCGACCGCCTCACTCCAAACCTCGATCGTATCTTTCCCTGTGATTTTGGCGTCCGCCCAAACCCACTTGCGATCCTCCCCACAAATTGCGAAGCCGTGCACTTCGTTCACATCCACGGTGCGAAGGCCTCCACTGACGTGATCAAATGTCAGTGTCGCTTTGTTACCGTCGACACTCATCTCGCTATAGGTCGGGCTTTGCGGCTCGATATTTGCATACCCGTAGTCCTTCACGAGGGCCCAGCGAACCAGCCGGGCGGCGACGTCATACTTGTTCTTCGGATGAATGTCATTCGCTTCCCCCAGATCAATGATGACGGCCTCACCGGTGTTGGAAAGTGACATCGCCATGGTCTGCGCCTCCCGCAGCTCTGCCCACTGGCTGTCGCCGGGCTGCTCAACTTCGGATCGAAAGTCGGCCAACTGGACCCAGTAGAAAGGAAAATCCCCCTGTCCCCATTCCGCCCGCCATTGCTCGATCATGTAGGGGAACAGGGAGCGGTATTCATAGGCACGGCCCGCGTTGCTCTCCCCCTGGTACCAGATGACACCTTTCATGCCGTATCCGAGAGTCGGATGAACCACTCCCGCGAAAATATTTCCGGGACGGGCATTTCCGGTCAGGACCTGCTCCGGTGACGAGGGCCGGCGTGGCGGAGATGTTCCCGCCTCTTTGGCTGCCTTTACTTTTTCTTCCCACGCGACGAGCGCGGCCGCATATCTCGCCTTTTCCTCCTCGCTCTGGAGCAGCGTCTCGCGCCTGACCCATCCTTCCATCAGCGCGGCGAAACGCGGGTCTTTCTCCAGCGACTCCCGTCGCACCCATGCCTCGGCAGCAGATCCACCCCACGCGTTGTTAATCAATCCAACCGGCACATCCAGAATTTCATGAAGATAGCGACCATAGAAGAAGCCAACCGCAGAGAACGTTTTGCAATTCTCGGAATTCGCGGACTCCCATTTTCCGTTGAAGTCATTCTGCAATTCCTGAGTCCCCACTCGCGGAACGGTGATCAGACGTAGATTCGGATGATTCGAAGCGAGGGATTCGACCTGCACTTTCCAGTCGCCCGCAACGGTCATTCCCATGTTTGACTGCCCGGAACACATCCAGACTTCCCCGACGAGAACGTCGGAGAACTCTTTCGTCGAAGTCCCCTTTACCACCAGCGTAGCAGGATCAAAGCTGGCCTCTAAAGGATCGAGCCTGACCTCCCAGCGCCCGTCGTCTCCGGCTGTCGCCGTTTTCGTCTGGTTTCCCATCGTCACGGTGACTTCGGTTCCCGGATCATCCCAGCCCCAGATCGGGTTGGCCTGCTTTTGTTGCAGAACCATGTGATCGCCGACAATGGCAGGAAGTTTCAGTTCTGCACTCGCAAGAAAGGGAAGCGCTAGCAGACCGGACAGACCAAAGAGTATCTTTGAATTCATAGGGGATCACTCTGAATATCAGATTCCGAATGCAAAGAGCCAAATTCGGCGCAATGGCGTGGCGGCAGGTCAGGAATGACGTGCCACCTTCGTGATTCCCAGAAGTCCCCTTTCCCGCTAGGATTGCAGTCTGTTCATGATGAAACTTCCCTTCCTCCCGTTGGCTCTCACGGCCCTTTTTGCCACCAGTCTCTCTTTCCCGGCACCTTCCAGGCCGAACATATTGCTGATCATGGCGGACGACCTCGGGTTTT
Source organism: Verrucomicrobiales bacterium (assembly GCA_029213265.1). Classification (GTDB taxonomy): domain Bacteria; phylum Verrucomicrobiota; class Verrucomicrobiia; order Verrucomicrobiales; family DEV007; genus Arctic95D-9. The sequence continues at coordinate 34,269 of JARGNG010000014.1, read as the reverse complement.
CAGACCTCGGCAGCTATGGCGGAGAAATCCAAACTCCCCATCTCGATTCGATCGCGGAGAACGGACTTCGCTATACGCAGTTTTACAACACGGCCCGCTGCTGGCCGACCCGTGGGTCTCTCCTGACAGGATTCTACGCGCAACAGATTCGTCGCGACTCGGTTCCCGGTGTTCCATCGGGCGGGGGTAATCGGGGACAGCGGCAGGATTGGGCGGTCCTTCTTCCCAAATTGCTGTCGCCAGCGGGCTATCGCTCCTATCACACCGGCAAATGGCACATCGACGGTATGCCCCTCGAAAACGGCTTCGACCGCTCCTACTATCTGAGGGATCAGGGTCGTTTCTTCAATCCGACGAAGCACTGGAAAGACGACATTCCTCTCCCCCCCGTCGAAAAGGGTACCGACTACTACGCGACAGTAGCCCTGGCGGATCACGCCATCGAAGTGCTCGAGGAGCATCAGGAAAACCACGGAGACCGACCCTTCTTCCACTACCTCGCCTTTGCCGCACCTCACTTTCCGCTTCACGCGCTGCCGGAAGACATCGCCCTCTACGAGAACGTCTACACTCCCGGCTGGGATGTGATCCGCAATCAGCGCTGGGCGAACATGCAGAAGATGGGACTGCTCGATCCGGAGTCGGCCAGTGAACTCTCCCGGGTCGAACGGGACCTCGGACCGCCTTATCACTTTCCCGACGCATTCACGATTCTCGGAGAAGGGGAAATCAACAAACCCGTATCCTGGAACACCCTGACCGAAGCACAGAAAACATTCCAGGCGAAGAAAATGGCGATCCACGCCGCCATGATCCACCGCATGGACATCGAAATCGGTCGCGTTTTTGATCGAATCAGGGAAATGGGACAATGGGACAATACCCTCGTCATTTTCCTCTCGGACAATGGGGCCAGCGCCGAGATCATGGTTCGCGACGATGGACACGATCCTACCCTCCCCATGGGGGCCGCCGGCACCTACCTTTGCCTGGGTCCCGGTTGGTCAACGGCATGCAACACCCCCTTTCGTCGTCACAAGACATGGACTCACGAAGGGGGAACCTCCACTCCACTGGTCGTCTCGTGGCCGAAGGGAATTGCCGCCCGCGGGGAAATCCGGCGGACGCCCGGCCATGTCATCGATGTCGTTCCGACCCTCCTCGAACTCTCCGGAGCCGCCCCTCATCCCGACGCCCCCGCTTCGCCCGGACGCAGCCTGGCAGCCACCTTTAAAAAGGATATCACGGACGACCGACACGAAGCGATCTGGTGGTTCCACGACGGTCACAGGGCCATTCGAATGGGCCATTGGAAAGCGGTCGCTCCCATCGCCGAACCATGGGAACTCTATGATCTTTCGAGGGACCGCGATGAATCGACCGACCTCGCAATCACTCGATCTGACAAACTGAAAGAGCTCACCGGCGAGTGGGAGCGGCGCATGGAAGAGTATCGACAGGTAGCGATGGAAGGCCTCCCTGAGTCCCTATTGAAAAAGGCATCTCCGGCTCAGCCCGCCACCATGAAATCAGCGCAGGACATGGCGCGACCGAAGCGGAGCCAGGTTCTGCTGGGAGGAGAGAGCTATTTTCTGAATGGACGCCACACCTTTCTCATGTCTCCCGAACAGCCGGCACAAACTGAGGACGGGAAGCCCTGGATTTTCTACGGCCCCACTCTTCCCCGAACCCCGGACAAGGCCGAGAGCTGGATGCATAAGCAATTTCTCGAGGCCGGAATCGCCATCGCCGGGATCGATGTCGGGGAAATGTACGGAAGCCCGCATGCCTTTCCCTACTTCGAAGCCCTCTATCAGGAAATGATCAAACGAGGCTATTCCAAAAAGCCGGCGCTGTTGGGACGAAGTCGCGGCGGCCTGTGGGTCTCCAGCTGGGCCATCGAGCATCCCGAACGGGTCGCCGGAATCGGCGGGATTTATCCCGTCTATGACTACACAACCTATCCGAAAGTGCAGAGAGCCGCGCCCGCCTATGCAGTGAGCGCGGAGGAATTGCAGTCTCGCCAATCGGAACTCAATCCGATCAAGCGTGCGGAGGTTCTCGCCAAAGCAAGAATCCCCGTTTTCATCATTCATGGAACCGATGACAAGGTCGTCCCCCTGAAAGAGAACTCCGCAGCGCTCGAAAAAGTCTACGACGAAGCCGGTGCCGGAGACCTCATTGAAGTGCTCAAAGCAGAAGGCCAGGGACACAGTTTCTGGGAAGGATTCTTCACCTGCCAGGAATTGGTCGACTTCCTTATCGAGCGGGCCACCCATTCGAAGTAGACGGAATGAAAATCCCCTTTCGCACTCTCGCTCTTTTTCTCGCCATCTCTTTGCTGCCTCTTCCGGGAGAGGCGCAATACACGGCACCTCCGGAATTCGCAGGTGATGGTGGAAACTTCCGTTCCCCTCTTCTTTTTGAAGACGGAACGAAAGTGAGCTCAGCGGAGCAGTGGCAAAAACGCCGGGAGGAAATCCTCTCGATCTGGACGGCTCATCTCGGGGAGTGGCCGGAGGTCATCACGAAACCGGAAGTCGAAATTCTCGACACGAAAAAGCGGGAAGACTTTACCCAACACGAGGTCCGGTTTCTCTGGACTCCAACGGAAAAAACAACGGGCCACCTCCTCATACCTGACAAGGCCCGGCCCGGCCAAACGCCTGCCGTTCTGACCGTGTACTACGAACCGGAAACCGCGATCGGATTGGGAAAGGAATTACGCGACTTTGCCTATCAACTCACGAAGCGTGGCATTGTGACGCTCTCGATCGGAACGACCGAGGCAACCGAAGCAAAAACCTATTCGCTCTATTGGCCCTCGATCGAAAACGCTGAAGTGCAGCCCCTTTCGATGCTGGGCTATGCGGCAGCAAACGCATTTCACGTCCTTGCTTCGCGGCCCGAGGTCGATCCGGAGAGAATTGGGATCACCGGCCATTCCTTTGGTGGCAAGTGGTCGATGTTTGCCTCCTGCCTGTATGACAAATTCGCCTGCGCCGCCTGGTCTGATCCCGGAATCGTTTTCGACACCCGCCCCAGTGTGAACTACTGGGAGCCCTGGTATCTTGGCTATCATCCCAAACCGTGGAGGAAGCGGGGTGTCGCGACAGAGGACAATCCCCTGCGAGGCTTATATCCGGAATTACTCAGAGAGGGACGCGACCTTCACGAACTGCACGCCCTGATGGCTCCACGGCCGTTTCTCGTTTCGGGAGGAAGTGAGGACCCGCCTCGTCGCTGGCAGGCACTTCACCATTCCATCGAAGTAAATAGCCTGCTTGGCTACTCCGACCGGGTCGCGATGCACAATCGTGCGGAGCACGGTCCGAATCCGGAATCGAACGAGGTGATTTACGAATTCTTCGAGCGTTGGTTGAAGGCGCCACAGTAGGCCTACACTTTTTTCGATTCTTTCGGCTTCTTCGCGTTCTTCTTTTTCTGTTTCCGCTTAGCTGGAGGAGTCAATCCGTCATCCGGCTGATTCCACAACCTCCACGGGTCATTGAGACGCCGCATCTCGGAAAGAAGCAACGACTCCATTTCGGCAAGTTTTTCGGCATACTTCGGATCCGTTGCCAGGTTCACCTGATGCGTTTCGGGCTTCACCCCGGTCAGGGCAGTCACGGCGGGATCCTGGTGCTGCTCCAGATATTCGCCGGGATTCTCTGCCAGATTGAATAGCTGAGTTTCCCGAACCTCCCCATCGAGCACATCGTACTTGATCAGTTTCCAGTCGCCTTTCCTGACGCTTCTCATTCCCGGTTTCGTACCGCCATTGTAGACGCCGTAGAGAACGTCGCGGACAGTTTCCTTTTCGCCCATCAAAACCGGCTTAAAGCTCTTTCCCTCACTGGTCGCCGGGATCTCCTCTCCGGCCAGATCGCACATCGTTGCCAGAACATCGAGCAGGTAGGTGTTGCCCTGTGCTCTGCTACCGGCCTCGATTCCGGGGCCTTTCACCACAAAAGGAACCCTCCACGTGTGTTCATACAAATTCTGCTTCCCCTGCAGCCCGTGGCGACCGATCGCCATTCCGTGATCGGAGGTGTAAAAAATGTAGGTATTGTCGAGCTCGCCCATCGCCTCCAGCTTTGCGAGCACCTTTCCGATCTGTTGATCGATGTACTCGTTGCAGGCATACTCGCGACCCAACTCATTGCGAATCGTTCCCGGATCCCGATTTTCCCAAACACCGCTCACACTGACTTCGTCACGAAGCCCCGGATGCCCATGATGGAAGGGATGCCCGGGAAGCCAGTTACCGGGAAGAGCCGGCTGCTTTTCGTGTTCCACCGGAAGGACCGACTTATCCATGTGATTCGTCGCCCCGTACTTCGAGAGCAACTCCGGAGTTCCGTCGCGAGTGTCGTGCGGATGGGAAAATCCGAAATAGATCAAAAACGGATCTTCGTCCTTCGACGCTTCCCGTTCTTTCAAATAATCGAGAACTCGCTCCCCGTGCCAGGCGCTTCCGGTTTCGGCGGTGCCACCCCGCTTCGTTGCATCGTGAACGACGGTGAACTGTTCATTCGCACCTGCATAGCTGTTCCCTTTTTTGCACGTCCGCATCGTGTCATACCCGGCGCGATTGAAAACCGCAGCCATGACATTGTCGATTACCTCTGGAGGGCAGGTTTCCTTCGACTTGGGCGCGTTCGGTAGATGCCACACCGTGCGCCCGCACATCACCATGTGACGGGACGGCGTGCAAACGGCTCCGGAAAAGGATCCCATCTGATACGCTCCGTCGAAGGTCATCCCCTCTTTCGCGAGTCGATCGATGTTAGGAGTGTGAGCCCTGGACTCCGGTCGATAGATTTTCAAATCCAGGGGAGACTGATCATCGACAATGATAAACAGAATATTCGGCTTCTTCTCCGCGCCGTAAGTAAGGGCGGCCGTGAAAAGGAACAGCAGACAGGGTAGAAAGAGTTTCATAAGAGTTCATCAAAGCCGATTCAGGAAAGAATGACAAGGCCTCACCTACGTAGGTGAGATTCGAGCTCAGATTGCCATACCGAAGCAAGAATTCCGCAATCGGGTAATTGTGCAGGTTCCCCGGAAACAGTAGAACCACCCCATGCGGCAGATTGCTCTTTTACTCGCTCTCTTTACGATTTCCCTACCGACGGTGCAGGGCTCGCCCGAGGTCAAACTTGCCAACGTTCGCAAGGCCTACCACAACGGCGAGCACAATGCCTTCACCGACCTGATCCGCTGGAAAGGGAAATTCTGGCTCACCTTTCGCAGTTGTCCGGACGGACACATGGTTTTCCCGACCTCCTCTGTCCTCATCCTCTCAAGCGAGGACGGAAACGAATGGAAAGAAGAGCACCGCTTCTCCGTAACACGGCGTGATGTTCGCGATCCTCACTTTCTCACCTTTCGAGGCAAACTCTTCGTCTACACAGGAACGTGGTGGTCGGGCGATGGCGAGCTTCCCCGGGAGGAATACAATCTCAACCGGCACCTCGGCTACGCCGTCTTTTCCGACAACGGAAGCAACTGGAGCGAGCCGACCCAACTCGAAGGAACCTACGGACACTATATCTGGCGGGCCGCTGCCCACGAAGATACCGCCTACCTCTGCGGGCGGAGAAAGCGCGCCTATTCCGAACTCGAAAGCGGAGCCGGAGGTGCGGGCATCGTCGAGGCAGCGATGCTGGAAAGCGAAGACGGGATCCACTGGCGGTTTCACTCCCTCTTTCAAGAAACACGGGGAAATGAGACGGCCTTCCTCTTTGAACCCGACGGCACCCTTCTCGCCCTCAGTCGCTGCGGTGCCAACACGACCCAGCTTTCCCGCACAAAGCCGCCCTGGAAAGACAAGACATTGATCGACATTCCCACCTACCTGGGAGGCCCTCTTTTGAGCAAATGGGGAAAACGGACCCTGGTGGGAGGTCGCCTCAACAAGAAAGAAGGCCCCCGCACCACTCTCTACTGGCTCGAGGAGAACAAGCTCGTCCCCTTTCTCGAACTCCCCAGCGACGGCGACAATTCCTATCCCGGCTTTGTGGAGCTCGATGACGGCAACGGACTCGTCTCCTGGTATTCGAGCCATGAAAAGGATGCAGAAGGAAATACCATCACCGCCATTTACCTCGCTGACCTGATCCTGACAAACCCCTAATTCTCATGCCTGAATCTACCATCCCTATCGCTCTCGTCACCGGAAAAGGCGGGCCTCATCTCGATGCCTACTTCGCAGCCCTGAAGACATCTCCCGATTGTGAGGAAGTCGTCCTTTGCGACGAAAGCGGTGACTCCTTCGCGAAGGCGAAAGAAATTCTCGGTGAGAAACTGTCGGCCGTTTTCAAGGATCTCGATCGCATGCTCGCGACCGCCAACCCGGTGCTGGCGATGGTGAGCATGGAAGCGGTGCAGGCTCCACCGGTGATCGCTCAATTGCTCGAAGCAGATTGTCACATCTTCGCAGAAAAGCCGGCCTGCATCCGCGCAGAGGACCTAGCCCCTCTCGTCAAGAAGGCGGAGGAGAAAAACCTCCACCTCATGTTTGCCCTCGCCAATCGCATCACGCCTGCGGTTTTGAAAATGCGGCAACTGATCAAAGAGGGAGTGTTAGGGGAACTGTATGGTGCCGAGATCCATCTCGTTGCCGACCAAACCCGACTCACTCGAAGTTCCTATCATGAATCCTGGTTCGCGGACCGCGAGCGCGCCGGTGGCGGCCACTTGATCTGGCTGGGAATCCACTGGCTTGACCTCGCGATGCTCTCGACCGGCCGAACCATCACCGATGTGAGCGGCTTCGCCGGGATTGTCGGTGGGCAGGATCTCAAGATCGAAGACTCCGCGGCCATGACGATGCGTTTCGACAACGGCGCCTTCGGCACGATGCACTCCGGCTACTATCTGGATCGTGGCTACCATTCCCATCTCCGTCTCTGGGGATCCAAAGGATGGATCGAATATGGGGAGCATCTCGGCGGACGGACCGACGTCCCGCTGCGCTGGTATCGCAACGAAGCGCCCAACGAAGGGGTCATTGACTACGATGGCCCGATGGAGCCGAAAGGCTATACACCGTGGGTTCACCAGTGCATCAAGGCCTGCACCGGCGAAGTCGAAGCCCCCATATCCGGTCAGGACGCCCTTCGCGTCCTCAAAACGATCTTTGCCTTCTACGAAGCCGCCGAAAGCGGGGAGCGGGTTTCCGTCTAACTGATTACTCCACCACCATCTCCCCTTTCATCACGGCCCAGTGTCCCGGAAAGGTGCACATAAAGGGATACCGCCCCGGCTCTTCCGGAGCGGTGAGGTGAAGGGCAAACCGGTTCCGGTGATACAGCATCGGAGAGTAGTGCAATACGTCATCCGTTTCCGGAGCGTAGTGCCTGGCCGCTGCCAGCGGATCGGAAAGCATCATGCTGGAGGCCATCCCCACGGTCTGAAAAGTTCGCGGTTTCGCGAGAAGCCAGTTGTGTGGAATCGAATCGGAATTGTAGAGGTGAATCGATATCTTTTCTCCCGCCTTCACTTTGACCTCCGTTGGTGAGAACTGAAGACCAGACACCATCTCGATGTCAATTTTCCGCCCCGGTTTCCCTTGAGGGACCTTCGGCTCGAAAGGCGTTGGCCAGCGAACCCGCAAAGAAAGTTCGGACGGCTTGTCAGGATCGGAAGCGGTGTATCCGTCGAAATCCTTCCAGTCCCCGTGCATCCAGAGGATCGTCGGATAGAGATCGAGAACAAAATCAGTCCCTGACTTGTCCTTCAACCCGCCATACAACTGCACCTGCATGGCCGGTTGGAGTTCCGGAATTTCCACAAAGATCTTTTTCCCGCCTTCGAGAAGATGAACCGACTTCACCGGGAGAGGATCATGCCCGGGAAGAGAGGGCTGACTCAGGGAATATTCCAACGAACCGTAGGCATCGGAGTATTCGTAGTTCCACGTTTGCGCAAAGAAGTTCTCCGGCCTTGCGGAGTCGGGATGGATCGGATGGGTCAACTCAACAAGGAGGCCGTTGCGATGAGCGGTCCATCCGACCGGCAAATGGGAATGCTCATCCCCAAGATAACGGATCCTCGCAAAACTTCCGTCGGTGATCGCGTAGTTCCCCCAACCGTCCGCACCCGTCACATAGAGATGACCGTCCGCGGGACTGAAGTTCGCACGATGGGCCCCACTCTCGAAATCTCCCGGCAAAGGAACAAGTGCTCCCTGGGTTCGCTTTCCTTCGCCCGAGGTGTCGCGGAGAATCATCTGCCAGGTTCCGGCTCCGAACGAAAAGGTCAGCAACTGCCCCTGAAGCTCCCCCCACTTTTCCGAATCAACAAAAGCCTGACCGCCGGTCGAGTTGCAATAGGTCCTCGGGATGTAGCACATCGCCGGTGCGATCGGTGCTCCCTCCTTTTTGGCCTGGCGCCCATAGAAGTCCCCCTGTTGCACTTCGAAGACGGCCGAAGCCGGAGTCCAGTCGCCCTGGTTGGTGCTCGTCACAACAATATTGTCATAGGGCGTCACTCCAACTCCGTTGGTGTTTCTCAAACCGGTCGCGAGCGATTCCGCCGTCGATCCATCGGGAGAAACCCGGACAACGCCTTCCTTCGCCGAAACGAAATAGAAGTATCCGTTTTCATCCCTCTGGAGGCCGACCGAGAAATCATGCCCTCCTGAGGATACTTCAAAGTCGTCAGAGAAATTCTCATAGAAGTCAATTTCCCCGTTCCCCCGCAGGTCATGGAGACGCACGATGCGATCCCGGCAGGTCACGTAGATTTGGTCCTCATATATCGCCAGTCCAAGTGCCTGACTCAGTCCCGTCGCGATTCGCTTCCATGTCACTTCATTCAGCGAATCATCCAAGCCGGAGACACGCCAGATATCTCCCATCATCGTGCAGACCGCAGCGTCCCCGTTGGAGTAAAAATCGTGCCCCCCGAAGAACATCATCGACCCGAATTCGTTTTGATGAGGAACGGGAATCCGATCGATCGCAAAAGGGCTCCCCGGAATCTGTTTCCCGACCCTGCCCGCCAGGGTGATCTCCATGCCCCCGTATAGAGCCGGCCCGCCCTTTTGGACTTCTTCATGGCGAAGCGTTCCGTAGCGAATTCCGCCCGGGGAAAAGGAAGTGACGCCATCCTCTTCCCCGATTCCAACAATCTCCACATCACGGGCAAACCCGCCATCCACGACCACGGGCGACTCCCAGATATCAATTCCGTTTACCGAGCAATGAAAGATGACCCGGTCCCCGTCCCGGTAGTAGCCATGAAATTTCAGCTCGGACGCGTCCCCTCCTTTCTTCGACTTCCATCCCGCCATCGGCGGGGACGTTTCGATGATTTCCCCGGCGGGAGTGATCCCGTTCCCGATACCCCAGCGGTTTGGCTGGAAGGTGAGGAACCCGCCTTTCCAGACATGGGTGAATCGCAGGGTCTCCGTATCGAACGCACAACTGAGGTCGCCGGAAAGCCGGACCGCGATGGCCTTCGGATAGGTCTTTCCTCCGGCCCGGAAAACCCCGGACATCACCGTGCCGACATCCATCAGATTCCATCGACGATCCTTGTAGCTGTTTTTGTGAAACTTCCCCCAATGACCGAACACACTCCCGTCCAGTTCCGGCGCATTGGCAAGAATTTCAGGAACCGGGTTTTCCGGATCGAGATAATACGCGGCCTGCCTGCGGTGAAAATTGTAGACGCGATGACGATTCACAGGATGATCCGCGAAGTCATAGCCATGTCCGTCGCGCCCCCCGGTCACGTCGAAATAGGGAGCCGATGGTTTCCCATGAGGTTCGCCTCCGGCCTCGTAAATCGGCGTCTGCAAATCAAAGTCGGAAACCTTGAGTTGCCGTTCCTCCCAGTATTCCCGCTTGTGAGTTCGATACTCGGTCGGCTTGTAGGAATCCACAATGTCCACATCCGCCTTGCCGGGAACATCCATCCCGAGGCACCAGAACATGGCGTTCACGAGGAGACGCCTCGTGCCTTCCGCTTCCAGATCCGTAGACGATCCCATCGTCGTGCAAAAGGCGCGACCTTTTCGGCCGCCGGGCAGCTGATACGATTTTGTCCACGCCAGCGCCTGCATCGGGTCGTTCTTGTTGTTGGATCCCTCCGTCACATAGTCAGGAGCTTTCTCGTACGGACCTTTCCCGATCGGCTTGTCATCCGGGTTCATGCCCTCCAACACCTGGCCACGGAGAAGGATCTCGACGTCAATTCCGGGAATGGGCTCCTTCACTCCATAGACATCGGTCGGCCCCCAGACGGAACCGGCCCCGATCCCGCGAAGAACGACGTGTTTCTCCGCTCCTTTCTCCACCACTCCCCGCGTGCTCTCCTGCCGATGCCAACCATGGTGACTGAAAAACCAACTTCCGAGGACAAGCCCGCCGAATCCCTCCGCCCACTCCTTTCTCGGGCCATTGTATCGCCAGCTGTAGTGATGCCACTTGGAGTCCTCCGGAAACCGAAATCCATGATTGGCCGTCCGCAATCCCACAACCGGCCTCCCGCTCCGAAGGTAGTTGTCAATTTCCTCCATCTGCGCGTCCGGCAGAGCACGAAAGCGGGTTGCGATGACCATGAGGTCGGCCGTTCGCAGCGCCTCCAGTCCGGGAATATTGTCGAGAGCCTGGGGATTGATAACTCCCGGCTCCTCTCTGTCCTGAGCATAGAGCACCGTGCATTTGAATCCGTGACGCACCGCCATCAGCTTACCGATCATCGAAAGCGCCTCCTCCGAGCGATACTCTTCATCTCCTGACACAAACACAATTTGACGACCGTATCCGTCCGGGTTGTAGCCGTCGTAGGTCTGCCAGCGTTTGGTCTCCGCAGCAGAGGTGACGGAAAACGCCGCGAAAAGGCAGGTGATCCAGACGACACCGAACAGGGTTGAGCGCGTGACCAAAGAGGATTGAATGAGCATTCCAAATCTTGTCCGAAAAAGAGTGGGATCGTCCACCCACTTGATCGAGGTTTTTGCATTTCCAACTTCGGGAAAACATCCGCAGTTCTCCTTTCCCCATCCCCTGATTGCACCCCTTGCCGGAGCACCCGGAACTGGCTATTCTTCTGCCGTTCACTCCCTTCATGTCCGTTTGGAAACATTTCTGCCGCTTCCGGATCATTGCTTTGGCCATGATCCTCTCTCCCGCTGCTGGAGAGGAGCCTCCGTATGACTACGGGGAAGCGCAGGAATTCTGGGCATTTCAACCCCCTCTCTCCGTTTCACTCGAATCGACATCCTCCGAATGGGCTCGCAAGAAGGCGGACTACTTTGTCCTGAAGCGCCTCGAGAAAAACGGTTTGCAACCCAACTCCGAAGCCGATTCCCACGCCCTCCTTCGACGGGTCAGCTACGATCTGACCGGGCTTCCTCCGGACTGGGAGTCGATGCGTGACCTCCCTTACGAAGAGCAAGTAAAGCGGCTTCTCCGTTCCCCCCACTTCGGCGAGAGATGGGCCCGACTCTGGCTCGACGTCGCCCGCTTTGCAGAGGACCAGGCTCACATCGTCGGAAACAACAGCTCGCTCACCTATCCCAACGCCTATCGATTTCGGGACTGGGTGATCGAAGCTCTGAACCGGGACCTCCCCTACGACGACTTTCTGCGCCAGCAACTCGCGGCCGATCTGATTGCTCCCGACAATGAGTCGATGCATCAGGCGCTCGGCTTTATGGGGCTGGGCCCGAAATACTACCGCCGCGGCGACCTCGCCGTAATGGCGGACGAGTGGGAGGATCGCGTCGACACGCTGACGCGGGGAGTGATGGGACTGACCGTCGCCTGCGCCCGCTGTCACGATCATTTCTACGACCCCATTCCCACGAGCGATTACTACGCCCTCGCCGGGGTCTTTGCGAGCACCGAGATGTTCAACCGCCCCCTCGTCGATGATTGCGAAATGCAGAAGGACGGAAACACGAAAAAGCCGGACGACGCGGAGCACCTTGTTCGCGAGGCAAAGGAAATGAAAGACCTCCCGGTATTTGATCGGGGAGATATTTCGTCTCCGGGACCCAAGGTGGAACGCGGATTCCTGACCGTACTGGGCAGAGGCGAACGGACCACTTTCTCCAAGGAAAACAGTGGGCGACTCGATCTTGCCAATGAAATCGCAAGTCCGAAAAACCCGCTCACGGCGCGTGTCTGGGTAAACCGGGTCTGGGGAGAGCTTTTCGGCCAACCCCTCGTCAGCACAACCAGTAATTTCGGGAAGCTGGGGGAAAAACCGACCCATCCCGAACTCCTCGACGATCTTTCCTGGCGCTTCATGCACGAAGGCAACTGGTCCCTGAAATGGCTCGTCGAGGAAATCGTTCTCTCTGCGACCTACCGCCAATCGAGCGAGCTCGCTGCGGAAAAAGCACGCAAAGATCCTGCCAATGAATCCCTTTGGAGGATGAACCGGAGGCGCCTGCCGGTCGAGATGTGGAGGGACTCGCTTTTTACGGCAACCGGAGACCTCGATCGGACGGTTGGAGGCCCGTCCTTCAACGTGAGCAATCCGAATTCCAATCGGCGTGCCGTCTACGCATCGATCAGCCGCCTGCAGTTGGATCCGATGCTGGCACTCTTTGATTTTCCCGATCCCAACCTTCACAGCCCCTTCCGCTCGGAGACGACCACGCCCATTCAGAAACTCTTCGTCATGAACCATCCCCTGCTCGTGAACCGCGCCCGGGCACTCGCCTCCCGAATGACCGGAAGCCCTGCGGATTCGATCGAGAAAGGCTACGAACTGCTTTTCGGTCGCTCTCCTGAACCGGACGAGAGGCAACTGGGACTGACCTACTTGAAAGAGAACAGTCTCGAAGACTACGCCCAGGCTCTCCTTTCCCTGAACGAATTCGCCTGGCTGGATTAGAAAACAGAAGTGCGCTCCCCTCCCCACGACTCATGACCTCACCTTTCTATTCCCGCCGCAAAATGCTCCAGAAAATGGGGAGCGGATTCGGCGCGCTTGGACTCGCAGGAGCTCTCGGTGATGCCAATCTTCTCGCAGCGAACCGTCCTCATTTCGCTCCCCGGGCGAAGCGGGTCATTTTCCTCATGATGAATGGCGGGCCGTCTCACGTAGACACCTTCGACCCGAAACCGGCCCTCGCGAAACACGAAGGCGAAGTGCCCCCGGAACAAAGTGCCCGCAAGCAGGCAACCAGCGGCTTCATGCCAAGTCCGTTTCAATTTGCCGCCCACGGCGAAAGCGGAATGGTCATGAGCGAGCTCTTTCCTCAACTCGCGAAACACGCCGACGATCTTTGCGTGATTCGCTCGATGCACACCGATCAGCCGAATCACGAACCCGGCCTGCTCATCATGCAATCGGGCAACCCGCAGCCGATTCGTCCTTCCATGGGGAGCTGGATCTCCTACGGCCTCGGAAGCGAAAACCGGAACCTGCCCAGCTACATCGCGTTGACCGCCGGCAGGCCCGTTGTCGGACCTCAACTCTGGTCCAACGGATTCCTGCCCGGAGAGCACCAGGCCACCGCGGTCGACACCAACGAAATGCAGGTCGACAAGCTGATCGCCAATTTGAATCACCCCCACCTCACCCGAGTCGAGCAACGCCAACAGCTCGATCTCGTCGGGGCCCTGAACCGGCTTCATTGGGAGCAGCGGCAAAAAGAGGAAAAGCTCGATTCCCAAATCCGGGCAATGGAACTGGCTTTTTCCATGCAGGCGGAAGCCTCCGATGTCTTTGATATTTCCCGCGAAACCCAAGCCGTGCGGGAACGATACGGGGAAACCAAATTTGGCGAAAGCTGCCTTCTCGCCCGCCGGCTTTCTGAATCGGGAGTTCGCTTTGTCCAGGTCTACTACGTCGATAAAAAGAACAAGCAGCCCTGGGACAGCCACTCCAACAACAACGCCCGGCATCGGGAGCTCTGTGCCGACAGCGATCGCGCCACCGCCGCCCTTCTCCAGGATCTGAAAGAACGGGGCCTCCTTGAGGACACTCTCGTTATCTGGGGCGGAGAATTCGGGCGGACGCCCTATTCCCAGCTCGGAAAAAAGAAAGACAAAACCAAGGCCGGGCGAGATCATCATCACACCGGATTCTCGATGCTTCTTGCCGGCGGCGGTATCAAGGGCGGAACGACCTGGGGCGCGACCGATGATTTCGGGATGCACGCCGTCGAAAACAAAGTCCACGTCCATGACCTGCATGCCACGATCCTCCATCAACTGGGCCTCGATCATGAGGAGTTGACCTACCGTTATTCCGGTCGTGATTTCCGGCTCACCGACGTTCATGGTAGAATCGTGAACGGAATCCTTTCCTGATGGTCTAAAAACCAATCGACCCAATCCCGAATTCACCCTGATTTCCAATTTCTCCTACTCAGCTATGAAATATCTACCGACTCTCCTGCTTGCCTCTGTCGCCGTATTTTCTTTCTCCCTCTTTGCCGATGACGCCAAAGACGGAAAAGCCATCGAGGTCATGACCAAAGCCCCGGAACAACCCAAAACCGAAGTGAAAAAATCAGAAGAGGAGTGGAGGAAAGAACTCACCCCGGAACAGTATCGCATTCTCCGCGAAGCCGGCACCGAGCGCGCCAACGGGCAGGTTTACGAGGAATTCAAAAAACAGGGCGGCGGAACCTACTACTGCGCGGGATGCAACGCGGAGCTGTTCTCCTCCGATCATAAGTTCGACTCCCACTGTGGTTGGCCTTCTTTTTACGATCCGGCAAAAGCCAAAAACATAAAAACGTCCGTCGACTACCATCTTGGCTATGCCCGGACCGAAGTCCTGTGTGCGGTTTGCGACGGCCATCTCGGCCACGTTTTTATGGGCGAAAAATTTGAGAGTCTCGGAGGAAAACAAACCCCGACGAGTAAGCGCTACTGCATCAACGGCACCGTCCTGAAATTCGTTCCCGCCAAGGACGAGCAGAAAAAAGAAAAAGCCGCCTCCGAAAAGAAGGAGTAGTCAGCGGCTCTCCACTTCCTGAATGATGCTCTCGGGAATCCCGAGACTCCGGGCCTCTTTGAAGACTCCGTTACCCTCGATCGAAACCCAGTCGAGGAGCATTTCCCGCAGCTGATTTCCTCTCGCGGCGGGATCGGAAATCTCATTGGCCCAGGCGACGGCCGCAGCAGGATTGTCTCCTGCAATGCTATCACTGAAAAGTGCCAGAACGGTGTCCTTTTCGTCCCCCGGGGCTTTGCTCTCCAACCACTCGGCCGTTCCTGACGGATCGAGGGTGGACCAGTTAAACACAATATCCCCCATCATTTCCGCGAGAACTTCGCGGTCAGTAACCGTCGAAACCGCCCACTCAATCGCTCCCACCGGATCGTGCTCCGACCAGCCAATTGCGATCCCCTCCTGCAGAAATCGACGATCCCCTTCGTTCTCGAGAGAATTGCCGTAGGCAGCAGCGGCTTCCGGATCCAACCTGGCCCACGAAAGCCCCATTTCGGAAAGCACGCCCGCTCGCAACTCCTCCGACAAGAGGGAACCCGCCCATGCCCCGAGAGCTTCAGGATCGGAGCCGGCCCACTGGGTCGCCACCGAAGTAAGGAAATCGTATCGCAGATCCGGCGACATTGACATTCCTGCCTCCGCTGCTGCAACCGGATCGACCGCGCCCCAGCCCTCGGCGAGTCCGAACAGCACTTCCGACCGGGTATAGTCATCGAGTCTCTCACTCCACTGGAAAGCGGTTTCCGGATCCTTTCTTCCCCAGGCTTCGAGGACTTCCCAAACGGCATCTTCCAGCATGGTCCCATCCGTATTCTCCAGAAACCAGTCACCGGCTGCTTCGGGATCAGCCTCGGCCCATCCATCCGCAATGTAGTAGAGGGCATCGGAAAGCTTCTCTCCGACATATTCTTTCGCCGCCCATTCGGCAGCGTTCTTACCATCCGTCTCGCCCCAGGTTCGAAGAACCGTCCCGAGATATTTCTCCCGGTTGTCATACCCCGGAATCTTTTCGGCATCGCGTGCCGCGGAGACAGGGTCTGCGAGGCCAGCCTCCTCAGCGAGACGATCGAGCTGACGAAACGAAATCCGGGGATCATCAATCGTCGTTCCCGGGGGCAACCGTGCTGCTATCTCACTTCCGGCCCGATTCCATTCCAGGGTTACGCTTTCGGCTGCCGGGCTAGTTGGCGAGACGTTCCTTGAGTCACTGATTTTCCAAATCAGCCCCATTGTAGCCCATCCGAACACGACACCGGAGGCAGCGGCGATACCGACAATTTTCTTATGTTTCATCAGTCAGGAGATTCAAAGAATACCGTTCCGAAAAACCGGAATCAGACATATTATAACATCCCTTCCCCTCTCCGTAGAGGCAACCCATTTCGACTTGCCCGCGTCGTTTCGAGCAATCGATGCTTATGTCCGAAAAACCAACGCGCATGTTCTTCCACTTCGATCTACTGTCCGCCCGGCCCCGAAAAACGGTCAATCCCGCAGTTGCTTGAGCAGTTGGATCGCAGCTTTCCGGATTTCGCTTTCCGCCCCTTCCTCGAGACAGGCCGATCTCGCCGGCCAGGTTTCGTAGCCACCCCACTCGTGTTGCTGCGCAGTCGGAAGGTACCCATGATACCCGTTCGCCAATTCCATGACGATCGTGTGGGGGAAAACCTCTGCCTCCTTGATTGCGAGACCGGTCTCCGCGAACACTTCACAGGGAATTCCAACGACGGCAAAATCGTCGATCCGGATGGCCTGGAGTTTCACTTCGACCATGTCCGGATAGGAGGAAAGCGCCAGTGCCTCCCTGGCATAGACTTGTGTTCGTGTCAGGCGCAACGGCGAATTCGGAGGCGCCGCTGTTTCTTTCGCCCAGGCAAGCCGCTCTGCGTCCGGCTTGCGAACTTTCAAATTGAGAATGATTTCAACGGCCCTGATCTCTTTCGCTTTTCGATGCTCGATGTTTCGAATCACGGGAGCAGCCCTTTCAGCGAGATCCTCGCCGATGCGTTTCAGGTTCTCGAACGGTGCATACTTCTGGGGAGGAGGAGACGAAAAGTCGACCGCATTAACATCCCCGCTCGTCCCATTGCTCATCAAGCCCACAAAGGATTCATCGGCCTCGAGGAGTCTGCCGATTGCTTCGGAGAAAACGGCAAAGTAATCCGCGCTGACCTTGCCCCGCCCTGTCCCACCGACATAGTGAAGTCCGTAGTTCCCCATCACGGAGAGAGGCTTTCCGCTCTCTGTCTGAACAGAAAGCAGAGTCAACTCCGGATCGACCGGGCCGGCCGGTTTGATGAGGCCCTCCCGACCCGGATTCATCCGAACCACCTCTCCCCCTTCGCCAAAAGGATTCTTAATTTGGGCGGACGGTTCCACATGCCAACGACGATTGTGAACATGCTCCGGAGCGGAGAGGCCCGCCCACCCAATCTGCGCCGGTTGCAGATTTTTCGTCGCGTTAATCACGGCCTTGGCAATGGCTGCGGGAAGGGAATCGAGATAGGCATCAAAGGCGGAGTCATCCACTAACCCGACCATTCCGCGGGGAGTGCTGTGCGTGTGGGTAGCGGCCAGAATGATATGACTTCCCGGGATTCCCGTTTCCTTTTTGATCCGTTCTTTGGCCCGGTCAAAGATCGAGCCGGAGATCATCGTATTGTCGACCGTAGCCAGAACGACCGTCTCTCTTCCATCCGAAAAGGCGACCGCACGAACATGAGGCGGGTCATGAATTTCCACCACCGGTCCGTTTTGGCTGATGGCTCCGTCAAGCGGCACCCCCAATGGCGGCGTGATATCCTCAAGCGCAGAACCGGCTTGAAAATCACTAGCCGCAAGCGGTGAAACGAAGAGAAGCAGGAAAAGAAGAATTCCGGTCCGGGTCATACTGTATTTTTGAAAATTCTACGGCGCTAGTCGAGCAGCATCCTTCTGCGCGAATCAGTCACTTCTTATTCAGCAACGCCACGTCTCCACTCGAAATCAAATACCGTGGATAACCATCCAGAGTGAGCGTCACACCGCCCTCACTCAGAGCGGCACGTGAATTCCCCATGGGATCGATCAGGACCACTGACCGGTCATTCGTTTCGAATCGGACCTTCGCCTCTTCGTTCGTCGTGAAAGCGGCGACGATTCTCTCCCCACCGCGACGAAACGCATAGGCGTAGATCCCATCGTGGTTCTGAAGGGCTTTTTCAAAGGAAGCCCCCTCCAGCGTCGACACCATCGCAGTCATCGAACCATAGACAAATCGCGGACAGAACCAATGGTCGAGAAAGCCGAAGTCCTGCGAGACTCGATTTGGCCCGAGTGTCATTCGCGAGCCGAAGAGCAAAACTCCTGCGTGCCCCGAGGCCCAACAGTAGAGCGCCTTTTGCGGAACGATCTCCCCCTTCCGGCGCTCCTGATCGAGTCGCCACCCATCGAAACCCATCTCGGTGTTGAGGTAGCGTGGCGAATCATATCCTGCCTCGCGATGCATTCTTTGAATCGTCTCGTGATCCTCGATCAAATCTTTGAGCAATCCATGAGAGTGGTAGGCAGGAAAATCGATCTTCCCCTTCAAAGTCTTCACAAAGAATTCCGTTCGCTCCGGATCAACAAGCGAGTATCCGCCACTGATCACCGGAATGTCCGGAAGCACCTCCCGAACCTCCTCTTTGGAAAACTCATAGTGGCGAACAAACTCAGCCGGTTCGCCGCTCCAGAAGTCGACCTGATCGGGCTCATTAAAAACCTGAACCAATCGCGCCTTCTTTCCATAGCGCTCGACCAGCGCACGAACATAGGCCCGTTGCGGTTCTTCTCTCCGGGGAAAGCGCCAGCTAGGTTGAGTCACTTCGGCATACGCCGGCGCAATCGCCCAGTCCGCCGCATTCATGAGTTGAAGGGCGAGAGAAAATCCGCGCGAGGTGTAGGCCTCGACCACCGCGTCCATTCTCCGGAAATCAAAGCGGTAAGGCTGATCCGGCGCGGTGCGGTCTCCCATTTCCATCGACTCATCCGTTCGCATCACCTGGAATCCGAGGCGGGCCATGAGCGAGGCCTCCAGATCTCTCGCCTCCTGTTCTTCGATTCCGGCAGGCAGGGTCGGGGTCCCCTGGTACGACCAATGATACCGCCCCGGGAAACCGCAGATCCCCAGAAAGAACTCTTCCCTTTTCCAGGTCTCGCGGGCCCGGTTCAAATCCGGCGTCACCGCAAAACTTCTCACGAGGCGCCTGACGCATTGATCCCCGCGATAGCCATCGAGGGTGAGCAGATAAACGCCGTTTCCAGAGACATTGAATCGAAAACGATGGGACCCTCCGCTTTCCAGTTTCCACTGCCCTATGGGGTGATTGTGCCAATTCCAAAGAGTGAGCACACCGCGATCAAAGGGCTCTTTCGCAATTCGAACGGTGATCGGAAATGGGGTCGTCCCGGACGAAATTCGCGACCATTCGAATGGTTTTTCCGGTTCGATCGACAGACCCTGCTCCGGAGCGACCGCTTCCGGAATTGACTCATTCAAAAAAGGAACCCCGGTGACCGGAATGCGTGGAAAATCAGGAAAAACCGCAACATCGATCGATACTTCCTCCGCTTGGGAGGACAGCTCCAAAGCCAGAAAGGTGAGAATACTCGCTAAGACTGCGACCGGGGAAAGATGTTGCATAAGGGCTTTGATAGATACACCTCCGCGTTGGAATCCGGGCCTTGCGTGTTCGCGCCTTCCGCACGAGACAACGCGTTTACCGGGGGACACAAACCTCCCTCAAGCTCGACACCGAAGGAGTCACGGAAAAAGTTTCCAATTCCGGTAAGCTTTTTGCGGAAGCGGTTTATCCCGCTACATGAAAAGACGCTTCTCCACCGTTATCGCAGTTATCTGGGCCTTCCTCGCCGGCAGCCTTTCCTCTCCCCTTGTTGCGGGCCAACTCTGGGTCAATCAACGGGATGCCTCCCTCGTTCTCGGCCAGGCGGATTTCGATACCGCTGCGGAAGTCACCTCGCAAGCCGGAATGAACGATCCGTGGGATGTCGCAGTCGATCCCACGACCGGGAAGGTTTTTGTAGCCGATTCCAACCACAACCGGATTCTTCGCTTTGCCTCCTTCTCCGCCCTGAGCAATGGAGCCGATGCCGAGGCGGTCCTCGGTCAGACCAACTTCACGGCCACTCTCAATGCCGCCAGCGCGATCAACCTGTTCGCGCCGCGGGGAATCACGGTGGACGCTGACGGGCGGCTCTGGGTTGCCGACTTTCGGAATCATCGTGTCCTCCGTTTTGATGATGCCTCCAACAAAGCAACCGGTGCCGCTGCCGATGGCGTTCTCGGGAAAGCAAACTTCACCGACGATGATTCGGAACTTTCTCAAACCGGTATCGGATTTCCCTATGCCGTTGCCCTCGACGATGCCGGAAACCTGTTTGTGGGGTCCTCCGCCAATGGCCGGGTCCTTATGTTCGCCGATGCCGCCACCCTCTCCAACGGAGCTGCTGCAACTCTCGTCCTCGGCCAGGACGACTTCGATACCAATACCTCGGCGGCGACGATTGATCGCATGGCTGCACCCACCGGACTCGCCCTCGATTCTTCCGGTAATCTTTATGTGGCGGACCAGGGGCATCACCGGATCCTGCGCTTCGACGACGCGGCCAACAAAACAAGCGGAGCCGACGCCGATGCAGTCCTCGGACAAGCAGACTTCACAACGGTGACGTCCGGAATCAGCGCCTCCACTCTGAATGGCCCCCGGGCGATTGCCGTAACCTCGGACGGGACCCTCTGGGTGGCGGACTCCAACAACAACCGGGTCATCGGATTTCCTGACGCAGATTCCCTCCCCAATGGAAGCGCCGCCTCCCTGTTCCTCGGCCAGGCGGATCTCGACTCGTCCACCGCAGGCCTTTCTCAAAACGAACTCGACAGCCCCCGTGGTCTCTCCCTCGATTCCACGGATCGACTGTTTGTAGCCGATTCGGACAACAACCGGGTCGTCGTTTTCGAAAAAGGCCTCTTTCAGCCGGATCTTACCATCGGGGAAAAATCGACCAAGCAGACGGGAAACAATCGTTACAATTCATCGGGTTCCGGTCAAAAGAAGAAAGTTGTCACGGATCGCAAGGAAGTGAAGTTCATCGCCAAAATCGAAAACGACGGGAATATCGAAGACCAATATTTTGTAAAAAGCCTCAAAACGTCTTCGAAACGAAGGGTTAAAGTCTTCCGCAAAACCGGAGGTCGCAGTAATATTACGAGTGCTGCGAAGAAGGGAACTCACCTCACCGCGATGACTTCACCGGGAGCTACTTTGAGCTACGAGTTGCGGGTCAAGCCGAAAGGAAAATCGAAGAAATCCCGATCCAATCACAAAGTCTGGCTCGACGGGAGCTCCGCAGCAGACGGGGAAAAAGACAGGGTCATCGGCTTCGTGAAAAACCGTCCCTAGAAGGACATGACAGCGCTACCGGTCAGCATCGGGGTTACCAACTCCGTTTGCTTGAAGAAACCAAGGCCTCTGTTAGGATTTCCCAAGTGCAATCCAGCATCCCCCTTGGCCATTCCCGACACCAGCGTTTCCCTCCTTGTTCAGCTGAAAGATTCCGAGAATCACTCAGCGTGGGAATCCTTCGTAAAACGCTACGGTCCGCTCATCTACGGATTTGGTCTCCGACGGGGAGTTTCCCGGGACGATGCCGATGATTTCGCTCAGGATGTTCTCAGCCAGGTTTCCAAATCCATGGAAAAGTTCGACTACGACCCGGCGGTGGGGTCCTTTCGTTCCTGGCTTTTCCAGGTGGCCCGGAATGTTCTTTTCAACCGTCAGCGGACCCTCGGCCGCCGCCCCGGGCTTACCGGAGGCTCCACCATGATGAGAGCCGCAGATCAGAAACATGCCGCCGGAGAAGAGAGTCGCCTCAAAGAGGAGTGGGATCTCGAGTATCGACGCCAGTTATTTGCCCGGGCCGCCGACCAGATCAAAACCGAAGTCGCTCCGGAACTGTGGGAGGCATTCTGGAGGACCGCCGTGCTGGAGGAAAAGGGGGAAAGCGTCGCCACTGATCTGGGCATTTCTACGGGAACCCTCTACGTAAGACGCTCCCGCATCCTGGCCAAAGTCCGGGAGGCCGCCGCGAGGATTGAAGCCGAATGGGAAAAACAAGAAGCACTTTCTTGATGACCGCCTGTCCTGACAAAGCCCTTTTGGAATCCCTCGCTCATGGCGAAGAGCTGGACGGGGCGGAATCGTCCCTCGAAGAGCACCTTTCCCAATGCGACTCCTGCCAGTCCTTTCTCGAAGAGTGTTGGAACCGGGAGAACGTCGCCCCCATCCTGCCTGAGCTGGCCGACTGGGAGGACGAACAACGGAAGTTTCTCCCGACCCTTCGAACCGTTCTCGCGAGTTCCTTCCGGGCTCGGGGTCCGCTGCGACTGGAAGATTTCTCTTTTCTCGATACCGTCGAGGACAATCGGGTCACCGGAACCATCGGAGATCTTGAATTCCGGGAGCTGATTAGCTGTGGAGGCATGGGTGCCGTCTTCCGTGCCTATGACGCTCCGCTGGAGAGGGAGGTGGCAGTCAAAGTGCTGCGCCCGGAATATGCCGGGAGCCCGGAAGTTGCCTCTTTGTTCCTCGATGAAGCCCGCGCCATTGCTGCCATTCAGCACGAGAACATTCTTCCCATCTTCGACGTCGCGAGAAATTCTGAAGAAGTTCCTTTTTTCGTGATGCCCCTCGTGGAAGGCGGACACCTCCAGGACCGCTTGAATGAAAAAGGGAAACTCCCTGTGGCGGAAGCCCTCGATATCGCGATCCAGATTGCGCGGGGCCTCTCTGCGGCCCATGAATCCGGCATCGTCCATCGTGACGTCAAGCCCTCCAATATTCTGCTGGATGAAAGCTCTTCGAACCGGGTTCGCCTCGCCGACTTCGGGCTCGCCCGCGCCGCGCATCACGGATTCGGAGAAGGGGCAATCGTCGGAACACCGGGGTATGTGGCGCCGGAGATTGCGGTAGGTGGAAGCGGAACCGAACAGGCCGACCTCTACAGCTCCGGGGTGCTCTTCCTGCAACTCGTAACCGGCCGCCCACCGTCACCGGATGGAAGCCCTTCGACAGGCAACGAGTCCGAAGTGCCCGAATCAATTCGTCCCCTTCTCCGTTCCCTGCTTTCTCACGATCCCGGGCAACGTCCGGAAAGTGCCGGAACGGTGGTCCGCCAATTGGAGTCGATCGAAACTGAGTTCACCGAGCAATTACGAAGAGAGGCCGAGATCGCCAGGCAGAAACGGAAGCGGCAGCAAGCCCTTGGCGTGGGAGCCGCGATTTTCGTTGTCGCAATTCTCGGAGACGTTTCCGCGGGTTGGCAGGTGACGAACTCTATCATTCGCACCCTTTCCGGAAACCCGGTCTCTCTCGCGGGAACAATCGGTGCCTATTCGACTCTGAAGGAAGCACTCGAACGGGGAGATGAAAACTGCGAGATCGTCATCCGTGGAGGCTCGGAGGTCGGTGTTTCCAGGCCCCTTCAGATCGAAGATCGCTCGATCCACATCCGGAGCAGCAGTTCGCGAAAAATGGCGGAGCTCTATTTCCGGAGCAACGAAGCCGGGATTCTTTCTGCCAGGAACAGTCAGGTCCACCTCGATGGGCTCAAACTTCGCTTTCGCTCAAGTGACGCGTCCACCAAGGAGGGCCTCATCAACCTCGTCGAATCCCAATTACGCTTTGAGAGAAGCTCCCTTCGTCGCATGAGTACCCCGACAAAAACGAAGGACGATTCAACCCTCTTCGCGATGCGATACGGAAGCAGCCTCACGGTCGAAAATGGAACCTTTCTTGCCGATCGGAACGGGGTGGGAATTCTGGCAGTCAACCTGGCTTCGAAGCCGCAACAAATCTCCCTCAACGAAACCCGGTTCTCCGGACAAAACCTGCTTCACTCGGTTTCCAGCCTTCCGGTCGAGGATGGAAACCGCGCAACGCTTTCCGTGGCCATCTCCAACAGCACAATCCTGTCGGAGACTCCGCTACGCATCGGACGCGGTGGAGAACAGGTGGAAACCACATTCGCCAGTCACAATTGCATGTGGCAGTGCCTCGGGCCCTACCTCTTTGTTCGAGCGGGTTCTCCTCCCGCCTTCCGCGAACGGTTTTCTTTTTCTGCGACGGACACCCTTTTCGCATCGCAGGGAGAGAGGATCATCGAGTCCGGTGCCGCAAAAGACAGAACAGGGTCAGCCGGTGCAGAGACCCATGCGGCTGACTGGAATCGCTTTCTCGGCGAAACGGCCGGTTCCGACATGGGAGACTCCCAATGGGTGGACTGGATCACGATTTTCCGTCCCGGCCGTCCCACCCAATGGAACCCGCTTCTCGACCTGGCGGGAAGGGGCGCTTCGTTGGAAGAAATAGAAATCGAAGATTTCCGGTAAGGTTTTCTGCGGTGCGGTTCATTCCGTAGCATGAAGCACCCATTTATTCCTTCGCTGTTGTTCTCATCCTTCGCGTTTACCACGGCCGTTCTTCTCTTCGGCCTCCCCTTTTCGATCAAAGCGGGAGAACAATGGACCCTTGATCCGGATGCCGTCCTCGTCCTGGGTCAGCCTGATTTTACTTCCGATGATTCCGGGGACGGAGTCACCGGTCTCTACGTTCCCAATGACATTGCGATCGACCCGGCGACCGGGAAGATTTTTATCGTGGAATCAAACCGCAACCGGGTCGTTCGGTTCGACAGCTTTTCCGCACTCGAAAACGGAGCGGCCGCCGAAGCGGTCCTCGGTCAGCCGGATTTTGAAACCTTTATCAGCACGACGACTGCCACAGGCATGTCGTTCCCCTCCAAAGCGGTGGTGGATGCTTCCGGCAATCTTTGGGTCGTCGATGGAGGGAATGCGCGGGTTCTTCGCTTCAACAATGCCTCGTCCCTCGCTAACAGTTCCCCGGCGGATGGGGTTCTTGGTCAAAGCGATTTCGTGACCGGCGACACGGGGCTCTCTGATTCAGAATTCAATGCGCCCGGTGGAATCGCGATCGATCCATCCGGTAATCTTTTCGTTTCCGACACCGGAAACAGCCGGGTCCTTGTTTTCTTTGATGCGATCAATGCAGCCGATGGAGCTGCCGCCTCGCGGGTTCTGGGACAGGAGAACTTCACTTCTCCCGGGATCGCGACGGATCAGGATGGCATGGAAGGCCCCCGGGGCCTGGCCTGCGATGACGCTGGAAACCTCTATGTAGTCGACACCGGAAACCACCGGGTTCTTCGATTCAACAGTGCTGCCGGGAAAGCCGATGGGGACGACGCCGATGGAGTTCTCGGCCAATCCGACTACTCCGGTGATCGCGCGGGAGCGCTCGACAACGGATTCTGGGGTCCCCGCGATGCCGTGGTCGATCCGGAGGGAAGACTCTGGGTCAGCGAATTCTCGAGTCGTCGCGTCCTCGGCTTCAGTGACGCAATCAATCTCGCGAACGGAGCCTCCGCTGACCTTCTTCTGGCGCAGCCAGATTTCGCCAGCCTTGAAACCGGCGTCACCGCTTCCCGGATCGGACCGGCAGAGGGAATTGGCGTGGATTCCTCGGGGCGTATTTATCTTGCCGACACCGCGCAGCGACGCGTTCTCGTTTTCGAAAAGGATCTTCATCAGCCGGATACGAGGATCGGGGAAAAGGCCTCCGCACCAAAAGGAAACAACAAGTACAACAGCTCCGGATCGGGTCAGAAAGAAAGCGTCAAGACCGAGGGCAAGGAGGTGAAATTGACCGTAAAAGTGGAGAACGAGGGAAATATTTCCGACTCGTATTGGATCAAAAGCAAAGGCACTACCTCAAAGTTTCGCATCAAGGTCTTCATGAAGACCGGGGGCAAAAAGAACATCACGGCCGCTGCGAAAAAGGGAACCTATCTCAGCAGCGAAGTCGCGTCGGGAGGCTCCCTCAAACTGGAACACAAGATCAAGGCGAAGGGAAAGTTCCGGAAGAAGCGCTCCACCATTAATGCTTGGATCGAGGCTTCTTCCAATGTCGACGGGGAAAAAGACCGCGTCGTCGGCAAGATCAAAAACCGCCCGTAGCCCTCTTGGTGCTTCCCGGAGAGTGAGGGTGGATTTTGCCGCTTCTACAGTCCGAAATGCCCCAGGATCCGGGATTCCAAATAGGGATAAAACGGATTCCAACGCAGCCTCATCATGTTGTTCCCTGAAATCTTCAACACTCCCTTCTCGCCTCTCAGGTCAAGATGCCCCAGCGAGACGCCGGAATCCTTCTTCATTCCATAAACGGGGTCCTCTTCGGAAAAGGGAAGAGCCACGTGCGAGAGCGAATAGACTCTTTCCGGCCAACGCATCTCTGTTTCCTCTTCAACGGCATTTGATTCCCCCACAGCCCACTTTCGAAGGGTGACTTTGTTGTCCGTATCAGTTTGGGAACTCAGGAGGGTCAGCGTAAAACTTCGCTTCGGCTGGGCAAGCAAGGTTACCAGTTGTTCCGCAGGATTAGCGTGATAGAGCGGTTCGAAACCAGCTTTCTTGTTCAATCCAAACAACACCAGTTCATGACCCCGGTCGGGGAGGTGAAAAAAGAGATCTTTGACGAGAGCGGGAGCTTTGACAGTGGCATCTACGACCGATTGAAATGCAAGAACAGTAGGAAAGTCCTCCAGTTTGTCCGCTGCCCCGAGTTTCCCCATCGACTCCCGGTTTATCTTCGTGAGCCGATGAGCCAGATCTCCTGCATTGACGGGAAACGAGTTGTATTTGTAGGGATCATACTCGGGAATCACGTCGGTCCACTTGAGTTTGCTCAGGCCCAGAAGTCCCCCGATCCTCCCCTGCCAGACCGCGAAGGCGGCTGCCGGAGTAATTCCGATTTCAGGCGAAATGAGCGCGATCCCCTCCAACCGGGGCAACTCCTCAATCTCCAGTGAGGAAAGCGCATAACGAACGGCAAGGGCACCGCCATTGGAGTAGCCCACAACATAGAGAGGTTTTTTCCCCACTTTCTTCTGGAGATGCTTCATCGCGATCTCGACCGCCGCAGCCATGTCCTGCCATTTCACCCGGGTTAGCCCGGAGGGAGCGGTACCGTGGCCGGGGACCCGCAACCCAACCACATGAGCCCCTCGCGACTGAAGTTCCTGCCCGACCTTTCTCAGGCTATAGGGGGAATCGGACAAACCATGAATCAACAAAACGCCGAGCGAGGGAGGGCCAGCACCCGGATTGGGAGGCAGTTCAAAGCTTCGATTCCAGTTTGGAACTTCCTTTTCCGAATCGAATAGAAATCCATGAAAGTAGCGATTGATGACCTGCTCATCCTCCGGCTCAATCTCATCGAACACCTTCTCTCCGAGTTGGGTGAAGAGCCGATCTTCGAGGGCCAGATATTCAGAAAACGTGGAAACATCACTCTTCACCGTGAACTCTTCATCGAGGCGCGCCGTATGCCATACCTTGAGATCGGGTTTCTGGTTCAAAGCATAGACGCCCACTACCAGCAAGGTAATAAAAGCGCCAGCCAAGCCGATGCCAAGGAGCTTGAGATAACGACACAACAGTTCCCGGGCCTTTTTGTTCATAGATCACACCATAAGTAGACAAGAAGGGATTTCCCAGCAGTCATTTCCCTTGCTGGCAACCTTTTCCAGTCCGGGATTGAACGCCAGTAGACAGCGGGGAAGAGGGCCGGGGGTAACTGGCCCGATCCTGGAGCCATCGATTTTGATCAACCCATGAATCAGATCGGAGGTAGAAGCACAGCGAACCTCCCGGGACAACGAGGTGGAGAATCACGACAGGCGTGCCGCGAGCAACTCTTTCTCGTAGACCAACTCCTTCGGCATGGAGTTGAACAACTTGAGAAACAACTCTCCCTGTGAGACGATCTCATGCTTCCACTCTTCTGGATGGAAAGCCATCACTCTCTCAAAGTCTCCACGGCTGAAATCCAAACCGTCGAAATTGAAATCCTTGTATTCCGGAATCCAGCCGATGCTGCTTTCATGACCGGCAGCACTGCCGGCGCAGCGGTGGATAATCCATTCGAGGACCCGCATGTTTTCGCCAAAGCCCGGCCAGAGGAAATTGCCCTCGTCAGCAAGACGGAACCAGTTCACATGAAAAAAGCGGGGGACGTGTCGAATCCTCTTCCGCATCCGGAACCAATGCTGGAAGTAATTGCCCATGTTGTATCCGACGAACGGAAGCATCGCAAAGGGATCGCGGCGCACCTGCCCGATCGTTCCCGCTGCTGCTGCCGTCATCTCCGATCCCATCGTCGCACCCACGTAAACTCCGTGTGACCAGTTGTAGGCCTGGTAAACGAGCGGCATCGTCGTTTTGCGACGACCGCCAAAGATGATCGCATCGATGGGAACACCATCCGGATTCTGCCAATCCGGATCGATCGTGGGACACTGGTGGGCGGGAGCGGTGAAGCGGGCATTGGGATGTGCCGCACTCTCTTCCGAATCCGGAGTCCAATCATTCCCCTTCCAATCGATCAAATGGGAAGGTGTTTCTTTTGTCATTCCCTCCCACCAGATATCGCCTTCGTCCGTCAGGGCGACATTGGTGAAAATGCAATTGGCCCGCATCGACTCCATCGCGTTCGGATTGGAATCCCATGAGGTTCCGGGAGCGACGCCGAAGTATCCGGTCTCCGGATTGATCGCGTGAAGTTTTCCGTCCTCATGCGGCCAGAGCCAGGCAATGTCATCCCCGACGATCGTGGTTTTCCAACCTGCCTTCTGATAACTTTCCGGCGGAACGATCATCGACAAATTCGTCTTGCCGCAAGCAGAGGGAAACGCACCCGTTACGTAGGTCTTGTTTCCCTCCGGATCCTCCAATCCCAGAATGAGCATGTGCTCGGCGAGCCAGTCGTGCTCCCGCGCGATGTTGGAAGCAATCCGGAGGGCCAGACATTTCTTGCCCAGTAGGGCATTGCCCCCATAGCCGGATCCATACGACCAGATTTCACGCGAGCGGGTAAAATGAACGATGTATTTGTCATCGTTACACGGCCAGGGGACGTCTTCCTCTCCCTCCTCGAGGGGAGCCCCGACCGAGTGCAGGCAGGGGATAAAGAAACCGGGCTTTGTCCGGCGCGATTCCATTTCGCCGGAAGCCTCTTTTTCGAGACGCTCCAGAACCTCCGCACCCATGTGAGCCATGATCCGCATATTAACCACGGCGTAGGCGGAGTCGGTGACCTGAACGCCGATCTTGGCGAGAGGAGACTCTGGCGGCCCCATGCAAAACGGCACCACATACATCGTGCGCCCTTTCATGCTGCCCCGGAATTTTTCGGTGAGTAATTCCCGCATTTCCCCGTCCTCCATCCAGTTGTTGGTCGGGCCGGCCTGATCTTTTCGCTTGGAGCAGATAAAGGTGCGCTCCTCAACCCGGGCGACATCAGATGGTGCGGAACGAGCGAGGAAACTGTTCGGTCGTTTTTCCGGATTGAGTGGAATCAAAGTTCCCGCCTCTACCATTTGCGAAGTAAGCGCGCTCCACTCCTCCCCGGATCCGTCACAGAGGTGAACGTCTTTTGGCTGGCACAGCTCAACCATTTGCGAGATCCACTTGTTCAGTGCTTTGTGTTTCGTAATTGATGACTCGTTCATTCGTAAATCAGGACAAAGACAAGATGCCGGAAATTGACGTCTTGGCGACTTGTTTGCACGGGATTCTATCAAGTTCTGCTAAAACCAGTTCAGGAACAGCCCCGAATCAACCGTGATTGGCGACGGCGAATTGATCGGCAACAGACACCCGTCAGGGCTTTCCGTCCTTTCAAGATTCCGGGCAGTGCCTTGTCACCGCCCCATGACTCCCTGCTCGAAACCATGCTCCTCCTGCCAACTACCGGATGGAATCGACCGAGATGATCGATCAGGGGAGGAACTTCGGTTTGTACAAAAAAAAGACCTTCACCCCGATGGAGTGAAGGTCTTAAAGATTAGATCCGATTTGCAATCGGAGTGGTAGACAATTAAGGCAACTGCGCCTCAAGGTCGGCAAGCTGCCCCTCAAGAGTCAATAGATCGAACTCCGCGCTTTGCAGCTCGAGCATGCTTTCACTCTTACGCTTGCGAATGATTCGGAGTCTCGCTTTGGCCTTTTTGGTTTTCTTGATAAACTTGGCCTTGTTTACTCTCCGTAACTTCTTCAGGTCTTTGATGATTTTCTTGAACCTGATAAGATTGGCTTTATTCGTCTCGATCGATTCTTTGATTTCAGCGATTTCACTCTCCTTATTAGAAATCTCCGACTCCTTCGCTGCAATGTCATTCAAGAGGTCTAAGTTCGGCGACGGAGTGATGGTCAACGAATAGGACTTGTTACCGTCGGCTGAATTGCCTTCGACGCCGACAAAGAACATCGCGCCCGCAGGATTGCTGATCGTGAAGGTCTGTGTATATCGAACATCGATCAGGCCTGTTTCGGTGAGTTGACTGAAAATGCTCGATTGAGCGGCGTTGTAGACCGAAAGTCGAATCGTATCCGGACCCGACCCCTGGAAAGCCACCTTCACGACGATGGACGTGTAACTCCCTGAGGAGAAGGAGTAGTAGTCATCGTCGGAATTGCTGATTCTTCCGGTCTCGATCACCTGAGAGCCATTCGTCCCCAGGTTGATGGGCGTGGCACCGCCAAGACTATCGTCCGTAGGTTCGTTTTCGGCAAAGGAGCGATTTGCTCCGAATAACGCCAGGCTAAGAAGAGCCAGGCAGGCGAGCAGTTGTTTTGATGGATTGGATTTCATATTTTTTGGGGAAATGGAAGGAACGCGGGTCACGGTCAGACCGGACAAAGTGGGTGCAGGGGATTGCAGGAATCAGGATTCGCTCCGCGGCGGAGAGTTCACCCTGCAAGTAGCAGTCAACTTCAAGAACCATTCCCGTCGATCCGATCGGGGGCGGAGTGGTCTCAAACAAGTGTGTGATAAGCGGTTTAGAAAGTTTTTTAGCCCGTGATATCTTGAACTGGCTGAATCAACGGGGCGACAGACCGCAGCACTACCGAGAGTGGACAAATGCCAGAGTAAGTCAATGCCAAACTTACTGTATCGAAATGGAGCGGCATGATTTCGAAGTCCTCGATCGCTTCGCTGCCTCCCGGTTCGAAAGTTTTCATCCTTGGGTTTTAAACGTTGGCAGGGAAGGATTATCCGTGTCGTCACGTGCTTCGCACGATCCTTGGACGGCTCTCTACGCTTCGCTGCGAGTCAAATTGCGTTCTCATCCTTGGCTTCTCTGTACGTTCAAAGCCCTCCGCCCAGACGAGCTGGGCGGAGGGCTTTGAAGAGATGGGCAGGGAAGGATTCGAACCTTCGAAGGCATAGCCAGCAGATTTACAGGGGCGAAATCTAGTTTCAAGGGGTGTCACAGGGTGTCAATCTTTGGCAACCTCTTTCACCCTTAACTAATTGCATTACAGTGTTTTATGACGTTGAAAAGAGTGACACCCTGTGCTTTCCTTTGCCACGCATGGACAATAAAAGTGAGTCCAAAACGAGTCCAAAGGAGGTGGTCTACGGGAAGACCGATGTTCGATATTGGAAGACCAAGGTGGCACGTCGGGAGCGATTGATCGATGGAGAATCAGTCACCGACCGCCACTACAGCGTCCAACTTCAACATCAGGGTCGACGCACGCGTTTTCCGCTAAATTCGGGTAACAAAGCCTCAGCAGCAACGAAAGCGCTGGAGGTCTATCTGGATATCCTGACGCTTGGATGGGACAAGGCCATCGCAAAGCACAAAAATGCACGGAAGAAGGCCGGGCAGGATGAAGAAGATGGAGCCTTCATTGAACGCCCTACTGTGGGAGACTTGATTCGCGTCGCGGGGGAATTTTCGACGGTGCGCCAATCGACTTTCAATAGCTACGCGAAAGCAATCCGCAAGATCTACGCGGACTCGATGAAGATCCCTGGGGCGCAGAAATTCGACGGGCGTTCCGGGGGAGCAGTCCGTTGGCAGAAGCGAGTCGATCAAATCTATCTCGATCAGCTTAGCGCGGAACTTGTGATTCGGTGGCGTAACACCTTTCTCACAGAAGATGGAGACGATCCACTCACGAAACGGCGGCGCATCAATACTTCAAACACCCTTATCCGAAATGCCCGGGGTCTCATGGCCAAGAGGCACCTTCCGTTCTTACAAGAGAAGATGCGACTGCCAGATCCGCGGCCCCTGGAGAATGTTCCCCTCTTGAAGCCACCTTCAATGAGATATCACAGCAAGATCGACGCACACGGAATTCTCACCGATGCACGCAAGGAACTTGAAAAGGACCAACCCGAGCAATACAAGGCATTCCTCTTGGCGCTTGTCTGTGGCCTTCGCCGAGGCGAGATCGATCATCTGCTCTGGGAATCCTTCGATTTCGATCGAAAGATTCTTCACATCCAGAATACTCGCTACCATGAATTGAAGACCGAAGACTCGGCCGGGGAGATTGATCTGAGCGGAGAAGTCAACGGAGCCTTCAAGGCTCTTCACAAGCGAGCCACGGGCAAATTCGTCATCGAATCCGATCACGAACCCCATCGCGCAGATTCCGGAACCCGGTACTATCGTTGCAATCTTGTGTTCAAGAAGCTTGGAGATTGGCTTCGGGCCAAAGGCGGCGACAAGAAACGCCCAATACACGAATTGAGAAAAGAAGCGGGCTCGCTTGTGGCTGCAGAATACGGCATCTTCGAAGCGAGCCGTTTTCTCCGGCACTCAGACATTCGGATCACCAGCCAAGTTTATCTCGACAAGAAACGCCGCGTTACCCCGAGTCTTCTGCTAACGCCTCCGACCAAGAAAAAGAAAAGAAAGAAGAAGCGAAAAAAGAAAAAGAGCAGAGTCTAGATGAGCACGTCCGAGCAACCTGAATTGAGCACCCAACGGGTTACAGCCTACGTTGTGGGCGAGGCGTGGCCTCGGTTTGTCACCCAGTATCCGGGTGCTCGGACGCTCGAAGTTTTTTCGGTTGTTGAGAAACTTGCTGACTATTTTCTCTTCCCCCAAAACGCGAGCCCAGGGCAACGCATTTGGTATCTTGGTATTTTCGATCACATGCCCGATGAGGTTTCATGGCTTCAAAATGAATTCCGACTAGTGAGTGATGAACTCATGCGGCTGGAGGTCTCGGACGACCCCAAAAAGAAGAATCAGATCGGGCAACTCAAGTTCCTAGTCCTCCTCGGAGTGGAGGAGTGGAGTCAAATCTGCAAGCTTTCGAAGAGTGGATCGATCGAGAAGGCTGCGGAAGTCA
Organism: Verrucomicrobiales bacterium; assembly: GCA_029213265.1. Lineage (GTDB taxonomy): Bacteria > Verrucomicrobiota > Verrucomicrobiia > Verrucomicrobiales > DEV007 > Arctic95D-9. Next base: position 1,067 of record JARGNG010000014.1, on the reverse strand, counting down.
TTCTTAGTATGCCGGAGGACTCGTTTAAGCGAAAGTTTGAGAGTGCCATTCGCCAGGTAGCAAAGAGTGAGGAAAAGCACAGAAAGGACTTCGAGAAATTGGTCGACGCCTCAGTCCCGAGAACGAGAAGCATCACGGAAACATACCCAGAAGTGGCAAAGGAGTTTCCTGACGCTGTTGCGAAGCTCGACCAGAAACTTCAAGAATCTCGCGATGCCCAGGTCAAGGACTTCGTTGCAGGTGAAGTCTCTGAAATGGCGAAGAGTATGTCCGACTTTATTGACGAAATTTCCCAAGTTCTGAAAACAACTTCCAGTGAAGTCAAAGGCGAATAACACAACGTCAATCCGCAAGACGTTGTGCAGCCCGACCGATGTCAGGGTCGCCTCCTGACAATTCGTGTCAGAGATTGCCAGCAACGAGTTATGAAAACGTTGCTGACAAAAAAGAAGGTGGCGGAAACCTTGCAGGTCTCGACCCGCACGGTCTGCCGATACATGAACCAAGGCTGGTTGAAGCCGATACGGCTTTCTGACCAGACCCTCCGCTTCGACCCCGATGACCTACAGCGGTTTATTGAGGACGGAGGTGGAGGTGTGACCGCCAAGAACAATCGCGAAAAGGAGTAGGCCATGGGAGGAATTTCGAAATCAATCCCCTTGCTTTCCTCTTCCGCTAACCTGGAGCATAAGGAAATTCTTTCCACTCCCGAACGGATCAAGTTCGCGGGACTTGAGCTAAAGATCCGGGAGCTCCTGTTGTCATTTATCGATATAGGTGAAGCGCTCGAATGCATCCGGAAGAATCGTCTCTACCGCGAAGAATTCGATACGTTCGAGCAATACTGTTGCAAGCGTTGGAATTTTAGCCGCCAGCGTGCCTATCAACTGATAGAGGCTGCGAAAGTAGCCGACTATTTGTCAACAAATGTTGACACTTGGCCTTCGAACGAGGCGCAGGTACGACCTCTTATCGGCCAACCCTATGATGAAGTGGTCCGAGCCTGGAAACTCGCGGAGAAATTGGCTGGCAAGAAGGATATCTCTGGCCGTCTCGTCAAGGAGGCA
>JARGNG010000013.1 GCA_029213265.1 Verrucomicrobiales bacterium | reverse complement strand
ACCAGTGACCCCCACCGTGTCAAGGTGATGCTCTACCCCTGAGCTAACCGCGCACTTTTCCTCCCTGAGGAGGGCGGCGAAAATAACCGAAGGGTTTGAAAATCGCAACTGGAATATTTTTGGTGCGGGGCAAGGTTGCGATCAAATATGGTATCCAATCGCAGGGAATGCACTTTTCGAAGCGCAGTGGCAGGAGTCGACATCTTTGTCGAGAGAGTCTTTTCCGGAAACGGGACCGGGGAGACAGTGCTCATTTTGCATGGGTTGGGGGATCATTTCGGAAGGCACGAATGGGCGGTGCGGCTGTTTACGGGTTTGGGGTACGATGTCATCGGCCTGGATTGGCCGGGGAACGGAAGATCCGGAGGGAAACAGGGGGATCTTCCTTCGACCGATTCGGTGGGGCCGCTCCTCGAGGAAGTGTTGGGAAAGGAGGGAATTGAGCCTGCGGGGATTTTCGCGCATTCCACCGGCGGCTTTTTTCTCATTCAGACCTTTGGGCGAAATCTCCGGGCGTTCCGGAATGTAAAATGGATTTGGCTTTCCTCTCCGCTTTTGCACCCGGAAGAGGGGCAGGCCCGAGTGAAGATTGTTGTCGCAAAGCGATTGGCGAAGTGGTTTCCTAAGCTTACAATGAGCACCGGCGTTCGACCTTCCGACTGCTACCATGTCGAGGCGGGGGAGGATCCTGAGCATGTTCGCGACGGGAATCACAATCGAATTACCCTGCGGGCAGGAGTCGACCTGATTCTCGCCGGCCTGAAAATGAAGAGTTCGGAAATCGTTGAGCTTCTGCAGCTTCCGGTTCTTGTGACCGAAGGAAGCGAGGATGAAGTCTGCCCCCCGCACCTGGCCGAGGAATTCTTCAAGAAGCTTCCGGAGGGGGGGAAAACGATGATTTTCCTGAACGGGGCCCGCCACGAGCCATTTCGTGAGGCGAATCGAATGCCGATGCTCAACTCTGTGCGGGCATGGCTTTCGTTGCAAAAAAGTCGTTCGAATTGAGAGGACGTATTGACAAGTGGCCGCAGATTTCACACAATCCCCGCCATGCCAAAGAAAGAATTTTCTCTTATTGTTAGTATTCCCGGCGAAGATCCGGCCCGACATGATCTCAGCGGTGATTCGATCACTTTGGGTCGCGGTCCTGACAACGGAATCCAGGTTATTGTCTCCGAAGTGTCGGTGCAGCACGGGGCGCTTCATGCTACCGAAGAGTCCTATCGAATTATGGACAATGGCTCGACCAACGGCACCAAGGTCAATGGCGCGCCCGTCGGCGACGGTGTCGAATTGAGTCCGATGGATCGCATTCTTCTTGGGAATACCATCCCGGTTTACTTTGTTCCCTCTGCAATTCTCGAAGCAACTCCTGTGGCTGAAGTGGTTGCCTCCATCGAGGAAGAAGCGAAGGAGGTATCTGTCCCCGCTCCTGCAGCCGTGCAACCGGCCGCCCCGGCGGTGAGACCTGCGGTCGCTCTCCCGGCCCAGACCCCAACGGCTGGCGCACAGACGGTGAAGCTCGATCAGGTCAAACCCGGTGCGCCTGCGCCCGGACCTGCAAGACCGGCACCCGCTATTCCCCGTGCTGCACCGGCCGCCCCGAAACTTCCGGCTCCTCCCAGGCCCGGTGGCGCTGCTCCCGCTCCTGCAGCACCGTCTGCACCCAATCCTGTCGCTCCGATTCCATTGAAAAAGCCGAGTGCCCCGGCAGCACCAACGATTCCACTTCCGAAAACACCGCCGAAGCCGGGCGAGTAGCTTCCGCCTGTTTCCGGCGGAAACCTCAGTGGGTCAACGCGTAGAAAACGATGTTGATCCCGAGAGGGTAGGCATACTTTTCCGAGAATTCGCGGAAGTACCAGGGATCGGTTCCCTCCTCTTCCCATCCGTCCCCGAGGTCGGTGTTGAAGCAGATCATCATGCAGATACGTCCCTCGTCGTCGAGGATCGCCCGGTAGTGGGGCGTCTCGGAGCCGGGTTTGTTCCACTCGTAGGTGATGCCCTCCTCCCGTCCCATTTGAGCCATCCCGACCGCCGGAATTTGCGGTTTGATCTCCACATCGAACACCATGTGAAAAATCGGGTGTTCGAGCTCCAACTCCACATAGTCCCGATCCGGGAAGATCTGTTTCAAGGCGCGGTGGAAATTCTTCCATTCGTAGATTCCCCAGAAATCGTCGACCATGATGAACCCGCCGTTGAGAAGATAGTCACGGAGGATCATGGCCTCTTCGTCGGTAAGCCAGATGTCTCCGGGTTCGATCATGTAAATGAAAGGGTAGTGACGGAGTTGCTCGGGATCGATATCGACGATGGCCCCTTTCGGGTTTACCTCCAGTGAAGTGAGTTGTTGGAGCCGGTAGGAGAAGTTGAGCTCACTATCCGGGTAATCGATCATCCACTTGGCCCGTTGCCCCATCCAGGTGCCGGAGTTGTAGCGAAGCCGGGCAAACGTGAAAACGTCGTTGGGAAGATCCTGGCTCACCTGCCAGTCGGGAAAATCGTAGAATCGTCCGCCGCGCCAATGCCGGGGATCTTCAGGCATTTCCCCGTCGGAAACGCCAAACCAGGTCGGTTTATAATTCGTTGCCGTATCCTGCGCGAGACAGAACAAGGTGAAACCCGCTACCGTCAGGCTGGTCATGAGCGTTCGTATCGGTTTCCCCATTGTTACTACGCTACGAAGAAACGGGGCAAACAGGAAACGAAAAGTGACCCGAAAACGCGGTGAAGGCCCTTTATTAGAATAGTTCTTGATATAAACAACCGAATGGCTATGGGTGTCGTATCGTCAGGAAACACCTTTCTGAACCCAAGATGGCAGATTCTCTCACTGATCCGAAAATGGCTGAAAAGCTGGACGGGCTTCGCATGACGAAGCAGCGCAAAGTCGTTTACGACGTGGTCCAGGAGCTCGCGATTGACCATCCGACCGCTTCATCCGTTTACACGAAAGCGAAAGAGATTATGCCCAACATCTCGCTGGCTACGGTCTACAACTGCCTCGAAACACTGACGGAGGCCGGAGCCATCACCCAGGTCAATCTTCACCGGGAGGCTTCCCGCTTCTGCCCGAACCTCCAGCCTCACGCCCACTTTTTCTGCGCGAAATGTGACTCCGTCTTTGACGTGAATTTAAACGAGCAGGCCGACGCGTCCGAGCCGTGGAATCTTCCCGATGGTTCCAAGATTCAGGAGATGAATGTCGCGATGCGCGGACTTTGTCCTAACTGCCAGGATTCCTGAACACAGACTTTACTTTATCATGAGCAACTCGCTGTCTATCCAAGATCTTCACGCTTCCGTGGAAGGAACTGAAATTCTCAAAGGCCTTACCCTGGACATTCCCCAAGGAGAGGTCCACGCCATTATGGGGCCAAACGGTTCCGGAAAGTCAACTCTATCCAAAGTGATGGCGGGAAATGAGGACTACGAAGTGACCGGCGGATCCGTCACCATGAACGGGGTCAATCTCCTCGACATGGAAATTGATGAGCGCTCCCGGGCCGGTTTCTTCCTCGCTTTCCAATACCCGCATGAAATCCCGGGCGTCAGCAATGCCAACTTTCTTCGTGCCGCTTTGCAGGCCCGACTTCCGAAAGGCGAAGAAATTGATGCGGTCGCTTTCTACAAAACCATGTACGAGAAAATGGACGCTCTCGGGATGGATCGGAAATTCACGGGACGTGCCGTAAACGACGGATTTTCCGGTGGAGAGAAAAAGCGAAACGAAATTCTGCAGATGATGATGCTGGAGCCCAAGTATGCGGTGCTCGACGAGACGGACAGCGGACTCGACATTGACGCGCTGAAAATCGTCGCGGAAGGCGTGAACCGGATGCGCTCACCGGAGCGCGGCTTTCTCGTGATCACGCACTACCAGCGTTTGCTTGATTACATCGTGCCGGATGTCGTTCATGTCATGTCCGACGGCCGCATCGTGAAGAGCGGCGGGAAGGATCTTGCCCTTGAGCTCGAAGAAAAGGGATACGATTGGGTCACCGAGGAATTGGCTGTAACCGCATAAGCGTGTTTGAACGCCCCCTTATTAGAATTTTTAAAAGGAAAAGAACATGCCTGACACAGCAACAATGGAAGCGGTCAATATTGACCAGGATGAGGGAGACTTTTCCTATCCGGAGGACTACGAGTTCGATGCCGGCTATGGTTTGACCGAAGAGACGATCGATTACATCTCCAACGCCAAGGGCGAAGCCGAATGGATTACCGAATTTCGGAAAAAGGCTCTCAAGGTCTTTCACGACAAGCCGATGCCAACTCACTGGGCGTCGGAGGATCTGGAAAACATCGTTTTCGAGAATATCCGTTATTATCTTTCCAAGGGGCAGAAGCCGACTCGCAGTTGGGACGAAGTGCCTGATGATGTGAAGGAAACCTTCGAGCGCCTCGGCATTCCTGAGAAAGAACGAAAGTTCCTTTCCGGAGTGGAAGCGCAGTTTGACTCCGAAGCGGCCTACTCCAACGTGAAAGAGGAGCTGGAGAAGGAGGGCGTGATTTTCGTAAACTCAACCGAAGGTCTTCGCGAACATCCCGAATTGTTCCGCAAGTGGTTCGGAAAGGTAATTCCGACCGGCGACAACAAGTTTTCCGCTCTTAACAGTGCGGTTTTCTCCGGAGGAAGTTTCATCTACGTGCCTCCCGGAGTGAAGGTGGCTCACCCTTTACAGGCCTACTTCCGAATCAACGCAGAGAATTTCGGGCAGTTCGAGAGAACGCTCATCATTGTCGATGAAGGCGCCGAGGTGACCTACATGGAAGGCTGCACGGCGCCCAAGTTCGAAACGGCAACTCTTCACAGTGCGGTGGTGGAACTGGTCGCGATGAAAGATGCGAAGATCCAGTACATCACGGTGCAGAATTGGTCGAACAACGTCTTCAACCTCGTGACGAAGCGCGGAATGGCGCACGAAAATGCTGAGATTCGCTGGATCGACTGCAATATTGGATCCCGTCTCACAATGAAATATCCCGGAGTCATCATGAAAGGCCGCAAAGCCCGCGGAGAGGTGATTTCGATCGCTCTGGCTAATGATGGCCAGCATCAGGATACCGGCGCAAAGATGATTCACGCAGCAGACGAGACGACTTCGAATATCGTCGCCAAGTCAATTTCGGTCGGAACCGGACAGTCTACCTACCGTGGCCAGGTCCACATTCCCAAGCACCTCAAGGGATGTAAAAACAACACGGAGTGCGACGCCTTGCTCATCAATTCGGACAGCCGCACAGACACTTATCCCGCCATCACTGTGCGGGGAAACCAGCATGCGACGCAGCATGAGGCAAGTGTGAGTCAGGTCAGTGAAGATCAGATTTTCTACATGAAGCAACGCGGTCTCAACGAGGGAGAGGCGATGAGCCTGAGCGTCAATGGATTCGTCAACGACCTCGTTCGTGAGTTTCCGATGGAATACAGCGTCGAATTGAAGCGCCTCATCGATATGGAGATGGAAGGTAGTGTTGGATAAACGCACAAAAGAACAGTAATTCTCATGTCGACTACCCTATCAAAGACAGATCTTTCTATGAGTTTCGAGGAATCCGCGCCGTGGATGGCGGCTCCCCCTGTAAATGAAGACAATTCGGATCTTCCGGATTGGTATCGAAATCACCAGTTGGAAAGCTGGAAGGCTTTTCTCGCTGCGCCGGATCCCCTGCGGAATGACCCGAAATGGCGTTTCGCGGATCTTCGCCAAATTCGTTTTTCGGAGCTGGTTCCTGCGGCCGAAGCGACTGACCCGGAAGCCCTGATTGCCCGGGCGAAAGCGGAACGTCTCGAGCACGTTGCGGCGCACTATATCTTCGCGAACAATCGCCTGATCCATTCGGAGGTGAATACCATTCCGGAGGGAGCGATTTGCCTGCCGATCAATGAGGCGCTCGTTCAGCACGGAGATCTCATGAAAGAATACTTCATGAAAGAGGATTCCAGTTTGGGAGGGGAAAGGTTCGTAGCCCTCCACGGAGCGGCGAGTTTGAGTGGCCTGTTTCTCTATGCTCCGAAGGGAGTCGTCTTCGAAGAACCCGTAGTCGTGCATCACTTTGCGGGAGGGGATTACCAGACGGTCTTTCCCCACTCTCTCGTCATTGCGGGGGAAAACGCATCCGCCTCCATGATGGAGACATTCGAGTCGATCGGTCAGGACGAACACAGCCTCGTCGTGGGTATGGTTGACCTCGTTGCCGAAGATGCCGGTCACGTTCAATACGTGGCCCTGCAGGATTTGAGTGACTCCGGCGCCAAGCACGTTCAGCTGAATAGTTCCCGCGCCGGTCGCGACGGGAAAGTTAAGTCGGCTTTCGTGAACCTGGGAGCGACCTGGGTGCGGAACGAGTCCATCAATCGCATGGTTGGCACGGGATCCGATTGTCAGATCTATTCGGCCAATCTCGCCAATGGCTCGCAGGAATACGACCAGCGTACTTTGCAGTCGCACGAGGCGCAGCACACCACGAGTAACCTGCTCTTTAAGAATGCCCTCTACGATGAGTCGCGGACGATCTTTGGTGGTCTCATTCAGGTTCATCCCGGCTCCCATCATACCGATTCCTTTCAGACCTGTCGGAACCTACTCGGTAGCGAGAAGGCGGAAGCGAATGCGATGCCGGGTCTTGAAATCAATGCGGACCAGGTGAAGTGCTCCCATGGATCGACTTCCGGGCAGATCAGTGATGAAGAAATTTTTTACCTGCAGGCTCGTGGAATTCCGGCGGAATCAGCCCGCCAGATGATCAGTCTCGGCTTCATGAACGAGGCCATCCTGCGATTGGATGGCAAGGAGATCAAAGAGCACCTCTTCGAACGGGTTGCCGCGAAGTTCAAGAAGCTGCTGAAGTAGGGCGCTGCCCTTATCGGGTCAGAACTGTATTTCTGTTTCGGAAACAGGTTTGAACGGCTAGGTCATCAATGCCGCATCTTGCCTCTTTGCCCCGCCTCGTACATCTCCTCGATCATACTGTTTACGGAAACACCACCGATTCGGTAGCCTTTGTCTTTTGTCAGGATGTCGTAGGAGCGTTCGACACCTCGATAGGTCGTCGCCTCGACGACGGAGAGTCCGCTTGGCGTAAAATGGCCCACGGTTAGATCTTTGGCCCGGATACCCTCGATTCGGTGCATGCTGCATAAGTCGACCGTGGTGCCGTTGGAAAAGGTAATTGCATGAAAGACTGATTCCTCAGCGTCTTCGAGGTAGCCATGGATTTGCATGATCTGGACGGGATCGCCGTCGTAGCCGATCACGAGGTCTCCGCCCCGAAGGGTTTCGATCGCCTGCGTCTGGCCGCCGGGAATATCGATCTGCGTGCCCTCGGGGAGACAGGCGAACATGAGTTTGAGAGGTGCCAGGGCAATCGCCATGCTGAGGAGGCCGCAGCCACCCAGTGACAAAGCGGAGACCGCAGCGACAGACGCGGCGAGGATGCGGAGTTGTCTGGGAATGGGGAGCGAAAATCGCGACATGAAATGAGAGAGGGGATAAGCGGAGGGGGAGAGAGTATCAGGCCAACCGCCCTGCTACAAACAATGAATCGGGATTCGGGAAAAGAGTCCGGGAGCTGCCGCATGGTTTCGGGGCGTGAATCAGAGTTCCTTGTGAAAGTAGATCTTCACGAACTCCATCTGCTTTTCCTCGTCGAAGCCACGCTCGAGAAACCGTTCGGCTTCGTGGATGAATCCGGAGGAAAACTGCATGGTCACGCCGACATCTAGCTTCATTCGGCTTTTGAGGCGGTTTTCCGCTTTTTCGGCCTCCTTTTTGGAAACAGTGAAGGACTCTTTCAATGGTTCGCCGCGCTCTTCTTCGAATTCTTCCTTGAAGGTTTTGAATTGTTCAATGCGTTCGGGTTTTTCGAGCGCTGTGGTTTCAAACTCGTCGAGGTCAAATTCCTCGGTCTCGTTGAGATAGGTCATGGCCCGGCTCGCGACTTCCATCCGTTCCTCGCGGGGAGTGTCTTCGGAGAGTCCTTTCTCGGCGAAGGCAGAGCAGAGTTCGCCGTAGCGACGTGTGAGAAAGTCATCGTTTGTGACCGGTTTCGCGCCGACGAATTCGCGAACCCAAAACTGGGTGTTGCCTCCCCCTTTGTCGAAAAGATAGATCGAAAACCCGTCGGCGCGCCCGTGGTTGATGATGAGGCACCCCTTGTCGATTTTGTCCGGGTAGATTCCCTGTTCGGTTGTGAGAACGAGATCTCCGTCCCGCTCCGAAATTTGAAGAAAGGGAACTTTGCTTTCCGATTTCACAATGCTGATCGCCTGCGTCGGTTCTCCGGCCATTCCGACGTCATTGATCAGGGCCACGCACAGGTCGCCGGATTTGATATTCGGGTGGTTGGATCGGGAGTGGAGGTGGCGCGCGATATTGGCTCCCTGTTCCAGGAGCGCTTCGTTGTTGTCGAAAATGGCGGCGGCGTAGCCGAAGAGGTCGTTGCTCTCGACCGAAGTGTGGTGGTCGAGATGATGCAATTCGAGAGACCGGAACGATTTCAGAAAGCAATGGGTGAGGAGTTCGGCCTCTTCCTCCTTGAACCGGCAAAGCGATTGCGAGGTCTGGAACGGCTCATCCCGCATGGGGTTGCCCACTTTGGCGAGCGACATGGCATAGAGTTTTGCTTTTCGGAAATTGGGAGGAGCAGACATGGGAAAAGAGAAATTTCGGGACGGGAGCCTAACAGGGTTAGGCCGGAGAGGCAACAGGGTTGGACGTCGGCGATAGCGGATGGAGAACCGGAGTCGACGGTCCTATTTCCTTCTCGTTGTTCCGGAAATTGGACTACCATGCCGGTAAGCCTACCTCCATGAAATTCCTTTCCGCTCTCGTTCTTGTCTGTTTTTTACCTCAGTTCCTGCGAGACCACGGCGGTAGAGTCAAATGTGCCGACGGAATCCGCTATCTCGCCGGCAGAGGTGATCACGCCTTATCCGCTTTCGACCTGTCTTGTTACGGGGGAGCCGCTCGGAAGCAAGAACGACGACCGGACACTTTTTCACAAAGGGCGCGAGGTGAAAGTCTGCCGTGCTGCCTGCCAAATGAGTTTCAAGATGAAGCGTGACGAGTACATCGCAAAGCTGCCCTGACGCTCTGAGTTCTTCGAATCGAAGATTTTTCTGTGGTTCACAAGATGGCTTTCGTTTTACCGGGGGGCGCTGTTTCGACTGTCGTAGTGATCCGGCAGGTCGCCACACGCCCGCTGCAGGTGCCGGCGATCAGTGGGGGCGGCCAAGCGCTTCGCTTCTAAGAAGCCGTGACTGTCGTATTGTTTTCACCTTTCACCTCACCTCCTCTTAATTTTGGCCTACATTCGTCACCTTGAAACACTCGTCCCTGAGGTCAGCTACCCTCAGGACATTGCGAGCGAAGTTCTCAGTTCCCGTACCGAAAGCGATCGGACGAGGCGCTACATTCGCAAAGTCTATGCGGAGTCGGGGATCGAAAAGCGCCACAGCGTGGTGACTGATTTTCTTCCGGGTGCAGCGGAATCCGGGCTTTTCGTCGGTCCCGATGGGGAAGTCAGGGAGCCGACCACGGGCCAGCGGAATGATGTCTACGTCAGGGAAGCGAAAAAGCTGATTCCGGAAATCGCACGCAATGCGATTGCGAACTGCCCCGGAGTGGAGGCCTCCGACATCACCCATGTCATTACGGTTTCCTGCACAGGATTCTTTAATCCCGGTCCTGATCTTCTCGTCATCGATGCGTTGGACCTTTCTCCGAAGGTGCAGCGGTATCACCTCGGGTTTATGGGGTGCTACGCAGCTTTTCCCGCCTTGAAGATGGCCTCGCAGTTTTGCGATCTCGATGATTCCGCGACGGTCCTTGTCGTATGCCTCGAGTTGTGCTCGATTCACCTGCAGAACAAGGACGGCCTCGATTCGATCGTGGCGAATTCGGTCTTCGCAGACGGGGCGGCTGCGGCAGTTGTCACTGCGTCAGCTCCCGAAGCGGGACAGCGGGGTTATCAATTGACCCGATTTTCCTGCAATCTTGCGCGCGAAGGGATTGAAGACATGGCGTGGGATATCGGTGACCACGGGTTCAATATCGTATTGTCCAAGTATGTCGCGAGGATCATCGGGGCCGGAATCAAAGGCCTCATCGATGAAGTTTTTGCCGGTTCGGAACTCCGTCCGGAGGATATTGTCGGATGGGCGGTTCATCCGGGTGGCCGGGCCATTCTGGATAAAATCGAAACCAGCCTGGAACTGGAGTCCGATCAAATCCGGGCCTCCCGGGAAGTACTCGCCGAGTTCGGAAATATGAGCAGCGCCACCGTGTTGTTTGTTCTCTCGGCGATTCTAAATGACCTTGCCACAAAGGACGGCGACGCCGTTTGCGCGATGGCCTTCGGTCCCGGTCTTACGATTGAAACCGGCGTGTTGCAGGCAGTGGTTGCTTGATCGTGACGGCGAAGCTGAGCCTCCGTCGCTAAACGAAACTCAGTTCGCCACAATATTCACAAGCCGACCCGGGACGACGATTATCTTCCGCACGGTGAGACCTTCGATGAAGGATTGCACCCGCTCGCTTTCCATCGCCTGTTTTTCGACCTCTTCTTTGGGCGCGTCATTGGCAATGAACATCTTGTCGCGGACTTTGCCGTTCACCTGAAGCACGATCTCAATCTCGTCTTCGATGAGACAGGCTTCATCAAAGGCGGGCCATTCCTGACCTGCGAGATCTTCGTTCTTCACCGAATCAAAAGCGGCGGCAAGCTTCGCGTTGAGTTCTTCGGTCAAGTGAGGGGCAAAGGGATTGAGCAGGTGGAGGAGCGTAACGACCGAGGAAACCGGGATTTGCTCCAGCTTGGTCAATTCGTTCGTACAAACCATCATTTGAGAAATGGCGGTGTTGAAACTCATCGAGTCGATGTCATCTCCCACTTTCCTGATCGTCGCGTGGACCACTTTGTTTGTGCCTTTGGTAGGGTTGGCTTCAGCGAGCTTTTCGCTCAGCTCCCATACACCTTCCTGATCGGTATCCATGACAAGGCGCCAGACGCGGGCAAGGAAGCGGAAGACGCCCTCGACGCCTTTCATGGACCACGGCTTAACCTGCTCAAGCGGTCCCATGAACATTTCGTAGAGACGCAGGGAATCGGCCCCGTAGAGATCGACGACCTCATCCGGATTGACGACGTTTCCCCGGGACTTGGACATCTTCTGGCCGTCCTCACCCATGATGAGGCCCTGGTTCACCAGTTTCTGAAACGGCTCCGGTGTCGAGACGTGACCGAGATCAAAGAGAACCTTGTGCCAGAAGCGGGCGTAGAGCAGGTGGAGAACGGCGTGTTCCGTCCCTCCGACGTAGAGATCAACGCCGCCGGGATTGCCGTTTTTCGCCATCCAGTATTCCTCGGCCTCAGTGCCGATCGGTGCGTCGGGATTCTGAGCATCACAATAGCGAAGGTAGTACCAGCACGAGCCGCCCCACTGCGGCATGGTGTTCGTCTCACGGGTGACGCCATCACCGAGATTGACCCAGTCGGTTGCCTTGGAAAGAAGGGGCTCGGGGGTTCCGGTCGGCTGGTAGTCTTCCAACTCGGGGGCAAGGAGCGGCAATTCCGACTCGGGAATTGCCTCGTGGTTTCCATCGCGCCAGACAATGGGGAAAGGCTCTCCCCAGTAGCGCTGGCGGGAAAAGAGCCAGTCACGCAGCTTGTAGTTGATGGTCTTTTGGCCGAGCCCATTCTCCTGGAGCCATTCGGAGATCTTCGCCTTGGCTTCCGGAGTGGAAAGACCGTCGAGAAATCCGGAATTGATGGCAGTGCCGTTTCCGGTGAAGCAGGCATCCTCGTTGCCTTCCGGTGCCTCGACGACTTCGATGATGGGAATCTCGAATTTGTTCGCGAATTCATTGTCCCGGTCGTCGTGTGCGGGCACCGCCATGATGGCTCCGGTTCCGTAGCTCATCATGACATAGTCCGCGATCCAGACGGGGATCTTTTCGTCGTTTACCGGATTGATGGCGTAGCCGCCTGTGAAGACGCCCGATTTCTCTTTCGCCAGCTCGGTGCGTTCGAGATCCGATTTTCCGGCACAGGTCCTTTTGTAGTCCTCGACGGCATCCTTCTGTTCGTCGGTGGTGATTTGATCGACGAGCGGATGTTCCGGGGCAAGCACCATGTAGGTCGCGCCGAAAAGCGTATCCGGGCGTGTCGTGAACACGGTCACTTTCTCCCCGTCGATCGTGAAGGCAACTTCGGCGCCATCGCTGCGGCCGATCCAGTTGGTCTGGAGGAGTTTGATTCCGGTCGGCCATTCGAGACCTTCGAGTTCATCGATCAATCGCTGGGCGTAGGCCGTGATTCGCAACATCCATTGGCGCAAAGGACGACGTTCGACGGTGTGACCCTTGGCGCGCCACTCTTCGACTTCCTCGTTCGCGAGAACAGTACCGAGGTCCGGTGACCAGTTCACCGGCGTTTCGGCGACGTAGGCGAGGCGCCGGTCATCGATTTCCTCGCGGCTCAGGCCTTTCTCTTCGAGTTCGCGAATCGGCTTCGCCTTGTTTTCCTCTTCGCAGAAGTAGGAGTTGTAGAGTTGCAAAAAGATCCACTGCGTCCACTTCACGTAGCCGGGATCGGTCGTGTTGACCTCGCGCTCCCAGTCATAGGCAAAGCCGAGACTCTTGAGCTGACGCCGGAAATTGTTGATGTTGTTCTCGGTGTTGATCCGCGGGTGCTCCCCCGTCTTGATGGCGTGTTGCTCCGCGGGAAGGCCAAAGGCATCCCACCCCATCGGGTGAAGCACGTTGAATCCATTCATCCGCTTGTAACGGGTAATGATGTCCGTTGCGGTGTAACCCTCGGGGTGACCGACGTGGAGGCCGGAACCGCTCGGATAGGGGAACATGTCGAGCACGTAGTATTTCGGCTTCGAAGCATCGAATCCGGGATCGCCGGGATTCGGAACTGAGAAAGTCTTCTGTTCGTCCCAGTGTTTCTGCCACTCGGGTTCGAATTCGTCGAAAGGAAATTGTTTCCGTCGCTGCGCCATGATCAAATGTTTTTGTGAGGCGTGGAGTGTAAAGCTTCTGAGCTGTCCCGCAAGTAGGGAGGGGATTCGATTCATCGGTCTTGAGTGCCCGGTTGGCTCCTGTTATTCTTGAGAAATGAAGAACCCGGTGGACAGCATCATCCTTCCCGCAATCGCCTTGGTGGTGCTGATCGCCCCTTGCACGAGATGCCGGAGGCGAAGAACGGCGGCCTGTATTGCTTTCGGGATTCCTCGCGGCTTTGGCATCTTTCCATTTTTCGAGATGGTTCCATGGCGATGGGCGGACGAACGGTCCGTCTCCCTGATCTGCAGGAGAAACTCCTACAAGCCCGATCAAATACCGAAGGGGAATGGAAGGGCATCCGGCTGTCCGTTCATCCGGATGCCCCGTTGAAAGCGATTCGGACGGCATATGAAGCTAGCCGGGAAGCGAACCTGGATGCCCTGTGTTTTGCGGTGGTGGTTTCGGATCGCTGATGGCGGGCACTCCGTCCCGAGCGCCTAGTTTCAAAAAAAACTCCTTGGACACGGGTGGCGCCTCCCGCTATATCCCCCCGAACCGCCGCTGCCTCGACTGATACTCCCCGATCGCATCCAGCAGGTGTTGCCGTCGAAAGTCGGGCCAGAAGGTGCGGGTGATTACGATTTCCGAGTAGCTGATCTGCCAGAGGAGGAAATTGGAAATGCGATACTCACCACTGGTGCGGATGAGTAAATCGGGATCCGGCATCCCAGCAGTGTCGAGATATCGGGAAAAGGTTTCCGTATCGAGATCGGCCGGATCGATTTCGCCCCGCTTTGCCTTCTCCATGAGGGTCCGCGTCGCCCCGACAATTTCTTCACGCGATCCGTAGCTGAGGGCAACAACGAGCGTGAGCCCGTCATTGTCTGCTGTCTTTTCGATGGTCTTCTGCAGGCCGAGCCGGTTCTTCTCGGGTAGCCGATCAATTTGCCCGATGACCTGAAGACGAATGTTGTTCTTCATCAGGGTGGGCGTCTTTTCCTTCAGGAAATGCGCAAGCAGACCCATGAGAGCATTCACCTCCGACTTGGGGCGCTTCCAGTTCTCCGAGCTAAATGCATAGAGAGTCAGGTATTGAACACCGATCTCTCCACAGGTTTCGAGAGCGGTTTCAACAGATACAGCTCCGGCACGATGACCTTCGCGGCGCGGTTTTCCGCGGTCTTTGGCCCAGCGACCGTTGCCATCCATGATGATGGCGATGTGGTGCGGGATCTCTTTTTCGGGATCAAACGCAGCCATGGTTCGGTTCGGTTCCGGAGACTACCGGATGATGGTTTGATCCCGCGAGGGGCCCACTCCGACCATGCTGACACGGGTGTCGGTTTCCTTTTCGATTCGGGCGAGATAGGCCCGGGCGTTTTCCGGGAGATCATCGTAGTTCTGAATCGAGGTGGTGTCGGACTGCCATCCGGGAAGGGTGTCGTAGATAGGAACGACGCGCTCAAAGTCTTTCGCCGAAGCAGGTGGTAAAAGGAGTTTTTCCCCATCCAGTTCGTAGTGCGTGCAGATCGGGATCTCCTCACAATCGTCGAGACCATCGAGAATGGTGATCGCGAGATCGTCGAAGCCGTTTACCATCGCAGCGTAGCGCACGAGAACGAGGTCAAGCCATCCGCAGCGCCGTTTCCTCCCGGTCGTAGCACCGAACTCGCGACCCAATTTGTGGAAGCGATCAGCCAGCGTTTCGTTCTGGGTCGGAAATGGTCCTTCGCCGACGCGGGTGGTGTAGGCCTTCGTCACTCCCACAACGCGATCGATTTTTTGCGGGGGAACGCCGGAACCGGTGCAGGCTCCCGCCGAAGTGGTGTTGGACGAGGTTACATACGGATAGGTTCCCTGGTCGATGTCGAGATAGGTTCCCTGGGCACCTTCGAAGAGGAGAGACTTCCCTTCCTTCATCGCCTGGTGAAGATAGCCAACCGTGTCGGCAGCGAAAGGGGCGAGTCTTTCGGCGGCGGCGAGAAGGTCTTTGCCAATCGACTCCGCATCGAGTTTTTCCATGCCGACAGATTCAAAGAGGATGTTGCACTCCGCGATTCGGGCGTAGAGGCGCTCGGTGAAGTTGATCGGATCGCCAACGAGATCGTGAAAGCGAAATCCGATCCGGTCGATTTTGTCGCCATAGGTGGGCCCGATGCCGCGTTTGGTCGTGCCGATCTTGCCATCCCCTTTGCTGGCCTCCTTGTAGGCATCCATCTCGCGATGGAAAGGCATGACGAGGTGGGCCCTCGTGGAAATAATCATGTTCTCCGGAGTCACGTGGATTCCCTTTTTTGCCAACCCGTCGATTTCCTCGAGCAATGAAATGGGATCCATGACAACACCGTTTCCGATGACGCACTGCTTCCCGGGCCAGAGAATGCCGGATGGGATCAGGTGGAGAATGTATTCCCTGCCGTCGCAGATCACGGTATGGCCGGCATTGTTTCCGCCCTGGGCGCGGACCACAATATCGGTTTTCTCGGTGAGAAGATCGACAATTTTTCCTTTTCCTTCATCGCCCCACTGGGCGCCGATTACGATTGAGTTGGACATGAGAAATCAGCAGGTGAAAATACAGGACTTGTCGTCCGGTTCTTCAAAAAAGAGAGTCTTTCGTTGCGCTTAGCTCAGCAACGATTCGGTTCGTTCGGGAATCCGTGGGAATGGAAATAGAAATTCAGGAAGCGCTCATGGTCGTCGCAATACCAATGACGGCGATTGCGGCGAGAATGGCAAGGACGCCGACAAAAATTGCGACCTGGGCGAAAACATCCTTTTTCACGACTTTCTCGATGGGAGAGAGGTTCTTGAAATTGTCGGGGCGATTGGAAACGTCGGAAAGCTCTGCAGTATGGGCTCCGTACCCACTTCCGCTTCCGGAACCGCTTCCGAGGCCGCCTTCCACTCTGCCCGCTTCTTCAGCACCTGCTTCGGAAAGGACCGCTTCGACGCTGCCGAACATGATCTGGGTGCCGTCGACGAGGACGACCTCCTCCGTGATTTGTTCTCCGTTTACAAAGGTGCCGTTGGTGGACCCAAGGTCAGTGAGCTGCAGCGTTCCGTCGACACTCTGAATTGTGGCATGGGAACCGGAAAGCGACACGTGGTCGAGAACGATATCACACTCCTCGCCTCGTCCAATAGTGACTTGCTCGATGCCGGTAAGGTCAAAAGCGACGGGTTCCTGATCGGGTACGTAAATGGAGATGTTTGCCATGGCTGTGGTGTTTTTACTACGACTTAGCGGGTTTGATCAATGAGATTAGCAAATTCTTCGAAAAAGTAGGAAGCATCGCTCGGTCCGGGTGCGGCCTCGGGATGATACTGAACGGAGAAAACAGGATAGTCGCGATGTCGCATTCCTTCGACGGTATCGTCGTTGAGATTGATGTGGGTCACCTCGATATGGCTCGGGAGAGCATCTCCATCGGCGGCAAAGCCGTGATTCTGTGAAGTAATCGCAATTTTACCGGAGCGAAGATCTTTTACCGGATGGTTGCCGCCACGGTGGCCGAATTTCAGCTTAAACGTTCTTCCGCCGAAGGCATGAGCGAGAACCTGATGGCCGAGGCAGATCCCGAAGACCGGTTTCTGATCGATGATTTGTTTGACCTCGGCGTGGATATAATCGAGGGCCGCCGGATCGCCCGGGCCGTTGGAGAGAAAGACGCCATCGGGATTCTTCGCGAGGACTTCCGATGCCGGAGTGCGGGAATTTACCACTTCCACCTCGAAACCGTGCTGTCGAAGGCTCCGGAGGATATTGTGTTTGATTCCAAAATCGTAGGCCACGATGCGATACTTCGGATCAGCGAGAGGCCGGAACACCTCCCCGTTCTCCTCTTCCAGGTTCTCCTCGACGGTGGCATTCACAATGGTCCACTGTCGGCTCAGCTTGCTTTCGGGGTCCCACTGGTAGCTTTCGGGTGTGGTCACCTCTTTGACAAAATCCGATCCCTCCATGGGAGGCGCGGCTTTGGCGGCGGCAATCGCGCCTTCTGCATCCAGACTTCCGTCCGTGCAGAGCGTCGCACGCATGGCGCCGGCCTCGCGGAGACGCTTGGTGAGAGCGCGGGTGTCGACGTCTTCGATCCCGGGAACGCCTGATCCGGCGAGATACTCGTGGAGAGATTGCTCACTCCTCCAGTTACTGGGGACATCACAGAGTTCTTCGATGACGAATCCCCGGACATGAATTTGCGAGCTTTCGGCATCCGTTTGGCTGACCCCGTAGTTCCCGATCAACGGGCAGGTCATCGTGACAAATTGTCCGCGATAGGAGGGGTCGGTCAGAATTTCCTGATACCCCGTCATCGAGGTATTGAAGCAAATCTCTCCGGTTTGAGTTGCCTCGGCGCCGAATCCAATTCCTTCGAATACGGTTCCGTCTTCTAATGCGAGGATTGCTGGTTTGCGTTCTCTTCCGTTGCTTCCCATAGCTGGCAGGTGGCCCGGTGAAAATAGGGCCTTGGGAGAATGGCAGAAAAGCAGGCGGATTCAACCGGTTTTCCCAAAACCGGATGGGAATCGCTCTTCTCGTTTTTCCGGCTATTGCGCCTGTGCCCACCTGACTACGGGATGATCTTCCCAAACGGGAAGGTCCTTGAGGGCCCGCTCGACATCGCTGGTCATGGGGAGATTCCAGGTGGCCCAGAAGGGGTGAAGGTTTCTACCGCAGGCTTTGGAGAGCCGGATGACCCACTGGTCGTTGATTTCCTGCTGGCCCTTGGGCCGGTCGTCCGGTTCGAGCTGGTTGTATTCGTCGAAGACTTTTTGAAACGGTTCCCAGCCAAATTCCTCCTGAATCATAAGATAGGTCTCCAACGCGGTCCAAACCGACCATTCGCTCTCGAACCGGGCTCCGCTTTGAAAGTAGGAGTTCACCCGTTGCTTGCGATCGAGTGGTCGAATCGCGCCGTGGGTGTCGTCCCGGTCTTTTCCGACATATTCCTCGTAAATATAAACCGACCACAGGTTGCAGGTCGTTTCGCCCGTTCCGGGAAGGGACCAGAGGTTGTGCTGATGGTTGTGGCCGTATTCATGAAAGAAGCCCCAGTTGCCTTCTTTCAAAGACCGCGAGTCGACGGCCTGCTCGGCGCTCCCCCCGAGGTGCGCGGCGACGGGGTAGCTGCTGTGCATTGAGCCGGCCGAAGTTTGCCGGTCAAAGACGATTCGTTCTGCCCGGTAGTTGTTTCGATCAACCTGAACAAGCTCGGCGGCGGTGTCGATGAAGCCGTTCCAGATTTCCATGACTTTATCCGGGTCGGTGACTTTGCGAATGTAGTCGCTCGGAATCGCCACGATCATGCGCTCGCTTGCCAGTTCGGCCCACGGGGCGGGATACTTTCGGATTTCGCTGGTCCATTTGCTCAGATCGGTTTTTCCGTGCTCGTAGAGCGGAGCGCGAACTCCGCCTTCGATGGTGACTTCGATTTCTTCGTAGTCCGCTTCGCGAGGCACGCGGATCGTGACCAGCCCGCCGAGGCCGCTGGAGATTTCCGTAACCCGGTTCGTGACCGGTTTTTTCACCTGCCAATCGGGATAGCGATGCCACTGGTCCCGGTTGCGAAGGTGGCCGTTGTAGGAGCCGATCACAATTTCGAAGCCCTCTCCGGCAAGTCGCGCCGGAAGAGTCACAGAAATAACCTCGCCGGGAGGAGCGTAGATCCCGGTCGGGCGCATTTCCTTTGCGGCCCAGCCTCCGGCATTCCGGCCTTCGAGCCAGCCCCGGTAGACGCCGTCCATGATGAACGAATGGGAAACCCGCTCGGCCTCTTCGGGAACTTCCCCGGGATAGTCGGCAGCAGCAGGAATGGCATACATCACGCCGGCGGGAGCGTTTTCGTTGAAGTGGGTCTCGAGCTCGATGATCGCATCGACGAGTGCATCCTGTCCGGGGACCACAGGATTTTCCTTGGTCGGAATGATCGGACCGACGCTCTCATTCAGGCTCTTGAGGAGGGACAGGAATTCTTCGAGTCCACTTCCGGACAAGGTTTTGGAAGATTGGAGATTTGCGATCGCATTCGAGACCTCCGCGGAACTCATCGACTCGCCTTCACTGAGAAGAGTTTTTGCAGCAGCGGAGGCTTTTCCTCCGGAGGCGGGTGTCGAGGCAGGTATTCCGATCGGTGGTGGAGTGGTGGTCATGGTCGGCTTTTCCGGAGTGCCGCTGGCTGCGTTCCCAATGACGAGCGTGCCCCGGCCGGCATATCCATCCGCAAGAAACTGCATCCCGGCGTTGGCGAGAAGCTGGTTCCCGGGGAATTCGGAAAAGGGATCGTATTTCTTTTTGAATGCCCACGGGGTAGTCGCGGTGACGAGGCCGCCGCCATCGTTCACAAATTCGAAAAGCCGGACGATGTCTCCGTCGGGTAGATTCTCGTGGCCGATCACGCAATACACTGTCACATCGTGGTCCCGCATTTCCTCGAGGGGAAAAACGGCTGCTTCGAAGCCGGCTTCTTTGAGCAGGTTTGCCAAATCGGCGATGCCGGGGTGAACTCCGACCGAAGGCTGGCTCGCCCGGCCTGTCCAGCGAATCGAGTTCAGAATGAAATCCCGCGCGGACTCCTGCTCCAGCAGCGTACCCGGCTTGAGGAAACTGCCGTGAGTGAATCCGACGACGCGCCCTTTTCCGGACGTGGATGCCGCCGCGACGATGCCGCCTTTGTCGTCCTGCAGTAGCGGAAAGGCTCCATTCGTGGTCAGATCAATTTTTCCCGGAACTGATTTTCCGAGCTCAATCTGTCCGCCTCCGGCGGAAATCAGTTCACGGACTTTCTCATCGGCGGGAAGGGAGGTGACCAGGGCCAGCGCGGTCAGAATGAAAAGGGGGGCTTTCATAAGGGGGGGCGGAAAACGTCAGTTTTTCGGTCGCATTCAATTCAATGGGGCAAGCGCAGCCAAATGGAGCACTTCACCCTGTTTGCTTCGTCACTATACCCTGTTGAGTCTTACTTTGTGACGACCTTTTTCCTGTATGACACAACGAGCGGACAGGGTGATAGTGGATCATGATTCGATATTTCCTACTCTCAGCGCTCTGCTTCAACTCCGTTGTGGCGGATGACTCAGCTCCCTTCGGCCCCGCAATTCCCAGTGAATCCGTTTTGGAGACGAATTTTGAAAAACCGGTCTACCAGCTTCCCAAATCGACCTGGCAGGCGCGTCAGGGAACACGATGGAAAATTGTCGGTGGCGTTCTTCAGGGGATCCCTTCCTCGGCGGAGTTTCAGGCAGAGAAATCTCATCATCGCGGACTCGAGCCCCGCTTGAGTGTCCCGGTCACGCCGGCGGAGTGCATCGCCCGGTTTTCGATCCGGTTTCTGGAGGGGGAGGAAACTGCGATTGTTCCTTTCGTGGAATTTGGACATCACATCGTTCGGCTCCGATTCAGCAAAACTGAAGGCGTGTCTCTGCTCGTCGACTATGAGTCTCTCAAAGTGGCTGAGGACAAAACTTTTCTTTTCGAGCCTGGTGAGTGGATTCAGATCGCCGCCGCGCTCAAAGGGGATGAGTTTGTCATTCAATTGAATGACGGCCCGCTTCTTTATGCGAAGCATCCCGTCATCGCAAAGCCGGCTCCGAGCGGGGGCAACGGACTCGGAGTGGCCGGAACTCGCGGCGGGACCGTTGAAATCGACAACCTCGCCATCTGGACGGTGAAGGAGGACATTGCTTCGGAATGGGAAACCGTGGTTGCTGAGATCCCGAAAATGGAAGCCGTTCAGGTCCGGGAAAAACCAAAGAAGTAGAGCTACCTTTAAGGAGCTGTGATTCGTACAAACGATCGCCCTTTGGCTTTGATTTTCCCTTGATTCTGGGCTACAGACCTGCCCCTTTGGACCGGTCCGGATTGTCCGGTCCCCATCCGTCAACTGCATCGCATTTACCACAGAAACATGGCCTCCATCATTTACACGAAAACTGACGAAGCACCCGCACTCGCGACTTATTCGTTGCTTCCTGTCATCCAGGCATTCACGAAGTCCAGCGGCGTCGAGGTGGAAACCCGTGACATCTCCCTCGCCGGACGAATTTTGAGCCAGTTTCCGGATTTCCTGAATGAAGATCAACGCGTCGATGATGCGCTCGCGGAGCTGGGCGACCTCGCCAAGACGCCGGAAGCGAACATCATTAAGTTGCCGAACATCAGTGCTTCGATTCCCCAGTTGGTGGCTGCCATTACGGAATTGCAGGAGAAAGGCTACCCGCTTCCCGACTATCCGGAGGAGCCTTCGACACCGGCGGAGAAGGATATTCGCATCCGCTATGACAAGGTGAAAGGAAGCGCCGTAAACCCGGTTCTCCGCGAAGGGAATTCGGATCGCCGCGCACCCAAGGCGGTGAAAGAATATGCTCGCAACAATCCCCATTCCATGGGGGCCTGGTCGAGCGATTCGAAAACACGGGTTTCTCATATGACGGCCGAAGACTTCCGTTCGAATGAGAAATCAGTGACGGTGAAGGAGGCGACCGACGTTCGCATCGAGCTCATTGGCACCGACGGCGAGACGACCGTTCTCAAACCCTCTGTTCCTCTGCTTGCCGGCGAGGTCATTGACGGAACGGTGATGAGCCGTGAGGCACTGGTTTCTTTTCTCGAGGCGCAGATCGCGGCAGCGAAAGAAGAGGGAGTTCTTTTCTCGATTCACATGAAGGCGACCATGATGAAGGTCTCTGATCCCATCATCTTCGGTCATGCCGTGAAGGTGTTCTTCAAAGACTTCATCGCGAAGCACGCCGACCTGATCGAAGAACTCGGTGTCGACTTTAACAATGGTCTCGGTGATCTCGTTGCGAAGATCAACGAACTCGATGGGGAGAAGGCGGCTGAACTGCAGGCGGATCTCGAAGCTGCGATCGCGGCCGGTCCCGATCTCGCGATGGTGAATTCCGATCTCGGCATCACCAATCTTCATGTTCCTTCCGACGTCATCATCGATGCCTCGATGCCGGCCATGATCCGGACGTCCGGTCAAATGTGGAACAAGGCCGGGGAGCAGCAGGACACCCTCGCGGTGATTCCCGACAGCAGCTATGCCGGCGTTTATTCTGCAACCGTCGATTTCTGCCGCGAGCACGGCGCCTTCGATCCTTCTACCATGGGAACCGTTCCCAACGTCGGCTTGATGGCCCAGAAGGCGGAGGAATATGGATCGCACGACAAGACATTCGAAATCCCTGCGGACGGGACCGTGCAGGTAGTTGACTCGACCGGCCACGTTCTGATTTCCCACGACGTCAGCAAAGGCGACATCTGGCGTGCCTGTCAGACCAAGGATGCTCCGATCCGGGACTGGGTCAAGTTGGCCGTCAGTCGCGCGCGCGCCACGGGAACTCCGGCTGTGTTTTGGCTCGACGAGACTCGCGCCCACGATGCCCAGCTCATCAAGAAGGTGAACAAGTATCTGCCCGAGCATGACACTTCCGGGCTTGATATCCGCATTCTTGCTCCGGTCGAAGCCACACAATTCACCCTCGAGCGTCTCAAGCGGGGTGAGGACACGATCTCGGTGACCGGAAACGTTCTCCGTGATTATCTCACCGACCTCTTTCCGATTCTGGAAGTCGGCACGAGCGCGAAAATGCTCTCGATCGTTCCTCTCATGAACGGCGGCGGTCTCTTTGAAACGGGCGCGGGCGGTTCTGCTCCGAAGCACGTGCAGCAATTTGTCGCGGAAAACTATCTTCGCTGGGATTCCCTCGGTGAGTTTCTTGCGCTGGCGGTATCCCTTCAGCATCTTGGGGAAAACTTCGATAATCCGAAGGCGATCGTTCTCGGGGAAACGCTCGACGATGCCGTCTGCAAATTGCTCGCGGAAAACAAAGGTCCGACCCGGCGTCTCGGTGGAATCGACAACCGCGGCAGCCATTTCTATCTTTCGCTCTACTGGGCCGAAGCTCTTGCCGCACAGGATGACGATGTCGAGCTCAAAGCGGAGTTCGCTCCGATCGTAGAGAAGCTTGCTGACAACGAAGAGGCCATCACCGCAGAACTGATCGGCGTACAGGGAAATCCTGTCGACATTGGCGGCTACTACCAGCCCGATGAGGCCAAGCTTTCTGAGGCAATGCGCCCGAGTGTGACCTGGCGCTCCCTGTTGGGGTGACGGTAAATCGCAACTACCCCAGCAGACCCGCCAGGACTTTCCCGGTGTGCGGATCGTTGACCTTGGGGTCACCGGTTTTCTTTGCGTATCGTTTCAATTGCTTCGCCAGCTGCGCGACTGTTTCTTTTTCTTCCGGATCGTCGATGAAGTTTTTCAATTCGTCAGGATCCTTCTGAAGATTCAGAAGCCAGGCATCGTCGACGTCTGATAAAATCAGTTTGTGAGTCGAAGTCACTGCGGCGATCCAGCCTTTGGTGTTTTTGGCATCCTTCGTTGTTCCGCGCATAAAGGTGATATCCGATCCCTTGATTTCGCCTCCGGTGAAAAGAGGACTCAAATCGCGGCCCTCTTCTTTTCCGGAAGCTTCCCCGCCCGTCATCGCCAGGATCGTTGGCATGAAGTCCGTTGTGTTCATCGCCTCATCAATCCGGGTTCCTGGAGGAACGGATTTCGGAAAGCGAATCACGAAAGGAATCTTGCCCGAGGCTTCCATCGGGACGCCTTTGTTCTGTCTGCGGTGTTCACCCCGCATGTCGCCGTGATCCGCAGTGAAGATCAGAATGGTGTTGTCGTAGAGGTCGCGCTCTCTGAGGGCTTCGATGAGTCTCCCCACATTGTCATCGATACATTTGATCATCCCGTGATAGGACGCCATTTTCCAGGGGCACTTGTCCTGCGGCTTCGCCCAACTCGGAGCGCTTGCCGCATCCTTGTCGTAGGTTCTGGGCTTCTGCACATTCGAATCGTCATACATGGAATCGTAAGGCGCCCGCACTGTATCCGGCCCATGTGGGTCAGGAATGCTTACCATGTAGGCGAAGGGCTCGTCCTTGTGTTCCTCGATAAAATCAATGGTTCGGTCGGTGAGCCAGTCCGTCGCGAAGCTCTTTTCGTCGGCACCGTCGACGGAGTAGGAGGGGGCTCCCTTTTTGTCGCGTGCTCTTACTTTGGGGCCTTCCGGGGTCAACTCGAACTGCTTCCAGTGCCCCCGGTTGAACATGTAGCGATTGTCTTCGAAACCGAAGTTCCGCTCCGGTCCCCATTGAGGTTTGCCATTTCCATCGAGATGCCATTTTCCCGCATAGCCCGTGGCAAAGCCGGCTTTTCCCAATTGATGGGCAAAGGTGATGACGCGGTCGTCGAGGTGGGCGTTGTTTGAGGTTACCGGCGTGTTTTGCGGATACTGACCGGAGATGAGAGAAGAACGCGAAGGTGAACAGACCGGAGTCGCCGCGTAAAACTTCGTACAAAGGGCACCTTCCTTCGCCATCGAATCAATTTGAGGTGTTTCGCAAACCGCGTCCGGTCCCCACATCAAGGCCTGTTCCGGGGGAAGCGTGTCCCGGTAGCAGCCGAGCGTCCGGAAATTGAGTTCGTCGCAATGCACTATGATCAGGTTGGGCGGCCGGCTTTCAGCCGAATGCGAGAGTGTCGAAATCGCTGTCGCGGAAGCGGCGGCACCCGTGGTCTTGAGAAATTGGCGGCGTTTCATCATGCTGGGAGGATGACGAAGCCCCGAATCGATTTCCAGAACAATCGGAAGCAGAGCGATTATGGGTGGATGGTATCCCCCGTCAGTCGACCTTGACGCAAATCGGGTCTGCCAATAACTTCGCCCCTTCGATTTTCTTCCCAGAATTATGAGCAAGCAATCTATTCACTGTGCCGTCAGATCCGTTTCTTTCGGTCTGTTAGTGACCCTTTCGGGTGGTGTTTACGGGGGGCAGACAGAGGACTACACCAGCGGGAAGCCCTCGAGTTCCGTATTGGGGCAGGTATCCACTTCCACGTTTGACGGGGCCAATCGGAGTGGCCCTGTCGGAGCGGCGACGCTGTCCGGACCCGCTGACGTGGCGGTCGATCCGGTGACCGCGAAAGTATTCGTCGCAGACAGGGACAACAATCGAGTCCTTCGCTTCGAGTCGGAGGAAGCACTGATCGATGGAGCGTCCGCAGAAGCAGTTTTGGGTCAGCCCAATTTTATTACAACCGCCGGAGCCACGACCACCAGTCGCTTTTCAGATCCGAAGTCAATCGCTTGTGATAGCAGTGGGCGACTCTGGGTGCTTGATGGAAACCGAGTGTTGCGCTTCGATGGCGCGGGGAACAAGGGAAGCGGTGGAAATGCCGATGGAGTACTTGGGCAGCCCGATTTTCTGGACACGGCAACCCGCACGGGAGCGGATGGTCTCGGGTCACCGGAATCGATCAGCATCAGTGTCACGGGAACTCTTTGGGTGTCCTGCACAGATCTGAATCGAGTGGTCGGGTTTGCCGAGGCAGCCTCGAAGAGTGACGGAGCGGATGCCGAACGTGTCTTCGGGCAAACCGACTTCGTGGGCAGTGGCAGCGGGACCACCAGGAATACCTTCTCCGCTCCGCGGGGGCTGGCGGTGGACTTGGCGGGAAATCTGTATGTGGCCGACAGTGGAAACAATCGGGTGTTGCGCTTCACCGATGCGGAGGAAAAAGCTGCCGGAGCCGATGCCGATGTTGTTCTGGGGCAACTGGTTTTTACCACCGCGACAGCGGGAGTGTCTGATGCAGCGATGGACGATCCCCGCGAGCTGAGTCTCACCCCAAGCGGTGATCTCTTTGTTGGTGATTTTGGAAATCAGCGTGTTTTGCTTTTTGAGAATGTGTCCTCCAAGGGGGACGGTGGAACGGCCGATTCGGTTCTGGGGCAATCCGATTTCGTCACCAAGTTGAATCCGGAAGGGGAATCCAACATTGCTTCTCCGGGAGGGATTTGGGCCGATGGCGAACAGCGCGTTTGGATTGCGGATGTCCTCGCGTCCCGGGTGCTTCGTTTTGACAGCGATCAGTTCCAGCCCGATGCAAAATCGGGCAAGCAGTCGACGAAGGGGCTCAAAGGGAATGACCGATACAATTCCAGCGGGGCACAACAGAAAAGCGTTATCAAAGCGAGAGGAAGCAAAGGAGAAAAAGGGTTTTTCGTTTTTGAAAATGACGGTGATGTCACAGACGGCATGCAAATCAAGGCGACCAAAGGAAGTTCAAAGTTAAACGTGAAATACATTCTCAAGCAGGGAGGGAATGTGACTGGCGAGGTGACTTCGCAAGGGCTCAATGTGGCAGAGATTCCATCCGGTTCGTCCAGAATTATTGAGGTTCGGATCAAGGGAACGGCCCGGTCCAGGAAATCAAGCGCGAGAAAAACCCTTAAAGCCCGGGTGCGCTCCCTTACCGACAACGCGTCCGATGCCGCCATGATCAAGGCGGTCAAAACGAAAAAGTAGCCGGGCTCTGATAGAGCCCGGGCCTCGAATGGCATGGACCCGAGGAGTGGGTTGCGTTTGGCGATGTTGAGACCGTGGCATTGCAGTTGACCGTCGTATTCAACGGATCTGTTCCCCACGTGATTGAGTTCTTTTCAATGAGCCTCTCGTCTAGTTGAATTCAATCATGAAAAACCATCCTCTCGATCGTCGTTCCTTTGCCAGACATCTCGCTGGTGGTGGGTTGGCTGCCGCAACTGGTCTCGCGTCGGGTCAGGAGAAAGTGAATCCCGACAATCGTCCCAAGCCACTTCCGCGGATTCGGCCCGGTGAGGAAGGAAAGGTGTTCGGCACGAATGAGCGAATGCATGTGCGCACCTCGGGGCAGATCAAAGGTGACTGGTTCTCTGAAGACGCCCGGGAAATTCCGGTGGCGGGTGACTATGATGTGATCGTTTGCGGTGGCGGACCGGCTGGATTTGCCGCGGCACTTGCCGCTGCCCGAAGTGGGGCGAAAACCGCCCTCATTGAGGTGCACGGTTGTATTGGAGGAATCTGGACGGCCGGAATGCTGTCCTGGATTCTCGACGGGTTTAATAAGCCCGGTATCATGGCGGAGTTGCTAACCCGGCTTGGTGAGCAGGGGAACGGGCAGAAGGTCTCCTCCGCCTGGGTGTATCACCCGGAGCCGATGAAGTTGCTGCTCGAAGATATGCTTCTGGAGGCCGGGGTCGACATTCGACTTTTCACGCGGGTTGTTGGTGCTGTGCCGGATGAAAACGGGCGACTTTCCACTGTTTTGACCGAATCCAAAACCGGTCGTGAAGTGTGGACGGCGAAGTCCTTTATTGATGCGACCGGGGATGGAGATCTTGCGGCGCAGGCCGGATGCGGATTTGATTTTGGTCGTCCCGGCGACGGAGTTACCCAGCCGATGAGTCTGATGGTTCTCTTTCATGGCGCCAAAACCGATGAGATTGCGCCGTTTGTGAATCATCTAGCCAGAGCACGGGGTCTCGGGCGCGGGAAAAGTAACTTCCTCGCCGAGCTTCGCAGCGCGGGGATTGATCCTTCCTATGGCGGGCCGTCCATCTTTGAAATTCACGATGGCCTTTATGCCATGATGGCAAACCATCAGTACAATGTTTCGGCCATCAATGCGACGGACGTGACCCGTGCGACCCTCGAGGCGCGCCGGGAGAATCATGCGATGATCAATGCGCTTCGGAAAAAGGGAGGTCCCTGGAAGAATGTTGAGATCATTTCCACCGGGGAACAGATTGGAACCCGCGAAGGTCGCCGAATTCACGGTCGCTATTCGGTGATCGATGACGATTTGAAAAACGGCTCGCGATTTGACGATGGAATCTGCCGGGTCACTTTCCCGATCGATGTTCACGCAACGGATCCGAAGAAGACAAAGGAAATTGAAGCCAAGCCTTTCAAGTCACAGCCGTATGACATTCCGTTGCGTTCCCTGATGGCGAAAGATGTCGACGGGCTCGTGCTCGCAGGACGCTGCATCAGCGGCGGGTTCATCGCCCACAGCAGCTACCGGGTCACGGGAAATGCCGTTGCGATGGGAGAGGCTGCCGGGGTTGCCTGTGCTGTTGCGGCAAAAAATAAGGTGATGCCCCACGAGGTTCCGTTTTCGGAGTTGGGTGTGAAGCCCGTGTAAGCATCCCAAGAAGCCTGCTCACGAAAGGCGGGATGACTTGGAGCAGGTCCCAGATAAACCACCCTCCTACTCCTTGGGATAGGGTCTCAGGCCGAGCAGGATCTCGGCTCTTTCGGTGAGAGGTCTCGCTGCCAATTCGTCGTCTGTGAACTCGGCAAGATTGCGGGCGACCAGATCATAGACGGTCTGGCGATCCTGGCTCGTATCGACTTCCACACACTTGGCTTTGCTTTGGAAAAATTCGACAATCGGGAGGGTCTCCGCCTTGAATGTGTCGAACCGGAGTTTGATCGCCGCCAGGTTATCGTCGCTTCTTCCGGAGTATTTGGCGCGGCCGAGAATTCGTTTTTCGAGGACGGGGTAAGGACATTCGAAGTACAACATTTTCGGGAGCTCTATTTCGGATCCGAAAAGTTCCTGCCACGCTTCCAAATTGGATTGTGACCGGGGAAACCCATCGAGGAGAAAATTTCTTTTTCCGGTCGTCCGGGTGATCGTTTCCATGGCCTCTTTGAGCAAGGCTACCATGATTTCGTTCGGCACCAGCTTTCCGGCCCCCACAAACTCTTCAATGGTGGCTGCGTTGGGGTCACCCTTTTGAAGCTCGGAGCGGAGCAGGTCTCCGGTCGACAAATGAGTCCAACCAAGCTGGGACTCGGCGAGTTCGCACATCGTTCCTTTTCCGGCTCCCGGGCCACCCAGCACAAAGACCACATTCGGTTCGGGGCAGGGCAGCCTTGGGTCGAAGTGGTGTAGCACAACCCTGGGAGCCGGGGCTACTCCCTTTTTGTAAACATGCCATTCCCGGTCGGTCGGAGGCAAATCGTCCTCGCAGGTGATATCGTAGGCGAGGTGGCCGTCGAGGCGGCAGATCCGCCAGGAATGGTAGCTGTTCGAATAGGAGAGGGCGGGGCTTCGCTCTGATTTTCCATCGGCCCGATCCCACGCCATTTTGCCGTTCCAGTAGCCGGGAGTGGATACCGTTCCTGATTCAGACTTTGTCGGAGGCGCGGTGGAGGGAACGAAGAGCCCGTCGACTTCCGGGATTCCGGCACCGGATACCTCAATGAAATAGTGGTTTGGACTGGGGGGACTTGTTTCGGCCATAAGGGGTGCCTTTTTGAAGGTGGGTGCGGTGGCGGGAGGCGCCGCTCCGGGAGGCGCCGCTCCGGGAGCCGCCGCTCAAGAATCTTACTCCTCTTTTTTCGGAGGAGGATCTGCTGAGAAGCTTCCGGCTTTCGGGGTGAAATCCCAGGGTTCGGTTTTTTCTCCCAGCTTTTCGAGAAAGGCTCCGGACGAGAAGGCGAGGAAGAAGTTTTGATCGCCGGGGGAATTGCGTGTCGTGCGGTAGACACGCTTCATGAACGGCAGCATGGGGCGGGCTTTCTCGCCGAGTAACTCGAGTGCGCGACAGGCGCGGAGTGCGGTCCACCAGTTGGCGTTCTCCAGTTCGCGACCGAGAACACGGAGTGCCTCGAGGCGATTGTTTTCCGAAGCGTGAGCCATCCAGGATGCCATTTCAATGCGAACCGGTGCCGAGACGTCGTCCATGGAATCGTAGAGCAATTCGAGAAGTTGCTGGTCATCGTGAGCGAGATGCCGGAGTCCGATGATTCCCCAGAAGCGCACGTAGTCATCACCGGAGTCGAGCAGTTCGAGCAATTCCTCTTTCGTTCCAAACCCGACTTTGTCGGCAGCAGCCCAGGCGGCATCCAGATCGGGGCGGTGGTTGGTTCCCCCGGTCGTGATCGTCCTCATGGGCGCGCCTTCTTCCTCGAGGAAGTCAGCCATGACTGTCTCGGGGATTGCCCCGGTGTCGAGAATCTCCATACGTTTGACCGCGAGCATGGCGCGGTGATGGTCGAGCGCTTTTCTGATCTCCCCGCTCATGTCCCCGAGAGCCAGATTGTTCACGTTGTGGGGATCTGCTTCCGTGTCGTAAAATTCCTCTACCGGCCGCGTCGGACCGGCATAGTGCCGTTGAGCGACGGTGAGTTTGTCGCCGTTGATTGCTGCATAGGCTGTGATATCCCGGCGGATCTTCCCGAGGTCCGAGAAGACGCTCGGTGGATTCCACGACTGATGAGGAAGGAAGTTGCGAATGTAAAGAAAACGGTCGCTGCGGATGGAGCGGGACATGTCGAAGACTTCGTCAACCCGGTCACGAAACCCGTACACGTAGTGCGGTTCGGGCGCGGCATCTTTCCCGAGAAAGATTTCTCCCTGCATGTAGTCCGGCACCTCGAGTCCTAACAAGGATAAAACGGTCGCAGGGTAGTCCACGAAAGTGACGAGTCGATCGAGGGTTTCTCCGGGGGCTGCCGGGGCGAGGTGCTTCCACTTTTCCGGGAAGCGAATCATCAGGGGAACGTGCATGCCCGAGTCGTGGAGAAGGCGCTTGTGTCGAGGCATTCCGGATCCGTGGTCTGAGTAGAAAAATACAATCGTGTTTTCGGCTTGGTCATCCTCCTCCAGTTCGGCGAGGAGGCGCCCGACCTGCTTGTCCATCACGGTGACGCAATCGTAAAACCGGGCCACCGTCTTGCGGACGGTTTCCGTGTCAGGGTAGTAGGGAGGAATGGGCGCTTTGTCAGGATCATGGACTTCCTCTGCGGAAAGTTCTGATTGAACATGTTCCTGAAACGCTTCATAGGGCCAGACCATGGTGCGCGACTGGTGGGAGGTCATGTGGTTGAAGACAGAGAAGAAGGGCTGACCTTTTTCGCGTTTATCCGATCTCCAGTGGGCTTCGGGGGTGCTGGCGTTCCAGGATTCTTCGATTAATCGGTTGGCATCGGCCGTGTTGTAGTCTGTTTTGACGCGATTGGTGGTGAAGTATCCAGCCTCGCGCAGGTAGGAGGGAAATCCCTTCACCTCTGCGGGGATGGGGAATCCCGAACGCATCTGGCTGGTGCCGAGACTGGGTGCCCACATTCCGGTGATTAGTGTGGAGCGGGACGGCGAGCAGACCGGGGCTGCGGCAAAGGCGTGCGTGTAGCGAACGCTCTCTTTGGCAAAGGCGTCGAGATTCGGGGTGTTGGCATACTTGTCGCCGTAACAGCCAAGCGTAGGGCTCATGTCCTCCGCCGTGATCCAGACGATATTGGGGCGTTCCTCCCCGCCCGATACAGGAGTGGGTGAAGGCAGTTCCCGTGCCTTGAGATTTCGAAAGCGAACTGTCCCGCCTTTTCCGTGGTGCTGAAATCCAAAGAATCCTTTCAAAGACTGGGAATCTTCAACTCGCGAGATCGGCTTTCCGTTGACGAAAGTTTCGATGACCGGCCCCCGGCAAACCACTCGATAGGTATTCCACTCACCGTCTTTGATGACCCCTTTGATCGCAGAACCAAATTCTTTGGCCTGATCGTTTGCCGGGTAAAGCCAGCCACCCAGTCCGATTCCGTAGACTCCGCCATTCCTGCCGGGGGAAGGGGCTTCGATTTCGCACTGGTATCCTTTCGGTTTCCCTTCGGCTCCGGTTAAGCGAAAGGCGAGGCCAGAATTGAGTTTCGCCTCGGCTGCATCCCCGGGAAGCAACACTTCAACGGTGGCTTCGAAGTCTCCCATGACGCGGTCGCTGACAACCCAGACGTTGTTTTTCGCGAGGAGGTGGATTTCGCCGTCGACAACGGAGAGTGTTTCTACTTCCCCACGGGCATTCCATCCGTCGAGCGTCTTTCCATCAAAAAGTTCGATCCAGTCGCCTCCGGAGGTCAGGGTGGTCAGGGTGAAGGCGTAGGCCGAAAGGAGGGACACGAATTTCATGGCCGATACCGTAGCGGATCGGGCAGGGAAGCAAAGAGCAAACTCGAATCTGATTACGTGATTCGATGCTCCCGAAGGACGAAGCGTTGATCGAAACGGCCTCCTGATTGGGCGCGGCAGCAATCATAGCAGGCGACCTTTCGCGTGAGCCGTCGAACCCGTTTCACGACGGAATCACATTCCGGGCAGATGTAGGCGAATTTCCTTTTCTGGCGACGCGGCTGAAAATTGAGATCGTGGCATCGATCCTCCCCCGGGATTCCGAGATCGGCGCAGGCTTGTTTCCACTCCGGGCCGTGAGGTTGAATTCGGACTCCGGGGTGTCTCGCGAAAGCTACCAGATGGGCGAGTTCGTGAAGGAAGGTCTGATGTATCTCGTTCGCCTGTGATCCTTCCGGAAGAGTTTGCAGCTTCGGGTTGAGCTCAATGCGTCCCGTTTGGTAGAAGGCCCGGCCAGCCGCGGTGCGCATTCGTTTGTTCCACACAACCTGGATCGTTTTAGCCAGTTCTTCCAACCCGAGGCGAGCGGTATGCTCAGCTGCCTGCCGGGTCAGTTCCTGATCGGTTCCGACCGTAACCCAGACAAATCCCTCAGGAGCGTCACTTTCCCTCTGGCTTCTCTGGCTATGGTGCGCAGGAGGGGAGTCGGGAGAAATGGAGTCAGGTGCCGGTGTTGCTCTACTCCCGGAATCCGGAAGGGAAGTATCATCAAAAAGCTCCAGTTGCTCCGCCATGGGTTACTCGTGGACGGGCCCTGCCTGAGAAACCGTCTCACCGGTCTCTTTGTTAAAGATGTTCAGTTCTTCCCCGACCGTCGTGACGAAAGAGGACGGGGGGATGCTCTCCCGAAGAAACACGTTGGCACCAATGGTAGATCCCTTTCCGATTGTCGTTTTCCCGCCGAGTACGGTGGCGTGCGGGTAGACCACGACGTTGTCTTCCACGTTGGGGTGACGTTTGTTCCCTTTCACAATGCGACCGTTTTCGTCCTTGGGAAAGTTGCGGGCTCCCAGGGTAACGCCGTGGTAGAGCTTTACGTGATTTCCGATCACGCAGGTTTCCCCGATGACGACGCCGGTTCCGTGGTCGATGAAAAAGTGAGTCCCGATCGTCGCGCCGGGATGAATGTCAATCCCGGTGAGGCTGTGGGCATATTCCGTCATGATGCGCGGAATCAGAGGCACATCGAGTTCGTAGAGGCAGTGAGCGCAGCGCTGAATCGCGATCGCTTCGATGCAGGGATACGCGAGAATGATCTCGTCAAAATTTTTTGCCGCCGGATCCCCTTCGTAAGCCGCTTCGACATCCGATTGCAGAAGTCTGCGCAGCTCAGGGAGTTCCCCGAGGAATCCACAAACGAGATCAGGTGCTTGTTTGGCAAGACCGGAATGAGCTTCTCCGGTTTCGTCGTCACGGAGGCGTAACGTTTTCGCGACCTCGATTTCGAGCGACTCAACCAGCGAGGCGATTCGTTCGCCGGTCATCATTTCAAGTTCCTCAGCCGGAATGGGATCTTCGTCGTGGTAGCCGGGAAAAAGCAACTGCAGGAGTTTCTCACACGTTCCTGTGATCGTTCGCTTGGAGGGTAGATTACCGCTGTCGATCCGATTGATCCCACCGATTTCGTGGTAGGAATCGATCAGCGAATCGACAATTTTCTGTTGGCCGCAATCCATCGGTTTTTAAAAAGAATACAAAATAGAAAGAGCCACCCTAAGCAGCGAAACGTTCTTTTAAAGGAAAAGGTGAACATTTCCAAAGCGAATTTTGTCGCTCAAAATAGAGATTTTGTCACATTTCGGCGTAAATGAGGCAGATCGACTGCGTCAGAAGTCCCGTTGCGTTATGGTAATTTCCGAAGTTAAGAACGAATTTGATCTCGCTCTCGAGAATGCTCAGTTATCCCTGCGTCGAGGTCAGGCTGAGATTCTCCAACTGAATGTGGGCAAGCTTTGTAACCTGACCTGTGTGCATTGCCACGTGAACGCCGGACCGAAGCGGGAAGAGATCATGACGGGCGAGACGATCGATCAGATCCTCGAATGGTTTGAGAATACGGACATTCCCACGCTGGACATGACGGGTGGAACACCGGAGATGATTCCGGATTTCAAAAGGCTTGTGACGACGGTTCGAAATTTTGATCAGCCTCGACGGGTCATGGATCGACTCAATGCTACGATTATCAATGAGCCCGGATACGAGTGGGTGCCCGAGTTTCTCGCGGAGAACGAGGTCGAGATCATTGCGAGCATGCCCTGCTACGCGCCTGACAACGTGAATGAGCAGCGAGGTGATGGTGTCTTTGACCGCAGTATCGAAGCGTTTCAGAAATTGAATGAATTGGGCTACGGGCGCGATCCGAAGCTGACTCTCAATTTTGTTTACAATCCGAACGGAGGGTTTCTACCTCCGGCTCAGGCGGAACTGGAGGCGGATTACAAGCGCGAGATGAAGGCGCATTTTGGGATCGATTTTCATTCCCTCTTCTGCATCGCCAATATGCCGATTTCCCGTTTCGCGAGCTACTTGAAGCGGAATGGAGAGCTGCAGAGCTACATGGATCTGCTGCGTCAAAATTTCAATCCGTCTACCGTTGATGGTTTGATGTGTCGAGACACGATCAATGTCAGCTGGGATGGGGATGTCTTCGATTGCGATTTCAACCAAATGATGAAGATGCCGCTCAGGTATCCTCAAACAGGGGGGGAATCGATGAAAGTCTGGGATGTCGAACTCGATTCCTTTTCGCGTCAGCCCATTCGAACCGGAAGCCACTGCTTCGGCTGCACCGCTGGAAGTGGAAGCTCCTGTGGAGGCTCGCTTTCCTGATTTCCCCCCTGCGCTATCCCGATATCATGGAGAAAAAGATCAACCTCGATTACCAGAACATTCCGTCGATTTCCCATACCCCCGAAAAGATTTCCGAATCTATGAAAACTGAAACTGTTGTAAAAGATCGCTATGCGGAAGGGGCCAATGCCAGGCAGGAGGCTCTCTGCTGTCCCGTCGAATACGATACGAAGTACTTGGAGATCATTCCCGGCGAGGTGATCGAGCGGGACTACGGCTGCGGCGACCCCAGCCAGTATGTGAAGAAAGGAGAGACAGTGCTCGATCTGGGAAGTGGCACCGGGAAAATCTGTTTCATCGCCAGCCAGGTCGTCGGTTCGGAAGGGAAAGTCATTGGCGTCGATATGACGGATGACATGCTCGAGGTGGCGCGACGCAATCAGCCTTTTGTGGCGCAGCGAGTCGGATACGACAATGTCGAGTTCCGCAAAGGACGAATCCAGGATCTCGCACTCGACCTGGAAGTGCTTGAAGCGAGGCTGAAAGAAAATCCGGTGAGCGATGCGAACGGGTATCTCAAGGCGGAAGAGCTTGCGGAAGAATTGAAGATCAAGCAGCCCCTTGTGAAAAGCGACTCGATTGATGTGGTCGTTTCCAATTGCGTGCTCAACCTGGTTTCGAAAAAGAACCGGCGGCAAATGTTTGAAGAAATTCACCGCGTCCTCAAGCGCGGCGGTCGCGCTGTCATTTCGGACATTGTTTGCGACGAAGATGTGCCTCAGGAATTGCAGGATGACAGTGAGCTCTGGAGCGGATGCATTTCCGGGGCGTTCCGGGAAGATGAATTTCTACAGGCCTTCGAGGACGCCGGATTCTACGGAGTCAGTATTTTGAAATTTGATAAAGAGCCGTGGCGAACCGTGAAGGGAATCGAGTTTCGCAGCATGACGATTGAAGCCTACAAGGGCAAAGAGGGTATCTGCCTCGAGCGAAATCAGGCGGTCATTTACAAAGGGCCTTTCAAGAAGGTGCTCGACGATGACGGGAACGCGATGGAGCGCGGAAAGCGCTACGCCGTTTGTGACAAGGTTTACAACATCTACAAGTCTGGTGCCTACGCGGATAGTTTCGAATTTGTCGATCCGCAGGAGGAAATTTCAAAGGAGGATGCAGAGGTTTTCGATTGCGCCGTCACGCGCATTCGAGATCCTCGCGAAACCAAGGGTGCCCGATACGACGCGACGACGGAGGCGGGCGATTGCTGTTCTCCGGACTCCGGTTCGGGGTGCTGCTAGGGCTCGGGTAATGGTGGCCTGGTGCGGCTATTGGGTTCGAAATGTGGCGGTTCCAAGACACGGATCTGCAAGGTCGGCGACTTGAGTCCCCGTCCTTGTCTTTCTGTCGACGATGCGGCACGATGCGCGCATGCATCGATTTTTCGTTTCGTTTCTTGCCTGCTTTTTTTGCGTTGCCATTTCCACTTCAGCGAGCGCAGCCGATTGCGGCTGGGAGTGGTGTGCCTGCAAAGGGGATATTGCCCGTCGATTGCTGGAGGGACCATCGGGAGCCACCGGCAATGATCCGAAATATGCGCCGGACCGGGAAATTGATGTCGCCCACGTAAAGCTGGAGCTGGATCCCGATTTCGAGAAGCGGTCGCTTCGTGGTGTTTCCCGTCTCCTTTTTTCCCCCATCGCAAAGCCAATTCTTCAACTCCGCCTTGATGCGATCGACCTCGCGATCGGGAAAGTAACGTCCTCTCAGGAAATCGAAGACTGGGAATCGGGAAAGAATCATCTCACGATCACTTTTGTGGATGAGTTAGGAGCAGGGGAAGATGCCTGGGTGGAAATTGAATACGAAGCCTTTCCGGAACAGGGCTGGTACTACCGCACTGCTGCGATGGGGTATCCGGATGGAGATGATCACTTTTTTACCCAGGGGGAGCCGCAACGTCACTCCCACTGGTTTCCCGGATACGACTATCCGAATGAGCGGTTTACCTCGGAAGTCATTTGCCGCGTTCCCGAGGGGATGACGGTTCTCTCGAACGGTCGATTGGTTTCGGAGAAGACCGATGCAGGCGTCTCTACCTTTCACTGGAGCCAGGAGAAGGAACATGTGAACTATCTGATCTCGGTGGTTGGCGGATATTTCGATCAACTCGAGGGTAAGTATGGTGACCTTGATCTGGCGTTCTACACTCCGCCTTCCGAGTTTGCCGAAGCCGGGAATTCTTTCGAGGACACCGCGAAAATCCTGCCCTTCTTTGAAAAGGAAATCGGACATGCCTATCCCTGGGCGAAGTACTACAATGTGTGTGTCACCGACTTCATTGCTGGCGGGATGGAGAACACAAGTGTGACCACGCTGACGACGCGGACTCTTTTTTCGAAGGCTTCCGAAAACATTCGCTCCTCTCATCGGCTTGATGCCCATGAGATTGCCCACCAGTGGTTCGGAGATTTACTCACCTGCAAAGACTGGAGTCACCTCTGGTTAAATGAGGGCTTTGCGACCTACTACACCCATCTCTACGAAGAGGAAAAGAACGGCCGTGACGCAATGCTTTACGGACTCTTCCGGGACGCAGAGGGGATCCTCGGGAATTCCGATACCAAGCCGATTGTCTGGCGCGGGTATGCGGATCCCATGGAGCAGTTTGACTACCGCGCCTATCCGAAAGGCAGCTGGGTGCTACATATGTTGCGGAGCCAACTCGGACCGGATCTGTACCGGGAGTGCATCCATACCTACCTGGAGCGCAATCGGAATCAGGTCGTCGTCACCGCCGATCTTGCAGAGGTTTTCGAGGAAAAGACGGGCCAGTCCTGGGATCGGTTTTTTGATCAATGGGTCTACCATGGAGGCACTCCGAAACTGAAGGTCGCCTACACGTGGGATCAGGTTCGAAAGCAGGCGAAGGTTCGTCTTGATCAGACTCAGAAAGTGGGAGACGACGTGATGTTGTTTCACCTCGATGTTCCTGTTCGTTTCATTCTGGACAATGGGGAGAGCGTGACGGCTTCAGCGGAGCTTCGTCAGAAGGCGGAGGATTTCTACTTTTCGCTACCATCGAAACCGAAGATTGTCCGGCTTGATCCTGATTTTACTCTTCTTGCGAAGATGGAGTTTCAGCCGGCGAATCCGCTTCTCTTTGCGCAGTTGGAGAACTCGGGAGATATGATCGGGCGCCTTCTCGCGACGAGGCAACTGGGCGGCCGAAAAGATGTCGCCAGCCTCGACAAGCTTCAGGTGGTTTTGCAGAAGGATCCCTTTTACGGAGTTCGCATCGAGGCAGCAAAAGCTCTCGCGAAAACGCACACTCCGGAGGCGCTGGAGCGATTGCTGGCCAGTCGTGAGCAGGAGGATGCGCGAGTTCGCCAGGAAGTGATCCGGGCGATTGCGAAATTCTATCGCCCCGATGCCCGGGACGCTCTCTCCGGGGTAGCGATCGAGGAAAAGAATCCGGAAATTGTCAAAGAAGCGGTTCGTGCTCTCGGTAAATTTCAGGAAGAGGAGGTGAAGAACGCTATTCTGGCCGCCCTCGCCCGGGAAAGCTATCGCCATGCCATTGCCGCTTCCGCGGTGAGAGCGATTCGGTCGCAGGCTGATCCCTCTTATCTGGAGCCTCTCCGGAATCATCTCGAAGCCCATGAGGCGGCTTTCGATACCCGTGATTTCGGAAATGCGCTGGATACCCTGGCCTACCTCGCTCGTGATTTGGAGTTGGAGGAAAAAGAAGAGGTACGTAAATATATCGCCGGATTTGTAACGAGCCCGAAGGATATGCTGCGACCTCTCGCTATCGGTGCTCTCGGGACGCTGGGGGATTCCAGGGCCAATGCCCTGCTTTCCACCTTTTCCGATTCTTCTGATCGTGAGAGTGCCGAGTCCAAAGCGGCCGTGGCCGCGATACGAAAGCTGAATGGTGATAAAAAGCAGGCCGACGAAGTGAAAGATCTTCGCAAGGAGGTCTCCGAGCTCCAGAAGTTGCTGGGAGAGTTGAAGGGGAAGGTGGAGACGATTGAGAAAAAGGAAAAGGCGGAGACGAAGAAAGAGTAGCTCTGTAGTCGGCCTCTTTGAGGCCGTAGTGGGCCGGGCTTGGAAAGAAGACCGTCCATTCCGCGGCTTGGCTGCCGCGGTTGTATCTTCCACGCTGCTCTACAATCCTGCCATCTTCGCTGCCAGTGCCAGGGTCTCCGGCCCGATTCCCCCGAGCATGCGGGCCAACTCTTTGGTTCGCGCTTTTCCGGTTATGGCGTCGAGTCGGGAATTGGTCTGGTCGTTTTCGACTTCTTTGGTGACAAGGTAATGCCGATGGGCGAGCGAAGCGACCTGGGGCATGTGGGTAATCGCAATCACTTGATGTCGCTCTCCGAGGAAGGCCATCTTCTTACCCACGGCTCCCGCGATTTCCCCACCGACGTTCGCGTCAATTTCATCGAAGACCATCAACGGAATCTTGTCCTGGTCGGCGAGTGCACTTTTCACGGCGAGCATGACCCGTGACATCTCCCCGCTGGAGGCAATGATGCGAAGTGGCTTCAGTGGTTCGCCGGGATTGGGCCCGAAGAGGAAATCGACCGATTCAGCCCCGCGCGGGCCCGGCTCTTCG
The DNA here is from genome assembly GCA_029213265.1 of Verrucomicrobiales bacterium. Lineage (GTDB taxonomy): Bacteria > Verrucomicrobiota > Verrucomicrobiia > Verrucomicrobiales > DEV007 > Arctic95D-9. Next base: position 82,751 of record JARGNG010000013.1, on the reverse strand, counting down.
AGTTCCTCGAATTGAATTTCAAACACGGACTGGTTAAAACCAAGATCATCGAGGTGCGCGGCGATTTCGCCGGCGAGAGCTGGGGCTGCCTTTTCCCGTTTCTTCGAGAGCTTCCCTGCGGCCCTGGTCACTTTTGCCCTGGTCGAATCAACCGCGTCGTTGAGGCGCTCCAACTCCTCTTCACGTCCGTCGACGGTACCGAGACGTTTGCGGGCCTTTGCTTCGTAGGCGAGAACGTCGTCGACGCTTTGTCCGTATTTCCGTTTGAGGGTTTCGATCTCGTCGATGCGCCGTTCCATGCGGGCCAACTCGGCGGGATCCATTTCCAGATCATCCCGGTATTCGCGCAGAGTGCCTTCGAGTTCTTCAATCTCGACGCGGGCGGAATCGAATCCTGCAACACGGTCGACGATGGAGGGATCGAATTTTTCCAGTTCACGAATGCATCGCTGGGCGTTGGTGAGGTTTGCGACGGCGGCGCTGATGAGGTCGACTCCCTGATTGGCGTTTTCGACGAGCCGGCTGCTGTGGAGAGACTGCCGATAGCGTTGCTCCAACTCCACGACTTCCTCACGGTCGAGTGCGGCCGCAGAAATTTCCTCCACCTGAAAACGAAGCAGGTCGATTTCCTGATCGCTGACCTGGCGCGTATTTCTAAATTCGGAAAGAGCTGCCATCGCAGCCTGCCATTCGCGGTAGGCGCTGCGGTAGGCCTTCCTCTCTTGATCGGCGTGAGAGTAGGCGTCCAGCATGGCGAGCTGTCGATCCTGTGAAAGAAGCGACTGATGTTCGTGCGGGCCATGGAGATCGACGAGCAGGGCGCCGATTGATTTGAGAACGGAGAGGGTGCACGGCGAACAGTTAATGAACTGCTTGTTGCCGCTCCCGAAGATTCGTTTCACGACGAGTGAATTCCCTTCGCAGGGGTCCAGACCGCATTCCTCCAGCAGCGTATTGACCTGATCGAGATTGCCGGACAGCTCGAAGATCGCTTCGACACTGCAACTGGATTCGCCTGTCCGGATCAAATCGTGATTGGCGCGTTCTCCAAGGATAAGTTTGAGCGCGCCGACGATCATCGACTTTCCCGCGCCGGTTGATCCCGTCACCCCGATGAGTCCGGGTCCGAGTTCCCAGGTGAGGTCGTCGACCAGCGCAAGATTCCTGATTTTTAAAACCGAGAGCATTCGTGCAAATTGGGGTTAGATTTGGTGAGTGTAGTAAAGGCTGTTCAAAAAGTCAATGTTCAAGAATGCAGAAATTACATTTTTGGGAACGGGCACCTCGATCGGGGTTCCCGTGATCGGTTGTGACTGCGCGGTGTGCACGTCGGACGATCCGAAGAACAACCGCCTGCGGTCTTCGATCTATGTGAGGACAGCCGAGACAGAGTTTGTCGTCGATACGGGGCCCGACTTTCGCCAGCAGATGTTGCGGGAGAAGATCCGGAATCTCGATGCCGCTCTCATTACTCATGCCCACAGCGATCATGTGATGGGCTTCGACGATCTTCGTCGCTATACGATGTGGGACGAGGATGAAATGGAGATCTTCGCGACAGCGGAATGCATGAAGCGCCTCGAGGGAGCCTTTCCCTACATTTTCGACGGAACGAATCGCTATCGCGGCTATTTGAAAATTGCCCCCTGTCTCATTGAAGGGCCGTTTCCGGTCGGGGAGCTCACCGCTACACCCTTACCGGTAAGGCATGGGAAAGTGGAGACAATCGGATTTCTTTTTTCCAAAAACGGGCAACGCCTCTTTGCCTACATTCCCGACGCGAAGGAATTGAGTCCTGAGACCTGCGATTTGATTCGCGGGATCGATCTGCTCATTCTCGACGGTCTTCAGCCCGAGGAGCATTGGACGCATCTGTCGATTGGCGAGTCAGTCGACCTGGCGAAGGAACTCGAGATCAAGCAAACCTGGCTGACCCACTTTTCCTGCCGGGTCGACTACGCGGCTTTGGAGCCGGGGCTGCCGGAGGGCGTGCGCCTTGCCTGGGACGGGCTGCGACTGGAGGTGTAGAATCCAGCGACCTTGGGTCGGAGGTCAAAACACCCTGCAACTTCTATCTTCGGCTTCGTGGCAGAACACTGCCGGATGTGCGAACTGGAGAGGGCAGCGATGGTTCGAGCCGGAACGGCGTCGGGCAAAGTGGCTGGGGTCTGTTTATGCTCGCTTCCAGTGTCATCCGGAACTCGACCCTTTCCGGCAACGAAAGCGGCCACGGGAAATATAAGTTCACGACGGGTGGGGGATTCGAAGCCGGGGGGGGCTCTGACACTCGAGAATGTAGCGATCACCGAAAACAAAGCTGGCGACAGCTCGCAATTTGGCGGTTGGGGAGGTGGCTCTACAACTATTCAACCGACCCGGAGGATTCCCTTACGATCGCTAATTCGATCATTGCCGGAAACTTCACGAATTAACGGCAACGCGGCCAAGGCTGCAAAGCTGTGCAAGAAAATGCGGAACTTTCAGAAAAAAGTGCGACTGGCGAAGAGAAAAAAGCAGACCTCGGGGATCAAGAAGTTCAGTCAGAAAATCAGAAAGCTGAAGCAGCAGATCCGTCGACTGTAATCCCGGGCGCTCCCAACAGCGGAAGGGGGCTGTCTCATTTCCAGTGCCACAGGGCAGGAACTCAACAAGGTTGCCTCTGCTCCCTGCATACGCTTTACTCTCCCCATGGAACTCAATCCCGGAGGCCGTCCCGGCGGCGAAGTAAAATTTCTCATTGGCGCTGCCCTGGCAGCGGTCGGAGTGTGGCTGTTTTTCGACTCCGTCCGCTTTACGACTGGTCACATGGGAATGATCTCGGGAGCGATTTCCCGGGGGCGGGGCGGCGGCCTCATGGAGACGACGTCGATGGGGATTGTTCTCATGCCGCTGTTCATCGGGATCGTGGCCTTGTTTTTCGATGTGCAGAAAATGTGGGGCTGGATTCTGGTGGGGCTTGGTTTGATCATTCTCGGGATTGAAGTGGTGAGCCGGTTTCGGCCGGTCATGGCCATCAAGGGTACGCACTTGTTCTTACTGATCATCCTGATTGCGGGGGGACTGGGCTTGATGCTGCGCGGCTATGTGGAGGATCGTCGGCTTCAGTCGGGCGAGGATCGTCGGCTTCAGTCTGTTGGCGGCGGAAAGCGGCGTGGCGGAGAGTCGTAGCGCTTTGTGACGATGCCTGCGTATTTCACGATCCTCTCGGCGACCCTGCCGGTCTTCCTGATCATGGGGATCGGTTTCTTTTTTCATCGTCGCGGCTGGCTCGGTGAGGAAGTGGAGGTCGGGGTCATGAAACTCGGGCTGAATCTGCTTTTCCCCTGTTTCATTCTTTCACTGGTTCCGGGAAATCCGGCTCTCGAAACGGTTTCGTCCGCAGTCTGGGCGATTGCTTTGGGTTTCGCACTGGTCGCGTCGGCGATCGGCATTGCGTGGGTCGTGGCCACTGCGGGAGGAATTAAGCGGGGTGAGGGGCGGAGGACGTTTTCGATCAGTGCCGGAGTTCAGAACTACGGCTTTGTTGCCCTGCCGATTGTCCTCGAGTTGTTCCCCGACAATCAAGGGCCGGCCGGGCTCGTTTTTGTCCATGGAATCGGCGTGGAAATCGCGATGTGGACAGTGGGCCTTGCTGTCATGACCGGCAAAGCGGGCTTTCGATCGATGATCAACGGCCCATTCATTGCGGTGATGGCGGCCTTGTTTTTGAATTATACCGGGCTCTACCGATTCATTCCGAACATCATCGCAACGACCATGGAGATGATGGGGCGATGTGCGATCCCGATGGCGATTTTTATGATTGGTGCGACGATTGGGCGCTATTTCAAGACTGGAATTTTCCACGAGGCGTTCCGGGTGGCGACTCTGAGTATCGTGGTTCGGCTTTTCCTCGGGGCAGGCCTGATCCTTTGCGCAGCCTGCTTTCTACCGCTCCCGGATGATTTGAAACGGCTGCTCGTGGTGCAGGCTGCGATGCCGGCAGCGGTTTTCCCGATCGTGCTAGCACGACTCTTCGGGGGACAGCCGCAAGTGGCGATTCAAGTGGTCATTGCGACTTCCATTGTCGGAATCGTGACCGCACCGCTGGTGATTGCGTGGGGCCTGGCCTGGGTCGCTGTTTAGAGCGAAAACCGCGTTCGATTTTGGCCTGACATAGCTCTTGACTTTCTGCCGGAAAAAAGTTTCTTACGGACCGCCGCTAACGCGGCTGCATGCTTCCGGGTATGCGAAACCGACACGGCACGATAGCTCAGGGGTAGAGCAGAGGACTCATAAGCCTAAGGTCGGGAGTTCAAATCTCCCTCGTGCTACGGTCGGACCCTGTATTTAACGGCAGCGGCTGCCGTTCATCCCCACCGCTCCGGAAACCGCCTCCGATTTCGATACCCGGGAGAAATCGTCGACGGATCTTCCCGACAGCCCGTTCCGGATTCCTTTTTGTTCTTTCATCCCCCGATCCAAGCAGGGGATTTTTCCCATCGCTTCGTCCAGGGGCGGGAATCCTGATGGAGTTCGCTCAAAGGTCCACGGGAGATGACGGAAGGCCCTCCAGAGAGAAGCTGTATCAAAGTGAGACTCCGCAGAGTATTTGAATTACTATAGCCACAGTGGCTGGTGTATAAAAACGGCCGAACCTTTTCAATGATTTGGCGTAAATATCCCGGATTCTAAAAAATTAGCGGAAAATCCCCTTGCGGCAGCGGATTCCCCCTCTATATTCCCGCCCCTCTCCCGGCGCCGGTGCCATTCGGGAGAGGTTTTTTGGCTAGTCTTACGATTCTGCAATTCGTTGCAACTCAGATCAGCAAAATTGGTGCCAACATGTTACATACTGACGGAAACGTTATGCCCACTACCAACCAACTCGTTCGCAAAGGAAGAAAGGACAAGGTCGTCAAGTCCAAGTCCCCAGCCCTCGATGAATGCCCGCAACGCCGGGGCGTTTGTCTCCAGGTTTATACGCGGACTCCGAAGAAGCCGAACTCCGCTCTTCGTAAGGTTGCCAAAGTGAGGCTGACCAATGGTCAGGAAGTGATCGCCTACATCGGCGGTGAAGGCCACAATCTCCAGGAGCACTCCATTGTCCTGGTTCGTGGTGGTCGAGTGAAAGATTTGCCAGGTGTTCGTTACCACGTTGTTCGTGGTGCGTTGGACACGCTGGGTGTCGACGGTCGTAAGCAGGCTCGTTCCAAATACGGAGCCAAACGACCGAAGGGGTGATGATCTGAGGTTTTCTCAGTTCATTTCTCCGGCGATACGAATGTTTTAGCAACAGACTGAAATAATCCTATGTCCCGAAGAAAACGAGTCTATTCCAAACCTGAGCGGCGCGATGCCCGCTATGACAGCCCGCTGGTAGCGAAGCTGGTCTCCAAGGTGATGCACCAAGGTAAGCGCGCTCTCGCAGAGCGCATTGTTTACGCTGCAATTGATCGTGCGAACGAAGGAACCGAATCGGTTGACCCCGTTGAGGTTCTGAATCGTGCGATCGAAAATGCCAAGCCGCGCGTTGAGGTGAAAAGCCGACGTGTGGGTGGTGCTACTTATCAGGTGCCTCTCGAGGTTTCCCTCGATCGTCAGGAATCGCTTGCGATGCGCTGGATCGTGAATTGCGCCCGCAGTAAGCGCGGGACTCCGATGCATGTTGCTCTCGCGAACGAAATCAAGGATGCCAGCACCAATCAGGGTGTGGTGATCCGCAAGCGGGACGAAACTCACAAAATGGCGCAGGCAAACCGCGCCTTTGCTCACTTCCGCTGGTAAAATCTTTTGTCCGCTACCCTACAGACGGTTCCTTCCCTGACTTCGATGAGTGCTGGTCCTAACTCTCCTGATCGTGCGTTTCCGCTTGAGCGGACTCGTAACATCGGGATTGCGGCCCACATTGATGCCGGGAAAACCACGCTGACGGAGCGCATCCTCTTCTACACCGGGATGATCCATCGCATTGGCGAGGTTCATGACGGCCAGGCGACAACTGACTGGATGGAGCAGGAGCGCGCCCGGGGTATTACGATCACTTCTGCTGCGGTAACTTGCGACTGGGTTCAGATTCAGCAGGAAGGTGTCAACAAGTCTCACGAAGGTGAGAGTCAGCGGATTAATATCATTGACACTCCCGGTCACGTTGATTTCACCGCTGAGGTGGAGCGCTCTCTCCGGGTTCTTGATGGTGCGGTCGTCGTTTTCTGTGGCGTTGCCGGTGTGCAGCCCCAGTCGGAGACGGTTTGGCGCCAGGCTACCAAGTATCACGTTCCCCGTATCATTTTTGTGAACAAGATGGATCGCGTCGGCGCTGACTTTGCAGCTGTGGTGGAGGATGTTCGCGAAAAGCTCGGTGCCAATGCTCAGCCGATTCTGATTCCGATTGGTTCAGAAGAGGATCTGAAAGGGCAGATCGACGTGATTAACGGAAAAGCGATTCTTTACTCGGATGATGATTTGCTCGGTTCGACCTATGAGGTGGCTGAGCTTTCCGAAGAGCAGAAAGTGATCGCTGACGAAGCTCGTGATTCTCTGGTCGAAGCACTGGTGGATGCGGATGAGGAGATCGGTCTGAGGTTTCTCGACGAAGAAGAGCTTACGGCGACCGATCTTAAAAATGCTCTTCGCCGGGCGACAGTCTCCAATAAGATCGTTCCGGTTGTGGGCGGATCTGCTTTCAAGAACAAGGGTGTTCAGTATTTGCTGGACGCTGTCGTCGACTATCTCCCGAGTCCGTTGGAGGTGGTTCCGGCACAGGGGACTGAGATTGATGATGAGTCCGTTGTGGTGGAGGCGCCTGCGAATGATAACGGTGGGTTTTGTGCTCTCGCATTCAAGCTTTGGTCCGACAAGTATGTTGGTAAGTTGGTCTTTATCCGTGTGTATTCCGGTTCTGTATCCAAGGGTGATCAAGTGTGGAATTCCCGCACGGGTCGCAAAGAGCGCATTGGGCGCCTGATTCAGATCCAGTCTGATGATCACAAGGATATCGAGACCTGTTACGCAGGCGACATCGCGGCGATCGTGGGTCCGAAAAATGTTCGTACGGGTGACACGCTCCACACGGAGAAATTTGACATCATGCTCGAGCCTCCGGCGTTTCCGGATCCCGTGATCTCCATGGCAGTCGAGCCGAAGACCACGGCTGATTCCGAGAAGCTTGCTGAGGCGCTGGGTCGCCTTGCTGAGGAGGATCCAACCTTCGTTGTTTCATCGGACGAAGAGACCGGTCAGACCATCATTGCCGGAATGGGGGAGCTTCACTTGGAGATTATTCAATCCCGTCTTGAGGCGGAATACAGCGTTCGCACAAACGCCGGTAAGCCTCAGATTGCCTACCGTGAGACGATTACGGCAGGCGCCGGCGGCGAATACAAGCTGGTCAAGCAGACGGGCGGAAAGGGCCAGTATGGTCACGTTATCCTCAAGGTTTCCCCGAGCGCACGCGGCAAAGGGTTTACGTTCAATAATCGAATTGTTGGTGGTGAAATTCCCAAGGAATTCTTCAATGCCTGCGAAACGGGAATTCGCGAGTCGCTCACGAATGGTGTGATCATGGGGTATCCCATGGTGGATCTTCATGTCGATCTTATCGGTGGCTCGAGTCACGATGTGGATTCAAACGAGCAGGCCTTCAAGATCGCGGCCATTCTTGCGATGCGGGATGCCTTCACAAACGCCGGATCGATTCTTTTGGAGCCGGTCATGCTCGTAAATGTGGATGTGCCGGACGAGTATCAGGGCGACCTGATTGGTGATTTGAATCGTCGTCGCGGACGAATTTCCGAAATTGATTCCCGTAATGGGTTGAGCCAGATCCGGGCCGAGGTGCCGCTGGCGGAGATGTTCGGATACGCGACTGATATGCGCAGCCTTTCCAAAGGGCGGGCAAGCTTTTCGATGGAGCCACTTCAGTTTGAAGAGGTTCCCGCGGCAATGGTGCGGCAAATGACGGAGCAGTATGTATAGGGCTCCAGTAACTACTTTTGAGAAACGACTTTAATCTTTAATCGGAACAATTGATATGCAGGGACAAAGCATTCGAATTCGGCTACGAGCCTACGACTCACGACTTCTCGATAAGTCGACCGTGGATATCGTAGAGACCGCCAAGCGTACGGGAGCTCGCGTTTCCGGGCCGATCCCGTTGCCGACGAGAATAGAGATATTTAGCGTAAACCGTTCACCCCACGTGAACAAGAAATCTGCTGAGCAGTTCGAAATCCGTACTCATAAGCGTCTTCTCGACATCGTCGAGCCGACTGCCCGCACGGTGGACGAGTTGAAAAAACTGAACCTCCCCGCAGGAGTGGACATCACGATTAAGATTTAGTCGGAACCCCAGGATTGAATAATTTCAAGCAAGGACGAGCGCAATGAGCATCGGATTGATTGGTAAGAAGGTAGGAATGACCCGCGTTTTCAACGAGGACGGATCGGCCACGGCTGTGACGGTAATCGATGTCAGCGACAATGTATTCCTACAGAAAAAAACACAGGACAAGGACGGCTACACGGCAGTTCAGGTCGGTTACGGCGAGCAAAAAGAGTCTCGCCTCAATCGGCCCGAGCAAGGTCATGTGAAGGCGAACGGCTCTGCTCCTAAGAAGAAGATCCTCGAGTTTCGACTTGAGAGCGATGATCAGCTTCCTGAGAGTGACCACCCCGGTGTTGAACTGTTTGAAGAAGGTCAATGGATTGACGTGATTGGCACATCCAAGGGAAAAGGTTTCCAGGGTGTCATGAAGCGATACAATTTCCAGGGACAACCTCAAACGCACGGTCACATGATGCACCGCCGGCCCGGTGGTGTAGGAGCGGGAACGGATCCCGGCCGTATTTGGAAGAACAAGCCGATGCCCGGTCGTCACGGTAACTACCGCAAGACGATTCAAAATCTGCGCGTTGTCCGGACCCGCCCTGAGGACAATGTCATTCTCGTCAGTGGTGCCGTTCCGGGCCCCAAGGGCAGTTATGTGGTGATTCGTCCGGCCGTGAAGCACGAGGCACCGGTTCAGGATTTCAGCAAAAAGGAAGCTCCGGCCAAGTCGGAGGGTTCGACAGAGGCGGAAGGCTGATCCGTTAGGATTGATAAACAGCGAAAAATAGTATTTCCATGGCTGCAAAAACTTTAGATATCGAAGGTGCGAAGAGTGCCAATATTGGCGTGATCGAAGATGAATCGCGTGGCCGCCAGGCGGTTCACGATGTTGTCGTCGCGATGCGTGCAAACCGCCGTTCCGGCACAGCTCACACGAAGACTCGTGGTGAGGTGGCTGCGACGGGTAAAAAGCCGTTTCGTCAGAAAGGAACCGGACGTGCCCGTCAGGGTGGTAACGCTTCCCCGATCAACCGTGGTGGAGGTGTGGCCTTCGGTCCCCGCTACCGCTCCTATGCGAAGGCTGTCAATCGCGGAACGAAGCGACTCGCCTTTTCAAAAGCTCTCTCGGTGAAAATCGAGGCGGGCGATGTTGCCACCATTTCCGACTTTGCCATTTCCGACGGAAAGACCAAGTCTTTCGCCGCGGAGATCAGCAGTCTTGCCGGTGACACGAAAAAAGTCCTCATCGTAGGGAATGATTTCTCCGAAGAGACAAAGCGTGCCGGGCGCAACTATCAGAATGCACTTCTGATGTCGGCGCACGAACTGAACGTGGAGCAGCTTCTCCATCACAATAAAATTTTTGTGGTTGAGGGCGCTCTTGAAACCCTTGCAGCCAGAACAGCCAAGTAACTGCGGAAGGAACCAGTACGATGAAAGACATTTTCCAAATTATCGACACGATTCAGCTGAGCGAAAAGGCGACCCTCCTGACCGAGACAAACAATGAGTATGTCTTCAAGGTGGATCCCCGCGCGAACAAGCTGGAGATCAAGTATGCGATTGAAAAACTCTTCGGCAAGAAGGTCGCAGATGTTCGCACCGCAAACTACCGCGGAAAGAAGAAGCGCGAGCGTCGCGCTGACTTCGGCCGCACCAAGAACTGGAAGAAGGCGTTCGTTCGCCTTGAGGACGGAGAAGTTCTCGAATTTGTATAACCTTTTTAACTACCTCGTAGCATGGGCCTGAAATCCTTTAGACCAATCACACCCTCGAACCGGTACAAGCTGCTTCCTGATTTCGAAGAAATCACAGCATCCAAGCCGGAGAAGAGCCTTTGTCGTCCTCTGAAAAAATCCGGAGGCCGGAATAATAACGGGCGCATTACCTGCCGTCACAAAGGGGGTGGACATAAGCGGAAGTATCGTCTGATCGACTTCAAGCGGAATCGTCGCGACGAAGCTGCGAAGGTGATTTCGATCGAGTATGATCCGAACCGCACCGCGCGCATCGCGCTGATTGAGTATGGTGACAAGCAGCGCTCCTATATCATTGCTCCCCGCGGGCTGGAAGTAGGTGCTGAAGTGGCGGCCGGTGACAAGGCTCCGATCAAGCCAGGTTGTGCTCTTCCTCTTTCCCAGATCCCGACCGGAACCAGCATTCACAATGTGGAGCTCGTACCTGGAAAAGGTGGTCAGGTTGCCCGTAGTGCGGGTCAGTCCTGCATGCTTTCCAACCGCGAAGGGGACTACGCCCTCGTGAAAATGCCTTCCGGTGAGATTCGTAAGATTCACACGAAGTGTTATGCGACGGTTGGTATTGTCGGAAACCATCAGCATGAGCAGGTCGTCAGCGCCAAGGCAGGACGTTCCCGCTGGCTCGGAATTCGTCCGACTGTGCGCGGTATGTGTATGAACCCGGTCGATCACCCGAACGGTGGTGGTGAGGGTAAGTCAAAGTCGGGTGGCGGTCGCCAGCACCTCAAGAGCCCATGGGGGCACGTCAAAGGACAGCGCACCCGCCAAAAATACAAGGGTAGCGACAAATTCATCATTGAGCGTCGCAAGAACAAGAAGCGTCGTCGTTAATTTCCCAACTTTACTGAAACTGTATTATGGCTCGTTCACTCAAAAAGGGACCCTTTGTCGATCAGAAGCTTCTGATTAAAATCGACAACATGTCGGAAAGCGGTCAAAAGCGCCCGATCAAAACCTGGTCGCGCCGCTCAATGATCACACCCGATTTTGTCGGTCACACCTTTCTCGTTCACAATGGGAAAGAATTCACTTCTGTCTTCGTGACGGAGAATATGGTCGGGCACAAGCTCGGAGAGTTTTCCCCGACGCGGAAGTTCGGTGGCCACAGTGGTCACAACCCCAAGATCAAAGGGTAATTTTCCCGACTCACTTCTTTCTATTTTTCGCCCTATGAAACTTTCCCGGAACACAACTCAAGCTACCTGCTGCGCATTCGCGCTTGGTATGGCTTTCGTGTGTTCTCCGGTTCAGTCGCAGGAAGCGGGTGATTCGATCGCGGTTCGTGAGCTGAAAGCGGCTCTTTCCGTCTCTCAGGCCCAGGTAGCCACGCTGCAGGAGCGGTTGAGTCGCGCTGAGGTGCAGCGGAAAGATCTCGTGAAAAGTCTCGCTGAGGCCGTGAAGGCGAGCGAGAAGCAGGTGGCTTCCTCCCGTGAAATGCAGCTGAAGCTTCAGGCATTTGGAGTTGATCTCTTTACGCAGGATGAAAACAGCCTCGAGCAACGCCTCCTCAAGGCGGTGCGTGATCTTGATATCAGCCAGCAGGAACTGGAGCGCCGCACTGAGCAGCTTCACCAGCTAAGTGAGTCCTTTCTCAAATATGTTCAGGCGACGCCCGCTGCGGCTGAGAAGGACCGTAAGGGTGCAATGACTTCGATTGGGAAGGCCGGAGAAGCGCTGGAGGATCTGGCTGCGAATGGAGCGGCTGCCGAGGTGGGTGATTCACAGATTGTGAGCATTGATTCTGAGATCGGGCTTGTTGTTTTTGATGCCGGCAGAGAAGCCGGCGTTCGAGTCGGAACGCCGATTGCGGTGCTCCGGGGCGAAAGACCTATTTATACCGCGATGATCGTGGATGTGCGAGATGCAATTTCGGGAGCTGTGCTCCAGGATCGTCTCGCAGATGTAGAAAATGTTGCCGTGGGAGACGGTATTCAACTCCTCCCGAACCAACCCACCTTTTAAGACCTAAGTATTGCGAAAATCATGGACGTGACTTCGACATATAAATTTGCCCGCATTTCGGCCCGTAAGGCTCGCGACGTGGCTCGTGAAATTCAGGGCCTCCCCGTATCGGATGCTCTCGACATTTTGAACTTCACTCCCCGAAAAGGAGCTGATCTCTTCTCGAAGACGATGAAGGCGGCTCTCGCGGATGCGGAAAACAATTTCGAACTTCCTCTGGATGGACTTATTGTAAAAAGCGCTGTCGTCGGTGAAGGACCTACCTTCAAACGCTTCAAGCCCCGTGCCCGTGGTTCCGCCTCTGCGATTCGTAAGAGAACCAGCCACATCACCGTTGTTTTGAGTGATGATGTCGTAGCGGAAGAGAAGTCTGCCGCAAAGCCAAAGAGGTCAGAGAAGAAGGTTGCTCCCAATTCTGAAAAGGCTTCAGCTCCGAAAGAGGAGAAGAAAGCTGCCCCGAAGAAAGAAAAGGCCGCCGCAAGTGAGGGTAGAGTTGACGAAGCTCGCGGATTGGTTTATGACTCCGCCCCCTCCGAAGTCGACGATTTGAAGGAGATCAGCGGCGTGGGTCCTAAACTCGAGGAGAAGCTCAACTCGATCGGGATCTACAAGTTCGAGCAAATCGCAAACTGGACGGAAGAGAATATCAAGGAGTTCGATGAGCTTCTCTCTTTCAAGGGGCGCATTGAGCGTGACGAATGGCTCACGAAGGCGAAGGAGCTCCACGAAGCAAAGGGCAAGTAATTGCGCCGCAAACGATTTTAACAGGTTTTCATTATGGGACAAAAAGTACATCCGATCGGGTTTCGACTCGCCGTCAATAAAGACTGGCAGTCTAAGTGGTATGCACCCGAAGCTGAGTATGCTGATCAGTTGCATGCGGATCTCCGGATCCGTCGCTACCTCGAAAGTCGCCTCCAGAAAGGTGCTGTTTCCAAGGTCGTGATCGAGCGTGCCTGGAACAGTGTTCGAGTCACTCTTCACACGTCCCGCCCCGGTTTGATTATCGGTAAGCGAGGTTCCGAGATCGAGGCGATGACCAATGACATCGGCAAGATGTGTGGACAGTCCCAGGTCAAGATTGACATTTACGAGATTCGCCAGCCAGAGCTTGATGCTTCCTGGGTGGCGGCTCAGGTTGCGACTCAACTCGAGCGCCGGGTTTCTTTCCGACGCGCCATGAAGCGTGCTATCCAAACGGCGATGGACTTCGGTGCTGAAGGCATTCGGATTCGTTGTGCCGGCCGTCTCGGTGGTGCTGATATTGCCCGTGCCGAAAACTATCGGGAGGGAAAAGTTCCTCTTCAGACTCTCCGTGTTCCGATCGACTACGGTTTCGCTCAGGGCGAGACGGTCTGGGGAATCATTGGAGTGAAGGTCTGGATCAACAAGAAAGAAGAGACCGGCGAAGAACGCAAAGGTGGCGGCGGTGGTCGTCGCGACAATCGTGGCGGTGGGGACCGACGTCCTCCTCGTCGCGACAACCGTGGTGGCGGACCGGGCGGTGGCCAGGGAACGCATGGCGGAGGGCCGAGGTCCTGATCCAAGTTAGAAACCGGAGTAACAGTCATCCATATTTTCATTTTTAAGACAGGAGAAAAGCTATGCCTTTGATGCCCAAACGAGTGAAGTTCCGCAAGACTCATCGCGGAAGCCGTGCCGGTAATGCCCAGCGTGGAACGAAAGTCAGCTTCGGCGAATACGGTCTGCAGTGCCTTGGGCGCGACTGGATCACGAATCGCCAAATTGAAGCTTGTCGTATTTCGATCAACCGTTACCTCAAGCGTAAGGGGAAGGTCTGGATTCGGATCTTTCCTCACAAGCCGGTTACAGCTCGTCCGCCTGAAACACGGATGGGTAAAGGTAAGGGACCCGTGGATGCATGGGTAGCAGTGGTTCGTCCCGGAACAATGATGTTTGAGATTGCAGGTGTGCCAGAGTCTGCTGCGAAAGAGGCTCTGCGACTTGCCTCGAACAAGCTCGGTGTCCGTTGCCGTTTTGTTCGCCGGGAAGACCAGTGATCAGTTAGATAAATTTTACGAAGAAATCATAGTACGATGGCCAGGAAACAAAAAGAACTTCGCGAACTTAGTGTCGACGAGCTTGCAACGATCCGACGCGAGAACAAAGAGGAATCTCTCAATCTCCGCGTCCAGAAGGAAAGCGGTCAGCTGGAGAATCCAGCCCGGATCCGCCAGCTTCGCAGAGAGGTGGCCCGTATCGAAACCGTTCTGACCCAGAAGCGCGCCGAGCAGGCCAACGCCTGATTCGTCAGCGGAGAAAGCATTGCATAAGAATACATGAGTGATTCAGGAAACGAGAAAAAGCCCGGTTTGCAGAAGACCCGAGTCGGCGTGGTAACGTCAGACGGCATGGACAAGACGATTGTTGTCGAAGTCATGCGTCGTGTGCCTCACCCGCGCTTCAAGAAAATCGTGAAGAAGACATCGAAGTTCTTCGCTCACGACGAAAAGGGAGAAGCAAAAGTAGGGGACCGCGTTCTCATCGAAGAGGGACGCCCCCGCAGCAAAAGAAAATGCTGGGAGCTCAAAGAAGTCCTTTCTCACTAATTCATTTTCCTTCCGCATTGCGGAAAATCCCGGAGATGCCATCAGGTAGTCTCTGGAAAACAGTTAGATAAAATTTACCCGTAGTAGTCATGATCCAAATGGAATCCAAGGTGCAGGTCGCCGATAACACCGGAGCCCGCGTCGCCAAAATGATTGGAGTGATCGGCAAGCGTTCGCGTTCGGCCGGAGTTGGTGATGTCATCACTGCTCACATCCGTGAATCAATCCCCACCGCCAATGTGAAAAAAGGTGAGGTGGTTCGTGCTGTTGTCGTTCGTACGGCTGCCCCGGTTCGTCGTAGTGATGGATCTGTGCTCCGTTTCGACAATAATGCGATCGTGATTATCGACAAAGACAAGAACCCTCGTGGAACCCGTATCTTCGGACCGGTTGCACGTGAACTCCGCGAGCAGAACTTCATGAAGATCGTTTCGCTCGCTCCTGAGGTTCTCTAATTTCACCCACTACGTCACCCAATTTACCGGAAGCATCATCATGGCTAAACGAACCAAAACCCATGTGAAGAAGAACGACGAAGTCGTTGTTATTTCAGGAAACCACAAAGGCAAGAGCGGACGCGTTCTCCAGGTATTTCCGGAGAAGGGGCATGTCCTTATTGAAGGGGTGCGCCTGATCAAAAAGCACGCCCGTCGCTCCCAGGATCGTCCTGAGGGAGGCATCATTGAACTCGAAGGCCCGATTCACATTTCTAATGTGAAGCTCGCCGCGGACAAGTAAACCATTTTTGAAAGTAGGAGACAGGTAATGGAGCCAGCACTCAAAACAATCTACAAAGACAAGGTCGCCACCGAACTTCAGGAGAAGTTTGGATACGGAAACGTGCACCAGATCCCCACGATCACGAAAGTTGTTCTAAACAGCGGTTTCGGAAGAGAAGAGGATCGCAAAGCGGCCTCGGAAGCTGTGATCGAAGACCTCGGTAAGATCACCGGACAGCGTGCTGTTCCTACCCGCTCCAAGATCGCGATCTCGAACTTCAAGTTGCGTATCGGTGACACGATCGGTGCCCGCGTTACGCTTCGGGGACGCCAGATGTGGGAATTCCTCGACCGTTTCATCAATGTGGCTTCGCCGACTATTCGCGACTTTCGCGGGCTTTCGATCAAGTCCTTCGATGGGAACGGGAACTACACGGTGGGAATCAGTGATCACACGATTTTCCCGGAGATTGAACTCGATAAGGTCAATCGGACGATCGGTTTCGACCTTACCATTGTCACTACGGCAACCACGGATGATGAAGCTCGCGAGCTCCTCACTCTTCTCGGAATCCCATTCCGCAAGCCGGCAGAAGCCGCTGCGTAACTGGTCAGCAATTTTATTTTAGTTAACTCACTCGTAACCCACCGGAACAATGGCAGTCGTCAGCGACCCAATTTCAGATTTCCTCACTCGTTTCAAGAACGCCACCATGGCGGAAAAGGAGGATTTCACTGCACCCTATTCCAAGATCAAGGAAGAGATCGCCCGTATCCTCAAGGAGGAGGGATATCTCTGGTCCTATGAGAAAGTTGGCGAAGGTGCCGAGGCTGTGCTTCGAGCAAAGCCCCGCTACTCCGGGCATACGCCGGCTCTGAAGAATCTGAAGCGGGTCAGCCGCCCCGGCCTTCGTAGCTACGTGGCCGCTGAGGAAGTTCCCAAAGTCCTTGGTGGAATGGGAATCGCAATTCTTTCCACTTCCAAAGGAATTATGGCCGGTCACTCGGCACGGAAACAAAACATTGGCGGAGAACTGCTCGCCCTGGTCTGGTAACAGGAAAGCGTTCCGCTACATCATCTCAACGAATCAACAATCATGTCGAGGATAGGTAAACAAGAGATTAGTCTCCCCGAGAAAGTGGAGATCAAAGTCGGCGATGATTCCGGTCTCTCGGTCGAAGGGCCGAAAGGTAAGCTGGAGTGGACACTCCCACGTGGTCTTGCGATCGCGCAGGAAGATGGGAAAGTGTCCGTCACTCGCGAGTCCGAGGAACGTAAGCTTCGTGCCATGCACGGAACCGCCCGCAGTTTGATTGCAAATATGGTTGAGGGCGTATCCAACGGGTTCGTTCGCGAGCTGGAAGTGCAGGGCGTTGGATTCCGTGCTTCTGTTAAGGGCAGGGATCTGGATCTCAGCCTCGGCTTTTCTCATCCAGTGCTCCACCCGATTCCGGACGGTGTTACCGTGACGGTCGAAGACAACACTAAGATTAAGGTCGAAGGAATCGACAAGCAGTTGGTCGGACAGTTCGCAGCCGACGTTCGCTCTTACTACCCGCCGGAGCCTTACAAAGGTAAAGGGGTTCGCTACAAGGACGAGTATGTCCGTCGTAAGCAGGGTAAGAGCGTCAAGTAATCCCAAGCAATTTTACAAGGACAGCAGAAATGAGTCTCTATATCCGCAAGCAAGCCCGAGCCAAAGTGCGCCGCCGTATCCGGAAGAAAATTTTCGGCACCTCCCAGCGTCCCCGTCTCGCCGTGCATTTCTCCAATCAGAATGTCTACGCGCAGTTGATTGATGACCAAAGTGGTCGTACTCTTGCAGCCGCCTCAACTCTCGACAAGGAAGTCGGAGCAAAGGGTGCCAGTGTTGAGTCTGCCACGAAAGTGGGACAGACTGTTGCCAAGCGTGCCAAAGACGCGAAAATCGAGACCGTTGTTTTTGATCGGGGTGGATTCCAGTTCCATGGAAAAGTAAAGGCATTGGCCGATGCCGCCCGCGAAGCAGGTCTCAACTTCTAAGAATTTTTTAATGAGCGAGGAAACCAAAAACGACGAAACGCCTGAAGAGGAAGTTGCAGCTGATGCCGCTTCCGAAAAGGCTGCTGAGACTCCGGCTGAAGAGGTAAAGGCGGAAGCTGAGGCCCCTGCGGAGGCAGCCGCTGCGGAGGCAGCCGCTGCGGAGGCAGCCCCTGCCGAAGAGCCTGTTGAGGCTCCGGCAGAAGAGGTGAAGACGGAGGCAGAAGCGGCTCCTGAAGCTCCAGCAGAGGAGGTGAAGGCGGAAGCCGAGCCTCCTGCGGAAGCCGAGACTCCTGCGGAGGCAGCTCCTGCCGCTGAAGGCGAACAAAAATTCGATAAGCTCAAGAAAGCAGAGGAAATCCTTCGCTCCAACGCCCCTCCTTCCGCTCGCGGTGAGGACATGGAAAACGCATTTGAGAAAGTCGTTCACATCAACCGTTGTGCCAAAGTGGTCAAGGGTGGACGTCGTTTCAGCTTCAGTGCCCTTGTCGTCAGCGGTGACCGCGAAGGAAAAGTGGGGTTTGGATTCGGCAAGGCCCAGGAGGTCGCCGAATGCATCAAGAAGGCGAGCGAGTCTTCGAAGCGTGCCATGATTTCCGTGAACATCACCGAGAACACTATTCCCCACCGCGTCATCGGTGAACATGGCGGTGGTCGGGTTCTCCTTCGTCCTGCGTCTCCCGGAACCGGTTTGATCGCCGGTGGTGGAGTTCGTGCGGTTGTCGAAGCAGCCGGAATCAAGGACGTTCTCGCGAAGTCCCTCGGTTCCAACAATCAGGCAAACGTCATCAAAGCAACCTTGAATGCTCTCGAGCAGTTGCGCTCAAAAGAAGAGATCTACTCTCTTCGTGGCAAGAAGCTTGCCGAAAAGAAATCTCTCTAATTCTATTTCATTCCGATTCAGGAGAACAGCCTCATGAAACTTCACGAACTTCAACCTACCGAAGGATCCCGTCACCGCCGCCGTCGCGTTGGGCGCGGAGAAAGCTCCGGACTTGGAAAAACTTGTGGCAAAGGCCACAAAGGTCAAAAGTCCCGTTCCGGCGCATCGATTCGTCCCAGCTTTGAGGGTGGACAGATGCCTCTGGCCCGTCGACTCCCTAAGAAGGGTTTCAACAATGCCCAGTTTAAGGAAAACGTGGCAACTGTGAATGTCTGCGATCTTGAGGCCAAATTCTCCGAGGGGGACGAGGTCAACGAGGAAAGCCTTCGCGCCTGCGGCCTGGTAAAAGGTGTTTGCGATGCCATCAAGGTGCTCGGCAATGGCGATCTCTCTAAGAAACTGACGGTTTCCGTGGACAAGTTGTCCGCATCCGCGAAGGAGAAGATCGAGAAAGCCGGTGGTAGCGTTTCGGATTCCTGAGCGGTTGTTTGTTTGGAATCCGGTTTACAGGGCGGCAATTGAACCCTCTTGGATTCCCCGCCAAAGCCCCTTACGTATTCGAACCAGACATTGCCCTCTGACTGACAAAGCCCTTTAGCACTTCTACGACGCCCTCTTTCATGATATCCGCTTTCGCCAACACTTTTAAGATCCCGGAGCTGCGCTCCCGGATTCTTTTCACTTTGCTTGTGGTCGTGATCGTCCGTCTCGGGGCGGTCATCACGCTTCCCGGAGTGGATGCGAATGTGCTTCAGGAATGGTACGGTCAGGTTCAGGAGCAATCTCAGGACAGCAGAGGTCTTACCGCCGTGCTCGCCCTGATGAATGTATTCAGCGGTGGTGGCCTCCAGAACTCAGCGCTTTTTGCTCTTGGGATCATGCCCTACATCAGTGCGTCGATTATGACGCAGCTTCTTTCTGCGGTGGTCCCTTCTTTGAGTAAGCTTCGGCGCGAAGAGGGTGGGCAGCAGAAAATCAGCATGTATACCCGTCTTCTGACGCTGGTATTGTGTTTGTTCCAGGGGTGGATGTTGGCCAAGTCACTAGTGCAGCCGGAGGCCAATCCGTTTCTCCGCGACATTGCGAATCAGTCGACGAGGGAGCTCGTTCCCGACGGAGGGATTGGTTTTATCATTACCACGGTCATTATCATCACTGCTGGAACCATGTTCCTCATGTGGCTGGGAGATCAGATTACTGAGCGTGGAATCGGGAACGGAGTTTCCATCATCATTACGGTGAACATTATTTACGCACTGCCCGGTGCCCTCTTCCAGGTTTGGAATACCTATGTGGCCTCCGCAGGAGACAATCCGCTCCGATCCTTCCAGTTGGTGGCTCTCATCGCCTTCCTCTTCTTCGTTGTTGCTGCGGTCATTGCGATTACGCAGGCCCAGCGCCGGGTTCCAATCAATTACGCCAAGCAGGTTCGCGGAGGCAAAATGTATGGCGGCCAGTCGCAGCACATGCCTCTCAAGGTGAACTACGCCGGTGTTATGCCGATCATTTTCGCTCAGGCGATTCTCATGTTTCCATCCCAGATCATCGGTTGGGCCTTTCCGGACAAGCTTTGGGCACGTGAGCTTTCACTCGCGCTCGGTGGTGGTGGAAGCGGTGTGCTTTACTACGGCCTCACCGGTCTGATGATCTTTTTCTTCAGCTACTTCTGGGTTGCAACCATGTTCCAGCCGAACCAGATCGCAGACGATTTGAAGAAGAACGGTGGATACATTCCCGGAGTCCGCCCTGGTAAAGCGACCGCGGAGTTTCTGGATCGCACGATGAGTCGCCTCACCTTTGCTGGAGCGATTTTCCTTACGATCATTGCGATTCTCCCCCCCATTCTCACCGCACTGATGGGTGTGCCTCCGTTGGCGGCCCAGTTCTTTGGCGGGACGGGACTCCTCATTATGGTGGGTGTTCTTCTTGACGTGATGCGTCAGATTGAGACTCATCTTATTCAGCGCCACTACGATGGGTTTCTTCGCAAAGGCCGCATCCGGGGACGTTTCGATCGCCCGGGTGGACAAGGTGCTGCCGCGGGTGGAAATCAAATTCTCTGGCTGCTGGTTATCGCCGCCATTCTGCTCATTGGCGGAATCGTTTACTATCAGATCGCCAAGGGCGGTTAAGTTCTGATTGGGATTGGAATGGCCAAGCGGAAATCCAGAATTCAACTTCGCTCCGGTAGTGAGTTGGATGGACTTCGCGAGGCGGGTTCGATTGCTGCGAACATCCTCCGGCAGTGTGCCGAAATGGTGGCGCCGGGGGTTACCACGGGTACGATCGACCAGGCGGCAGCGGATCTGGTCACTGAAAATAAGTGTGTCAGTGCCTTTCTTGGCTACAGGGGATTCCCCGGAAATATCTGTATTTCTGTAAACGAAGAGGTCGTGCATGGAATTGGTGGAACCCGCGTTCTCAACGAAGGAGACATTGTTAAAATTGACGTTGGCATCGAGACGCCAGCCGGGTGGATCGGTGACAACGCAAAGACCATTCCTGTTGGAGTTATTGGCGGAGAGGCAGAAGCACTTCTGGCATCGACCGAAGAATCTCTCTATGCCGCGATTTCCAATGCCCGGGAGGGTGAGCTCCTTTCTTCGGTTTGCCGTTCTGTGGAGGAATGTGTTCAGGTTCACGGTTACACGGTGGTGAAGCAATTCGTCGGTCACGGAGTTGGACGCCAACTTCACGAAGAGCCGCAGGTCCCGAACTACTGGGACGAGGACGAAATGCGAATCCGCCGTTTCAAGAACCCCCGCCTTCAGGCCGGAATGGTTCTTGCGATTGAGCCGATGGTGAACGCCGGGACGGAAGACGTTCTTATTCTCGACGATGACTGGACTGTAATTACGAAAGATCGTGAACTCTCAGCCCACTTTGAACATACTGTTTTGATTACAAGTGGTGAGGCGGAAATCCTGACTCCCAGGGAGCGGAGCTATTCCACTGCAGCTGCATAAAAAAGTCCAGGACCAACCCCGTTTTCACCCACTTCCGGTCCGAATTCCCCCTAGTAATCACGAGACCGCCAAAAACTTTAAAAATTCTCCCTAAAAATTGGAGCTATCTCCGAAACACCGGTTGCGAAAAGCCGAAACTGTGATACCAATTCCGTCCTCGCGCCGAATTTTGGCAGGGAGGACTCGGGCAGGGGAGCGAAAGACCAAAACGTGGTCTGAAAATTACCACCTTAGTTACCGCCGGAAACGGCAAACAAACCAATTTCCCCAAACGAAAGACTGACACCCTATTTGTCCCTATGAAAGTTAGGCCATCTGTAAAAAGACTCTGCAGCGACTGTCGCATCATCAAGCGCCAGGGCGTTCTTCGCGTAATTTGCAAAAACCCACGCCACAAGCAGCGTCAGGGATAGTCGGTTCCTCTTACTGATTCGAAACAATTTATTTAGTTATGGCACGCCTACTTGGAGTCGAAATCCCGAATGAGAAGCGAATCGAAGCATCGCTTCCTTACATCTACGGAATCGGACCGAAAACTTCCGCAAAAATTCTTGAGGAAGCCGGAGTCGATAAGAACATCCGTACCGGAGAGTTGAGCGACGAACAACTTGGACGGATCGCCAGTGCGATCACGGGAGGAAGCGTCATGATTGAAGGTGACCTCCGCCGCGACATTCAGGGTCACATGAAGCGCCTCGCTTCGATCAATTGCTACCGTGGATATCGCCACCGCCGTGGACTTCCCGCCCGTGGGCAGCGCACCAAAACGAATGCCCGGACACGCAAAGGGAAGCGTAAGACGGTAGGTGTGGTCCGCTAATTCTATCACTTTTATTTAAACAGATGGCTGAAGAAGAAAAACCCGAAGAAGTGGAAGAGAAAGCTGCAGCACCTGCTGCGAAGTCCACCGAAGAAACTCCTGCTGCGGAGAAAGCGGCTGATGATGCACCTCCCGCTGAAGAAGCGGCCGCTGCGCCGGCTGCTCCCGAGGAGAGGAAAGAGAAGGAGAAGCCTCGCACGGCGGAGGATATCTTCCTTGAGCTGGAGGGCGCGGAAGGTGCTGAGGCTCCCAAGGTCATCAAAGCAAAGGGTTCCAAGAACATCAGTGTCGGAATCGTTCACGTTTCCGCCTCCTTTAACAACACCATCGTAACGGTTGCCGACCCGAAGGGCAACGTGATCGGCTGGTCCAGTGCAGGTAAGATGGGCTTTCGCGGATCGCGGAAAAGCACCGCTTACGCGTCGCAGCTTGTAGCACAGGATGCCTGCCGACAGGCCATGTCTCACGGTCTCAAGCAGGCCGAAGTTCGCGTCAAGGGTCCCGGTGCCGGACGCGAGTCCGCAGTTCGCGCCGTTCAGGGGCTTGGAATCGAAGTGACCCGCATTATGGATGTCACTCCCGTCCCTCACAATGGATGCCGACCTAAGAAGGCTCGTCGCGTCTAATCGAATCAATTTTACCTTTCTGAGAAGATGGCAAGAAACACTGGTCCCACCGACAAAATCTCCCGCCGCTACGGCGTACCGCTTTTTGGTCCCTCAAAAGCGCTTGAGCGTCGCCCTTATCCTCCCGGTCAGCACGGAGCTCGCGGCGCCCGCCGTAAGCATAGTGACTACTCGATTGCTCTGGGTGAGAAGCAGAAGCTTCGCTTTCAGTATGGCATCATGGAGAAGCAGTTTCGCCGCTACTTCGCGGAGGCTCAGCGCCGCCGCGGCATTACCGGTGATATTCTCGTGCAGCTTTTAGAGACTCGTCTCGACAATGTCGTTTATCGTCTCGGTCTGGGTAACACCCGTCGAGCCGCACGTCAGTTCGTCGGTCACGGTCATGTTCATGTGAACGGCCGCCGCGTTGATATCCCTTCCTACAGCGTTAAGCCCGGTGACACGATCACTGTTGCCGAAGGAAGCCGCTCTCAACAGCTAGGGCTTCGTGCCGTTGATCTTTGCTCGGCCCGTCCTCTCATGGACTGGCTTACTTTCGACAGCGAAAATCTTTCCGGTACTATGGATCGTCTTCCAGAGGCAGACGAGATTGATACGATGGTGAATGTTCAGCTCGTTGTGGAGCTGTATTCCCGTTAATTTCGAACCCAGCAATTTTCCAAAGATGTGACATTCGGCGTTCTTGAACAGTCCGAATGTCACATTTTTGTTTTATAGGAAAATTGGCTTTGGAAAACCACCGCCTCCCTCTAAACTTTGCCTTTTCCTCACCTCCTCCGATACCCTGATACACCTATGAGATTCAGCCTCGCTCCTTTTTCACTGATCGCCGCGTTTTCGCTGGCAACTCTTGGAACTACATTTTCTCAGGATACTGATGCGGAACAGTCCCGCAAACTGCTTGAGCAGCACAAGGCCTCCCTCGTCGTGATCACTGCCAAGGGAAAGCTCGAGGCAACCACCTCAGGCGAGCCTCTCCCGCCACGCGACCAGCAGCGACGTACTCTGGGGGTCACCATTGGCGATGACGGTCTGATTGTCGTATCCAACTCTGCGATCGATGCCAGCCTCGGCCTTTCCGGTCAGCAGGCGAAAATGGATGACAAGGTTGTGACGATCAAAGAAGCCAAGACAGTTTTCTCCGAGGTCGAAATCAGCTACGGCGACTCGACGCTGCTTCACGGAAAAGTGGTTCGTCAGGACGCGGAAGCAGATATTGCCTTTATCATGCCCGATGCTGCAGAAGCCAAGGCACTGAACAAGAAGTTCGACAAAGTGGATTTCTCCCAGTTTGCAGCGACAGCGCAGGAGGCGGACAAAGTGGTCGGGCTTTCCCGCGCTTCCGCAGTGTATGGTTACATGCCGACTGTTGTTGTCGGTCGCGTGACAGGCGTCTACAAGGGAGATCGCACCTTCTTCGTTACCAGTGTGGGAACGGCCCAGGGAATTCCCGTTTTCACCCTCGAAGGCAAGCCGATTGGGCTCACCGTTGTCCGGATCATTGAAGGAAATCCTTCCGGTGTTCTCGGAACTCTTTCCGCTGGATCGATTCAGGTTATGGCCAATCTCGCTCGCGAGGCCGCCAAATAAGGCTCCGAAGATTCTCTTATTACGCCGGTTGCTCCTTTGCGGGGAACCGGCGTTTTTATGATCCAGTATTGTTCGTATGAAGAACCCCTCTTATCAGTCCCTCCTCACTCTCAGTGATGAATTGCAACTCGTCGGGGATACTCAGGCCTTACTTGGCTGGGACCAGGAAGTGCTCATGCCGCGAAGAGGCGTGGAATATCGGGGACGACAGATGGCCTGGTTCAGCGGATGGCTCCACGAGAAGTTCGCCTCACCGGAAGTGGGAGACTGGATCACCGAAGTGGAAGGCGCACTCGATTCGGAAGAGGCGGGTGCAGAAGTGAGAGCGAATCTCCGTGAATGGCGTCACCAGTACGACCAGGCAACCCGTGTTCCGAAACGACTCGTTGAGGAAATGGCGCAGGAAAAAGTCCTGGCGCAAACCTCCTGGGCTGAAGCGCGCGAGAAGTCAGAGTTTTCACTTTTTGCTCCTTCCCTGACCCGCATGATTGCTCTTTGTCGTGAGCAGGCCGAATGCTTTGGCTACGAGGATCAGCTTTACGATGCTCTCCTCGACAAGTTCGAGCGCGGCGCAACGACCCGCCGTTTGAACGAAACGCTCGGAAGTCTCCGTGAGTTACTGGTTCCGATTGTGGAAGAGGCGACAGCCCGTGATCGCTTCGACGGATCGAAGTTGTCAGGTCAGTACCCGATCGAAAAGCAGGAGGCTTTTAATCGCGAAGTCGCGGAATCCATGGGATTCGATTTTGATGCCGGTCGGATTGACACCGCGGTCCATCCCTTTTGCTCCGGTATGGCACCTTACGATGTTCGCCTCACGACCCGGTATGACGAGAAAGATTTCCGGAGCTCCCTTTTCGGAGTTCTTCACGAGGCCGGACACGGACTCTATGAGCAGGGCTTGAATACGGATCATCACGGGCAGCCCGTTGGCAATGCGGTGTCGCTTGGCGTGCACGAATCACAGTCCCGCCTTTGGGAAAACCATGTCGGGCGCAGCCGGGCCTTCTGGGATAGGTGGCTGCCCCGTGCGATTCACTATTTCCCGAACCTTACCGGCGTCACCGTCGATGAAATGTTCGAAGCGGTGAACCAGGCGAGTATGAGCTACATCCGGGTTGAGTCTGACGAGGTGACCTACGACCTCCACATTCTCCTTCGTTTTGAATTAGAGAAAGCCATCTTCGCCGGTGATCTCAAAGTGGAGGAGATACCCGGGGAATGGAATCGCCGCTTCAAAGAATACTTCGGCATGTCGGTCGACGAGGATGCGAACGGCTGCCTGCAGGACATTCACTGGAGCATGGGAATCTTCGGCTACTTTCCGACCTACAGCCTGGGGAACATCAACGCCGCACATCTCGCTGATGCGGCAAACGGCGATGAGTCGATTGCGAAGGGCGTGGCGAAGGGTGATTTTTCCGGCTTACTGGAATGGATGCGAACGCGGATACACCAGCGGGGGAGCGTGCTCCTTCCCGATGATCTGATTGCCGAAGCGGCTGGATCGCCCGCCAACGCGGACGCGCTGGCCCGCCATTTGCGGGAGCGCTACCTGAGATAGTCCGGGGTGATTTGCGATGAAGTTTCTTTGGCTCCTCATTCTTCCGTTCTCCGGACTGTCGCTTGCGGCGCAAGATCGCGGAGACGCCTTCGCAGGGGCGGCGGCGTCGCAGATCGAAGAGAAGTCGAATGTTCGCGGTGAGGATCAGGACTGGTTCTTCCTCGTGAAAGAACTTCGCCACCTCTCGACCGGCAAGTTTTGGGAAAAGCCGTGGAACGAAGTGGCAAAGAACGGGAGCGACCCGGTCCCCTCGATTATCGAATTCAACGAGATGTTGTTGGAGCGGAATATTCGCCTTGTCGTGATCCCGGTCCCGCCGAAGGGAGCGATCTATCCCGACAAGCTGGATTCAGATTTCCGCCCCGGTGATGCGCATTCAATGGTGCCGTTTCTGGAGACCTTGCTGGAGGCGGGGGTGAATGTGATTGATCTCGAAACCGAATTTCTGCGAGCAAGAGCCGGGGAGGAATCCGTGCAATGGTATTGCCAGCAGGATGCCCACTTTTCCCCCCTGGCAATAGAGCGAATCGCAGAACTCATTCTGCAAAATCAGGCGATGGAGCCGGTCGAAAGTGACTCGATCCAGCTTGGAGAGGCGCAAACCCTCTCCATTACGGGGGATCAAATCAAAGACAGTGAATGGGAAGGAAAGGTCTCTTCGGAATCACTCTCGATCCGGCCCGTCCTCAAGAATGGCACTCCGGGAGTCGCACCGGATCCGAAAAGCAGGACTCTGATTCTCGGCGACAGCCACACTCTCGTCTTTCACGAGGGGAAAGAAACGGGCATGCACTGCAAGGGTGCCGGATTGGCCGATCAACTCTCCTTTTCTCTGGGCACTCCGGTCGATCTTGTTGGAGTCAGGGGCTCCGGCCTCGTGCAGGCAAGAAAGAAGCTCTTCTTCCATGCTACGGAGAACCCGGGGTATTGGGACAACAAGAGTCTCGTTGTCTGGATCTTCAGTGCCCGGGAGTTGACTCAGTCTGCGGATCGAATCGTGAGTGTTCCACTCGAACGTTGAAGCGACAGAAGTCCTGCTCCCCTCCGAGAATAAACCGGATCGTACCGATTCCAAGTCCAGTCACTCCTTCCCTGCTTTCGCTTCCCACGGGAAGTCAATACCTGCTGTGTTACGTCATGAGACTCTGGCGACAGAGCATGGCGTAAATTCCATCTTCCTCGATCAGCTTTTCGTGGCCGCCCTCTTCGACGACTCTTCCGGCGTCGAGGACATAGATCCGATCTGCATTGCGAACGGTGGAAAGACGATGAGCAATGACAAAACTCGTACGATTCGTCATGAGTTTTTCGAGAGCTTCCTGAATCAGCTTTTCCGTTTCCGTATCGACACTGGCAGTGGCTTCGTCGAGAAGCAGGATGGGAGGATTTTTCAGAATGACGCGCGCAATGGCAATACGCTGTTTCTCTCCCACGGATAGTTTCACTCCCCGCTCTCCCACATTGGTGTCGAGACCTTCGGGAAGTGCCTTAACAAACTTCTCGGCATTGGCGGCGCGCAGCACTTCCCACATCTCCTCCTCGGTTGCCTCTTCGCGAGCAACGAGAAGGTTCTCCCGGACGCTGCAATTGAAGAGAAAGCTCTCCTGCGTGACGTAGCCCATCGTCTCGCGAAGGGAGCTCTTCTTTGCTTCCGCAACATTCTGACCGTCGATCGAGATGATTCCCTCGTCTGCTTCATAGAAGCGGGTCAACAGATTGATGATGGTTGATTTGCCGGCGCCGGTGTGGCCGACCAGGGCAACCATTTGTCCCGGCTCTGCCCGCAGGGAAACGCCCTTCAGGGTGGCGATGTCGTCTCCATAGGAGAATTTCACATCTGAAAACTCGACGCGACCCTCCACCGGAGTCTTCAAGTCGATGCCTTCATCTACGTCCGGCTCTTCTTCGGCATCGACAATTTCAAAAACGCGCTCTGCGGCGGCCCGCCCCGCCTGAACGATCTGATTGAGACCATTCAGCCTCGTGATCGGCTCATAGAATAGCCCGAGGGAGACAAGAAAGGCGGCAAACACACCGATTTGTTTTTCCAGATCCGCTTCCGTCGGTGACTGCATGACCCACCACCCTCCAAATCCGATCACGAGCACGTAGCCGACATTGCGGAGGAACTCCATACTCGGATTGTAGGCAGCCCAGACTTTCATCAAATGCAGCGTGGCTTCACGGAGCCGGTTGCTTGATTCATTGAAAGCGGCATGCTCCGCTTCCTCGCGGGTGAAGGCTTTGATCTGCTGGATCCCGTCAATATTGTCGTGGAGAAGCGAATTCATTGAACTGGTTTCTTTGCGAACCCGACGGTGCCTTTCGGGAGCCGTCCGGGTGTAGGCCCAGGCACCGAAGAAAAGAAAGGGCATCGGAATCATGGCGATGGCGGCGAGTCGGGCATCCTCCAGGAAAAGGAATGTCCCGACGACCAGAACCTGGAGCACCGCAACGACACCCTGTTCGATCCCATCGATAAGGACTCGCTCCATCGCGGTCACATCTTCGGTGACCCGCGTCATGACATCACCGGTCCGTTTGTTGTCGAACCAGCGCATGGGGAGGCGCTGAATTTTGTGATACAAATCGGAGCGAATATCAAAGATTACCTTTTGCTCGAACGTATTGTTGAGAATGATGCGGAGAGCGTTGAACAAATTCGTAAGAAAGAAAGCTCCCACGGCCAACAGGGCCAAAGGAACGAGACGATCAAACTGGCGCTGGGGAATGACCTCCCCTGTGATCAGTTTAGTAACGGTGGGAAACACGATGACCAGCAACGTCATGAGGACGGCGCAGGCCAGCTGCGCACCGGCGAGGCCGGGATAGCGTTTCAGATAGGATAGGACTCGGAGGATTGTCCGCATAATAAGAAAGGTTTATTGATCGCAAATTTCAGGATAGATTGACGATGTCGATAGCGTCCCCTTTCGGGCGTGATTCGTACTCCCCAACCATGGCGTGCAAACGGCAGCTCTCCAAGTTTTTCTGGTTTGTCCTGTTCCCAATTCTTCTGGGACTGACATTGGTGGTGGTGTGCAATTTGTGGATTGTCCTGTCCACTCACGGACGAGTTTACGCTTCTACGGAACAAATCGAGGCACACCCGATCGGGTTGGTTTTGGGGACCTCGAAAAAGGTGGCTCCCGACACTCCCAATCAGCATTTTCAAAATCGGCTTTCGGCGGCTGCGAAGCTGTTTCAAGAGGGCAAAGTAAAACAGCTACTCGTCAGTGGATATCGTGACAGTCGATACTACGATGAGACCGAGGACATGATCGATGCGTTGAAGAAACTCGGCGTTCCTGAAGAAAGTATTTTGTCGGATGACAAAGGAGCGAGGACTCTGGATTCGGTAGAGCGGGCCAAATCGATCTTCGGATTTGATCGGTTTGTGATTATTTCTGACGATTTTCACGTAGGGCGTGCCCTTTTCATTGAGGATCGCCTCGGAATCCGTGCCGTGGCACTGAGGAGTGAATCGGTCGCCTATACCTCCTCAAGCCGCGTCCGAATGAGGGAGTATTTCGCAAGAGTGAAAGCAATTCTGGACCTCTATATCTGGAATCCGACCGAAGGGATTGCCGGAATTGCCGGAATGTGAGGTTGGCTTACGCCTGCAGCGCTTTGATCGTCTTCTCCAGCCCTTCCATGTCAGAAAAGCTGAGAGCGGTCTTTTTGCGATCAATCCGGCGCATCAGCCCGGCGAGAACACGGCCGGGGCCGAGCTCGATGAAAAGCTCTTCGCCCTGATCGATAAAGTGCTGCACGCAATCGCTCCAGCGGACGGAGCCGCTTACCTGCGCTTCGAGTGTTTTGCGAATGTCTGCTGCTTCGCTGACTTCGCGGCCTTCCACGTTGCAGGTTACCGGCAGGGACGGCGTGTTCAGTTCCAGCTCGGCGAGAACGGCAGCCAGCTTTTCCTGCGCGGGCATCATCAGACGGGAGTGATAGGCTCCGGCGACTTCCAACTCCTGGGCGATCCGGATTCCGTATTCTTCCGCAGAGGCAACCGCCTTCGCGATTCCCTCCTTTGCCCCTGAGACGACGATTTGACCGGGCGCATTGAAATTTGCGACATCGATATCGCACTCTTCGGCAAGACGGCGAATATCACTTTCCTCTCCACCGATCAGAGCTGCCATCGAGCCTTCGGTCGCGCTGGTAGCCTCCTCCATGAAAGACCCACGCTTGGCGACAAGGTCCAGGCCGGTTGCAAAATCAAAAGTTCCTGCGGCGGCATGGGCCGTGAACTCCCCCAGGGAAAGCCCGGCAACCCCGGCGATTTCCAGATCCGGAACCTGAGACTTCAGCAGCGCAAGACAGGCCAGACCGTGAGTGTAGAGCGCGGGTTGGCAGATCGAGGTGCGGGTCAGCTCCGACGCGGGCCCGTTGAACATGGTGTCGCTCAAGGCATAACCGAGCTGATCATCCGCCTGAGCAAAGAGCTCGCGGGCGACATCGAATTGATCGGACAGATCCTTGCCCATACCGACGGATTGAGCTCCCTGACCTGCGAAAAGTAGTACTGCGCGTTTTCCCATAATTCCGGCCCTACTTGGTCCCGTATCCCTTGCTGTGCAACGATTTTCGATGGTTTTTCGGATCGTGGGTCAGGGTAGTTTGACGGGCCCCGTAGCATTGATTTTCGTGGCACCCGCGGCGGCTCCCGGCATTTCCTGATGCTTGTGGCCGGGGAACTTCTTCCCGTCGAGGCGTTGGCGGTCCGGCGTTGGATTCTCCGGGACGGTATCTCCGGTGGCCTGCGTCCAGTCATGGAGGATCCCGCGAAGGTCTTCCATCATTTCTGCAAATTCTTCCTTCCCGGCTAGATTCGTGAACTGATAGGGGTCATCGCTGACCTGATACAATTCCTCCTTCGGGCGGGGTTTCTGAAAAATGTCCTTTTGATCATCGTTCAGCTCTCCGGTCGCCCGCTTTTTCCAGAGTTCCTCTCCGGAGGGAAAGGTCGGGTCGCTTTCCATACTGACGGCGAGCTTGTCGGGAAAGGCATTGCGAATGTAGAGGAAGTCTCCCGTTCGTACCATGCGCTGGTGAGCCTGGAACACATGCCAGTTCTGTTCGGCGAAGGCGACCTCACGCACGGTCGCTTTGGGATCTTTGAGGATCGGGACAAAACTGACACCCTGAGCTCTCTCGTCGAGGGACACTCCGGCCAGTTCCAGGATGGTGGGGCCCACATCAATGCTGCTGATGAGTGATTCGACCACGGCCGGTTTCAACCTTCCCGGGCAGGCCATCAGGAAAGGCGATTTGATTCCGCTGTCGTAAAGCCGGGTTTTGCAGCGGGGAAAGGGACGTCCGTTGTCGGTCATGTAGATGACGTAGGTATTGTCTTCAATGCCCTGTCGTTTCAGCTCGGCAACGAGCTCGCCCATGGTGGTGTCGGTCCTGGAAACTTCGTGATAGTAGTCGGCAAGATCCTGGCGGGTTTTCGGGCCATCAAAAAGGAAGGGCGGGACTTCAATCCTCTCTGGATCGTAAACGTGGTTTTTGTCATCGATTTGCCAGTCCCGATGGGCATCCGCCGAACCGAACCAGGCGAAGAACGGTTTGTCTTTGGGGCGATCTTTCAGGAGTTGAACCCAGTCATCGGACTTGCCGGGGCCTTTGCCTCTGGAAATCGTTTCAAAAGTTTCCGCCAGTTTGGCGATGTGATTCTTCCCGGAAAGAACCGTGTAGTAGCCGGCATCGCGAAGTGCCTTCGGAAACCGGAATTGATCGTCAGGAAGTGAAGTATGGAGCTCGGGAGCACCCGTGTTGTGTGGGTAGCGACTGGAAATGATACTGCATCGGGAAGGGCTGCAACTGCTGATCGTAAGATAGGCATTCGTGAATCGCAGTCCCTGCTCCGCCATCGCATCGAGGTGAGGCGTTTTGACAAATGTATTTCCGTAGCAACCGAGATCATTCCATCCAATATCATCGGTGATGAAGAAAACGAAGTTGGGGCGTTCGTCGGCCTGCGCAAACGATGCAAGAAAGCCGATCGTCGCGACAAGAAAAAGTTGAATACGGGAGCGTTTCATCGGGACCGAATATGACACGGGACCGAAGGATGGGAAGCTTGTTTCGAATGGGCCTCAGTTCTCACTTGATGGGAGACTCAACCGGGTTGAGTCGGTCATTCAACCCGGTTGCGTCTTTGTTGAAATGAACAAACAGGTTGCCTCTTCCTGCCGACCTGTCGTTAGATAGGCCCATGCTGAACTGGATATGGATGGGCATGATCGTCGTGGGCGTCATCGTTGCGGCGCTTCTCGATCAATTGACCGGGGCAAACGGGATCGTTGAAGGAATGTTCTCGATGATCAAAGTGGGGGTGGTGAACATCGTGATTCCGCTGAGTGCCATCATGATGCTCTGGCTCGGAATCATGCGGCTGGCCGAACTGTCCGGTGCGATCCAGGCGCTTTCCCGCTTTGTGCGACCGGTCATGTCCCGGCTGTTTCCCCAGGTGCCGGACGATCATCCGGCCATGAGCGCCATGGTCATGAATATGGCGGCCAATATGCTGGGATTGGGAAATGCGGCGACCCCGCTGGGACTCAAAGCGATGCAGCATCTCGATGAGCTCAACCCTAACAAAGGCACTGCAACCAACGCGATGTGTGCCTTTCTCGCGATCAACACGAGCTCCGTGACGCTGATTCCGGCCACTGCGATCGGTCTCCTCGCGGCCCAGGGAATTGCCGAACCCTATGCGATTGTGGGTACCACGATCGGAGCAACGCTTTGCTCCACCGTTGTCGCAATACTGGCGGTCAAGACTTTCGAAAGAATGCCGATCTTCAACCGGGTTTCGGCAGTCTCCGGAACGGCGGAGGAAGCGGAAAAGGAGGGAGATACTCAAAGTCGAAAAATTTCCGGACGGGGAAAAGTTATCCTGGTGACTGTCTTTGTCGTCTTTGCGGGCATTCTTTTCCTCGAGATGTTTCCTGAAAAGCGAATTGCGATTCAGGAATCCCTGGGGCTTCGGGAAGTCGCGATCCAGCTCGACGCAGAAGGCGCTTCGCTGGAAGAAGAGGATCTCGATAAGACCAGGACGATGGGACAGCGGGCTCTTTCGGCGATTTCCGTTGCCGCAATTCCCTTTGTCCTCGTCTTTTTCATTGTCTTCGCGGCGCTCAAACGCATTCCTGTCTACGAGGAATTTGTTGAGGGGGCGAAGGAAGGATGGAACGTTGCCGTGCGAATCATGCCCTTCATTGTCGCAATGCTGGCCGCTCTCGCAATCCTCCGGAATTCCGGGGCTCTGTTTCTTTTTCAGAACCTCCTTCGTCCGGTTCTGGATCTGATCCAATTTCCGGCCGAACTGGTGCCGATGGCATTGATGCGACCTCTCAGCGGGAGCGGAAGCCAGGGCGTGCTCGTTGAAATCCTGACAAATGAAGGAATCTCCGAGACGATCAAATACACCGCTGCGACCATGTTCGGATCGACCGAGACCACGTTCTATGTGCTTGCCGTTTACTTTGGCTCGGTTGCGGTCCGGAAGACTCGCCACGCTCTCGCCGCAGGGCTTTGTGCGGATCTGGCTGGCGTCATTGCCGCCGTGATCATTTGCAGGGCGATGTTCGGCTGAGTTGAGACTATTCGGCATACGTTGATGCGGAACTGTCCGTTTCATGGAAAGAGTGTTTCTTGATAGCTTGAGAGTCTTTGTGATCGTTGTTTTTCTTTGTCTTCTCTTTTCCCCGCCGGCAGCTGCGGAAATGGATGCTGCGGTGCGGGCGGTTTTAAAGGAGCATTGCTATTCCTGTCATGGTCCCGAAAAGCAGAAGTCAGACATTCGTTTTGATACCCTTCCGACGGATCTGATTCAGGAACGCGCTGCCGCGGAAACCTGGCACGATGCGTTGAATGCGCTGCATTTGGGAGAAATGCCGCCAGAAGACGAGCCGCCACTTTCCCAGGAGGGCCGGGCGCTTTTGACGGGGTGGATTCAGGGGCAGATCGACCTCGCCATTTCCGAAATGGAGAGCACTGGCGGGCGTGCCGTAGTCCGGCGCCTGAACCGGTCTGAGTATCAGGATACGATGGTTGATTTGTTAGGTTTGGATCTTGATTATATTTCCAACCTTCCTCCTGACAGTGTCTCGCCCGAAGGATTCAAGAACAATGGTGCCGTTTTATCGATGTCTCCAATGCAGTTGGAATACTATCTCGAAGCGGCCAGGAAAGGGCTTCAGAGTGCGATTGTGACTTCCGGGCGGCCGGAGGTTTCCCTGCACTCTTCGGAAGAGACGGTGGCTGATAAGGGAAAGGGGAATTATACCAACCGCCTCGGCCGAGTGGGGAGCTTTGTAGCGAGAATCCCCGGGTTTCCGGACGAAGGGGAATTTGAAATGAGAATCCGGGCCCGGGCCGAGCTCGTTGAAGGAAAAGGATTTCCCCGGATGAAGGTTCGATTTGGCTATCGGGCCGACACGCAGGCTCCCGCCGAAGATGTGGCGATCGTTGATGTGACGAGTGACGAAGCGAGGGAGTTTGTCTTTCGCGGGCGGATGGAAAGCTTCCCGATTCAAAGTCGTTCCCAAAGCAAGTATCCGGGCATGCTGACTTGGATCAGCAATGTCTACAAAGACGGGGAAGAATTCCAATCGCTGCAAAAAGTCACGGACACCAACGCGAAAGGAAAAAAGAAAACGAAGCAGGTTTACGTAGAGGATCCGAACTTCCCCAAGGTCGTGATTGAGTCCTTTTCATTTACCGCTCCTGTCTTTTCGAGTTGGCCGCCGGAACCTCATCGCAGGATTCTATTCGAGTCGAGTCTCCGCGAGGAAAATGAAGAAGCCTACGCGAGGGAGGTGGTGGCTCGATTTGCGAAGCGTGCTTTCCGTCGCCCCGTCGAAGCGGTGGAGGTGGAATTCCTGATGCGGTTCTATCGAAAAGTTCGTCCGACGGTGAAGCGATTTGAGCTTGCGATGCGGGAGGTGCTTGCGATGACCCTGATTTCGCCGGACTTCCTCTATCTGATCGAGCCGGGTGAGGAGGAAAAACGGTCGCTCAATGAGTTTGAGCTGGCGTCCCGCCTGTCCTATTTTCTCTGGAATACAATGCCGGACGAGCGGCTCATCCGCCTCGCGGAAAGCGGAGATCTGAGAAAGCAGGAAGTGTTGCGGCAGGAAACAGGACGATTGCTGGACGACCCGCGGTCAGATCGGTTTGTAGAGCAGTTTGCCAGTCAATGGCTCGATCTCAGTAGCGTCGATCGGATCGCTGTGAATCCGGAATACTACGAGGATTTCGACACTTCCCTGAAGCCCCATATGCAGGCCGAGACGCGGGCATTCTTTTCCGAAGTGCTGCGAAAAGATCTCAGTGCGCTAAACTTTATCGACTCCGATTTTGTCATGCTGAACGAGCCCATGGCGAGGCACTACGGAGTGGAGGGTGGTCCGGGCGGGACGACTTTTGAAAGAGTCAAACTTGCCGAAGGGATTCGTCGCGGAGGGCTTCTGACTCAGGCATCGATTCTTCTCGGGAATTCAACCGGCGAGGATTCTCATCCGATTCTCCGGGCCGTCTGGCTTCGGAATCAATTGCTCGACGATCCGCCTGCACCCCCGCCGCCGAATGTGCCGGAGTTGGACGGAGAAAGCCCCGACATGGCAAAATTGCCCGTTCGGGAGCAACTGGAGCATCATCGCGAAGACCCGTCCTGTGCCGATTGTCATCGGGGAATTGATCCCTGGGGTATTGCGATGGAAAACTACGACGCGATCGGGCAGTGGAGGGAGAAGATACGCCGCAAGGATCCGCAATCGAAGAAACGCGAGGTCTGGTACGAGCTGCCCATTGAAGCGGACGCCGAGCTCCCCGATGGCGAGATGGTGGAAGGAATGGTAGGCCTGAAATCCTATTTGTTGAAGAAGCGAAAGGATCAGTTTGGCCGGGCTCTGGTTTCCCGTCTTTCCAGTTATGCGCTCGGGAGATCACTGGAATTGACTGATCAGGCAGATGTTGATGAAATTTCCTCGGACTTTTCGAAGAACGATTTCCGTCTTCGCTACTTGATTTCGAAAATTGTTTCGAGTGAGCTTTTCCACACCAAATAGACGCAAGCAGATGAAAAAATCCTGGTATCTGAATCGACGAACATTTCTCCACGGTGCGGGAGCTTCACTCGGCCTTCCCTTGCTGGAGTGCATGGGGCTTGAGGCGGCTTCGTCGCCACGGCCCCGCAGATTCTGTTCCGTATATTTTCCCTACGGAGCGAGTCTTCCGAAAGAGGGCGGGGAAGGTTCCAGCTGGCGTTGGTTCCCCAATGGAGAAGGGGGAAGAAACTTTTCTTTCAACGAGAGCCTGAAACCGCTTGAGGCTCATCGCGAGAACCTCACCATAATAGAGGGGCTCTCCCATCTGAAAGGAAGAAAAATGGGCGGTCATGACACCGCCGACATTTTTCTGACAGGGGCGGAGCTGAAGCCGGGCGAGTTGAAAAATTCTGTGTCTGCGGATCAGGTCGCGGCGGAGGCATTCGGCGAAGCGACTCGCTATCGATCCCTCAGTCTCTCGACCGACGGTGGAGTGGGGGAGCCGACCCGTGCCAGTACGCTTTCTTTTGGCCGAACCGGCCAGCCGATCCCGGCTTTGAACAAACCGCGAGTCATCTTCAATCGCTTTTTCGGAGCGAACGAAGACTCCCTGAAGCGGCAGCGAAAGGAACTCATGAGTTCCGGCACGATGCTGGACCTCGTGTTGGAGCATTCCAAGTCAGTTCGAAAGAAGCTGGGGAAACATGATCAGGAAAAATTTGATGAGTATCTCGATTCGGTCCGTTCGATTGAGCAACGAGTGGAGCGATCGGAGGCGTGGCTCGATGTGCCCAAGCCGGAAGTGGACACGGTCGGTTTGTTTCTCGACGCCGATGAGAACACGCCCGAAGAGTACATCAGCACCATGTACGATCTGATCTATCTCGCGTTTCAAACCGACTCGACGCGTGTCGCGACCTACCAGATCGGAAACATGAACGGAGCCACCTCCATCGCAGGGAAGTTTCCGGAATTGCTCGGGCTCCCCAAGAATATGCATGGCTTGGCTCATGGATGGAACAAAAAGGGCGGAGCCGAAGCACTGGGGAAGTGGGACCGGTTTCTGGCGCAGCAGTTGTCACGTTTCCTGGACCGAATGAAGTCGACCCCGGAAGGGGACGAGACCCTGCTCGATCGCACCGTGGTTCTCTTCGGAACGAGCAACAGCAACACGCACAACAATAACAATTGCCCCATGTTGACCGCTGGGGGAAAGGCAATCGGAATGAAAAATGGTCAGCATATAAAGCTGGGAGCTGATGTGCCGATGTCGAATCTGCTGCTTACGATGCTCCACAGCGTAGGGGTTCCGGAAGAGGCGTTTTCCGACAGCACCGGAGACCTGAGCGAAGTGCTTGCGTGAGAGAGCTTCTACGGCTCGACTTTTCCGCTCTTTCTGACGTAATCTTTCTACATGTTCACCAAATCCAGATCTGCCGATACCATCCCCTTACCTTTGGAGGACGGAACTGTTTCCGCCGCCTCTCTAACGCTCGATTGCGAGACCTCGGAGCGGAAGTTCGAAACCGCCACTTTCGGCCTCGGGTGATTCTGGGGGCCGGACTCTCAGTTTGGGAGTCTTGATGGAATTCTTCGTATTCGCGCCGGGTACTGCGGAGGGGACAAGGTAGCACCCACCTACTACGATTTGGTCGACCATACCGAGGCCGTGTCGTTTGACTACGATCCGGAAGTAATTTCCTACCGCGATCTACTTCGGATCTTCTGGAAGAGTCATCGGCCTTCCTCTAACAATCCCAGGCGCCAATACTGGCATGCCGTATTTTATCGAAACGAAGCCCAGCAGGAGGCCGCAGAAGCTTCCCGGGATGAACTCGTTGCGGCAGGGGAGAGGGTCGAAACGGAGATTATTCCGGTGAAGCAGTTTACCTACGCAGAAGGATATCATCAGAAATACTATCTGACTCAATTTCGCGAGCTTCGTGCGTTTCTCGAGGCGACGTATCCGGATGTGAAGTCATTGGCAGACTCAACGGTGGCTACCCGGCTCAACGCAATTCTCTTTTCGGGAGTCGGAGACGTGCAAGGTCTACTCGAAGCTGAGATCGATCGTTATGACCTGCCCTCAGATCTGAAGGCGATGGTAGCAAGTCGGGTTTGAACGGGGTGGATTGGCTCGACGCCATTCGGGGGTAGTGTCCCTACTCGAACTATGCAACACTGACTGCATGCCTCGATTGTTACCGCGATTCTTTGTCGTTTTCTCCCTTCTCTGCGTGCATGGTGGCTGGATGATGAATGCGGAAGAAGGACATGTTCGCAAACCTCTGCCGTCGCAGGAGGAACTCGCGAAGCTGCCGGAAGATGGAGGAAAGGAGTTCAATCGCCTCGTCTTCGAGCAGAGTCCCTATCTTCTCCAGCACGCCCGAAATCCGGTCGATTGGCGTCCGTGGGGAGAGGTGGCCTTCGCCGAGGCGAAAAAGCAGGACAAGCCGGTCTTTCTCAGTATCGGCTACACGACCTGCCACTGGTGTCATGTCATGGAACACGAGTCGTTCGAAGATGAGGAAGTCGCGGCCCTGATCAACGAGAGCTTCATTGCAGTAAAGGTCGATCGGGAGGAACGACCCGACATTGACGACGTCTATATGCAGATCACGCAGGGGATCACGGGGGGCGGCGGATGGCCCATGACGGTGGTTTTGACCCCTGACAAGCATGCCTTCTTCGCGGGAACTTACTTTCCGAAAGAGTCCGTGGCCGGTCGTCCCGGTATCAAGCGGGTTGTTTCAGAATTGCGCAAAGCCTGGGTTGAGCGAAGGGAGGAAGTGGAAGAGACCGCGTTGAATATTTCCGCCCAAGTCGGCAAGATGATGGGGGCTTCGCCGGGTGGGGATCTCGACGTGGAAGTCCTCGACACGGCCTTCGAGCAGTTTGTGTCGCGATATGATTCGAAGAAGGGAGGCTTCGCGGTTCGACCCAAGTTCCCGGTTCCTCCGAATCTGCTCTTCCTGCTTCGATATCACCATCGGACCGGCAACCCACAGGCGCTTGAAATGGTGGAGAAAACACTCACCGAGATGAGGCGTGGCGGAGTCTACGATCAGATCGGATATGGTATTCACCGCTATGCAACCGACCCCGACTGGCTCGTTCCGCATTTTGAGAAAATGCTCTATGACCAGGCGCTCGTGACGATAGCGAACCTTGAAGCCTACCAGGTAACGGGAAAGCAGAAGTATGCCCGAACAGCCCGGGAAATTCTGTCCTATGTCCAGCGCGAAATGACAAGCCCGGAAGGTGGATTCTACTCTGCGGAAGATGCCGATAGCGAAGGGGAGGAGGGAAAGTTTTATGTCTGGACCAGTGAGGAAATCAGCGAAGTGTTGGGCGGGGAGGACGCCGCGTTTTTTCTGGAGACCTTTCATTTTGAGGACGAGGGGAACTTTCTTGAGGAGTCGACTCGTGAGAAAACGGGGGCGAACATTCCACACCTGAAAGAGGATCCGCTCGACGAGGCCCTGGCGAGAATCGAGCCGCTTCGGAAGAAATTGTTCGAAGTTCGGGAGAAGCGAACTCATCCGCAGAAAGACGATAAGATCCTGACGGACTGGAATGGGCTGATGATTGCGGCCTTTGCCCGGGCGGCCCAGGTATTGGGAGACGAGGAATACAAGTCAGTGGCGGCAAAGGCATCTGACTTTGTGCTCGATAAACTGACCACCGGGGACGGTCGCCTTCTCAAGCGGTACCGCCAGGGGGAGGCCGGGTTAACGGCCCACCTCGAGGATTACACCTTCATGATTTGGGGGTTGCTCGATACCTACGAGGCGACGTTCGAAGTACGATATTTAGAGAAAGCAATCGAGCTTCAGGCAATGATGGATGAGTTTTTCTGGGACGAGCAGGAGGGCGGTTATTTTACAATCGCAGACGATGCAGAGCAGCTCATTGTCCGTGCCAAGAAACTGTATGGCGGGGCGATTCCCAGTGGAAACGCGGCCGCGATCGGAAATCTTCTTCGCCTTCATCGAATGACGGGGCAGCCCCACTTTGCGACGCGCGGAGATGAACTGGTCCGGGCATTCTCCGCTGAACTGGGACAGAATTCCATGGTCTACCCACTGGCTCTGGTTTGGCTCGATTTTCAATTCGGGCCATCCAGGGAGATCGTGATCAGTGGCGAGGAAGCCGATCACATGGTCAAAGCATTGCAGAAGCCCTACCTTCCTAACAAAGTCATTTTATACCGCACAGGGGACAATGCGGAGGCGCTTGCGAAGCTTGCTCCGTTCACCGAAACGCAGGTTTCCGAGGACGGAAAAGCGACCGCTTATGTTTGCGAGAGTTTTGCCTGCAAAATGCCGACAACCGGGATCAGCGAGATGCTGGAAAATCTTGGCTTGAAAGATCAGTAACGTCCGCGGCCACCACCATCGCCGCCGCCGCGTTTGTCATCGCTGCGCCGTTCACTACTGCCACTTCTTCCCTGATCGGATCGACGGCCTTCTCCTCCGGGACCACCGCTGCGCCGATCGTCAGAACGCCGGCCGTCCGGTCGTCCACCACCACCGCTGCGTCTGTCACCACCGCCTCCACGGTAACCACCGCCACCGCCACGTCGATCGCCGCCGCCGCCGCCGCCGGCTCCCGGACCGCGATCATGATCGAGCTTGAAGGCATTGCCGCGAAGTGTCGCATTGCGCGCCATTTCGATAGCCTGATCGGCACTGTCT
This sequence comes from Verrucomicrobiales bacterium, assembly GCA_029213265.1. Taxonomy (GTDB): domain Bacteria; phylum Verrucomicrobiota; class Verrucomicrobiia; order Verrucomicrobiales; family DEV007; genus Arctic95D-9. Next base: position 42,205 of record JARGNG010000013.1, on the reverse strand, counting down.
TTACGAACTTCGATAAAGCTGAAGTTGGGCATCAAGCGAATGCGCCCGACGCTGCCCCGTTCGAGATTGCACTCGTTGTGCAGCATTCCGACGATGTCACCGGCGCTGATTCGGTCGCGTTTGCCGAGACTGAGAAACAACTGAACCATTCCCTCTTCGGGGCCGCTGTATTCGCTTCTGGCAAGGTGAGGTTTTCGGTCGCGACGATCGCCACCATCTCCGCGCGGTTCATCGCGATCCCGACGTCGGTCGTGCTTGGCGTTGGGATTGTCCTCAACGATTTCTTCGCCTTCGCGGGCGGTGAGTTCCCGCACCATCGACATCAGGGCGCTGGCGATATTTTCCCAATCGTGTCCGAGATCTTTCAGGGATTGAAGTGCTTCTACCTGGGATTCGTTGGTTTCACCTTCGAGCCGTTCGGCGACGCTCGAGATGAGTTGGTCATGCAGATGGGTGTCGACTTCCGCCTGGGTGGGGACCGCAGCTTTCTGAATCGGTTGGCGGGTGAATCGCTCGATCGTTTTGATGCGATAGGCATCCCGTCCGTAGATGAAGGAAACCGCTTTTCCAGTCCGTCCGGCCCGGCCGGTTCGCCCGACCCGGTGAACATAGTCTTCCGGATCCTGGGGGAGTTCGTAGTTGATCACGAGATCGATATCGTCGATGTCGATTCCACGGGCGGCCACGTCGGTGGCGACAAGAATTTCAACGGTGCTTTCGCGAAACATCCGCAAAACCCGCTCGCGCATTGATTGAGCAATATCGCCGTGAAGTCGGTCCGCGGAATATCCGCGGGCAAGCAGTGCCTCCGTGCACTCATCGACGGCACGTTTTGTGTTGCAGAAAATGATCGTCAGCTTGGGCTGTTCGAGATCGACAATCCGGGAAACAAGCTCGATACGGGATCGCTGGCGAACTTCAAAGCAGATTTGCTCGATCGACGCGACCGTCATTTGCTTTCGCTCGATTTGAATCATTTCCGGCTCGTTTCCGAAGCGCTGAATGAGCCGCTCGACCGATTTGTTCATCGTGGCCGAGAAAAAGAGAGTCTGGTGGCCGTCGGGAAGGAGCTTGAGAATATCTTCCATGTCTTCCGCAAAGCCCATGTCGAGCATGCGATCGGCTTCGTCGAGGACGGCAGTCTTCACTTCAGAAAGATCAATCGTGCCACGCTTGATGTGATCGATGAGTCGTCCCGGTGTTCCTACGACGACTTGGACGCCGTGGCGGAGAGTCCGGATTTGACGATCAATGGGAGCTCCTCCGTAAATCGTGGTTGCGTGGAGACCGTGAAGTTTGGCTCCAAGACGCTGGATTTCGCCACAGACTTGAACCGCCAGCTCACGGGTGGGGCAAACGACAAGAAGCTGAACGGCAGGATTCGAAGGATCGATCCGGGAGAGACTGGCAAGACCGAAGGCCGCGGTTTTTCCCGAACCGGTTTCAGAAAGGCCGACCAGATCGCGGCCCTCCATCGCTGCCGGAATGGTAGCTGCCTGGATGGCGGAAGGTGCTTCGTAGCCGAGTTCTTCGACTGCTTCAAGTAGAGGCGCGGGAAGACCGAGCTGGGCAAAAGTTTGTTCAGTCACGTCGACAGGTGGTGAAAGTGAACACCGGTTCCGTCGAATAAATTCGAAACACGGTGGACGCAGAAACTACGCCCGATCCGCGAAAGGGAAAGCCAAACCTTTTCAGGCCGGTTTTCAGGAATTGATCTTCAATCCCTGATCGATCCTGTTTCCGCCTACAGCAGAGTCCTTGAGCTGCTCCCTTGAGCCGGGACGACGGCTGCCCTTGAGCAGGGTCGCGATCTCTCTTCCGAGAACGCGCAGGTCAAAGGGCTTCGTCATGAAAACGTCGCTTCCCACGGCAAGGGAGTCACGGCGCATGTCTTCATCGGCGTTGCCGGATGCGGTAATGATCGGAACAGAGGCAACTGCGTTGTCGAGGTAACGAATCTGTTCGACGAGCGTAATTCCGTCCATCACAGGCATCTCCACATCGGTAACAACGAGGTCAGGGCGAACATGGCCGTCCCTGAGCAGATCGAGCGCTTCAACGCCATTGGTAGCTTCGACTACGGCATAACCGGCTGTTTTGAGGAATTTCCCCAGAATCATCCGATTCTGCGGCAGGTCATCAATTACCAGAACGGTAAAGCAATTCGCCGGGGGCAAAACCGGTGGGATTGAGTGATGAGGGTGAGTGGACATTCGATTTTCCATGGTATCTTACCGAGTTGTTAAGAAAAACAAATCATTAAGTTATACGTATAACTTTGAACAGCTATGTTCAAAAGAAATCTGGAAAAAATTCGAAGTTTCCCAGGATTGAGAAATAAAAATCCACTTAAACATCTTACTATGAGTGAGTTAACCGTTCAGGGATGTTTTCGTCAATTATCCGGAAAAACAGCGATTTTCCTTTCCGAAGGAGGCGGGAGGGGCCCGGAGAAAATCAAAAACTCGGCAATCCAGGTGGTCGCTCGGACAGTCGGCGAAACTCTGTCTGTTCGTAGGGAGTTTGTTTTTCCTCTTCGGTAATGCCCCCGATCACGGAAACCTCTCCGTAATCGGTCGTCTTGAGTTCCGGACGATTAGTCCCTTTCTCATAGAGGTTCTCCTGTCTGATCGGATCTCCGTCGATTCCGATGACGGTGTATTTGTATTGCTGAGGTCCACTCATGTGGAGGATATGAAGACTGTTCTGCCGGTCGATCGACTGAACCGGTTTTCTCAGCGTCATGTAGTTTCCGAGGGGGTAAGTCTTGTAGACCATCCCCGTGTCGCTGTCTTTCATCCGGAAGTAGAGCGATTTTCCGCGGGAACCGTGGTAATACGTCATGAGGGAATATTCGCGGTTTCGCCCTGCATCTGCATATCCCTGGGGCACCCCGACAATTTGGCTCCACATTGGCTGACCGTCCGTGACTTGGACACTCTGAATCTGAGTCTGAAACACTCGATTAATCTGGGGAAAGGTGACCACCGCCTTGACCCGGTAAAGCCCGATGCTGGCCATCGGATAGTAGCGGTTGATGATCACTTTGTGACGGTAGACCTGGCCGGAGGCGAGGACAATGGGGCGCTCATTGAGATGATTTTGAACCGGAGTGACGAGATGTCCGCGACTGTCAGTAACCGAAAAGTCGAGCCAGCTCAGTCCTCCTGAGTCGCCGAATACAAGATCCCGCCCGGCTCTGTTGACGATGGTAAGCTCCCCGGTAATAGGCTCGTGAGCCACGTAGATCTTGCGATCCATCTTCAGCTCGACCTGAATTTGCGCGTCGGCTTTCTCCACCAGGAAGGAGAAAGAGAACAATACCAGTAAAAGGCTAAACCACTTCATTATTTGAAAATCTCCGTTGAATACGCGCCAGCCGGAAAGCTTTTGGCCCCCGATGATCCGGGAACCATTGCGCCTGCGGGAATACCGGCCCCTCTACGACGCTTTCAAGCGGAAGTTTCTTAGATTTGGACCGGAAAAGCAACCACAATCGGGAATGGGAAAAGATCGAAAAAACCCACACGGGATAAAAACACCATAATATTTAAGTAAAATAAGATTTTAGTTTTTCTTAAATTACTGCATAATTCGTCTGACCCTGTTTGTAATTCGAATATGAAAGCGCACTGGCGTTCATTGATTGTGGCCCTTTTTCTGGTGGGATTTCTCCTTACCTGCATCATAGGCACGTCGACTGCGATGACTTTCATTTGGCCTGCCTATTTGCTGATGGGCGTTTCGGGGGTGCTCATGATCACCTTTCTCTTTGAGAAAACCACCTTTGCCCTGCCGCGTTGGACGGTGGTGATGGTGTTTGCACTGATGAGCTACGTCATTCTGCGCTCGCTCGATTCGCCCGTTGCCTATTTTGCGAGAGAAGATGTCGCTCTCGCGGTTGCCTGTTTTCTTGCGTATGCGGGGTTCCTGATTCTTTGCGGCAACAGCCAAAGGCGTCTGGCAGTCCGCCTTACCCTGGCTGCCCTCGTGATCGCAAATGTGGTATTTGCTCTCCTGCAGAAGGTCTTCGGCTCCGGTATCTGGCTCATACCGGGCTATGAGAGAACGTCGACAACCACGGTTGGGGGACTCTTCAATCAGGCCGATCACTATGCCGCGTTTCTCGGCGCGACGGTTCCGCTCTGGCTCAGTTTCGCCCTGTTTGGAAAGAACAACCGGCTCATGCGGAGTGTCTGGATGGCGATGGCGTGTATCTCGGGCCTGGGGATGATGCTCGCGGGAAGCGTTGTCGGTTGGTTGTCTCTTGTGGCCGGGATGTCGGTGTTTCTGGCCCTGAGCACTTTCCTACTTTGGAATCGGTTCAAGCCGAACGTGCGCTCCCAAGCAACCATCATTGCGACTTGTGTCACTCTGATCGCTTCGGTCGGAATGATCGCGTTTTCCGGGCCGATCAGCAAAGTGCTCAGTCGTGACCTCCTGACGGAACAGGGGAATGCGAGCCTTCCTCTAATGTGGGAGGCGGGAGTTCGACAAATGTTGGAAGCGCCCATGGTGGGAGCAGGAAGCCGCGCTTCCTATATCTACAGCCGGGTATTTCGCCCTGAGGAATTGGCGCCCGGGATCGGGGAAACTGAGTTTGTGCACAACGAATTGCTCCAGGTGCTCGGTGACTACGGGATTGTCGGATTCCTTTTCGTTCTCGCCGTGTTGGGAATGCATCTCGCACTGGGCTATCGCTTCATCAAAGGATATCGGGAGTTTACACCGGCGAGGGGCGAATTGTTGCAGAAGTCCGAGCATCTCGCGTTTGTTCTCGGCGCCTTCTCCTGCCTGATTGCCTTTCTTGCTGCCGCAATGGTGGATTTCACGCTTCATCTTCCGACCTTTGCCCTCGTTTCGGCCATACTCCTGGCGGTTCTGGCCGCGCCCGACCCGATGTCTTCCGCGACGCGACCCGGAACCTGGACTTCTGTTTTTCCGGGTGGAAATCTCGTTTTCGCGACCCGAACCGTTTCGTTTGCCTGCGGAATTGTGATGCTCATTTTCGGCGTGATTTATTCGCAGAGCGAGTACCACTACGAGAAGGCCCGCATCGCTTTCGAAGATAATTCGCAGGACTTCAAACTGATGCGGCACCTGAATGCCGCGCGCGCGCTTGACCCTGTGAATCCCTATGCACAGAGCCTCAGCGCCCATGCTCAGGTAGCAGCGATCACTCCCGAGCTGTCGATCCCGGCACGGAGACAAGCGCTGGAGCAGGCGGAGATCTATTTCTCGCGCGCCCGGAAGCTCTATCCACAGGATGTCTTTGCAGCGATAGGGCACTCTGCTGTCCTCGACGAACTGGGTCGCACCGGAGATGCGCGAATTCGCTTGGAAAGTGCAAGAAAGTGGGCGCCTCTTTATGGCAACCTGATGCAGGCTGAGGCGGAGCATCATCTTCGCCACGGCAGAGTTGCCGAAGCGGAAAGAGCCTTCCGCAAATCGCTTTCCGCAGGGGCGTTTGCAAACCGGGAAGCTGCCGAGGAGGGGCTCAAGACCATTTCTGAATGGAAGTTCATTGCGATGCAAAACGGCATTCGCTGGGAGCCGGAAGAGGATTCAACGGAACCAGGCAGGGAGCGCCGCATTCGGGAAGCGGGAATCCAGGAGCGGGTCCTGGCCGGTCAGGCCGTTCCTGAACCTGAGGAGTGGAAAGAGGATTCGCCGAAGGAGGAGACTCCGGAAGAGGAAGAAGACCGGGATTAGCGGTCGTTCTTCTCTCACGCTTTTGAGGAAAGAATCACCTGCTCGCCTTCCCCGGGGGCAACGACCCGGTCTTCGATATGGTGCGCGCGTATGGATTCGCGGAGTCGGATCATGGGTTCTTCGCGATGCTCATTGCTGATCGGAAATGTGGCATGATGCATCGGGATCATTTTTCCGGCGCCGAGGTCTAGAAAGGCTTTCACTGCTTCCTCAGGATTCATGTGTACTTCGCGTCCACTGGGGCAGTCGTAGGCTCCGATAGGAAGGAGCGCTGTATCGATCTGGTGGCGCTCTCCGATTTCGACAAATCCGTCAAAATAGGCGGAGTCGCCGGAGTGATAGACGCTGTGTCCCGGTGTCTTGATCACATAGCCGCCGAATTCCTTGTGTGTATCGTGAATGTAGCGGGCCCCCCAATGGTGCGCCGGGGTAAAATGAATCTCCGCCCCTTTGAAACCGTGGGTCTCCCAGTCCGACATTTCGTGGACTTCGTTTACAGGAAGTTTGCGAAGCACGCCGCCAACGCCCCGGGGAACGATTACGGTTTGGGAGCCATCGACAATCCGCTTCAGGGTCATGCGACAGAGATGGTCGAAATGGGCGTGCGTGATGAGAACGAGGTCGATGTGGGGGAGATGTTCGATATCGATCCCCGGATCCCGATGACGTTTCAACGGTCCCATCCACTTTGCCCATACAGGGTCAATGAGCGCATTGAAGCCGGGCGTTCGAACCAGAAAACTGGCGTGGCCGATCCAGACCACCTCGATTTCATCCTCGGCGAGATCTTTGAAAACCGGGGCAATTTCGCTGCCGGTGGCTTCCCTTTTTCGTATGATGGAAGGTAAGAGGCTGCTGCTGAGATACTTATAGTTCCGCATGGCCCAGCCCTTTTCGGGAACGATGCCAACGCGTCTTCCTTCGGTAGTGAACCGCTTTCTTTTCGCGTTGTTCCCGCTGGAGGGAGGACCAGGATCGGGGGCTTCTTTGAAAGAATCGTCAGGCATGATCGTAAGAAGGGGGTAAAGATAGCGGTTCGGAAAAGTCGAAGCAACGAGATTAAAATGACTTTTACGCGGACCGTTTCGTGGTTTGGTGCGTGATCGTTTTTATGGAACTGGCTGAGATAGAATCCGAAACCCGCAGGGTGCTTCCTGATTGGAGAGACGCCCACATCGGCATGTCTGTGATCGAGAAAGGGGGATCCGGTCGCATGTTCGTTCGTATGAGGAATGGCGCGACGGGGGAGAATGTCATTGCGATGCACTACTCGAATGACCGTTCTGACAACGCACGCTTCGCAACGATCACGGACTTTTTAAATCGACATGAGGTGCCGGCCCCGGAGATCTACGGTCGGGACGAAGCGTTGAACCTTCTCTGGGTGGAGGATCTCGGTGAGATCGATTTGGGCAACCTTGACGGTCAGGACTGGGAAACGGTCCGCCGGCCAGCCTACCACTCCGCCTTGCGGACCGTGTTTCTTCTGCATCAGATCACCGAAGACAAGGCTCCCGAAGATCTGCCGGAGCTGGAGTTGTCTTTCGACGAAGCGCTCTACGAATGGGAGCAGGACTACTTCCTGAATCAGTATGTCGTCCGATTCGTTTCGGCGGAGGCTGCGGAAGCGTTGCGAAAAGAGGACTCCCTGAAAGCTCTTCGACAGGAGTTGGCAGGACGGCCCCGTGCTCTGCTTCACCGCGACTTTCAAAGCACGAATGTAATGGTGTCAGGAACCGATACCTTTCTGATCGACTACCAGGGCTTGCGATGGGGGCTCGGTGAGTATGACCTCGCCTCGCTCGTCTACGATCCCTACACCGTTTTCACTTCCGAGGAGCGGGAGGATTTGATTCGCTATTACTATTCCCTGAAGCAGCAAATCGATCCGACGATCGATGAGCGGGGCTTTCGGAAACGACTCACGCAGTGTGCCTCGCAGCGGTTGATGCAGGCGCTCGGTGCTTATGGGTTCCTGTCGGAAGTGAAAGGGAAAACGGAATTCCTGAATTTCATTCCAACCGGCTGCAGTCGACTTCTCTCGATTTCAAAGGAAGACGGCGGATTGGAAGTGCTCTGTGAGGTGCTGGCTTAAAAGGCCTGAACAGAGCCTCGCTGTCTCAGAGCGCTTCGACATGTTCGAGCACATCCTGAAAAGGAACCTCCTGGAGCGATCCGAAGGATTCATGGCGACTGAGCCTGGCCCGTGTCGTTGCCGGGCTGGAGAGACCGCAAAGAAAGCGGGTGAGCTGGCGGGGCTGCTTCAGTGCAGCATGATTGAGCCCGCGCATATCGTGAATGATCTCCACCATTTCCCGATCGATGGCGATCCGTTTGCCCCCCGGAAGCGGACCTCCGGCATGGTCGCCTTCGCAAACATTGCAGGATCCACAGGGCCCGGAAGATTCGCCGAAATAGGCCATAAGCTGCTGCGGAAGGCATTTCGGAGTTTCGCAGAGCTCAGTAACGAGATGGAGCCGCTCGACTTCCCCGGCTTCCCGTGACTCGAACTTTTCGGTGAGCATTTTGGTGAGGGAGGCGACCGATTCGCCCTGCTCATTTCCGACCCGGTAGGAGTGGCGGAGTTTGGATGGCTGCACGATTGCATCCCCCATGTCGGCGAGGTAGCCGATTGCTTTCCGGATCCGCTCCTCCGATTCTCCGGTTGCGAAGGAGGACTCCGCGATATCGAAGGTGTGCCACTTCCATCCTTTCTCGCCGGTTTCAAAGAGACGTTTCAGGAAACCCTGGCGCGCCGGAGTGTGTCCGGAAAGAACATCTTCGAATTTGCGGAGAAGCTGCACTTTGTATCCGCCGTAGAAGGGACCCTGCGGAATGATGATCCCGTCCAACTCGAGGTAGGTCAGGGCAGTGGTCACCACGGTCGGGCGAATGTCGCGGGATTGGGAAAGTTCGTAGCGGGAAATGGAGAAATTCTCTCCCTGGAGGAGGACATGTTCGACGAGCGATTTCAGGGCGGAGGGGGAAGGGGTATCGCCGTAGATAAAGTTTTCGAGGACAGTGAGGTCATCGGCACAGGCAAGGATGGTGCAGGTGGAAGGTTGTCCGTCGCGTCCGGCCCGTCCCGACTCCTGCACATAGTTCTCGAGCGATTTCGGGAGATTGTAGTGATAGACATGCCGAATGTTCGCTTTGTCGATGCCCATGCCGAAGGCGATCGTCGCAACGACAACCTCAATCGAGCCCCCCATAAATCCGTCCTGCACCTCGGCGCGATGCTCGTCTTTCATCCCGGCGTGGTAGGCGCGGGCATTCACCCCGGCGCGGCTGAGCACTCCCGCAACGCGTTCAGCACTTTGCTGGAGCGTCACATAGACGATCGTTGACGCATCCGGCTCGTGAGTCTTCACCAAAGAAACGAGGCGCTCATCGCGATCGGGCTCGTCGCAGGGATGGATTCGGAAGGAGAGATTGGGGCGGGAGAACCCGGTCTGGATGTGGTCCTCCTTTGCAATGGCGAACCGTTCGCAGATTTGAGCCGCCACTCGTGGGGTCGCCGTAGCCGTGAGAGCCAGCACCCCGGGGATTTTCAAATCCTTCGCCATCTGCGCGAGTTTCAAATAATCGGGACGGAAATTATGGCCCCATTCCGAGATACAGTGTGCTTCGTCGACGGCGAGGAGCGAAATTTTGCAGCGGCGCAGTCGGCGGAAAAAACCTTCATTGGCGAGTCGCTCCGGGGCGACGTAGAGCAGCTTGAGTGAGCCCTTCTCCATCTGGCGGTAAATCTCTTCGATTTCGTTTCGCTCCAGAGTCGAGTCGAGACGCGCGGCGGAAATGGATTTGGATTGGAGAACTTCGACCTGATCTTTCATCAGGGCGATAAGCGGAGACACCACCAGGGTGAGCCCCTCGAGAAGGAGCGCGGGAAGTTGATAGCAGAGGCTTTTCCCGGCCCCCGTCGGAAAAAGCGCCAGTGCAGAGCGGCCTTCGAGGAGCACATCAATCACCGCCTCCTGTCCGGGGCGGAATTCCGGGTGACCGAAATGTTCCAACAATGCCTCTTCTTTCTCCATGACAGCGCCTGCCTATAGTACTTGCAGCAAAAATCAATTCACCATAAGCTCGAAAACCCATGACACGACGCAGAATTCTTCCCCTTTGTTCCGTCCTCGCGGTAGCTTTTGGATCACTCACTCACTTGCAGGCAGAGGTCCGGAGCTGGACCAATAGCGGCGGAAAAGAAATCAAAGCCGAGCTTGTGGATGTCGAGGGCGACAAAGCCGTCCTCAACATGAGCGGGCAAAACTTCCCGGTTCCAATTGCCAGTCTGTCCGTGGAAGATCAGGCGTTCATCAAAGAATGGAAAAAGAGCGCCCCGACTGATACGGCGGGCGATTCAGCGATCAAACCGAACTGGGACGATCCGTGGCCCAAAAGTATTTCTGCGGACGTGAGCCAGGAAATTGAAGTCATCAAGGAAGACGAGGAGTCCGGGGAATACATTTACGCCAGTGATCACTACGAATTCATCTGCGATGTGAAGTTAAACACCTCGGTGGTGAAACGATTCTCGCTCCTCTTTGAAGCGACCAATCAGTATGTTCGCGAGCTTCCCCTCGGGATGGTGAAACCGTTTCGAGAAGAGCGGCATAAGATTCATCTCTTTGAGTCGCGCGCCGGCTATGAGTCCGCGGGTGGACCGCCCTCCTCTGCCGGAGTCTATATCAGCCGCGGCGGCGAGGGCGATATCCTCGTTCCTCTCACCAGTCTCGGAGTGAAAAAGGTCGGGAGCAATTTCAGTGTCGATTACGACAAGGAAAATACGACGCTGTCCCATGAGATTTCCCACCAGATCACCGACAAGGAATACTACGCACTGGGATCGCGCGGATGGTTCACCGAGGGAATGGCGGAATACATCGCGCACAGTGGCTATCGCTCCGGAAAATTCAACGTCGACGATCTTCAGAAATTGAAAGCCTACGTTACCGCCTACGGGGAAGACAACACCGGGGGACGGGCTCTCGGAGAAGAGTTCACGGCACCCGACCTTAAGGAATTCATGACGCAGGAATACGATTCTTTTCTCGCCAATGCGGGTTTCAACTACGGGTTCGGCGCTCTTCTCGTTTATTATTTCTTTCACATGGACGGGGAAAAGGATGCCGCCAACATCAAGAATTTCCTGAAAGCTCTAAAGGAGGGAAAGAAGCTCCCCGAGATCCATGAGCCCCTTCTCGCCGGACGGACCTGGGACGAACTGGAAGCCGATGTCAGAAAAAACTGGCGTTCCCGCGGAATTCGTATCGAATTTCGCTAACAAATAACCATCGATGACCCAACAGGGTTGAGTCGGTAACCAGACCCTTTTGACTATCCACTGCATGAACGATTCAATCTGCCGTTGGGGCATTATGGGGACGGCTGGAATTGCCCGGAAAAACTGGCAGGCGATCAAGAATTCCGGTAACGGAAAACTCGTCGCAGTCGGAAGCCGGACGAAGGAGCGTGCTGCGCAGTACATTGCGGAGAATCAGGCACAGGTGCCCCACGATCCCGCCCCGCGTCCACTGGGGAGTTTTGAGGAGATGCTCGCCTCCGACGACATCGATGCGGTTTATCTGCCGCTTCCGACGGGGGTTCGAAAGGACTACGTGCTGCAGGCCGCTGCTGCCGGGAAACACGTTCTTTCGGAGAAACCCTGTGGAGTGAATGCGGGGGAAGTGAAGGAAATGGTGGAAGCCTGCGGCAAGGCCGGTGTTCAGTTCATGGACGGCGTCATGTTTATGCACAGCGACCGCCTTCCGGCTCTCCGAGCCGAGTTGGATTCAGGGACCGCGGTGGGTGATCTCAAACGCATTGCAAGCCAGTTCAGTTTCATGGCGCCGGATGATTTTTTTGAAGACAACATTCGGGTTCACTCCGGACTCGAGCCGCTCGGCAGTCTTGGCGACCTCGGATGGTATTGCATCCGCATCATTCTCTGGACCCTGAACTACGAGATGCCGGTGTCGATCCGCAGCCGGATGATCCGCGAGTCGGGGCGTTCTGACAGTCCCGGGTCCGTTCCGATCAGTCTCTCGAGCGAGATGGTTTTTTCGAGCGGAGTGACTGCGAGCTTCTATTGCAGCTTCGAAGCGGAGAATCAACAGTGGGTCAATATCAGCGGAACGAAAGGCCACATCCAGATGGATGATTTTGTTCTGCCCTATCACGGCTCGGAAGTTTCATTTGAGGTCGAGCAGGCCCACTTTGACGTCGATCTCTGTCAGTTCCACATGGAGCGGCACACACGCCGCGTAGCTGTTCGCGAAGTTTCGGACAGTCATCCTACCTCTCAGGAGACCAAGTTGTTTCGTAATTTTGCTGACCTGGTTCTCAGTGGAAAACCTGATTTGCACTGGCCGGAGATTTCTTTGAAAACGCAACTGGTTCTCGATGCCTGCCTCAAGTCGGCACGAGACGGGGGGCGTGAAATTGCGATGTCATGATGATGGAACACGTCGTTCGCGGATTGATCGGGATCATGGTTCTCCTCGGTGTCTGCGTGCTGTTGAGCAATCATCGTCGCGACATCAACTGGCGTCTCGTGGGAGGTGGTATCGTTCTGCAAATCCTGCTCGCCGTCTTCATTCTCGCGACTCCTTTCGGTGGATTTGTGGAATGGGTTTCGAGTGGGTTCGTGAAACTATTAGGATTCAGCGATGTCGGAGCTGAGTTCATGTTTGGAACCCTGATTGATGCGAGCATCTATGGCTTCGCGTTCAAGGTTCTTCCGACGATTCTCTTTGTCGCCGCGCTCACTTCCCTGCTCTACTACCTGGGTGTCTTGCAGTGGATCGTTTTCGGTTTCGCCTGGGTCATGAAGCGGCTCATGAGGCTTTCCGGAGCGGAAAGTCTCGCGGCAGCAGCGAATGTGTTTGTGGGGCAAACCGAAGCGCCACTTGTGGTACGCCCCTATATCAATCGCATGACGAGTTCGGAACTCATGGCGCTCATGACCGGGGGAATGGCGACGATCGCGGGAAGCGTGTTTGGATTGTATGTTGTCACCCTGGGGGGCGGTGAGGTCGAGACTCAGGTCGCGATCGCACGGCAGCTTTTAACAGCCTCGATGATGAATGCGCCGGCGGCTCTTCTGGTCGCCAAGATTCTCGTGCCGGAAAAGGAAGAGATCCGGGAGGATTTATTTGTGCCCAAAGAAAAAGCGGGGAGCAATGCGCTCGACGCCCTCGCCAAGGGAACCACCGAGGGATTGAAGCTGGCTCTGAATGTTGCGGCCATGCTGATCGTGTTTGTCGCCGTGATCGCGATGTTCAATGCGATTTTCAGTTGGTTCGGCGGATTGGGAAAAGGGGAGGACGGGGGGTATCTCGACGACTGGGTTCACTCCGCGAGCGGCGGAGTGTTTCCGGGCTTGTCGCTGGAGGCGTTGTTGGGTTTTCTCTTCGCTCCGCTGGCCATCGCGATCGGTGCAGAGAGCGGCGATATTCTGCAACTCGGGCAGTTGCTGGGAACGAGAATGGTGTCGAACGAGTTTGTCGCGTATCTCCAGTTGGGAGAAATCAATGACGCGGGCGGCCTCGGACCGAAAACGATGTTCCTCGCGACCTTTGCCCTGTGTGGTTTTGCGAATTTCAGCTCGATCGGAATTCAGATCGGCGGAATCGGGGCCCTTGCCCCGGAGCGGCGCGGGGACCTCGCTGCCCTCGGTTTCAAGGCAATGGTTGGCGGTACCGTAGCAAGCTTGCTGACCGCCAGCATCGCCGGGATGTTTTTCGGAATGTCGTGACAGGGCGCGCCGTCGCAATGAAGTTGCGAGCGTGAGCGGGGCAGTCGAAGCGGGTTTGATTGCCACTATTGTTTCTTCGGCACTTTGATCTGCTGACCGATACTGAGCTTCGTGAAATCGAGACCCTCGTTCAGCTTCATGATCTTCTGGTGATTGACTTTGAGAGCTTTGGAGATCGTCCAGGGGTTGTCACCTTTTTTGATCGTGTACATTTCCCAGTCGTCTCCCGACTGAGGCTGGGATACCGGCTTCCCCACGGGTTTGGCGACCGGCTTTGCTTCTGGTTTCGGTGCATTTTTGGAAGCGACTCCCTCCGGGAGCGTGAGGCGGTCCCCTATTTTCAGATTTTTGGGATCCTTGATGTCATTCGCCTTCAGCAGCGCGCTGAGTTCGATGCCATGCTTTTTGGCAATCAACCAGGGATTGTCACCGGACTGCACGACATAGGTTTTCGGTTGGGCCGTTTCCTTTGGCTTTTCCGGGGCCTCCTCCTTTTTCAGCGTAGGAATCGGTTTGACCACTTCCTTCACCTGTTGGCCGAAGGTTTCATGAATGCAGCAGGCGGCGTAGAAGAGGCAGAAGGCGATGGCAAGAGGTTTCATGAACAGATGTGATTTCCTATTTTTACCACAGAAACGGGGGTTTTGAAAAGCCCTACCATCCGGTCAGATATTTCAACCCGATCAGGAAAATGAGGCAGAAGACGATGCGTTTCAGAATCGGGAGAGGGAGCCGATCGAGAGTGAGTTTTCCAAGCCAAACTGCGATCGCAGCGGCGGGAGTAGCCCAGGCGACCATTTTAATGAGGTCGATCGTGAATTCTCCTGCCCCGAGCATAAGGAGGTTCCGGGCGATCACACCGGCAATAAAGACTGCCTGCAAAATGGCGACCATCTCGACCTTGGACCATTTCCTTGAGTAGACGTAGGCCACGACAGGGGGGCCGCCGACATTGAACGCGCCTGCGAGAACACCGCCCACGATCCCGAATAGAGCTCCCGTTTTCTCCGGTATTTTCCAATTCGCGAAGCGTCCCTGTAGAAACTCAGCTGCGGCAATGATCATGAGAATCGCACCGAGAGTTCGCCTGATGAATTCGCCATCGAGCTGTCGAAGGGAGTAGTAGCCAATCGGAATTCCGATCACCATTCCGATGCAAAGCGGCCCGGCATTCTTCAGGGAGAGCCCGGAGCGGTTTGCGAAGATGACCATCACGAGCACGAGGAAACTGGAGGCGGAGACGAATGCAATCGCGTCATAGATCGGGATCACGAGAGGGAGGAGCGCCATGCAGAAAATGGCTCCTCCGAAGCCCGTCGCCGACTGGAGGTAGGAGGCAGCGAACAAAATGGCCGCCGCCGCAATGATGGCCGAGGTCGAGTCCATCAGTTGGACGGGGTGCCTTCCCCGTCGTCGACGTCGAGTTGGAAGGCGCCGGGCTCGATTGGCGTTCCGACGGGGGCAGGGACCAGCTGGTCGTCATTGCGGGATCGCCACTTTTTCAGGGCGAGCTCACCGGAGAGGCGCCCGAGCTTTTCATCAGCGTAGCCTCCTCCGACGTCGAGTGAAGGCGAAGTGCGGAGTTCAAAGTGTAGGTGAGCCAGGTAGTTTCCGTTCGCATTGCCAATCGTTCCAATCTTGTCGCCGCGGCGAACCTGCTTCCCGACGGGTACCGTCATGGTGTCGAGGTGAGCGTAAAAGGTCTGGATCTGCGGGCCGTCTTCGATTTCGTGGAGAAGAGTAATGACGTTTCCCCAGCCATCGCCGGGCCACCCGGCGGAGAGCACGTACCCATCAGCAACCGCGTAAACCGGGTCTCCGAGGTCGGAGTTCCATCCCCCGATCCCGTTGAAGTCGTCCCCGAGATGTCGATCTGTCAGGAAGGGCTGCGCATTGTAAGTCAGTGCTCCGAGCCGGCTTCCGACAGGGGAATCAAAGTGATCGACGGTCGGGGCGAGGACCATCTCGATGGGGGAGGGGACCGCAAAGGCGGGGTCAAAAACAGCATCGTTCCCCGCATTGAGCAATCCGACCCGCGCGGGAGATTCCGGATCCCAATCGTAGACGACGGGTTTCTCCCCGGTACGGATCACTAGAAAAAGAATGAGCAGGACCGCCGCAATGATGAAGAACAGGGGCAGGACGATGTGGTGCCACTCTTTGAGGTGCTGCTGAATGTCGAGATAGGGAATCTTTTTCAAAACCGAAGGGGGAAAGCCTCCCGAATAGAAGGCAATCGTGTGAATTTGGCAACGGATGAGTGAGGCTGAAATGCAACGGAACCCCGGCCGTCCCCGGAGGAAATCGGTTTGTATCCTTCGGTGAAAAAAACGGAATCTGCCCGATATTGGGCCCTCCATGTCCGAACCTGCCTCCCACTTTCAGCGCTTCCGCATCGACGTTGCCTACGACGGACGCCGGTTTGATGGCTGGCAGAGCCAACCGGAGGGAAATACGATCCAGGATCATCTTCAGGCCTCCGCTACGAAAATCTGTCCCGGTGTTGCGACGGTTCAGGGATCGGGGCGGACTGACTCCGGCGTTTCCGCAGCAGGGCAGGTGGCTCACTTTGATGTGCCGGGGGATTGGCGGATGGGTCCGGTGGAGTGGCAAAAAGCGCTCAATGCCAATCTCCCCGCCGCAATTCGGATCCTGAATTGCGAGGCTGTTCCGGCCGATTTTCATGCCCGCTTTTCCGCAGAGGGAAAGTGCTATGTCTACCGGATCGAGACGGGCGACGTTCTGCCGCCGCTACTTGCCGGTTTGGCCTGGCATCGTCGCGGATTTGATCCGGACGGTCGCCTCGAAGAGGTGGCCCGCCTTTTTGAAGGAACCCACGATTTCCGCTCCTTCTCTGCCAACCGGAACGATGGAAAGGACGAGAGTCGCGACACAATTCGGGTGATCTCCTCGGTGACGGTGGATCGGGAGGAGGCTGACTCGATCAAAATCGGGTTTTGCGGAAATGGATTTCTCTATAAAATGGTTCGTTTCCTTGTCGGCTCAGCAGTGTATTGTATAGAGGGTAAATTTCCTCCTCCGGAAATCATCGCTCTCCTGCAAGGTGCGGATCGTGACCGAAAGGCTCCGTTTTGTGCACCGGCGGACGGGCTCAGTCTGGAGCGGGTCCTCTATCCTCCGGAGTTTTTTCCGAAACCCTGAATGACCTGACGAACACCTCGCCTTCCGGCCATGGCAATGTTTTTCAAAAAATCGTCGATTACTGACAACCGGATCGAAAACTCGGGACGCTGGCCTGTGCGCTTGACGAACTTTTATCTCATCGATGAGTATGAGTTTCCGGCTACCAACTTTCCGGAAATCTTCTTTGTGCAGGAGGGAACATTTCTCCACGAAACCGATGTCGGTACCCAGGCGGTCCGGGAAGGAGCGGTTGTTGTTGTGAATCCCGGTCACAGGCATACCGTTAAACAGCCCGAGGAGGTCGTCCTGACCCGTCTCCGCTTTTTGCCGGAATGGCTTACGCAGGAATACCAGCTGATCGCGAATTCCCCCAATCTCCTCACCCTGTTTTTTGATCAGTCGTGGTTTCGCTACCCGCGCGAGGACAATCTCCACGTCTTTACAACGAAAAACGAAGGGGCCTCCCGCGTTCGCAGCGAGCTCGAATATCTTCGGGGGCTTCTCAAGGAGAAACGTCAGCTCGAGCCGGTTGCCCGCATCTCGGTTCTCAAATTGATGACGCTTCTGACCGATGAGCACCTTCGCTTCTGGCGCGGGGTTTCGGAGATCGAAATCCTTCCCGAGGCAAAACACGCTCTCGATGAAATCGAATCGACAATTCTCCGGGCGGCACCGTTTGATCCGGCGAAGATGCCGCGCGGTGGCTTTGAGAAAAAAGCGATCGAAGACGCATTTGAAGATCTCACCGGGATGAGCATGAATGACTATTCTCACCGGCGTCGTGTCTTCCACGCGGCGTGCCGCCTCCTCTCGACCGGGGACGAGCCCCGCCGGATTTCCAAAGAGGTGGGATTTGCATCGACCTCGGAATTCAGCCGTGAGTTCGAGGCCGTCTTCGACATCACCCCGCAGGTTTATCGGGAAAAGTTCAGCCTGGTAGCTGGTGAGGATGCCCGGAAGGAGACCCCCGTCGGGAAAGGGTCGGACAACAAAGAAGAGGCTTGATCATCGGTGCGGTGCCATGTTTCTTGCCGCCCTCTTTGCCCGTCATGAAATCCCCCCAAGAACAGCTCGCGATCCTTACCCGTGGTGTCGCTAATTTAATCAGCGAAAAGGAGCTGCTGAAGAAGCTCGAATCCGGACGGCCCCTGCGTGCCAAGTTGGGTGTCGATCCTACCTCGCCGGATCTGCATCTCGGCCACAGCGTTGTTCTCGAGAAGCTTCGCCAGTTTCAGGAACTGGGCCACCAGGCGGTCCTTATCATCGGGGATTTCACAGCCCAGATCGGGGACCCGACCGGTCGATCCAAAACCCGTCCGCCTCTTTCCCGGGAGGAGATTCTGGTGAATGCCAAGACCTATCAGGAACAGGCCTTCGCCATTCTCGACGAGGAAAAGACCGAAGTTGTTTTTAACGGTCAGTGGTTCGACAAGATGTCTTTTACCGACGTCATCAAATTGAACGCTCGGGTCACGATGCAGCAGATGTTGCATCGGGAGGACTTCAAGAACCGCCTTGCGAACGACGAGGAGGTTCGCCTTCACGAGATCCAGTATCCCCTCGTTCAGGGCTGGGATTCCGTGGAAGTAAGTTCCGATGTGGAGCTCGGCGGAACCGATCAGCTTTTCAATATTCTTGTCGGTCGCGACATGCAGAAGAGTGAAGGCCTCGAGCCGCAGGTTGTCATGTGCATGCCGCTTCTCGAAGGCCTCGACGGCGTGAAAAAGATGAGCAAGAGCCTCGATAACTATGTCGGCATCACGGAACCGGCGGGCGAGATGTTCGGAAAAGTCATGAGTGTTTCCGATGAGCTGATGTTGCGCTACTCCATTCTCCTCCTTGGGGAAGAAATTCCGGCGGATGCGCATCCACTCGAAGCAAAGAAATCCCTCGCCGCGAAGATCGTGACTCGTTACCACTCCGCCGAAGCCGCTGAGCAGGCTCTTTCCAACTGGAACAACCGCGGAAATCTGGAGGAGGTGGAGCTTCCCGGGTTTGCCCCGCCATCGGACCGTTCAGATTTGCTCGGGATCGTGCAGGCTGCCTTCGCCTCGATCGAAGAGCCAAAATCCGGGGGCGATGTTCGTCGTTTGATTCAGCAGGGCAGCATTCAAATCGACGGGGAAAAACAAACCGACCCGAAGAGTGAGCCGGCCTTGTCTGCGGGACAGGTCTTGAAGCTCAACAAGAAGCGCAGCGTCAGGGTGAAGCTCTAGCGGGCGTCTTTCGATTCCCGGTACGCTTCCAGCAATCGAAGATCGGCCGGCCCGGACTTGCTCTCCCGGTCAAGCAAAAGCGGAAGTATTTTCCGGCTTTTTGCATTGCTCTTTCAAGTGGGATTTCGTCCACTCAGATGAATGACTCGCGTCTTTTCTGCCTGCCTCGGAATTCTCTTTCCGTTATCGGTCCTCGCGGCTGAGCGGCCCAATATTGTCATGATCATGGCCGACGATCTGGGCTATGAGTGCATTGGTGCCAACGGGAGCGAGATGTATTCCACCCCCCACCTCGACAAGCTCGCCGCTGGCGGGATGCGTTTTCTACATGCCCATGCGCAGCCGATCTGCACTCCGTCGCGGGTCCAGATCATGACCGGGAAATACAACAACCGGAACTACGTGAAATTCGGGATTCTCGACCCGGCCCAGGTCACTTTTGGAAATGCGCTCCGGGATGCCGGGTATCAAACCTGTATCGCCGGAAAGTGGCAGTTGGAGGGCGGGTTCCAGGGTCCCGTCGATTTCGGTTTTGAAAAAGTCTGCCTCTGGCAGCTGACCCGTCGGCCGAGCCGCTATCCCAATCCGGGACTGGAGATCGACGGAGTGGAAAAGGATTTCAAGAACGGCGAGTTCGGTCCTGATCTCGTGACCGATTACATCAATTCCTTTCTCGAAAATCGCGACGAAGGGAAACCCTTCTTCGTCTACTATCCGATGATTCTTCCGCATTGGCCCTTTGTTCCGACGCCCGACAGTGAAGACTGGGACCCGACCATGTGGCGCGACAAAGTTTCCGAACCGGGAGGCTTTCGAAGTCAGAAATACTGGGCTGATGACGTCGCCTACACCGACAAGATGGTGGGCAAGGTCGTTTCCAAGCTGGAAGAACTCGGCCTGCAGGACAACACGCTCGTGATTTTTACGGGAGACAACGGAACCGCGACCGAGATCACCTCCGAGTTCATGGGGCGCACCTACCGGGGCGGCAAAGGGAGTCCGAAAGACAGCGGGACTCATGTGCCTTTCATCGCGAACTGGCCCGGAACGATCGAGGCGGGATCCGAGAGTAAGGAGCTGGTCGATTTTTCCGACCTCTTTCCGACCTTTGTCGAGTTGGCCGAAGTGGCGCCGGAAAAGGTGGATTCGTATGATCTCGACGGCGTGAGCCTGGTTCCCGCCCTGATCGGTGAGGGGGAGCGAAAGAAGCCGTATATCTACTGCTGGTATCATCGGGATGGAGATCGGGAAAAGGCTTCGGAGCATCTTCGCGATCAGAAATACAAATACTATTCCGATGGCCGTTTCTATGACACGAGCGTCGATTTCGAAGAGAAGAACAATCTCGCAAAAAGCGCTCGTGGCGAGGCGGCAGAGCGTCTCCAAGCCTTCCGAAAGGAAATGAAAAAGTATCGTGCCGTTACAAAAGCAGCGGATCCGGTTCAGGAGAAAAAGCGGGCTTCGATGAGCCGCCAGAGTCAGGAGCGCGAGAAAAAACAAACGCAGAAAAAGGAAAAGAACGCGGCATGAAGCAACTGCTACAGGCCTTTCCCCGGGTCATGGGAATCGTCAATATCAATGACGATTCCTTTTCCGGAGACGGAACGCTCGACAGTGAAAAAGCGCTGCGTCAGGCACTGCAGATGGTGCGGGATGGAGCGGATATCATCGATGTCGGAGCGGAAAGCGCCCGGACCAACCGGAAGGCAATCAGTGAAGACGAGGAAATCGCGCGTCTAATGCCATTTCTCGATGCCTTTGCTCCTGCCTGCGAGGAGATGGCGCCCCGGGACGAATTGCAGATTTGGCCTCCACTTCTCTCGGTCAATACCTGGCGTCCGAAGATCGTCGAAGCCGTGCTCAAGACGGGAAAGGTGCAGATTATCAATGACATCGGAGGACTGGTCGACGACACCAATGCCCGACTCTGTTACGAGTTCGATGCGTCCCTGCTCATCATGCACACGGTCGGACTTCCGAAGGTTCCCCACACGATGCAGCAATACCGGGATGTCTGGCTTTCTCTGGAAGAGTTCTTTGAAGACCGACTCGAGCGGGCCCGGCGCATCGGTCTGAGCGATGACCGGATCATTCTCGATCCGGGAATCGATTTCGCGAAGCAGAAAGAGGACAACCTTGCGATCTACCGGGATCTCGAACGACTCACTCAATATGAACTTCCCGTGTTGTTGCCCATTTCCCGGAAAACGGTGATCGGTGACGTTCTCGAAATTGACGAGCCGGCACGCCGCGACGCCGGGACGATTGCCTGCCTTGTCCGGGGGCTGGTCGCGCATGCCGATATTTTCCGGGTGCACAACGTCCGCGCCATCGCTGACAGTGTTCGGGTCATTGCCGCGATCCAGGGCGGGGTGGCTCTCCCTCAGTAAGTAGGTCGGTTCATCGCGCCAGTGGAATTTCTTATCTGAATTGTAACTGGAACCTGCGGGGGTTGCCGTTACTGTTCGCGCATGCGAATCCAGATTGGAAACGAAGTAGTTGAAATAAAAACACCCGATGTGAACGGGAAAGCGATCCTGGGAATCGCCGCGGCCATGTTGCTCCTTGCCGCAGCGTTCACCTCTTTCTACACCGTGCAGGTGGAGGAGGCCGGTATCGTCCTGCGATTTGGTAAACATGTCGATACGAAGGACCCCGGTCTTCATTTCAAGCTCCCCTTCGGGATCGACGAAGTCATCACCGTTCCGGTTCGCCGACAGCAGAAGCAGGAATTCGGTTTTGGCACAGCGGGAAATTCCAACGCCAGCCAATACGTCAGTCCCGGCGAAATGGAGTTGGAGAAAAACATGGTGACCGGAGATTTGAACTCCGCTCTCGTTGAGTGGGTCATTCAGTATCGGATTTCCGATCCGGGGAAGTATCTCTTTAAAGTGCGAAACGCGGATGCAACCCTGCGCGATGCGAGTGAGTCCATCATGCGTCAGGTCGTTGGGGATCGGACCGTCGACGAGGTGATCACGATCGGTCGACAGGAGATTGAATCAGAGTGCAACCAGAAGCTAAGAGAGCTGGTCGACCTCTATGAACTCGGAATCTCGATTGATCAGGTCCAGCTCAAGAATGTGAATCCGCCCATGCCGGTTCAGGGTTCCTTCAACGAAGTAAACCAGGCCCAGCAGGAGAAAGAAAAAGCGATCAACGTGGCCAACGGGGAATACAACCGCGCCGTCCCGAAAGCAAGTGGTGAGGCGGAGAAAACGATCAGTGAGGCGGAAGGATATGCGACACAGCGTATCAACGAGGCAGAGGGCGATGCGAATCGATTCAATGCACTCTTCGCCGAATATGAAAAAGCGCCCGAAGTCACGAGGCGACGTCTTTACCTCGAGTCCATGGAGCTCGTCATGCCGCAGATTGAAAAGAAAGTCGTGATCGATGAAGGCGCCAGCCAGGTGCTTCCCTTTCTTCAGTTAACCCCTTCTGCATTGCCCACCCGCTAAACGAAACCCGAAAGAAAATTTGATTATGAAAAAAGGATTTGGATGTTTAGCCGCTATCATCGCCCTCGTGGCTTTGATGATCGCCTCAGGTGCCCTCTACACGGTTTTGGAAACCGAGCAGGTCATCATCACGCAGTTCGGAGATCCGGTCGGGGAGCCGATCGCAGAGCCGGGATTGAAATTTAAGGTCCCCTTTCTCCAGAAAGTGAACCGCTTTGACCGGCGCATTCTCGAATGGGACGGGCGGGCCACCGAAATGCCAACCAAGGACAAGACCTACATTCAGGTCGATACCTATGCCCGCTGGACGATTGTCGACCCTCTCCGTTACTTTCAGAAACTGCGGGATGAGCGAAGCGCCCAGTCGCGCCTCGATGACATTCTCGGCTCGGAAGCGCGGAACTCGATTGCGAAGCACGAACTCATCGAGGTGATTCGGACGACCAAGGAGCGAACCCCGCAGGTGGAGGAAGACATTGCCGAGGCCGACATGACCGGCTCGCTCGGGAAACTCATCCCGATTCGTCGCGGTCGTTCCGCGCTTGAGCAGGACATCTATCAAACGGCCAAAGCAAAGCTGCAGGAGTTCGGAATCGAGCTGCTCGACATCCGGTTCAAGCGGATCAACTACAATCAGAGTGTCCAGGAGCGCATCTACGAGCGGATGATTTCCGAGCGTCAGCAGATCGCAGAACGATTCCGTTCCGAGGGAGAAGGGGAAGCCGCTAAGATTCTTGGCGACATGGAGCGCGATCTTCGCAAGATCGAGTCAGAGGCCTACAAGACCGTTCAGGAAACGATGGGAGCCGCCGATGCGACAGCGACCCAGATTTATGCGGACGCCTACAACCAGTCCCCTGAAGCGGCGGAATTCTACGAGTTCACGAGAACCCTGGAGCTCTACCAGGAGATGCTGGGTGGCAGCACCGTGGTCCTCACGACGGACAGTGATCTCTTCAAGTATCTCAAATCCGTGAAGCCGCTCGTGCCGAGTAATTCGGTCGATGCTGTGGATGCTCCCGTCTCAAGGAAGCCGCCCGTTTCGTCCGGAAACCAATAGCGGAAACCGTACGTGTTTCGACCCGGGGGAACAGCCCTCTGAAAGCCTCACGGGTTCCGCTACTCGAACAAACTCATGATCTCGTCTCCGTTCAGGCTGGTATCGCCGGCCTCGGAGAGGAGAGACTCCGTCATTTCCCGTTTCCGGTTCTGAAGCGCGAGGATCTTTTCCTCGACCGTCCCCCGCGTGATCAACTTGTAGCTGGTCACCACATTCGACTGGCCGATCCGGTGAGCCCGATCGGTTGCCTGAGCTTCGACTGCCGGGTTCCACCACGGGTCGACATGAATCACGGTATCCGCCGCGGTCAGGTTCAGTCCGACCCCGCCGGCCTTCAAACTGATCAGAAAAACGGGAATGTCCTTTTCCTGAAATCGTTTCACCACTTCGCCACGGTTTTTGGTCTGCCCGTCGAGGTAGCAAAAGTCGATCTGTTTGGCGGCGAGATCCGGAACGAGAATCTGCAGCATCTCGACAAACTGACTGAAAATCAGAACCCGATGTCCGCCGTCGATGGCTTCTTCGAGCAGTTCTCCGAGTGCATCCGCTTTGACGGAGGCATCCTCGTCTGCGACGTCCGACAATCCTAACAAACGCAGATCACAGCAGGTTTGCCGCAGCCGCAGCAGCGCGGTGAGTGCGAGCATTCGCTGCTTTCCGCCCTCTGCTTCGAGGAGAGAAGTTTTGCTTTCGCGAAGCAGCTTTTCGTAAACTTCTTTCTGCTTCGGTTTGAGATCGCAGTAAACGACCTGCTCGATCTTGTCGGGAAGATCCTTCGCCACGTCCTTCTTCATTCGACGGAGAATGACGGGGCGAAGTCGTCGGGAGAGTCGTTCGCGAACGGAGGAAGAGGGCTCGCTGGAGGAGAGCGGCTTTTCAAAGCGTTCCGCAAATTCATTGCGACGCCCGAGGTAGCCGGGTAGGGCGAATTGCGAAATCGACCAGAGATCGCGCACCGAGTTTTCGATCGGCGTCCCCGTCAGGGCAAAACGGTAGGTTCCCTGCAAACGGTGCGCGGCCTTGCTGACTTGTGCCTCCGGATTCTTGATATGCTGCGCCTCATCGAGGATGACGACATCGAATTCCCGCGCCTTCCAGACCTCTTCGTCGCGACGCAGCAGCGCGTAGCTGGTCACAAAGATTTGGGCGTCTTCGTTTTCGCTCAATGTCTTCGCCCGGTTCGGACCTTCGATCGCAACCGCCTTCAGCTCCGGCGTGAATTTGGCTACTTCCTCGACCCAGTTAAAAACGAGAGAAGATGGGCAAACCACGAGCGTGGTGCCACCGACGGAATAGAGAAAGGAGAGCGTCTGGAGGGTCTTTCCCAGTCCCATGTCGTCGGCGAGAATGCCGCCCATTCCCTGAGATGCGAGTCCCTGCATCCACGCGACGCCTTCCCGCTGGTAGGGACGAAGGGTGGACTCGAGGCCCTCCGACAGCTCATAAAATTCGATTTCCTCCGAGGTCGTTTGCCAGGGGACCTCACCGGAGGTCTGGAAGGCGAAGTCACCCGCGGTTTCGCGGAGATAGCCCGCCTGGGACTGGTCGATCCGATAGGTGCCGGGTTGCAGTTGCTCCGGCTCGCAGTCACTCAGAATGGCTTCGAAGCTGCCGGCAAGTTGCGTATGGAGCACCGCCACCTTGCCACCGGAGATTGGCTTGCTCGATTGCCCCATTTGGAGAAGGCGCTCGATTTCCTGCCGGGAAACGGTTTCCCCGGATGCGGTGCCGAAGCCCACCTCCATCGCGAACCAGTCTTCGCCGCCGGTTCGAAAATCGAGTTTCGTTTCGATCGGCTCGACCTGTCCGAGGGCATGGTCAAAACGCTCACCGGTTTCGATCTGAAAGCGCGTTTGAAATCCCGGATACCCATGAGCGAGAAACTGGAGAATGGCGTTCTTGTCTTTCAACACCCAGCGCCCGTCGTTGCCGCGTCGGTGGAAACCAATCGATTCGAGTTCGGCGATGGCCGCCGATTCCGTCGGCGTATCGGCGAGAACCAGCCCTCCGGCGTTCTCCCGAACCGAAGGCCGGTCGACCGCTGCCGGAATTTCCTCCCCCCCGTATCGAAAGGAAAGGTTCGCATCAAGGTGGTTGAGCGACCCCTCGAGGTTCAAGAGCACCTCTGCCCGGAGGCGCGAAACCTCGATTTCGTCGATTGCAAAATGCTGCTGCAGCTCAGCGAATGCCTCCGGGAAATCGGCCGGATCGAGGGTCAGCCCTCCAATCAATACCGACTGCCAGCGACTGTCGAGACCGGGTGCGACCGGTTGAATCAGATCCGTTTCCGTTCGCGCCCAGGTCCCCGCCCCCGAGAAAAGCGGGGCGACCGATTCCTCCCATTCGACATGAAACCGGAGGCCGCGTTTTCGTCTCAGTGCCGGTCGATGGGGAAGGTAGGAAATGCGAAGTGCTTCCTTCCGCCCGAGTGAGATCCCCTCGTGGCCGGGGATGGCGGAAAAGATGCGGGAAAGATCATCCGTTGAAAGGGCCATCATTCCGGGAACGGCCTCGGGGGAGATTTGCTGAAGCACGCGATACAATGCCGTGTCGGCCACATCGAGAAAGAGGGGCGAGCTGGCGGATGCGGCCTTGAGAAGACTGCGCTCGCCTTCGATCTCGATTTCCACTCCCACCGTGAGGCGTCCTTTCGCCCAGGCATCGGGAAGATTCGGAGGCAGCACGAGGTGGAGGGTGGCGGATCGCGTATCAGCGTCAGCCTGCTCGCGCAGTTTCGGCCAGTCGGGACTGAGAGGGGGCGCTTTCTCCTTTGCGGGAACCGCGCCTTTCCCGGGAGTCGTGGCGGGCGCTTCGGTGGGTTCGAGAAACTCCAGTCCTATCGCAAGCGCATGGGCACAGATGATTCCCTCCTGGCGCGCCCGGTAGCAGGGACAGTGATTCTCCATGTCGGTAGAGGAAAAAATCTCCAGCCGTGTCCGGAATGTCTTTCCTTTGTCCCGAACGAGCCCTTGGAGCACTCCCTTCTCGTAGGACGCCTCGTCAATGCGACCCGCGGCGTGAATCGCGCGGGCTTCTTTCATCTCTTTCCAGCCACCGGCATCGGAGAGAAATTTTCGACTGAGAGCAACAGAACTGGACATGAGGAGAGCGCCGGTAACTTGATCGGGTTGAGTCACTCATTCAACCCTGTTCAGTTGAAAAGGAGATTTAACGCGAATACTCCATGCAGAAGTGGAGGAAGTGTAAGCTATCGGAGCAATTCACGACTCATCCGGGAGGCATGTCACTTATTCAGAAAATCGTCCGTTTTAAGTTCCTGGCCACCTCGCGTGCCGCCGCAGACCGGCTCATCCGGGTGGAGTGCGATCGCACCCTGGCAATTTGCAGGGGTCTCGGTGATGAACTTTGTGCCGCCTCTGCAGAAATCCCGGCCCTTCTTGGCGTGGATGAGGAAATGAGATCCTGGTCCCTCTTCCAGATTCTGGAGCACAACACGATCGTGAACCATCGCATCACGGAGCAAGTCCTCTTCGCCCTCGGCGAAGGTCCGGAGCCGGACCCGGATTTTGACGTAAAGCACGATGTGCTGCCCGCCGGCGACTCCGGACCGGATCAGGTCGCTGCCTTCGAGGAGTCGGTCGACGAGCACCTCAGGAAGGTGGCCGGCCATTCCCGCCTGCGCGGGACCCCGGAAGCGGATCACCCTCTCTTCGGCCCCTTCGATGCGCACAAGTGGAACTGCATGTTCGGTTTCCACCTTCAGCTTCATCGAAAGCAGGCGGAGGCCGTCGCCAAACGGCTCAAAACGAAAGCGAACGGGGACTTGTGAAATTCGCGTCTGATGCCAATTTACCTCCCACGACGCCGGGGTGGTGAAATTGGTAGACACGCTTGACTTAGGATCAAGTGCCTTTTGGTGTGCAGGTTCGAGTCCTGTCCCCGGTATTTTCCTACCCTTGGCAACGCCAGACTATTTCGTCAGATTGAACACGACGGAAGCGGCCGCGGGAAAGAAAGCGGAATTCACGAGGGGGTGCAAGTCCTCCCCAAGGGCCGATTCAATTCAGTTCGACCACCTTTCGAAGAGCCGCTTCAGGAATCCGCCTTTGCCTTTCCTGTTTCCAACCGTTCCGGCCTGAGCGCTTTTCGACAAAGATTTCACCAGAGCTCCTGCAATCATTTCCCGGTACAACATTTGCTGGACGAGCAATTCTTCGTCGCGATGAACGATGACGCCACATTCGAGCAGGATGGCCGGCATGGGCGATGACTTTAGAACCACCAGATTCGTAAATTCATAGACCCCGGTGCGCTGGTCGACGAATTCCTTGTTTTCGCCTTCGATGGGTTCGTTGTGATGATAGGTGGGGCGCAGACCTGTCTCGTAGAGCGCTTCGCCAATGTTCAGAGCGAGAGTGCGACTGGAGTCAGCCCGTTGATTCAGGCTTGAGCTAAAGACGCTGTATCCCCGAAAATTGTCTGCGAAAAGGTGCTTCTTCCCTTCATAGGTCCACGGTTTTTTGTATTGGTCATGCACGGAGTCGTGATGAATGGAAATGAGGCAGTCGGCTTTCGCCTTCATGGCGGAAGCACCGCGTTCGGCGAGCCCGGTGGTCATGCCGTCGCCGTTGATCAGGATGACGATGGCTCCCGCTTCTTCGAGGACCCGGCTAACGACTTTTGCGGTTTCCGCATTGAAATAGAATTCGCCGATTCCCCGCGCGCTGAGCGCTCCCACGGACTCCCTGCTGTGTCCTACGTCAATGGCAACGCGGAGTCCCTCGAGGGGCGTCCCCTTCGACTGGTGTGGACGGTAGTGGGAGGCGGATTGCAGATCCTGTTCGGTTGGCTTGTCCTGGCCGTTGGATTCGACCAGTAGCAGGCTCGTCAATAACATCCCCGTAGTGACAAATAGCTTCATGTTTCGAAAACGGTAGTCGCATCGTTTGTTGATGGAAATTGCAAATGTCCCGCTACTCGAACCCCGTTGAAATTCGTGCATTCACCAGAAAAGCAAAACCCGCCGACCCAGAGGGCGCGGCGGGTTTTACCAAGGGAGGGTGGTGCCCCGGAGGACACGGATCCTTTTCAGGAACAACCAAAAGAAAGGTTAAACATCAGCTGTCTCCGTTCTGTCGACGGTTGATTCGGACGAGTGTTCAGCGAGGAGCACCCGGTCGCCCGTCATCGGGAGATCGCGATCGCGACTCATGATCAGGCTTTCGACGATCTTGTTTGCCATGGCGTGGTGTCCGGAAGGGAGACGGAGGACCAGCTTGCTGGTGCCTGCCAAATCGTAGAGGACGATGTCCTCGCTGAAAAAGCGTGGCTCCTGCGTGATTTCGAGACCGTCCAGAGAGAGCTCCGTATGGTAATGGCGCCACATCCGGCGCCCCACAAAGTGAAGCGTTCCCGGATTGTGGTCTTCGGCAACGAGGCGGCCAAAAGTCATCGTAGTAAAGCCGGGGAACTTCTTGCAGCGTCCCACCAGCACTTTTGCTGACCAGGACGGATCTGCTTTTCTCCCGTTGAGAACCGATCCGAGTTTCTGATTTTCGGAGGACGAGAGCCCGGCGTAGAGGAGGCGTTCCTCATCCGGCGGTGATACCAGTGCAAAACATTTGTTGGCAACGAGCCAGAAGAAGCCCTTGATCCGGCGGAAAAGCTTCGGTGTCAGGAAGAGAGCGACACCGAGAAAGACAATGCACAGGACGGCGGCGAAAATCGGACTCACGCTCATGAGTGCGAGTCCACCGAGAACCGCGACATCCTCGGTGATGCTGGCGGCGACATTGGAGAAGGGTTCCGGCGAGGCGTTGATCGCGAGGCGGGTTCCCGACTTGAAACTGTGAGCAACGAGAGTGGTTCCCCCTGCGAGCATGGCGATGACAACTTCCAGGGCAGGTTCCGTCGGCCCGAGCGTGTGAATGGCGAGCAGTCCACCACCAACGGGGCGGATCAGGGTGTGGACCGAGTCCCAGAGCGAGTCGACCCAGGGCACTTTGTCGGAGAAAAATTCCAGGCAGAAGAAGACTCCGGCGGCGGTGATCACAGCGGGGTCACCGAGGACCATGAGGTCGGGGTAGGTCGCGGAGACATCGACCCAGCCCTGATTGATGGCGAGGCCGGTCACGAGAACGACGAGGTAGAGATTGAGTCCCGCGAGGGTGGCGAACCCGAGCGCGACGGCGAGTGTTTCGAGGATTTCCATAGGAATAAGGGGGTGGGAGGTTCAGAGGTTTGGCTGCATCATTGGACGATAGAAAATGCCAATCCCCTATTACAAACGGACGTGCGAATTGTAATCACAGGGGAAATTCGGCAAAAACTGCATAGGGAAAGGCAGGAAATGCAGGGGGAGGGGGCGGTATCGTGTAGGAGGTAAATTGCTGCTTTCGCCTTACTTTAAGAGAGATATGAATCGATTGGGACTCTCCTTCCTTGCAATCGGGATGCTTGCGGTCGCTCCGCTGGCAGCCTTTGAGCCCTTGTACGAACGAGCTCCGATTCACTACCATGAGACGGAGGCGGACACACCGATCACCCGATTGATCGATCAGGCGAAGGAGGGCGGAAAGTTGGCAACCGGTTCGGATCGGGAGATTCTCACGGCGTTTCTTGAAGCACTCGATGTTCCGATCGAGTCGCAGATCCTCGTCTTTTCCAAGACCAGTGCTCAGAACAGTCGCATCTCCCCCCGCACGCCGCGGGCAATCTATTTTTCGGACAACGCCTATGTCGGCTGGGTTCAGGGAGGGGAAATTGAGGTCACCTCCTTCGACGAGAAACTGGGAATGGTCTTTCACCTTGTGAAACTCACCTCCCGTCGGCCGAATCAGCCACCTGAGTTGGTCCGGGACCGTTCCTGTCTCAATTGCCACGCGGGTTCATCGAATCAAAACCTTCCCGGTTTGATGGTTCGTTCGGTGTTTCCACAGGATTCCGGGCAGCCGCTGTTTCAGGCGGGCACCTTTCATACCCGCCAGGACAGTCCGATCGAGGAGCGCTGGGGTGGTTGGTACGTGACGGGTGAGGTGGAAGAGCTTGCTCACATGGGAAACAGTCTCGCTTCCGCAAAGAGGCGGGATGTCGAAGTGACGATACACCCGATGACGGACAAGCCCGTTTCTTCGCTGGGGGAATTTTTCGATTCAGAACCCTATTTGAACGGAGGGAAAAGTGATGTCGTTGCCCTGATGACCCTGGAGCACCAGGTCGGCGTCCACAACGCCCTGGTCGAGGCTAATTTGACGACCCGGTCGACGCTTCATCGTCATCGTGAAATGCAGAAAGCCTTCGGTGAATCGCCGGACGCGCCGCTGTCGGAAACGAACCAGCGTATTCTCGATCATTTGGCTGAGCGGGTTCTCAAGCACATGCTCTACGTGGAGGAAATCAGTCTTCCCGGGGGCGTCGAAGGCGGTGCCGATTTTTTGGCGGCCTTTGCCGAAGGGCGGGTAAAATCGAAAGAGGGTCGTTCTCTGCGTGATTTCCGGCTCTACGAGCGGCTCATGAAGTATCGCTGCAGCCATCTGATCTACTCAGATGCGTTTGCCCAACTGCCCGATCGCATTCGGACGATTATTCTGGAGAAACTCCACGGAATCTTGAAACGGCCCGATTCGTTTCCGGAGTTTGCCCACCTCAGTGAGTCGGAATGCGGGCATATCTACGAAATCCTATCGGAGACGCTGCCGGATTTGCCGGCGGTTTGGGAGAAGTAGCGGCGGAACGGGTGGAAGGCAGCGATCCCTCTCTGTCCGGGGATGTGGCAGATAGGCGTCGCCGTGGACGGAGCAGGAGATCGAACTTTCCGCCTTTGGTTTACGAAATCGCCCCTTGATTTGGTGGCCCGCTCCGTCATGAGTTACGGATGCGCACCGGTCTTCTTTGTGTCTTCTCGCTTCTTCTCTCGACTTCTGCTTTTTCGGCGGACCTGCCGAATATCATTTACATCATCGCCGACGACCTTGGCTATGGGGAGCTGAGTTGTCAGAATCCCGATACGGACGTTCCGACTCCGAGGATCGATTCCATTGCCGCGAACGGGATTCGAATGACGGACGGGTATGTTTCCGCTCCGTTTTGCGCGGCCTCCCGCGCGGGGCTGATCACGGGTCGCTACCAGACTCGATTCGGGTTTGAATTCAATCCGATCGGCCCCCGGAACGAGGATCCGGATGCCGGCCTTCCGGTATCGGAAAAGACCCTCGCTGATCTGCTCCGGGACAGGGCGGGATACAGCACGGCGATGATTGGAAAGTGGCATCTCGGGGGAACCGCTCATTTCAATCCCATCCGACGCGGCTTTGACAACTTTTTCGGCTTTCTCCACGAAGGGCACTATTTCCGTCCTCATCCCTACGATGGAATGACGACGTGGCTGCGTCGCAAGTCACTTCCGGGTGGAAAGTCGGGGCGGTGGACTTCGGAGGATGGCCGGCTCATTTTCTCCACTCATACGAGCCGCAACGAGCCCGACTACGATGCGGACAATCCCATCTATCGGGACGGTCAGCCAATCGATGAGCCGGAGAACCTGACCGACGCGTTCACCCGGGAGGCGGTTGGGTTCATCAATCGATGCGGGAAGGAGCGCCCCTTCTTTCTCTACCTTTCCTACAATGCGGTACACAGCCCTCTGCAGGGAGACGATGCCTACATGGAAAAATATGCAGGGATCGACGACATCCAGCGTCGTATTTTTGCGGCGATGCTGGGGCAGTTGGACGATGGGGTGGGCAAAGTTCTCGATGCCGTGACGCAGCAGGGGGTTCTCGACAATACCATGATCGTTTTCTTCAGCGACAACGGAGGGCCCACCCGTGAGCTGACGAGCAGCAATCTTCCCCTGCGGGGAGAGAAAGGACGGCTGTTCGAGGGCGGAATTCGCGTTCCATTTTTGCTGCAGTTCCCCGGAAAGCTGGCGGCCGGCGGTGTGTATGAGAAGCCGGTCACGTCCCTCGATCTGTTTCCGACCAGTCTCGCTCTCGCCGGATTAAAAGAGCAGCAGGACTACGACGGAGTGGATCTGATGCCATATCTGACCGGGGAAACCGAAGGGGAGCCACACGAGAATCTTTTCTGGCGTGTCGGTGATCAGGCGGCGCTGCGAAAGGGGGACTGGAAGCTTGTTCGGGAAAGGCGAAAAGGTGGCCCGGGACCGTGGATGTTGTTTGATCTCGCCAGCGATCTCCCGGAAACCAACGACCTGGCCGAAGTGGAGAAAGAGAAGATTGAAGAGCTCATCGAGATCTGGGAGGAGTACGATACCCAGATGATCGAGCCGGTGTTTTAGGGATGGCCACCGCAGCCCAAGCTTCCACTTCCGGCATCAAACCCTCTTGAATCCCTGAACAAACCCTGTTGATTGCGGGACTCCCATATGGTTCTCCCGTATGGGGCTCCCACATGGGGCGTCCCGTAAGGGTGTTTCTCTTTCATGTATCTCCGCTCGCTCACCCTGAATCAGTTTCGTTGTTTTGAGGCGCTCTCATTGAGCATTCCTTCGGAAATGACGCTATTTCATGGAAACAATGCGCAGGGGAAGACTTCGATTCTGGAGGCGGTTTGCGTGCTGCTGCGGTTGCAGAGTCCACGCGCCTCCGCCCTCGCCGATTTGATCCGGTTTTCGGAAAAGGCATTCGCCGTCGGGGGAAAGTTGGAAGGCGGGGAGTCATCGGAATTGCGGATGCAGTATCGGGAGTCAGGCAGACGTCTGATGGTGGATGGAGAAACGCAAAAGCGCAGCGCGGATTATCTTCGCCACAGCGCTCTCGTGGTCTGGATGGCAAACGACGACCTCGCCCTCGTGCGCGGTGGTGGAGACGGACGTCGGCGTTACCTCGATTTCATGGCCTCGCAAATGTACCCGGGGTACCGCGAGGCGACGAAAGTCTATGAAAAGGCGCTTCGATCCCGGAATTTTCTCCTGAAACGGGATGCTTCCCCAAAGTGGGCGGAGATCGATGCCTACACCCGGATCCTGCACGAGCAGGGGAGAATGATCACATCGTTTCGGCGGGAGCTGATCGAATCGCTCAAACCCAAGGCAGCAGAAGCACAGTCACTCATCAGCGGCACCGGGGAAACCCTGGCATTGGTCTACGAAAGCGCCGCAGGTGAGGACGACGATCTTGCCGCCACCCTGTTGAGCCGCCGCGAGGAAGAGTTCCGCCGTCGCCAGACCGTGGCGGGTCCGCATCGCGATGACCTTTCCCTGGAATTGAATGGAATGCCCGCCGCAAAATTTGCCAGCGAAGGGCAGCAACGCACCCTCGCGCTGGCGCTGAAGCTGGGGCAGACGCGACTTTTTCTCGACGCCCGTGATCAGCCTCCCATCATGCTGATTGACGATGTCTTTGGAGAACTTGACCCGGACCGGCGCAATGCGCTGATGTCTGCGTGGCCGGAGGAATCACAAAAACTGATCACGACGACACATCTGGACTGGCTCGATGAGCGATTTGACTCGGCGAATCGCCTCCATGTCGAAGGATCCGTCGTTTCCTGAACTTTTTGAAGGCAGCTGAAGTTGCTTCAATCCAGATACACGCGATCGACGCGGCTTGTGATTCCCGTGAGAATTTCCCACGGAATCGTGTCGGCCTTCCCGGCCAGTTCAGCCGCCGTGATCGTTTCTCCTCCCTGCGTTCCAATGAGAACGGCATCGTCACCGGGAGCGACCTTGGTTTCGAGATGTGAGATATCGACAACGATCTGATCCATGGTTACCCGGCCGAGCAGACGGCAGCGTCTTCCGCCGATGAGCACCTCGGCGTCCCTGCCCGACAGGTGTCTCGGATAGCCGTCCCCGTAGCCGACTCCCAGGGTCGCTACTCGCATGGGTTGCTCTGCAATGAACGTGCGCCCGTAGCTGATACTGGTTCCTTCGGGGATGTCCCGGACCAGCGTGACTTTGGAATGGAGCGAGAGAATCGGTATCAGGTTGGCCCCCTCGCAAAAGGGATCGATACCATACAGCGCCAGTCCGGGGCGGGCGAGGGTGGCGAACGGGGTCTGTTGATGGAAGCCAATCAGACCGGCGCTGTTTCCCAGGTGGATCTGGGCTTCCGGTGGGAGATCCAGGGGTTTGATCAGTTTCGCGAACCTCCCGATCTGTTCCTGAGTGAATTCTTCGTCTTCGTCTGCGGAAGGAAAATGGGTTTCGATTCCCATTAACTCACAATGCTCCGCTTCCTGAATGGCTTTGACGAGATGCGGAAATTCCTCCGGGAGGGCTCCCATGCGCCCCATGCCGGTATCGGCGACGGCATGGAGGTTGGCCCGGCTGCGCGAGTTTCCCGCTGCAGCATTGAACGCGGTCACTTCCTCCAGTGTGGAAACGGAGGCGGAAAAACGTCCGGCGACGATAGGCTCAATCTCGGAGGGAGTGGCTGGGCTCAGGATCAGAATCGGAATATCCGAGGCAGATGCGAGGCGGGCGCGTTCCGCTTCGCGGACGTTGGCGACACCGAGCCAGTCGACCTCGTGATTGACTGCCGTGACAATCCGCTCAAGCCCGTGACCGTAGGCATCGGCCTTAACGATCGCCATGACACCGGTGCTCTCCCCGGCTAAACCCTGACAAATCTGCGCATTGTGGCGCAGAGCGGACAGATCGATTTGCGCCCGGCATCGGAGCGCGGACACGTCGATGGACGGAATTGGCATTTGGAAGTCTTACGCTACGAGACTTCCAGATCTTTCTGGATTTGTTCGAAATCGCCCTCTTCGCAGCAGCGAACGAAGCCTTCGCAGTAGGATTTCAGCTTGTCCCAGACCACTCGAATTTCAGCGGATTCCTGGGGATCAATGTTGTTGTCCTGCGCCGCCTTGGAGACTACGTCGAGGAGACCGGCAAACTGTTGTACGATGGTGTGGGTGGCGGGCACGACTTCGTATCCCTTTTCGCAGGTGCTTTTCGGATTCCTGACAAAATAGCCGCCGGCATTCTGACAGAGCCATTCAACAATGGCGGGGTCGCGGGTCAACTCGATGATCGTATGAATTCGATCGAGTGGGTTTCGGCTTCCGGAGCCGGTCTCGGAATTGGGCTGGGCCCACTTATAAACCAGTGACAGCGAAACGCCGAGCTCCGAAGCAATCTCTTTCGGGCTGGTGCCTGCGTCATCGAACGCTTTTTTCAGAACTTCATGCGACTCCATAGGTTGGGTATCTTGCGCGATGGAAATCTGAAACACAAGCAGGGAGTGCCCCTGACGCGTTACAAAAGATTCAATCGTTTGTAGCGGGCAAAGTGAAAATTCTCATCTAGTCTTCGAACGTGCTTCCGGAGGCATTGATTAATCTTCCGGAAAAACGAAACACTACTTTTCGACTTGAACGCCGGGCCCGCAACGAAGCATGCTCTGCCGAGAAAGGTCGCTAACGATGATTGAACTGCTACGCGAATCCATATTACCCGTAAACCTCCCCTTCACGATCTTGTTGGGAGTGATCGGAGCCTATTGGATCATTGGTCTTCTCGGCCTTGTCGATATGGAGGCTCTTGACGGAGTGGGTGGCGTAGAGACCGACGGGATTGACCTGGAGGGAGGCGATGGCGGTGAAGATTCCGGCGGAGGGGGATTCATGAATGCTCTTCTCACCATTGTAGGAGCTTCCGACGCGCCGTTGATCTTCGTGATTTCCCTTTTCTCCGTGTTTCTGTGGGCTTTGAACGTGGGAGGAAATCATTATTTCAATCCCGGCTTCGATGGCGGGAGGGCGACGCTATTGCTCATTCCGGTTGTCATTGGAGCTTTTGTCATTACGCGTCTTCTCATCATTCCCTTGCGACCGGTCATGAAATTGATCCGGACTTCGGAAACCCCGGTGCAGATCCTCGGATCGAGCGGGGTCGTTCGATCCTCTACGCTCGACTCCGAGTTCGGAGAGGTCGAGATTGAGTCTGCGGAGAGAAGTTTGATCCTTCGTGCTCGAATTTCGAACGACGCGACTGCCCTCAAAAAGGGAGATCCCGTCCTCGTTGTATCCAAAGAAGAAGACGCAGATATCTATATTGTGCGTTCGCTCTGACAAAACTTTTAATCCTAAACCTACCTATATTGTATGATGAATCCCTGCCTGGCCCTGTTTGAATTCGGGTCGTCTTTAATTGTATCGGTCATTTTGATCGTGGTCCTCCTGCTCTTCGGAGTGGGATTGTTTTACGCAAGCTTCTTCCGCAAGGTGAAGAAGGGAACTGCGATCCTTGTCACGGGAGTGGGAGGGACTCGCGTCGCTTTCGACGGAATTATGGTCTACCCGATTCTCCATCGGAGGGAGGAAATGGACATTTCGCTGAAGCGAATCGAAATCAAGCGAACCGCCAACAACGGCCTCATTTGTAAAGACAACATCCGGGCTGACATCGAGGTGGCTTTCTTTGTCCGGGTAAACAATGAAAAGCAGGATGTCCTCAAGGTGGCTCAGGCGATTGGTTGCGAGCGCGCTTCGAGCGAACCGGAGATTCGCACGCTCTTTGATGCGAAGTTTTCAGAAGCGCTCAAAACGGTTGGTAAGCGATTCGACTTTATCGAGCTGTACCAGGAGCGGGACACCTTCCGGGATGAAATCATCAAGGTGATCGGAACGGACCTGAACGGCTTCGTGCTCGATGACTGTGCGATCGACTATCTCGAGCAGACTCCGATGACGAGCCTGGATCCGGATAACATTCTCGACGCCGAGGGTATCAAGAAGATTACCGATCTCACCGCAGATCAGGCCAAACTTTCCAACTCGATCCTTCGTGAGAAAGAGCGGGTCATCAAGAAGCAGGACGTCGAAGCACGCGAAGCAATTCTCGAGCTGGAGCGTCAGCAGGAGGAGGCGGAAGCCAAGCAGCAGCGTGAGGTCCTTTCTGTCCAGGCCCGCGAAGAGGCCGAGTCGAAGAAGATTCAGCAGGAAGAACTGCTCAAGTCGGAGCGCGCCCGGATTACGACGGAAGAGGAGGTCGAAATCGCGACCGAGAACAAGGAGCGGGAAGTGATCGTGGCTCTTCGCAACAAGGAGCGCACCGACGCCGTCGAGACGGAGCGGGTGAAGCGCGATCAGGAGCTCGAATCAATCGAGCGCGAGCGCGTCACGACCCTGAAGGACATTGAAAAAGAGAAGTCGGTCGAAATCGAGAAGAAGAACATCCAGGATGTGATCCGGGAGCGCGTCACGGTCGAGAAAAGTGTCGTGGAGGAGCAGCAGAAGATTCTTGATACGGAAGCGTTTGCAGGAGCTGACCGCGAGAAGCAGGTGGCGGTGACGCTCGCTGAGAAAGATGCCGAAGAGGCCCTCATCAGCAAGATCAAGGAGGCCGAAGCAGGGAAGCAGGCTGCGGAATTGAAGGCCGATCAGGAGCTCTATGAAGTGGTTCGTCTCGCTGAGTCCGGGAAGCAGGCCGCCGAGTTGAAAGCTGAGGAAGTCGTGATCTCCGCGGAAGCCGAGCAGGCCGCATCGGAGAAACTGTCCGTGGCGAAGAAGACTCTCGCGGAGGGGATCATCGCAGAGACCGCCGCTCCCGGAGTTGGAGAAGCGGATGTGATCGAAGCGAAGGCGAACGCAGAGGCGAAGGGCATCAATGCCAAGGCCGACGCGATGAAGAAATTCAACGAGGCGGGCCAGGACCACGAGGAGTTCAAACTCGAGTTGGAGAAGGACAAGTCTGTCGAACTGGCAGAAATCGATGTGCGCCGCGCAATTGCCGCAAAGCATTCCGAGATTCTTTCCGAGGCCCTCAAGAGTGCGAAGATCGACATTGTCGGAGGAGAAACCGAGTTCTTCGATCGCATCACGCAGGCGATTACCCAGGGGAAAGCGGTCGATCGTCTCGTCGACAACAGCGCCACTCTCACCGATGTGAAGGAAACTTTCTTCAACGGGGATCCCGAGTACTTCAAGTCTCAGTTGGATGCCTGGATTCAGGACTTCGGGGTGTCTTCGGAAGACCTCAAGAATCTCTCCGTTGCCGCGCTCCTAACCCGCCTCGGCTCCGAGGCGGAGGACAGTTCGGTGCAGGAGAAGATCGCAGGCCTCCTTGGCGCCGCGAAACGTTTTGGAATCGCCGATGAAAAGGCCGGTAAAGTGTTGAAGAAGATCTCCTGATTCTCCTGACAGAAACTTTTGATGTCAGAAGAGCCACCATCACCCGCACCCGATCAGCTTGAGGGAGGTACCTACGAGGTTCTCCGCCGCCGCTTGCAAAAGCACGGCGAGGATCTGCAGGGGCGCCTCAGTCAGCTCAACGGGGACCGTCAGGAAGTGTTCGGGGCGGTCGAGCCGAGCCTCGTTGCGACCGAGCGGATCTCGACCGAATACAACTGCGTCGCGCGGGATATCATAGCGATCGGAGGCGGAAAACTCCTGTTTGGATACAACGTCCAGATGGGCTTGAAGTCGGTCACCGATGTGGCTGACGTTTTTGATCACTACCAGTATGACCCCGGGGAGCATCATTTTGCCGTAGCGAAAGGTGGCCCTCTTGAAGATCCCGGGTTTCAGGAGGATTTTGCCTACCTCTACAAATACTATCGCGACACGATTTTCGTGAAGTTCATGGTGATCGGGCCTCACCTCTACATGGCTTTCCGGGTCGGGAAAGCGGTCGAGGATTTGAAGTGTTTCAAGTGGCTGCTCAAGGGCGGAGGGGAACTCGAATACATTGGCAATCGTTTTGACCATGAATACGAGTTTCCGGCGCAGCAGGACTTCGTCTGGAAGCGCGCCCATCGCGGAATGTTCCGGGAGGGACTGCATCCTCATATTTCGATCGAAGATCGCCTCTTTGTCGAAACGGTAGGCGGTGACCTCACGATCAAAATTGAAGACAACACCGAGTCCGGCGCAGGGATCTATGAGGAGGCCGTGACGAACGAGGATCAGACTCTCGATGACGCCGAAGTCTTCTACGCCATTGTCGGAAGCCTCATTCTGCTCCGCATCCTGCCCTACCAGGAAAAGCTCTACCGGCATCTCGTCTACAACGAGAAAACGAAGACGGTGACGCGAATCGATTCGATCGCGAACTCCTGCGTCTTTCTGCCCGAGGATCACGGCCTGATTTTTTCGGACGGCTACTATCTGCAAACTGGCGAGATCAAGCGCTTTCAGAATGAACTGCGCGATATGCTGTTCGAACGGCGGATCGCTTCTCCGAATGGGGAGGACTTTCTCTTTGTGTTCTACAATCGACTCTCGGGGCACTACATCCTGATGTCCTACAATCTCATCACGCAGAGTGTTGAAACGCCCATCGTCTGCAACGGCTATACGCTGTTCGACGATGGCGAACTGGTCTATTTCCGGGACGGGGACGAAGCGCAGAAACATCATGCGCTGCAAGTCTGGCAAACCCCGTTTACGACGGAGTTGCAGACGACGGGTGAGCATCGCGACAGCTTTCTCTTTAAAGTCGGGAATGCTGACATCGTGAAGTGCATGGCCGAGTGCCATGAGATCTTGAATCTTCTCCGAAAAGAGGATTCCTACGAAGGGCTCTACCACGACCTCGCGAGTAAGTCGGGCGATATTATCGATACCTACTTCTGGGCGGGCGATGAACAGGCCCGGGATTTGCGGTCCGCTCTCGCCGAAATCAAAGGAGCCGCGGACTCGGCGATTTCCGAGTTTGAGAAAGTTTCCAATTTGCGGGCTTCGACGGCGAAGCAGATGAAAGAGGTCGGTGATCGCGCCTCGGAAACTGCCCGGCACGCCCGGGGATTACGTCCTGATGATATTTTCGGATTTGTCGAGAGCCTCGCACAACTGCGCACCGTTCGCGGGGAAGTCATTGGTTTGCGCGATCTTCGCTACCATGACGAGGAGCGAATCGCCGCACTCGAAGATGATATTGTCGAAACGACGGAGCGGGTCTCAGCCGATTGCGTTCAGTTTTTGTTAGGGGAGAGAGCTCTCAATCCCTACCGCGACCGGATCGCGGAACAGGAGGCGAAAGTGGCAGGCGTCAGCAAAGTTGCCGAGGCCGAACAGGTTCGGGAGGAACTCGACAAGGCGGGCGCGGAACTGGAGATGCTCATTGAT
The DNA here is from genome assembly GCA_029213265.1 of Verrucomicrobiales bacterium. GTDB lineage: Bacteria > Verrucomicrobiota > Verrucomicrobiia > Verrucomicrobiales > DEV007 > Arctic95D-9. Next base: position 1,858 of record JARGNG010000013.1, on the reverse strand, counting down.
ATCGTTGGCAACCTTCGGATCGAGGATGCGACGGAGACGACGAAGATCATCGACGATATCTCGGGGATCTACTCGAAGCTGAACAATGTTCGTGCCGTCCTGAAGAACCGGCGCCTCGAGCTCGCGAAGGTGGAGGGCGAAGCGCAGTTCGGTGCTCAGATACAGTTGCTGAGTCAGTCGGTCGTCAATTTTCTCGATCTCTGCGATACGCCGGAGAAGTGTGACGACTACCTTTCCCGCACGATGATCCAGCTCGAAGAGTTGGAAGGAAAGTTCGCAGAGTTCGATGAGTACGTGGCTCAGATCGTGGAGAAGCGGGACGAGATCTACAATGCCTTCGAGACGCGGAAGGTGCAGTTGCTGGAGCGGCAGAGCCAGCGCACATCGACGCTCCATCGTTCTGCGGGGCGCATCCTGACAACAATCCAGCACCGGGTCGGTCAGTTGGAGGAGATTTCCGAGATCAATGGATATCTCGCCGGAGACCTCATGGTCGAGAAGGTGAGGGACATTGTCGATGAACTCACCGAACTGGGCGACACGGTCAAGGCAGACGACGTTCGGACCCGATTGAAAACGGTGCGCGATGACGCGGTTCGCCAGCTCAAGGATCGCAAAGAGCTCTTCGTCGACGGAACGAATGTCATCCAGTTTGGCGGGAAGAAATTTACGGTCAATCAGCAGGAACTGGAGTTGTCGATCGTGCCTCATGATGGAGGTCCCGCCTTTCACCTTTCAGGGACTGAGTTCTTCGAAGAGATCAAAGACGAGATCCTGCTCTCGGCCGGACCCGTCGCGACGATGAGCGTGGTTTCGGAAGATCCGGACGTCTACCGTGCCGAGTTTCTTGCCTGGAAATTCTTCCGCTCCGGGGAGTGGAAATCGGTGGAGCCGAGCTGGGCCGAAGCCGATCACGACAGCAGGAAAAGTCTTCTACAGACCTTCATGTCGAGTCGCTACGAGGAGGGATACACGAAAGGGGTTCATGACGAAGATGCCCTTTTGATTCTCGATGCCCTGATCGAAATCGATGCGGGAATTGGACTGCTTCGGTTCTCTCCAGTCGACCGCGTTCTGGCCCGGCTCGCCTGGGGGTATGGCGAAGACGATTGGAGAGAAGATGTCAAAGAACGGATCGCCTCCGTTTCGCTATTGCGCGGAAAATTTGATACGACCGGGAAAACCTCGACACCGGTGGACCGTCTCACGATAGCATTTCAAAAATTTCACGAGAGCCTCGACGGCACGACTGAACTCTTCGCGGACGCCTCACCGGCACGGGCCGCCCACTATTGGTTTGAGCAGTTGGTCTCCGGTGATCCGCCGGTCATTTCGGAAGTGGCGGCGTCCTGCTACCAGGCCTTTTCGCATGAAATCACAGGCAAGCGGCTCGAAAAGCCATTTGCGGAAGTGATGAAATCTTTTGAGGACCGTCCCGTCATTGGATACGAAGTCGCTCTCGAATGGACCGGCTCGGTGCTCGGGGGAAAATGGGATGACGAGGCCCAACTCGAAGCGGCCTGGCTCGTTGCTTCCAACTCCTTTTCCAAGCTGGCTGTAAAAGCCGTTCAATCCCATCGCACCCTGGAGGGCCTCTCCGGCCAGCATGCACGCATTGAATCCGGGAAGCTGGAACTCGATTTTGTACACTTTGTTCGCCGATTGGAGGACTTCGAAACAGACATCGTTCCGGCATTTACCCGATACCAGAAATCGAAAGTCGACCTCATTGAAACACGGCGCGAGGAAATGCGGCTGGAGGAGTTCAAGCCGAAGGTGATGTCGTCCTTTGTACGCAACCGTCTCCTCGACCGGGTCTATCTGCCTCTCATTGGAGACAATCTCGCCAAGCAAATGG
>JARGNG010000168.1 GCA_029213265.1 Verrucomicrobiales bacterium | reverse complement strand
GGCAACGAAGATCTCGGCCGGGTTCTGGAGCTCATGGGCATTCGATTGGATTGAGTCTTCGCGCCGTATTCCATTTCGCTATGATGCCCCGCTGTTTCCTATTTTGTGCTCTTCTTGGCATCGGGGTGTCCTCCTGCACGGGGAAGCTGCCGGAATTTGATGAGGGGGCTGCTCTCGAAAAGCAGGTCTCGGGAGAACGCGCCTTTCAGCATGTCGAGGCGCTTGTAGGATTCGGGCCCCGGCCTGCGGGTTCTGCAGAGTTGGAGGAGTCCCGCCTCTATCTCATCGAACAGCTGGCCTCGGCAGGTTGGGAGGTTCAGAGACAGACCTTTTCCAAAAAGACTCCGGAAGGAAGTGTCGAGTTTGTGAATCTGCGGGCCCGGTTTGGAACCGAGCGCTGGGATCAACCGATCGAAGGGCTCCTTTGCTCGCACTACGACACGAAGCAGTATGAGTCTTTTGAATTTGTGGGAGCCAACGATGGCGGCTCCAGTACCGGTTTGTTGGTCGAGCTGGCCCACGTTTTGAAAGAGCGCCCCTGGATTGCGGAAAAGCTGGAGCTTGTCTTTTTCGATGGCGAAGAAGCCTTTGGCCCGAACATAACTCCGCGCGACGGGCTCTACGGCAGCCGCTACTACGCTGCGGAAATCACTCTGACGGATCCCGAACTGCGTCCCCGGTGGGGTCTTCTTCTCGACATGGTAGGGGACAAGGATCTCAAGATCCGTGCCGGGGTGCAGATACCGGGTGCTTTGCTCGAGGATCTGGCCAAACTTCGGGAAAGCGATTACCGGGTCGATATCCAGGCGGTGAAGACTGGAATTCAGTTGATTTCCAAACAACTTCTCCAGTCAGCGGAAGAGCTCGATTTGCGGAAGGAAGTCGGAATCAGTCCTGATTACATCGTCGATGACCATATCCCGCTGAACGTGGTCGCGGGCATTCCGACCATTGACCTCATCGATTTTGATTACCCCTTCTGGCACGGTCCTGGCGACACGCTCGACAAAGTGAGTGCAGAGAGCCTGGAGGTCAGCGGACGTATCACAATGTGGCTGGTCGAGAAATATTTAATTCGCTCAGGCCACTGAGCAAAGCTTTCGATCAGGGAAAGCTGCTTCGCTGACCCTGAAGGCGCTGCCAGTTTCCCCAGGCAAGCATGCCGCAAAGGAGCAGGGAGAACAGCGAACCCCGCAGGAAGTATCCGGTGAGTCCCAGAGCTACGGCGATCCCGATCCCGACCCAGAGAACCTTTCGAAAATGGCGCGGCCCGGCAAGAGCGGCAAAGATTTGCCCACCATCAAGAGGGTAGAGCGGAAGCAGGTTGAAGATCGCCCATCCGATGTTGACCCAGAGCAGGGTCGCGACCGCTACTGAGAGAAGCCACTGGGATCCGGGAACGGTTGTGCTGATCAACCAAACGGTAAGCCCGAGAGCAAGACTGGCGGCGGGACCTGCTGCGGAAATGATGATCGATTCGAAGCGGGTGAAATGTCCGGGACCGGAGCAGTATCCGCCGAATCCGTGGAGAACAATCTCCGAGTAGGATTCACCAAATCTCTTCCGGGCGAGAGCATGGCCCAGTTCATGCCAAATAATCGAAACAAAAACCACGGCTGCCACGATCAGGAAAGCGGCGACTCCGTCGGGGCCGCCCTTCTCGAGATAAGGCATGCCGATGAGAAGGCAGAGAACCCAGAAAAACCATTCCACCCGGATCGGGTAGCCTAAGAGTCGAAAGCTCAGCATGGGCAAAAGAAAGGGCTGGACTCCAAAGAAGTCCAGCCCTGAAAGCTCTATTGAGTTCTTTTTGAAGTGTGACCTAGAAGGTCACATTCAAGCTGATTCCCGCATGAAGGGCATCGCCCTGTGGGAAGTAGACTCCCCACTGCTGAACGCCCTGGTAGCCGATGTAAGGAGTAAGCGTCGTGCGGCAATTCAGTTCCAGAGGAAGGGAGGCATTGATGTAGTAATGGCTCCAGTCATGAGTGCCGGGAACATTGAAGTAGTATCCGTCGTGGTAGCCAACACCCGCACTGAGGACGACGTCCGCGTAGTCATAAACAGCGATTGATTTCTCAAGTCCAGCGTAGTGCACAAATCCATCGCCCCCGCCGGCATTGAAATACCCGTTCCGTGAATTGAGGCCAAGAGTGGAACCCATCACGAAATCCGCGAATCCAAGGTCACGGCGAATGTCGATACTGACATCAGCGTAGCTGCCGTTTCCGGCAGGGAAAGCACTGAAGTGAAGGAAACGCTGGGTGTAGCTGAGCCCAACCTGAAATCCGGCAAACTCACCCAGATCAGCTCGAAGATAGAGATCTGTCTCGTCGATTGGTCCGGCGAGCCCGTAAGGGAACTTGGAGTTGATACCGCTGAGATGGCTGACGCCCAGGGTAAGTGGGACCAGACTATCGAAGGTGTAGTTGGTGTCTACCCAGACGGAATCGCGATTGACCCGGAGTCCGTGAAGAATGTAGTCGGTCTTGTAGCCGGCGCTAATTTCGCCTCCAATATCAAGACACTCCTCAATCGGAGCCTTTGCGGGAAGAGGAGTCTTGCCACCGGAATAGTAATCTCCGGCCGTGACGCCTGTAATGATGCTCATGAGAGCGAGCAGCGTGATGGGTGTTGATCTCATAATTGATTGTGCTGGAATGATTTTGGAGCTGGGATAAGAAGGAAAGTTTCTTGAAAATAAACGGATTTGCATGAAATGCGAGCGCTAAGTTTCGCTAATATTAGAATTACTAGAATAACCCGGTAGGCTTGCGAGAAGGCTTTTTCACTTGCTTGCTGATCAGGGATGTCTTCACCGCCCCCAGATCTGTCCTTGATCCATAGGATGCGGAAATCCGGTTGTTGGAAACCCACTTGCCGCTTCCCTTGCGAGAGA